>JANNBJ010000081.1:0-25247 GCA_031385325.1 Gammaproteobacteria bacterium | reverse complement strand
CGGAGATTCGCTTTGATCAGCGCCGAGTACTTATTACCGGTGCCAATTCCGGGCTTGGCTTCGCCGCAGCCGTAGAAATCGCCCGGCGCGGTGGCCATGTCACCATGGCCTGTCGCAGCCAGATACCGCAAGCAGGTGATCTCGCGCGAAAGCAGGCTGGTGTCAACGGAATAGAAATGCGGCGGTGCGATCTGGCTGATCTGGACTCTATCCACGAGTTCGTGGACGGTCTTGTCAGGGACGACCAACAATTCGACATCGTCATCCTGAACGCTGCAGTGACGCTCCCCCGATCCCGACAAACAGAAAGCGGTCAGGATGAGATGTTTCTGGTGAACTATCTGGCCAACGTCATCCTCTCCAATCTGCTGCTGGGACGCGATCGCCTTTCGCGTCTGCATGGCGAACCTCGGCTGCTGTTTATTTCCTCGGACAGTCACCGAGGGGCCTCTGCCGTCGACTTCGATGAGTTTGGGCACTACTTTGACTACGGCGTGAACAAGGCCATCGCCAACTACAGCTATTTCAAATTGCTGCTGAACACCTATGCAACGGAACTGGATCGACGTATCAACGGCCGGGACGGCGCGCCAACAACCCAGATCAACCTGATCTGTCCGGGACCGGTCAATTCAAACATCATCAAAGCCGCACCCTGGCCGTTGCGATTCGTGTTACGCGCGATCTTCACGGTGATCTTCAAATCACCTGCCAAAGCCGCGGAGCCGTTGATCTACTTGTCAGGCAGCGACGACTTCAAAGGGCGTTCGAACGTGTACCTGCACATGTTCTCGCAGAAACCGATGGACGACAAAGTCTATGACCAGTCTGCAGGAAAGCGGCTGTGGGAAATGTCGATGAAAGTCTGGAGGCAAATCGATCCAAAGGCAGCACCTTTGGAGGATTCCTGAGGGCTGTTACCCCTGGATTATTCAATGACCACTGGAGAGAGTCCCGTCATTCGTTCTCGAAGGATGACTGTTCATCTTCGTTTTCCTTCTGAATGCGTCGATAGATTTCTTCACGATGCACCGCGACATCTTTCGGCGCACCCACACCCAGCCGTACCTGATTTCCTTTGACCCCAAGCACGGTCACGATGATCTCATCGCCGATCATCAGCGTTTCACCAATTCGCCGTGTGAGGATCAGCATGACGTGCCTTCCAGGACACCCGTCAGCAATCCGTTGTATCTTTCCATGGTCTTCTCCGCTGCTTTCCATGACATGGCCAACCCATCAAGGCGGCGCTTTCTAAACCTCCAAACCGGCAACCCCACCATTCCATATCGCGTTGCCCTCGATCCAGAAGGACAAAGGTGGTGTGCCAACGACCAATACAAGCCTACTTTGCTGCCATTTAGAGGTAAAGCAGCCTGCAAGTGCGGGCGCCTTGGCTCATGCCTTGCTGAGCCCGAATTCAGCATGTACGGCTCTGACCGCCAATTCCATATAGCGTTCGGCGACGACCACCGAGATCTTGATCTCTGACGTGGAGATCATCTGGATATTGATATTTTCAGCAGCCAACGCATCAAACACCCGGGTTGCCACCCCTGAGTGGGAACGCATACCCACGCCAACCACCGACACCTTGGCGATCGAATCATCACCAGCAAGACTGCGCGCCTTGAGCGCCTCCTTGACTGGGGTCAACAGTTCCAGCGCCCGGGTATAGTCACCACGTTTTACCGTGAAGGTGAAATCGGTCAATCCATCAGCGCCCGTGTTCTGAACGATCATGTCGACTTCGATGGCCGCTGCACTGATCGGCCCGAGAATTTTCGACGCAACTCCCGGCACATCGGGGACCCCTGCGATGGTGATCTTGGCTTCGTCGCGAGTGTGCGCTATTCCGGATACGAGAGGTTGTTCCATGGTTTCTTTCTCCATCGTGATGAGCGTGCCGCCTTCTTCGACAAAGGTAGATAACACGCGAAGTGGAACCTGATACTTGCCGGCAAATTCAACGGAGCGAGGATGCAGGACCTTTGAGCCGAGACTGGCCAGTTCAAGCATCTCTTCAAAAGTGATGGTGTCCAGACGACGAGCATGGGGTTCAACTCGCGGATCAGCAGTATAGACACCGTCAACGTCTGTGCAGATTTCGCACTCATCGGCTTTCAATGCAGCGGCGATCGCAACGGCACTGGTGTCTGATCCACCACGACCGAGTGTGGTCACCGAACCATCCTCTGCAATTCCCTGAAAACCGGCGATTACCGGAACCAGCCCCTCTTCGACCGTGGCTCGTAGCACATCCGTGTTGATTTCCTGGATGCGAGCACGTCCAAAGGCAAGATCAGTACGCAGCGGAATCTGGAAACCCAGAAATGAGCGAGCGGGAATCCCTCGGGCGATCAACGCCATGGCCAACAATGCAATGCTGACCTGCTCACCCGCAGCCAACAGGACATCCATCTCTCTGGTGTCCGGACGACTCACGAGTTCCTTGCCCATGGCATCGAGTCGATTCGTCTCACCACTCATCGCGGATACCACCACGACGACTTGATGGCCTTGATCTCTGTAACGTTGCACCCGTTCGGCGACATGCCTGATTCGTTCGAGGTCACCTACGCTTGTGCCACCATACTTCTGCACAATGAGGCTCATGTGCCTTCTCCACTGGAAATCAACTTCTGCATGTAGGGCAGAACGAGTTGCAGCGCTTCGTTCAGCGCTTCAGGACGATCGCCGCCGCCAGCACGTGCAAGCTCCGGCCTGCCACCTCCCTTGGCACCCACCACCTTGCCAACGAGGTTCACCAGATCACCTGCCTTGACTCTGGACAACAGGTCCTTGCTGACGGCTGCCACGAGATTCACCTTGCCGTCTTCAACGGCGGCCAGGATCACTACGCCTCTACCGAATCTACTCCTCAGAGTATCGAGCGTTGGCATCAATGCGGAGGCGCCACCCTCAATGCGCGCGGACACCACCATGACGCCATCACCCGCATCGATGGCAGAACCCGCGAGATCCGCGCCACCGGATGCGGCAATCTTCTGGCCAAGTTCCGTCGTCTCTTTTTGTAGACGCCGCTGTTCAGCCAGCAGCACGGCCAATTTTTCCGTGAGTTCAGAAACCGGTGCTTTCAACAAGTCGGCCAACTCCTGGAGCGATCGTTCCTGATCGAGGACGTGCGCAACCGCCGCCGCTCCGGTAATGGCTTCAATACGTCGTACACCCGCTGCGACGCCAGCCTCCGTCACGATCTTGAACAATCCGATGTCTCCACATCGAGACACGTGTGTTCCTCCGCATAGCTCAACGGAGAACCCCTCGTTCATCGTCAGCACTCTGACCCGATCACCGTACTTTTCGCCGAACAACGCCATGGCACCGCGCTTGACGGCAGCTTCGTAGTCAAGGATTTCAGTGGTAACGCTGTCATTGCGTCTGATCTGCGTGTTGACGATGGTTTCGATGCGCGCCAGTTCCTTCGCTGATACAGGACCGGGTTGCGAGAAGTCAAAGCGCAGGCGCTGAGCATCAACCAGCGAGCCTTTTTGCTGGACGTGAGGTCCGAGTACTTCTCTCAGCGCAGCGTGCATCAGGTGTGTCGCCGAGTGATTACGACGAATGTTCTGTCGTCTGTCGACGTCAACACTGGCCTTCACCTGGATACCCGGTTTGATGGCTCCTCGTGTGACGCGACCAATATGCAGAAACTGTTCGCCAGCTTGTTGTGTATCGCTGATTTCAAACTCAAAACTCTCCGACTGCAACTTGCCGGTGTCGCCAACCTGGCCGCCGGACTCAGCGTAAAAAGGTGTTCGGTCGAGTACTACAACACCCTCTTCACCCATGGTCAGGCCACCGACGACGCCACCTTCGCTGGAATAGACCGATTGAACGAGCCCGTCATGTTCGAGATGACTGTACCCTTCAAACGTGACCTTCCCTGACGTGTGGACCACCTGCCCCAAATTGGCGCTGAAGCGTGCTGCAGCCCGCCCACGAATTCGCTGCTCTTCCATGGCTGCTTCAAAACCGGCCATATCGACGGTGAGGTCTCGTTCACGCGCGACGTCTGCAGTGAGGTCCGCCGGAAAACCAAAAGTGTCATAGAGTTTGAAAACCACATCGCCCGGAATTTCGCGAGACGACAGACTCTCGATTGCCCGGTTCAGCAAGCCCATACCCTGCGCGAGAGTCTCGGCAAACTTCAGTTCCTCGCGCTGCAGAACTTCCTGAATTTCCTGCTGCTTTTCCCGCAGGACCGGATAGGCCATGCCCATCTCGTCTACTAGCGACTTGACGATACGATGGAAAAAGATCTGCGAGATCCCAAGTTTATGGCCGTGGCGCAAACCCCGACGAATGATCCGGCGCAGCACGTACGAGCGATCTTCGTTACCCGGGTACACGCCATCAGCGATGAGAAATGCGCTGGACCGAATGTGGTCAGCAATGACTCTGATCGACGGATTGGCGAGCAGGAGATCGTCATCGGAAATTCCGGCGGCAGCACCAACCGCGCGCATGATCCGTCGGAACCCGTCGATCTCATAGTTGCTGTGGACGTGTTGAAGAATTGCAGCGACTCGCTCCAATCCCATTCCGGTATCAACGCCGCGCTGCGGGAGCGGACTGAGCGTGCCATCCAGCGAGCGATCAAACTGAGGGAAGACGAGGTTCCAGAATTCGATGTAGCGATCGCCGTCTTCATCGGGTGAACCAGGTGGCCCACCGGCCACTTCAGGTCCGTGATCGTAGAAGATCTCAGTGCACGGCCCACACGGGCCGGTATCGCCCATGGTCCAGAAATTTCCCTCGATATCGACGATCCGATCTACCGCCACACCGATCTGATCTCTCCAGATCGCTCGGCTCTCGTCATCCGTCGGATGTACTGTCACCCAGAGTTTGTCCTTCGGAATCTGGAGTACAGACGTTACAAATTCCCATGCCCAATGAATGGTCTCGGTCTTGAAGTAGTCACCAAAGCTGAAGTTCCCCAGCATTTCAAAGAATGTGTGGTGCCGGGCGGTGTAGCCGACGTTTTCCAGATCGTTGTGCTTGCCACCGGCGCGCACACAACGCTGTGCCGAAGTTGCCCGACGATAGCCAGGATCTTCTCTTCCGAGCAGAGCGTCCTTGAACTGGACCATGCCGGAATTGGTGAACAGCAGCGTGGGATCGTTGTACGGAACAAGACCAGACGACGGCACAATGGTGTGCCCTCTGCTTGCAAAAAAATCCAGGTAGGCTTGCCTGATTTCCCCGGCGTCCATAATCGTCCCAGCGCAAAAAAGTGCGAAAGTATAATCACCTGTCGAGGCGATGTCCGCGTCCATGACACGTCTGTCACTCGAGCGAGGCAAACCAATGATTCGGTACAGCGCATGAACCTGCTGGGGATTGCTGTTGGTCCCTGCTATCGAGGCTCAGCTCTGCTGATCACCCAGGGCTGAATAGATCAGATCCGCTGAAAATCCACGTCGAGCCAGAAAGCGGGCTTGTTTGGCCCATTCATCCCGATTGGTTGGTGCTTCATGAAAGCGTTTTTGCAACGCGGCTGTAGCCAGCTTGATCCAGTACGCATGTGGATGGGTGGCGTAGTCGTCAGTCAGGGTGTCGCTCAAACCTCGCGCGCGCATCTCGGCTCGTAGCAGCATCGGCCCGTGACCCCGCGCCATTCGACTGCGAGCAAAGACTTCAGCGAACCGTTCATCCGACTGCAGACCATCTTCCTGAAGCTGTTGCACAACTCGCTGACTCACGAGTCGGGTGCACCCTTTGGTCTCCAACCGATCCACGAGTTCACTGAAAGTGAACTCTCGCTGGGCCAGCAACTGCAGCGCCAGCCGACGTGCTTCGCTCATTGCCTTCTGCTGATTCTCAGCGTCACTCACCTCATCCGCAGAATTGCCGGATGGGTCCAACTCCGCTGACTCCTGAAATCCGGAGCTGAGCTGGCGATGTTTGAGCAATCGCAAAAAAGGCGCCATGGCGTGTGCGACGGCTACAGAGTATCGCCAGCAGGCTCGGGAACAACCACGTCATCCGCAAGCGGCTGGGTTCGAGGCAACAGCGCCATGCGGATCTTCGTTTCGATTTCCTTGCACATGTCGGGATGTTCAGCGAGGAAATCCCCTGCATTCTTGCGTCCCTGACCAATCCGATCTTCCTGATAGGTATACCAGGCACCGGACTTTTCGATGATGCCCTGCTGTGCACCGATATCCAGGATCTCTCCCATACGGTTGATGCCCGAACCGTAGAGAATCTGGAATTCGGTTTGACGGAATGGTGGTGCGACCTTGTTTTTCACCACTTTCACCCGGGTTTCGTTACCTACCACCTCTTCGCCTTCCTTGACGGCGCCAATTCGACGAATGTCCAGCCTAACAGAGGCGTAGAACTTGAGGGCGTTGCCACCGGTTGTGGTCTCCGGCGAACCAAACATCACGCCGATTTTCATCCGGATCTGGTTGATGAAGATTACCAGGGTATTCGACTGCTTGATGCTGCCTGTCATCTTGCGCAGTGCCTGACTCATCAGACGTGCCTGAAGTCCAACGTGCGAGTCACCCATTTCCCCTTCAATTTCGGCTTTCGGCGTCAGCGCTGCCACCGAGTCGATCACCACCACATCCACGGCCCCGGAGCGGACGATCATGTCGCAGATTTCCAGCGCTTGTTCGCCGGTATCAGGCTGCGAGACCAGCAGATCACCAATATTCACGCCGAGCTTTTCTGCGTATTCAGGATCAAGCGCGTGTTCAGCGTCGATGAAGGCACAGGTGCCACCGATACGTTGGGCTTCAGCGATCACCTGTAGCGTAAGCGTGGTTTTTCCCGATGACTCCGGCCCGTAGATTTCAACGATTCGTCCACGTGGCAGGCCACCGATGCCCAGCGCCACATCCAGCCCTAACGAACCAGTAGAAATTGATGGAATGGCCACATGTTCGCGAGCTCCCATACGCATCATCGAGCCCTTGCCGAACTGTCGCTCGATCTGTGCCAGCGCCGCGGTCAATGCACGTTCACGATGCGCATCGTCCGCGCCATCCTTTGAGGAAGCCGTGCGTTTGTTGTCTTTGCTGACCCGCTCCTTTGAATAGCTGTCCTTGCCCGTTCCTTCCATATCGTTCATGTCCTGGGAAGCTCTGTCTGCTGGCGTGCGGCTCATGGTTGATCCTGTCGTGAAGCTGCGTATCAATTCGGTGCAGCTGGTTTGTCGTTAGGGTGATTCGAGCTTTGCTCGAAATCCGGTTGATTCGGTAACGTTCGCATCGGGGGAACCCGCTCGCTGCGTCACTGTTGAAAGTACTGTATATTCGAACAGTGCGCGTTGGCAAGCCCCTAAAAGCGTTCCGGTGGTTGAATCGCACAGCCTTCCGTGCAAATCTCCCACGCCCTTCGTTACTCCGCCGCAAACATTACCGTGCCACCCATCATCTCGGCTCAAACCACGCCAGCCGATACTGCAGACCACACGCCCATGATGCGGCAATATCTTGGGCTGAAGGCCGAGCATCCCGACAGTCTGCTGTTCTATCGAATGGGGGACTTCTATGAACTGTTCTTCGACGATGCCAGGCGCGCCGCCGACCTTCTCGATATCACACTGACTTCCCGCGGTCACTCCGCCGGCCAACCCATACCCATGTGTGGTGTGCCATATCATGCAGTGGACGGTTATCTGTCTCGCCTGGTCAAACTCGGCGAACGCATCGCCATCTGCGAACAGATCGGTGATCCGGAAACCAGCCGTGGACCGGTCGAGCGACGTGTGCAGCGGATTGTTACTCCCGGCACGCTGGTGGAAGAGGCACTGCTCGGCGAACAGAGTGACAGCGTTCTGGCGGCGGTACATGTCAATGCCGCGACCATAGGGATCGCCCTGCTGAACCTCTCGCGCAGTGCTCTCGAAGTCATTGAACTGCCAGGCAGTGGTGATCTTATAGCGCCACTGCGACGCCACGACATCAGCGAAGTACTGGTGTCGACATCGGGATTGCTTGACCGTATCGGCGGGCAGCTGAATGACACGCCGCTGCGATTGTTCGATACGCCGATGGCAGAAACGTCACCGGGTGTTCAGGATTCATCGGCCGACGCTCTCTTGCGAGCCTTGGCCTGGACAGATCTCGGCACGCTCAATCTCGATCCACACTCACCCGCAATCGATGCGGCGGTCATGGCCATACGTTATGCGGAACACGCACACGCTGGACGTACCATTCAGATCGATAGTTGCCGACGTGTGCTGGACTCTGACTACCTGCTCATCGACAGCAACTCCCGCCGCAATCTGGAAGTTGACTCTCGAGGTGATGGCAGCACGACCAACACACTGTTTTCCCTGTGGGATACCACGCGTACCGCAATGGGTCGCCGCCTGCTGCGTAACTGGTTGACCCAGCCGCTCCGTTCACAGGACAGCGCACGCTTGCGACAACACGCAGTCTCGTCGTTGCTCGCCAATAATCCAGAGGAACTCCGCCGTGTGCTGAAGCGTTGCGGCGACATGGAGAGAATTATTACGCGTATCAGCCTGCGTTCGGCGAGCCCCCGCGATCTGGCTCGATTGGCGATCAGTCTGTCGCTGTTGCCAGAGGTGCTGAGCAGTATCGCTGGCATCGATAGCCCACTGCTTCAGCAACTACGCGCCCAGACACCTGATTGTTCGGCAGAAGCTGCACTCCTTTCGAAGGCCATCATCGAAAATCCACCAGCCACCATTCGTGAGGGTGGGGCCATTGCGCCTGGCTTCGATACCGAGCTGGATCAACTCCGCAGCCTGAACGACGACGCGGGTCACTGGCTCCAGGCACTCGAACAACGAGAGCGCGATCGAACGGGCATAACTTCCCTGAAGGTCGGCTATAACCGCATCCACGGTTATTACATCGAACTGGGCCGCACCAGCATCGCGCCTCCTGCTGACTACATTCGTCGTCAGACACTGAAAAACGCCGAGCGATACATCGTTCCCGAATTGAAAGCTTTCGAAGACCAGGCGCTGACCGCCAGAGCGCGTGCACTCGGCCGCGAAAAAAGTCTGTATGCCATGCTGATCGACGATCTTGCACAGCAACAGGTCAGACTCCGTCAGGCCGCACATACCCTGGCGAGTCTCGACGTGCTGGCGTGTTTTGCCGAGCGTTCCTCGGCCCTCGGGCTGTCCGAGCCGACCTTTTCAACACTGCCAGGGCTGGAAATTCATGATGGCTGGCATCCGGTGGTTGCCTCAAAGTTGCGTTCTCCGTTTATCCGCAACGATCTCGTTCTCGGGCCGGATCGCAGAATACTCGTGATCACCGGGCCGAACATGGGTGGCAAGTCGACGTTCATGCGCCAGTCGGCGCTGATCGCAATCCTTGCCTACGCTGGCAGCCATGTGCCCGCGGTAACCGCACGACTAGGACCAATCGATCGCATTCACACGCGCATCGGCGCGGCAGACGATCTTTCTGAGGGGCGATCGACCTTCATGGTCGAGATGATCGAAACGGCCAACATCCTCAACCATGCCACCGAGCAAAGCCTGGTGTTGCTCGACGAAGTGGGCCGCGGTACAAGCACCTACGACGGGTTGGCCATCGCCTGGGCTGCGGCGCGCTATCTGGCTGATCGCATTCGTGCACTCACCCTGTTTGCAACACACTACTTCGAACTCACGGCGTTGGCAGCTGAGACCGATGGTGTGGCCAACGTGCATCTCGCGGCGACGGAGCATCGTGGCGACATCGTGCTGCTGCACAACGTCCTGCCGGGACCGGCCAGCCAGAGTTATGGCGTGCAGGTTGCCAAGCTTGCGGGGGTTCCAGCCGCGGTGGTCAGACGTGCCCGGGAACATCTGGCCGAACTTGAGCGCAAGGCGAGACCCAGACCTCAGCCGCAAGGCGACTTGTTTGCGCCATCGCCATCCGAATCTGCATCGGACCCGTCCAATCAACGTGAAACCGAAAATGCCCTGGTTATCCGCGACGAGCTGGCGAATATCAGTCCGGACACCCTTTCGCCTCGAGAAGCGCTGGATTTGATCTATCGATGGCGACTACTGCTCTCGACAGACCCCGAGACTCCGCTAGAATGACTGCCTTTTTTGCAGCAGGATCGTGAGCCATGCCCTTTGTCGTTGGAGAGAACTGCATCAAGTGCAAGCATACGGACTGCGTAGAGGTATGCCCTGTGGACTGCTTTTACGAAGGACCGAACATGCTCGTCATCCACCCGGATGAGTGCATCGATTGTGCGCTGTGCGAGCCCGAATGCCCGGTGAACGCGATTTATTCAGAAGATGAACTGCCTGCCGATCAGAAGAGCTTTCAGGAATTGAACGCCAAATTCGCCGAAATCTGGCCCAACATTACCGAAAAGAAAGAGGCCTTTGCCGATGCCGAGGAATGGGACGGCAAACCCGGCAAGCGAGCGATGCTCCAGGAATAGCGCGCTCTTTCGCAGATGGTGAATCGATCAGTCCAGCAGCAGTCTGGGGCTTACCGGGTCACCATCCCGGCGGATTTCAAAGTGGAATCGCGTCAGCCGGCCTGACGCCGAGATCTTGGCAACCATATCACCTCGACCAACCTGATCACCCTCCTTGTGCTGGATCGGCCCATTGAGGCTGTAAGCGCTGAGAAATCCCTGGACGTGGCGGATAATGGTCAACGATTCGTAGCCCCCGAGACCCGCGCCCGCATAAACAACCTCACCATCAGCAACCGCACCGATGATGGTCCCTGTTCGCAGGTCGAAATCCAGGCCTTTGTTACCCTTGCCGAACTCGCGAACCGGCCGTTCCGCGACTGGCCACCGCCAGACGATGGGACCGGATTCGGCCAATGGTGCTGACGTGCGTTCGGGTGGTGAAACCTGGGCTGGTTGCGACTGTCGGCGTCCGGAAGCGGCCAGACGCAATCGTTGACCGGGATATATCGTGTATGGCCGACGCAGACGATTGATCGCGGCAAGTTCTTCGACCGTCGTACCGTTTCGCCACGCAATTGAGTACAGCGTGTCACCACGGCCGACCGCATAAGTTGTCGAAGCCGTGGCTGAAGACCTGGCACGTCCGGAACGAGAAGCGCCAGATTCAACCGTGACCCGATGTTTCGCCCCGCCGCGATCACCCGTAGTTTTGTCGATGATCAACGGTTTGCCTTGCTGTGCACAACCGACCACACCTGATAGAAACAGCACGCAGACCCAACGCGAGCCAGCGCTCCGAAAGTCTGCCAGTCGATCCATCACAGATCTGGAATGAGACGGAACGATCCTCATCGAACGGGGGGATTCAGCCATTCCACTACCGTGCGTTGACTGATCATGAGCGATCACCTGTTGTCGACTGGCGAACCCCCTTCAGCAGTGGAACGAAGCGTACATGCTCGACAGTCGCCGTGGAGTACTCGTCACCATGTCGATCAATGACACGCAGTTCCTGAACATCATCACCACCAACCGGCAGGATCAACCTTCCGTTGTCGGCCAGTTGATCAAGCAGGATCTCCGGAACTTCTCGTGGAGCCGCCGTGACGAGAATCGCATCAAAAGGGCTCTCAGCCGGCCAACCTTCGTAGCCGTCGCCCAATCGGTAACGTATGTTGGTCAATCGAAGTGACAGCAAACGAGCCTGCGCACGCGTCAGCAGTGTTTCAATACGCTCCACAGAAAATATGCGATGCGCAAGCCCGGACAGTACCGCGGTCTGATAACCGGTTCCCGTGCCTACCTCGAGTATTCGTTTCGGGTTTCTGGCCAGCAGCGTCTGTGTCATCAAGGCAACCACGTACGGCTGTGAAATTGTCTGACCGTGCCCGACCGGCAAGGCACTGTCTTCATAGGCACGCTGCGCCAGGGCTTCATCCACAAAGATATGCCTGGGAATGCTGCCAATCGCTTCCAGAACCCCCTGGTGTACGATGCCTCGATCACGCAATCTGGCAACCAGCCGATCTCGTGTTCGTCGACTCGTCATGCCACGGCCTTCAATATCGCGACTCATGATGTCGCGTAATCCTTGAGCTTGAAGTACTCATCCAGTGCAACCGTTGCATAGGTGCCTACCGGCAGGAAAAAGCCGATCTTCAGCTGTCCTGGTACCACTTCAACGACGTTGACCGCGCTTGCCGTTCCAACCAGGGACCTTCGATCCTGATCAACCCCGGCGAATTCAAGCCCCTCTCTCAAATCGCTGTAGTCCGCCAGTGCCTGGTCTTCAAACTCCCTGGCGAGCCCAAGCGTCGGGCTGGTACCCCGGCCCCACAAGGGACCTGTTGGGTACCCGCTGGTATCAGCCACATCACCTTCCAGTAGTTCACTCCAGTTTCCGGACGCCACTCGACGACCGAGAACTTCATTGAACAGCAAGGACCTGAGCACTGAAAGATAGATGCCACGTTTGAACGGGGTGATCCGTCGTCGCCGCCGATTTTGCAACCAGTCGCGGGCCTGCTCGATATTGTCGTACCCGAAACGCCGCTGGCCAAAGTAGTTGGGGAAGACAAAGGGATCGGATGGCAGGTGTGGATGTTCGACTTCCCGCAACAGGATTTCGAACCGGTTTCCCAGATGAACGCCGCGTCGCAGTTTACGGGCCTGCATGGCATGTTCCAGCACAGTTACGCCATCGATGGACTGCACTGCTGGCAGTGAAAATGCTGCAGTCGGCACACTGAACCACTGCTCGCTGATGGATCGTTCATCCTTGAGGCCCGAATAGCCAATATCGGCCGTGCTTACGCGAAGCGCATCCGCAATTCGCCGAGCGGCAGCGGGCGTACTCAGCGACTGCTTGCGCATCCGCATCCAGACGTGACCGGCATCACCTTCAGGTCCAGGTTCGAGAATTTCGACGACGCTGAAATCTTCAACTCGTTCACGAAGCGACGCTCGGCCACGATCTCGGGTGGCGGCTACCGGCCATCGACCGTCGACTGGGTTCACCGGACGTTGTCTGCCACCAGCAGAAAAATTTCGCCCTTTCGAATCATCCCAAGATCAAGTCGAGCACGTGCTTCCATGACATCGGTTCCCGATTTGAGCGCAGCGATTTCTGCCGCCAGTACTTGGTTACGGGCTGCAAGGACAGTCACCTTGGCCCGCTCAGCGTCGACTTCCGTACGCATCTGCGCAGCGGCCCGAAAGCCCACATCGCTGAACCAGGCTTTGTATTGCAAGCTCAGAATCACAAGCACACCCAGGGCGATGATCAGTCGCATGCCAAAATCCTTGTTGAGTTCTTTTGTTGCGAATTACGTGCTGCAAATCTCGTTTTGAAAACGCCGTCGCATAAACGAAGACTGGCTATCAGGACCGCTCCGGCCGGTCCTGGCCCACCCCGAGAAGCGTCTCCATCTGCATCTCAGCGAGCAAACTCGGCACGCCCACGATAGACCGCATCGGTGCCGAGCGCCTCTTCAATTCGCAGCAACTGGTTGTACTTTGCAACCCGATCGCTGCGACACAACGAACCCGTCTTGATCTGACCGCATCCCGTCGCCACCGCGAGATCAGCGATCGTGACATCTTCCGTTTCACCACTGCGATGCGAAACCACAGCGGTGTAACCGGCCGCTTTTGCCATGCGAATGGCCGCCAGCGTTTCACTCAACGTACCGATCTGATTGAGTTTGATCAATATCGAATTCGCAATCCCGGCATCGATTCCCCGCTTCAGGATCTTCGTGTTGGTGACAAACAGATCATCGCCAACCAACTGAATCTTCTTGCCCACAAGTCGAGTGAGCTCCGCCCAACCGTCCCAGTCACTCTCATCCATCCCATCTTCGATGGACGCTATCGGATGTTGGTCGGCGAGGTCTGCCAGATACTTTGCGAAACCATTACTGGAGAACTTGCGGCCTTCACCACTCAGGTTGTAGCCACCATCCTCGTGGAACTCCGAGGCTGCACAATCCAGGGCGAGAGTGACGTCCGTGCCAAGCTGGTAACCGGCATTGCCAACCGCCACAGCGATCACTTCAAGAGCCTCGGCGTTTGAACCCAGATTGGGCGCAAAGCCGCCCTCGTCACCAACCGACGTTGCGAGTCCGCGATTCTTGAGCACTGTCCTGAGTGAATGGAAAACCTCAACGCCACAACGCAGTGCTTCACGAAAGCTGGTCATCGAGACCGGCTGAATCATGAACTCCTGGATATCCACATTGTTATCGGCATGCTCCCCGCCATTGATGATGTTCATCATCGGGACTGGCATCGTCATACGCGGTGCGCCAAACAGCTGGTTGATGTGGCGGAACAAGGGCTGACCGCTTTCCGCGGCTGCCGCTTTGGCGGCAGCCAGTGATACCGCCAGCATCGCGTTCGCACCCAGACTGGATTTGTTCTCTGTTCCATCCAGTTCTATCAGTCGGCCATCCAGCTGCTCCTGCGCATCCGCAGCTGTCCCGTGCAGCAGTTCGCTGATCGGTCCATTGATGGCGGCAACTGCCTGCCGGACACCTTTGCCTGAATAACGCGACTGGTCACCATCACGTTTTTCAAGCGCTTCTCTGGAACCGGTGGAAGCTCCGCTTGGTGCGCACGCGCGTCCGTTCGCGCCTTTGTCAGTCCAGACTTCTGCTTCAACAGTGGGATTGCCACGGGAATCAAGAACTTCACGACCAATAATTCGGGTTATCTTCATGGCCTTACCTGTCACCTGCTCAAAACATTGTTTGCGCAACTGAGGTGTTGCGCCCGGATGAGTTCACTACCTCGCGTCGCAGATGCTGCGACGCGTCGATAGCACCGTATTCTCCTGAATCCACGCCAGAGCTGCCGTGGCATGTGTCATACCATCGCGTTTTCGGCAAACGGGCGAGACTTCACTGCCGCATCAATCGCCTGCAGAGACAGGAGAAGTTCACGCATGCGATCCAGAGGCCACGAATTTGGTCCGTCGGAGAGCGCGGCAGACGGATCCGGATGCGTTTCCATGAACAATCCGGCAATTCCCGCTCCTACTGCCGCGCGAGCCAGCACGGGGATCATTTCTCTTTGCCCACCGGAGGCATGCCCCAGCCCGCCGGGCATCTGCACCGAGTGGGTTGCATCAAACACGACCGGACACCCCGTTTCCCGCATGATGGCCAGCGAGCGCATATCGGACACGAGGTTGTTGTACCCGAAACTCGCACCACGCTCACACACCATGATCTGACGATTGCCGGTAGATCGCGCCTTGATGACGACATTGACCATTTCCTGCGGTGACAGAAACTGACCTTTTTTGATGTTCACCGGTAACTGGAGATTGCATACGTTCAGAATGAAATTGGTCTGACGACAGAGAAACGCCGGGGTCTGCAACGCCGACGCGACACAAGCGACTTCATCCAGTGGCGAATCGTCATGGACATCGGTCAGAACCGGAATGCCGAGGTCATGTTTGACCTTGTCGAGAATTCGCAATCCCTCGCTGATACCGAGGCCGCGAAAACTATCCAGCGACGATCGATTGGCCTTGTCGAAGGAACTCTTGAAGATAAACCGAATGCCGAGGTCATCCGTAATTCGCTTCAACCGTTCAGCGGTGTTCAGTTGCAGTGATTCGCTTTCCACCACGCATGGGCCAGCAATCAGGAAGAAGGGTTGATCTATCCCGGCGGTGAAACCACAAAGCTCAATGCTCATCCAGCAGCCTGCACGTGCGTGATCTGTGCATGGTCAACCGCATAAGACAGTGCAGCTTCAATGAATCCCTTGAATAACGGATGTCCCTCTCGCGGTGATGACGTGAACTCAGGGTGAAACTGGCATGCGAGGAACCATCGATGTTCAGGCAATTCGACCATTTCCACCAGGCCGTCTTCGGACCGACCGGCCACCGCCATCCCTTCATCAACAATCTGTTGAACATACCGGTCGTTGACTTCGTACCGATGTCGATGACGTTCGTGCACGACGCTCTTGCCGTAGACACGTTGCGCCAGGGAGCCCTGGTTCAACAAACAAGCCTGTTCACCCAGACGCATGGATCCGCCGAGATCGCTATCCGCAGCTCGCTGCTCCACCTGACCATCCTTGCCGGTCCACTCGGTAACAAGCGCAATCACGGGATGCGCGGATTTCTCCTCGATTTCTGTCGAGTGCGCGCCCGCCAGATGACAACGATTGCGGGCAAAGTCGATCACTGCGGCGTGCAAGCCATAACAGATACCCAGATACGGCACATTTTTTTCACGTGCATATCCGGCAGCCGCAATCTTGCCTTCAAAACCACGCCGGCCGAACCCGCCGGGAACAAGAATTGCCGAGACACCCGTCAGGCATCCGGTACCGGTTCGCTCAACTTCCTCGGCATCGATATAGTTCACTTCGACCCGGGTATCGGTCTGGATTCCCGCGTGTTTTATTGCCTCGGTCAACGACTTGTAGGCGTCCTGCAGGTCCAGGTATTTGCCGACAAAGGCGATACGAACGGTCTTCGAAGGATGCAGTTCTGCCTTCACCACGGCATCCCACTCATGCAGATCTGCAGGTCCACAGGTGATGTTCAGTTTTTCGACGACGATATCGTCAAGCCCCTGCTCATGCAGGAGCGCAGGCACCTGGTAGATGGTCTGAGCGTCATAGACAGAAATGACGGCACGTTCTTCGACGTTGGTAAACAGACCGATCTTGCCCCTCGCGCCACGTGGCAAGGGAACCTCGGAACGACAGGCCAGGACGTCCGGCTGCAGGCCGATACTGCGTAGTTCCTTGACTGAATGCTGGGTCGGTTTGGTCTTGATCTCGCCAGCAGAGCGGATGTAAGGCACCAGCGTAAGGTGAATCAGCAGTGAGTTGTGAAAGCCAACTTCAAGCCGCAATTGGCGAATCGCTTCGAGAAACGGCTGTGATTCGATATCACCAACAGTACCGCCGGTTTCAACGATCACCACATCGGAGTTTTCACCCACCAGGCGGATGCGGCGCTTGATCTCATCGGTGATATGCGGAATTACCTGCACCGTGCCGCCCAGGTAGTCGCCACGACGTTCACGGCGAATCACTTCCGCATAGATGCTACCGGTTGTGAAATTATTCCGGCGGGACATGCGGGCGCCACTGAATCGTTCATAGTGACCAAGGTCCAGATCGGTTTCCGCACCATCAGCAGTGACAAACACCTCACCATGCTGGAACGGACTCATGGTGCCCGGATCCACATTGATGTAAGGGTCCATCTTCAGAACATTGACTCGTACCTTGCGCGCTTCGAGAAGTGCCGCCAGCGATGATGTGAGAATGCCCTTCCCAAGGGATGACACCACTCCGCCTGTGACGAAAATGAACTTGGTCATCAAATCCAACTGTTGGAAGAACTATTACGGTTGAGCGTCTCCGCCATCTCGCCGGTCAACACGCTGGCGCGTGAACTCGGGGTGGCTGAGCTTAAGGACGCAAGATGGAAGAGCACGTTAACAAATGCCCTTGTGAAGCTCAACCGACACCCCGGATAAACATCGGTACTCGTGGTTGCCACTGAACCAGAAGCTCACCAAACGTGTCTGACGTCGCAAGGCCTGGAATCGCTGCCAGTTCCTCACCTCGATACAACAATGGGTATCGACTCCGCTCCCAGGGCAGCACCGCCGCCTGAAGCAAGGTCGAAACACGACGCCTGCGGCCTGCAACCTTCAGGACATCGTTTCCACACCGAAACCGGATCTGCCACTGATCACCTGGACCATCACTGGCAGGAACATCTCCACGTTCAAGACGCAGCACTCCATGGCCCAAATCGATGGACTCTCCAGCCTGCACTGACCATACCTCTGGCAGTTGCTGCGGTGTCAGCTGTACAAAGAGACGCTGCCGATAGGCATGCAGTGAGCCCCCCGTCACCGACAGCGTCGACGTGTTAACTCCGTCGACATGCTCGGCACCGTCCATGCGCAGGCCGACCAGCCACGGTTGCAGCGTCGTTCGTGGCACCCCGGGCAGACCCCGCGATTCGAGCCACCAGCGGACCGTATCCGTCCAGACCAGCCGATCTTCCGGCAATCGGTCGAATAGCAGCGGATGAGGCAAGTGGCTGGCGAGCCAGCGACCAGCCGACTCCGCCTGCTGCGCCGCTCGCGCGACCCGCACTACGTGGTCTTCGACCAAGGGCCAACGCAATCGCATTTGTGGCAACAGTGTTTGCCTGATCCAGCTGCGGTCAAGAACACCTGTGAGATTGCTGGGATCTTCAACCGGTCGGAGTCCAGCGGCGCGACAGCACGATTCGAGTTCTTCTCTGGAGATCTCAAGCAGCGGCCGCAGAATCTGGCCAGCGGCAAGCCGCCGACTACTGGGCATGCCATAAACGCCTCGCCCCTGAATCAGCCGCAGCAAGGCAGTTTCTGTCTGATCACGGCGATGATGCGCCAGCAACAGGACGTCCCCGGTCGCCAGCAATCCGGCGAAACACTCGAGCCGAGCGCGCCTCGCGACAGCTTCGAAATTCCCCGCCTTGGGTAATACCACTGACATGGCCACAAACGGAACACCCATCGCTGCCGACGTGTCGCGGCAATGGTGCTCCCAATCGCCGGATGCGGCCTGGGCGTTGTGATTGATGTGTACCGCCAACAAGCGACCCAACGGGACCACCTGAGTGACAGCCCACAACAGCACGGATGAATCGACGCCTCCTGAGTAGCCGATCAGCACTCGACCTGAGACGCCTCGCAGAGCAAGCCGAACAGCGTCGATCACCCGGTCAGGGGCATCGGGTTCAATGCACTCCATGCAGAAAGGCCAGTCGCACGCTTTGAGCGCCAAAATTGTTGCGTAAATCACGCAACAGATCATCAGCCGGACGCACACGCCACTCCTCACCAAGCCAGATATGAGCGCATGCCGCGTTGGAAGAGTAGATGAGCGACACACCACACCCCTGGTCAGGCAATCGATACGGCGTGAGCATCTTGCTCAACAGTTGCGCAAGGCTGGACGACATGGCCGATGGAATGGTGATTTCAACTGCGCGTGCAAAACGACGACGCGCATCTTCAATCGACAACACACGCTCCACCCGGAAGCGAGTTGTTGGGTCACCGTTGTAGTCGTCGGCATGTGCATACCCTTCCAGAATGACGGGCACGTCCTCCTTGATCCGATCACGGAATTGTTCGTACACATCATTGAACAGTGTGGCTTCGATTCGTGCGCTCTTGTCATCGATGACAACGTAAGCAGTGTTTCCACCACGCTTCGACTTCATCAAACGGGTCGACACCACCGTGCCGCCAATGAACTGCGTCTTGCGATCCGGATTCAGATCAACCAGCCTATGACGACACATGGCGCGCAGCTCATCCAGATGGGGATCAACCGGATGTCCCGTCAGGTAGAGGCCGAGCGACTGCTTTTCTGCCTGCAGCCGTTCACCGTCATCAAATGGTCGGAAGTCCCTGACATCAACTGCTGCTCCAGGTGCAGCCATGACGCCGCCAAACAGATCGACCATGCCCAGATCCCGATCACGGGCGACCTGTTCGGCACTGTGCATGGCCTCGGGTAACAGCGCGAGGAGATAGGCTCGCACCTCGTTGAGCGACTTGAATCGTTCTTTTTCCACCAACGCGTCCATTGCACCTGAGCGAATCAGTGCTTCGAGAACTCGCTTGTTCGCCTTGCGAGAATCAACACGCTGACAGAAATCCTTCAGACTGGTGAACGGACCGAGCTGACGTTCTCTGACAATCAACTCGACGGGCCCCTCTCCAACACCTCGCACCGCACCGAGCCCATACACGATGACACCTTCCCGCACCGCAAACCGGAAAATGCTGCTGTTCACGTCGGGTGATCGAAGTTGAATACCGATGCGACGCACTTCGTCCACCAGCGTGACCACCTTGTCGATATTCTGCATTTCCGCCGACAGGTTGGCGGCCATGAAATACGGTGCAAAGTGCGTCTTGAGATACGCTGTCTGATAAGAGACCAGTGCGTAGGTGGCTGAGTGCGATTTATTGAAAGCGTACCCGGCGAACTTCTCCATGAGATCGAAGATCTCGCCTGCCTGCCTTTCGTCGACCTGGTTGACTGCGCATCCGGTCAGGAATTGAGCCCTGACCTTCGCCATTTCTTCAGGCTTCTTTTTTCCCATCGCCCGTCGCAGCAGATCCGCATCACCCAGGGAGAACCCGGCCAATACCTGCGCGATCTGCATGACCTGCTCCTGATAGAGCACGACACCGTAGGTTCCCTGCAATACCCAGGCGAGTGAGGGATGTGGCAGATCTACCGGCTCCTGCCCATGTTTTCGATTGATATAGTCATCAACCGCCCCACTCTGCAGCGGTCCGGGTCTGAACAAGGCAACCAACGCAATGATATCTTCCACCTTGTCAGGCAACAGGCGGCGAATGAGATCCCGCATGCCGCGAGATTCCAGCTGGAAGACAGCGGCCGTTTCCGCCCGACGCAGTAATGCAAAGGTGGACTCGTCGGTAAGCGTTATCGTGTCGATGTCCAGACACCGATCTGGATGATCTTCGTTGATCGCCTTGACGCACCAGTCGATGATCGTCAGGGTCTTCAGCCCAAGGAAGTCGAATTTCACCAACCCGGCTTTTTCGACGTCGTCCTTGTCGAATTGCGCAACCAGCGCCCCACCCGGCTCTTCTGTGTACAACGGTACAAATTCGATGAGTTCAGTCGGGGCAATCACCACGCCGCCGGCATGCCGACCGACGTTGCGCACCACACCTTCCAGCTTGTACGCCATTTCCATGATCTCGCCGACTTCGTCATTGTTGGCGATGAAGTCACGCAACTCGCTGGTTTCGTCGACCGCCTTTTTCAACGTCATACCAACTTCGAACGGAATCAGCTTCGAGAGTTTGTCGGCCAGGCCATAGGACTTGCCCTGCACACGGGCGACATCACGCACCACTGCTTTCGCGGCCATGGTCCCAAACGTGATGATCTGGCTGACCGCCGCGTGACCATATCGATCACTGACATGCTGGATCACGCGATCACGGCCTTCCATACAGAAGTCCACGTCGAAGTCCGGCATTGATACCCGCTCCGGGTTCAGGAAGCGCTCAAACAGAAGATCGTAGGAAATAGGATCAAGATCAGTGATGCCAAGACTGTAGGCAACCAGCGAGCCAGCGCCTGAACCTCGTCCCGGTCCAACCGGAATATCCTCGCTGCGTGCCCAGGCAATGAATTCCATGACAATCAGAAAATAGCCGGCAAAACCCATCTTGTTGATGACGCCAAGTTCGAAGCGCAGGCGTTCCTGATAAAGGGCGTGTTTTTGCTGAACTTCCTCGCCTGCAGTTATCGGCAGTCGAAGCAGACGATTCGCGAGACCAGTGCTGGCCATTCGATCCAGATGGCTTGCGAGTGTTTCATCTGCCGGAACCGGATAGTTCGGCAGGAAGTACTTCTTCAGCTCAAGCGTAACGCTGCAGCGGCGCGCGATTTCTACCGTGTTGGCAATCGCTTCGGGGATGTCGGTGAACAGCGCCTGCATCTGCGCAGGGCTTTTCAGATACTGCTGCGACGAATAATTGTGGTCGCGCCGCGGATCATTGAGTACTCGTCCCTGATGAATGCAGATCCGTGTCTCATGGGCTTCGAAATCATCCTCGAGGAGGAAGCAGACGTCGTTCGTCGCGACCACCGGCAATTGCAGGCGCTGCGCCAGATCAACGTGTGCGCGAACGGACAGTTCATCACCGGGACGCGCGGTTCGCTGCAGCTCCAGATAAAAACGGTTGGTAAAACAGTTCGACCACTCAGCGGCCAACTGTTCAGCAAGATGGGTATCCCCATTGATCAGGGCGTGACCGATTTCACCGTGCCGGCCACCAGACAACATGATCAGACCATCCTGCAGGCGCGTGATATCCGCTCGTGGTACCAGCCCATGCTCGTCACTGTCTGTAAAGGCTCTGGAAATCAACTGCAGGAGATTGCGATAGCCCGTCAGATTCATGGCCAGCAGCAAGGCGCGCACCACCTGGTCCGATGTTGATCGATAGCGAATCTCGACACCGATGACCGGTTGAACGCCTGCACCCAGACAAGCCTGATAAAACTTGATGAGCGCAAACAGGTTGCCACGATCGGTCATCGCCACCGCTGGCATGCCTTGCGCTGCGACTGTTGTCGCCAGTTCCTTGATACGAATGACGCTATCCGCCAGCGAAAACTCGCTGTGGACCTGCAGATGAACAAAGGGTTCGTTATGCGTCATGACGGGCTTTGCCTGGCGATGGAATTGCCGATGGAATTACGCACTGGCGCGAACGATCGTCGATGCACGGGTGTTGGACCATGCCGTCGAAGAGCCAGCAGATGCTCAGGTGTACCATACCCCTTGTGTCGATCAAATCCATATTCTGGATACAGCGTGGCCAAAGCGATCATTTCATGATCCCGGGCAACCTTGGCAAGAATCGACGCGGCGCCAATGCAGGTCAGCAAGTCGTCTCCGCCGATAACAGCCGTCGCGGGACAGTCGAGACCAGGCAACCGATTGCCATCGACATAAACCAGGTCCGGACGATGCGACAATCCTGACACGGCTCGCCGCATCGATAAAAATGTCGCCTGCAGAATGTTGAGTTCATCGATTTCACGCACATCGGCGCGGGCGACACACCAGGCGATTGCGCAGCGCATGATTTCCACCGCCAGTTTTTCCCGCATGCGAGCCGAGAGTTTTTTCGAATCCCGAATGCCCTCGATCACCCGCGCTGGATCGAGAATGACTGCTGCCGCAAAAACCGCACCTGCCAGCGGACCGCGCCCGGCTTCATCAACTCCCGCTACCAGCATCCCCGATAACGCTACGGAGTTCACACGCGCCCCTGAGCCAGAAATCGATGCACTGCCTTGCCTGCTTCCACATCAGCGCCGCAACCAACAGCCAGCGATTCGCGCAGCGCGCGAAAACGATCCAGATACTCAGGATCGTCAATTGCGGATTGCATCTCTAGAGCCAACGCGCTGGCGAGATTCTCAGGCGTTGCATCGTTCTGCAGGAACTCGGGAACCAGCGCTCGTCCCGCGAGAATATTGGGTAACGCCACAAAGGGGGTCCTGATCAATCGACGCGCCAGCTGATATGACCACGGACCGAGTTTATAACTCACCACCATGGGTCGGCCGATGCACATCGCTTCAAGAGTACCGGTTCCGGATTTCACCAGCGCGCCATCGCAGGCGGACAGTACCTTTCGGGCATTCCCGACCAACAACCGGATAGCGACATCGTCATTGGCATCGAGCATGGATTGCAATAACGGTTCTAACTCCTTGCGTACACAAGGGATGAGGAACGTGGTCCCACGTTCACGCTGAAGGATTCGCGCCGCCGCAATAAAAACCGGTGCCATCAGGCGAATCTCTGAGTGGCGACTGCCCGGTAACAAGGCAATCAGCCGGGTGTCGCTAGTCACACCCAGTTCAGCGCGTGCATCCAGCCGGGCTTGAGCAGAACCAGCCGACGGGCCGATTGATTGGGCCAATGGATGTCCGACACAAACGACCTGAATCGGCAGATCCCGATAGAACGCAGGTTCAAAAGGATAGAGCGTCAACAACAAGTCAGTGCTTCGCGTCAGCGAACGTGTTCTGCCTTGCCGCCATGCATAAACGGAGGGACTGACGTAGTGAACGGTCGGCACACCGTGTTTTCGTAACCGACGTTCGATGAGCAGATTAAAGACATTGAAGTCGACGCCGATGAACGCATCCACTCGCCTTGAGATGCACTGGTCTACCATGCGGCTCAGGATACGCAGCAGGAAAGGCAGTTTGCGCAGAGGTTCAACAAAGCCATTGACTGACAAGCTTGCAAACGAGGCAAGGCTCTGCAGGCCAGCAGCCGTCATCTCGTCCCCACCGATACCGATAAACTCGACTGCGCGCCCTTCCGCTGCAAACCGCGCAGTCAGAGATCGCATCAACCCACCACCGAGTTGATCGCCAGAGGTTTCACCAGCCACGATACCCAGCCGCACTGGCTGCGCAGCCTGAACGGTCATGACGCGTCCGGTTGTTTCCTGGCGCGCGTAATTCCCCATCTCGATGACTCGATGCTCGCTGCGAACAGCTCCACTTCCTGATGTGTGGCACGCAGCGATGCAAGCTCCGCGATCGCTTCCTGAGTGGTCAGACTGGCGCGATACACCAGTCGATGGGCTTGTTTGATGGCTTCCATGACTCCACTGTCGTAGTTGCGTCGGCGCATGCCCTCCACATTCAGACCGATGGCTGCAGCGGGATTTCCGCCGACCGTCATGTACGCCGGAACATCCTTGATCACCAGACTCATGGCGGCGATATGAGAATAGGCGCCAATGCTCCGAAACTGCGCAACACCCGCGTAACCACCAAAGTTGGCGTGGTCACCTACCGCAACGTGACCTGCAATCGATGCGTTGTTAGCCATGATGACGTGGTCGCCGACCACACAGTCATGCCCCACATGAACGTAGGCCATCAAGAGACAGTGATTGCCGATGATTGTCGAACCCTTGTCCTGGGCGAGACCGCGATGAATGGTCACGCCTTCCCGAATTACATTGTTGTCACCGATCACCAGCATGGTGGGTTCACCACCATAAGCCAGCGCCGGCGTGTCTTCGCCTACAGTTGAAAACTGAAAGATTCGATTGTTTCGTCCAATGCGCGTTGGTCCCTTGATGACGACATGTGAGGCAATGCGGGTTCCTCCGCCAATTTCGACATCCGCACCGATGATGGTCCATGGGCCGATTTCAACATCATCGGCAACACGCGCCGTGGGATCGATGATGCATCGACCATCAATCATTTCGCACCTTGTTGCTGGACAACAGTCAATTCACTGGTACACGCCAGCTGCTCATCAACCCAGGCCTTGCATTCGAACTTGATGACACGCGATCGATCCGCCTTGATTCGACTTTCCATCATCAGACGATCGCCGGGCACCACCGGGCGCTTGAAGCGCGTGTGTTCGGTCGCACCGAGCAGATACAACGTGCCATCTCCCGGACGAGTACCGCGTGTCTCGAACGCAAGAACCCCGGACAACTGCGCCATCGCTTCGACAATCAGCACACCCGGCAGAATCGGTTGTTCAGGAAAGTGGCCGACAAAAAACGGCTCGTTGATGGTGACGTTCTTGAATCCCTTGATGTACTCGCCAGCAACCAGTTCGATGACGCGATCGATCAGCAGGAATGGGAATCGATGCGGCAGATATTGCATCAATGCGTTGACGTCGAGGATTCGTTCGTTGGGTGAAGTCATGTTGTCTGATTCTGATGGTTGTGTTCAACGTGTTGTTTTTTTCG
>JANNBJ010000049.1:0-24818 GCA_031385325.1 Gammaproteobacteria bacterium | reverse complement strand
ATCGCCCGCTCGGCGATCACGACGATGTTCCTCACCACCGCACTGTTCAATGAATATGGCAATGGCGAACCTGAGTTGTTCGCAGGGCTCACGCATCTGGTGTTTGGTGGTGAGGTGGTTGATCCAAAAGCCATTAAACGGATTCTTCAGGCAACGCCTCCGGCGCGTCTGATCAATGGCTACGGTCCTACCGAGGCGACCACCTTTGCCTTGTGGCATGAAGTCCCGATGGCTCCAGGGATTTTTGATCACACCAGGCCAGTACCCATCGGTCGACCTTTGGCAAACACGCGAGTCCATATTCTCGACACGTTTTTGATGCCCGTACCGATCGGCGCTGAAGGAGAGATTCACATTGAAGGCCCCGGACTGGCAGAAGGCTATCTGAACCAGCCGGAACTGACCGCTGAACGATTCATTACCGTTTCCGAGGGCCACACGGTTTCCCGTCTGTACAAGACAGGTGACCTCGGGCGATGGACGCCGGACGGTCTGGTGGAGTATCTGGGCCGAACGGACCAGCAGATCAAACTGCGCGGATTTCGAATCGAACTCGGGGAGATTGAATCAACCTTGCGTCGATGCCCTGGGATTCGCGAAGGCATCGTTCTCGTTTACGAGCATCCGCCAGGAAACAAGTTCTTGCACGCCCATGCAATGCCTGACGGTGGATCGACCGTTAACGAATCCGGCGTGCGACAGTTTCTGGCAGAGCAGTTGCCCGGGCATATGATTCCGGCCCGCATCTCCATCGTTGATCAGATGCCCCTTACCGCCAATGGCAAGATCGACCGGCAAGCGCTCCGTTCTGTTGGCCGGGTGGAAACCGGTGTACACAGATCGCTGGATGCGGGTCTGTCGCCGCTGGAGAAGCAACTTGTGCCGATCTGGGCGGATGTTCTTGGCATGGCAGCGGAGACCATCGACGTTCGGGCCGATTTCATCGAACTCGGTGGCAATTCGCTGATCGCTGTCCAGATCGGGAACCGTCTGGCATCGGTTCTCGGGCTGCAATTGTCGGTGCGCGAAGTGCTCGAACTTGGCACCATCGAACGTATTGCCGGTTTGCTTGCGGTTTCACACTCGCGTCCCCTGGTCGGACCAGACCTTGCAGGACTGGCACTGGAACTTCGGTATCAGGCCACCGCGTCGCAGCAGCAGGTCGCCTTTTTTTCCATGCTGGTTCCAGGAACACGCGCCTACCTGACACAATCACTGGTCACGTTTCGGGGCTCGTTGGACCTGCACGTCCTGCGCCAGTCGATACAGGATGTGGTAGATCGTCACGAACACTTGCGCACCACTTATCGGCGCGATGGCAGCGGGAGATTGTGGGGCGAAGTCGCTTCGAAGCTTCAGGTCGAGCTTCCGCTCCAGGATCTGCGCGACTTGCCGCGAGTTGGCCGTGACCGAGCGGTCGACGCGAAAGTCAGCGAAATACTTCAAGCAGGCATTGACCCTGCCGAACTTCCGCTAGCCAAGTGGTTCGGTTTCCAGCTTGAAGCGAATGAGTACCGGATGCTGATGCTCGAACATCACTACGTTCACGATGGGTGGTCCTTCAGGCTTTTCCTGAAGGAACTATCCCTTTGTTATCACGCGCGTTCCAATGGTCGTATCCCCGACCTTGTTCCGGCAACACAGTTTCGCGTGTATGCGGCGTGGCAGCGGCGGTGGTTGGATTCGAAAGGGGCAACCGATCTATTACACCAATGGGTCGAGTATCTCGACGGATCTGGACACGCCTTGCGGCTGCCGATGGTGGCTCCGCGACCCCGAGTACCGA
This sequence comes from Gammaproteobacteria bacterium, assembly GCA_031385325.1. Taxonomy (GTDB): domain Bacteria; phylum Pseudomonadota; class Gammaproteobacteria; order Pseudomonadales; family Azotimanducaceae; genus SYFY01. Next base: position 23,032 of record JANNBJ010000049.1, on the reverse strand, counting down.
CCCTGACCGGCGGTCAACTGCGTCTGTACCTTTCCCCGCAGGTCATCGAAACAGTGAACGCGCGCGCCGCTGATCTGCGGTTGACTCTCTTCCAGTTCATGTTCGGTGTGTTCGCACAACTGCTTGGGCGCTACACAGGAAAGTCCGATTTCCTGCTGGGGACTTCTGCCGCAAACCGTAGCAGTGCGGTGTGGGAATCCGTGCTTGGGATGCTGGTAAACGTCGTGCCGGTTCGCATCCGACTAGACGCTGAGGGTACGGTGGCAAAAAACCTTCTCGCAGTCGCCGACTCGTTGCAGTGGGCTGTCGAAGGCGCAGCCATGCCATTTTCGACAATCGTCGAAGCCGTACATCCGGAGCGAGCTCCGGGACTGCTGCCGCTCGTGCAGATTCACTTCAGCTCGCACAACGCACTCAGTCGCAATCTTACCTTTGGTGATCTGTGCTGGGATGTTGTTGAAGCACTCCCCAACGGCACTTCAAAGTTCGATCTCGGTGTCATCACCATTCCGCATGGCAAAGGAGGCGGACTTGATCTGCTGTTTGAATACAATGACGGACTGCTGGACCCTGACCAGGTTGAAGCCATTGCCAGCGATTACCAGGTCCTGCTGGGGGATGAGTCCGGCCCGCGTGATGATTTGCAAATCGACAAGGTCGTCGATCAAAAAGAAATTCCGCGTTCTTATCTTCCGGAAGCCATGCCGTATGTACCACCGGCGTCCCATATCGAGCTTCAGCTTGCTTCCATCTGGACAGAGATACTTGGTGTCGAGCATGTAGGCATTGACGACAACTTTTTCGCACTGGGTGGACACTCCCTGCTGGCGGCACGCATGGCCATCAGGATCAATGCGTTGTTCGGTATCGAGTTACCCTTGAGCGTGCTGTTTGAAGCGCCAACCATTCGGATGCAGGCAGACCACATGCAAGTGCATGTTGGCGTTCCAGAGCCCGTAGGTGACCAATTTGTCAACGTGATCAGGCGTTCCAGCGGTCGAGGCAACGTGATCTGTGTCGGCGGTCATATCGTTGAGGCGTTGACCTTGCTCCCTCGGTCGACAGGAATTCTCTATGCAGGCAGCGGGTCCATGGATCCGATTCGATTCCACCGTTCCGGGATCAAACGCGCCGTGCGTCGATATGTCGACGGAATACTGCAACTCAATCCAGAAGGTCCGTTGGTCGTGGTGGGATTCAGCTATGGTGGACTGGTGGCCCATGCGCTGGCAGAGCGCTTGCAGCGATGCCTCAAGGTACCTGTCGTCGCAGTTCTGCTCGAGCCTTCGTTGACGAGTCACCAAAGTCGATCGATTCTTCGCGTACTTCGTGACACTGCAGGGCTCGTCAAGCGACGGCTGACGCGTGTAAAAGCGCTGTCAGGATTGTTTTCCGTCAGCGAACAGTCATCGATGAATCAGACGGATGCATCAGAACCCATTGGCAGCGACGAGGAAGATGATGCCGAATGGCGACGTGTCGGTCCTGTCCTGCGCCGCAATATTGCCCGCTATCGGCCAGCGAAGATTGCGGCCCACGATGTCCATCTGATTGTCGGAGACTATTGGGCAGAAAAAAATCTTGCTGACTTTCAGCATCGCTTTGCTACGACCCCCCATATCCATCACCAGGGTGCGGTCAGCCATCATGAAGTCGTGGAAAACGACCTCTGCGTTGCAGCCTGGCGCAAGTTGATCATTCGTTTGGTAGATGGGGGTCAGTTTGCGGACCGATAATTTCTCCGCCATCAACGTATTCCCTGGCTGTTGCGCTCATTACATGTGGTTATGGCTCTTCACGAGCAACTCTTCGACCCCCTTGACCAGGGATCACCCCGCATGTTTGAAAACAAAGTGAAAGCACATCTTTGGCCACTCGACAGATCGAGTATCGAAGGGGATACCCGCTACGGCCTCAGGCTAGAGCGCACCGGTTATGCCGCAACACAGATCTGGTATCAGGTGCCCGAGCCGCTTGCCGGATCAGTGACCGATCGGTGTGATCCGTTCCTGGTTGCGGTTTTGTTTCATCTCATGCAGGCCGGATCTCATGTGCACGTGCACGGTGCGGTAACCCGCTCGCTGGTGCGCAATCTGCAGCGCTTCATGGAGGTCACTCTTGCCTGGTGGCCAACAAAGTGTTTTCCCGTCGAGATTGAAGCCGACGCACTGCTGCCTGATCGAACGGCGACACGCGATGAGAGCATCATGCTGTATTCCGGTGGGCTTGATGCGAGAAGCGCATTTCACTGGCATCGAATGAAGAAATCGCGCGAGTACATCCCGCCCATATCGAACGCCATCCTTGTGCGCGGATTGAACATCAGACTGGATGAAGAAAAGAAATATGAGCTGGCGTTCAATGCAGCGCAACGAAGCCTCGTGAAGTATGGTGTTCCATTGCACAGAGTCTCTACCAACTGGTTCAACGAAACACCCTTCTGGCCGGATTCTCACGGTACTTTGCTGGGGTCATTATTGCAGCTGTTCGAGGGTACCTTCGCCGCTGGTGTATTTGGCAGCTCTTCAACCTATTTCGACCTTGATCCATGGGGGACGCATCCGCTGCTGGATCGTTGGCTAGGTAGCGAAAGCATGCCTGTTCGGGTTGATGACTATCGACTGAACCGTCTTGGAAAAAGCGCGTTTCTAGCGCAGATCGAAGGCGCAACCGACGGGCTCCTGGTCTGTCATTACTTTGATGAGCGCGGCAATTGTGGAAAATGCGAAAAATGTCTGCGCACCGCGCTCAGTTTCATCGCTTCCGGAAATGCTCTACCACCTGAGCTGAATATTGCCGAACCGATCGATCGGTCCGTCGCGACGAAGAATATGGGGCGCGTGAACTTTACACCGAGCATGGAAGTGATCGAAGCCTCACTCGCTCGATTCCATGAAGACCATTCCCTGCGTCTGCGTTATCCGCGCATCTACAGGAAGCTGCGGGCGTTGAAAATCCGGAAGCACGCGCAGGCATTGATCGGCTCTTTGCCGTTGGTGTGGCGACTCAATCGATTTTTTGGAGTTGATTGAGGAAGACCGATCCAATGTTGCCGTTGTGGGCAAGGCTGTGCTTACTCTTCTACCTTGATCGCGACTGGGTTACGCTCTCCGCTTGCTCAGGTAATGGGCCAGTGGGCCAAAGACCATAAAAAAACTGCTTTCTGGATTGTTGTTCGCAGGGCTACTGATCACACTCGTTGTGCAGGTGCGCGCTTTCCTGCATTCGTCTGAAATGACCGAAGAGACCCCGCTGGTCGATATCAGTCTCGAAGAGCAGGTCATTGCCGAGCGTCTTGCAAAGGCCATTCGTTTTCGAACCGTCTCCCACCAGCGACCCGAAGATTTTGAAGCCGGTCAGTTCACGGGTTTCATTGATTGGATCAAAGCCAGTTATCCGGAAGTGAATTCCGCATTGACGCTCACAATGGCCAGTGAGTACACGATGCTGTATCGGTGGGAGGGCAGTGATCCATCACTAAAGCCAGTGCTCGTCATCGGGCACCACGCCTGACCGGGTTTCATGGCACGAACGAAAAAATTGCCGTCGACAATCTTGCCAATGGCGAGCGCACCTACATGCAGATCATCAGGCATGCAGACAAACATTAGGGCGCGGGACTTCCAACCGATTCAAACAAGGGGAATCACCATGGCAGCAACGCAGTTCAATCGAGTCGAAGCCGGCAAGTGCCCAATGCATCTGGCTGACGTCGACCTCTTTGCACCTGGCGCGCAGGAACACTGGTTCGAGTCGTACAAGATCCTGCATCGGGACGCTCCAGTGCATCGCATTCCCGGTGAAGGAGAAGTGCCTGGCAGTGATGCGTTCATCATTTCGAAATATGCCGACATCACCCGCATCGTCAAGGATCCAGAGACCTTTCCCTTTCGGCACGAGCAGGGTGAAGGCAATCTGGAACGTGAGCTGATCGCGGAGCAGGGCTTCCCTGAAGCGATGACCGCAACCCAAACCCTGCGCCCCGACATCGAGCAGCATAAGCAGCATCGGCATCAGTTGACCGACCCGTGGGTGGGGCCTGGTGCAGATCGTCATCACGACATGATCGAAGCAGCCGCACACCGTCTCATCGACAACTGGATCGATCGTGGTGAAGCCGAGTTCGTGAAAGAGTTTGCAGCATTACTGCCGCAGATCTCGATTACCAATATCCTTGGGTTCCCCCTCGAGGACATGCCCAGGTTGCGGGTCTGGGAAGAAGCGCAGGTGCGTCGATTTGTTTATGGCCGGACGCACAAGAACATCCTGACGGAGCAGGAGGAGCGCGAGAACGCGTCAACGCTGGTCGAATTCCATCGTTACGTGCAGGAGCAGATTGACCACAAGCGTCTGCACCCGGCCGATGACTTGGTCTCGTTTCTGACCACGGTTGCGTACGGGCCCGAAAAACGACCGCTGACCGACGGCGAGATCATCTCGGTGGCTTATGGGATGAACATCGGTGGTAACGAGACAACACAGTACGCGCTGACCGCCGAAGCCCACATCCTTGCCGAACAGCCCGAGTTGATGGAAGAACTGCGCGGCGATCGATCCAAGGTCAAGGTGTTTGTTGAGGAAGCCATGCGCCTGTATGCACCGACTCAGGGGCTCTCCACTCGCAAGGTCACCCGCGACGTCGAATTTCAGGGTGTGAAGATCCCGAAGGGATCACTGCTGCATCTGCGTTATGGCGCCGGCAATCGCGACGAAGAAGAATTCAGGCATGCGGATCGGGTGGATCTGAATCGTCACAAACCTGCGCGTCATCTGACGTTCTCCCAAGGGCCGCGGTCATGTCCGGGGTCGGGGCTGTCACGACTGGAACAGCAGATTGCCGTCAATGCGTGGCTGGATCGACTGGATGATCTCAGGCTCGCGCCCGGAAAGAATGACCTGACCCATCAACCGGGTATCATGCTCGGTCTATGGGCCCTGCATCTGCAATTCCGCAAGCGGGCTTGATCGTAATACTGTTCCTGTCCTCTCAACAAAAAAGGTAACCCTGATGTCGTCGAACGTGACGCTGACCACCGACCAGCTCTTGACCACTACCCGCGCCGTGCGCAAGCGCCTGGATTTTGATCGCCCCGTTGACTTGTCGGTCATCCGCGAGTGCCTGGAAATCGCCCTGCAGGCCCCAACCGGCTCCAATGCCCAGGGCTGGCAGTGGATGGTGGTGACTGACCCGGCCAAACGACTGGCACTTGCCGAACTCTATCGAAAAGGCTGGGCGGTATACCCCAGCATGCAAGCTTCCGCTCACCAGGTGCATGCGGCCGATCCCACCATGACCAAGGTTCAGGAGAAGGTGGTCGACTCGGCCCAGTACCTAGCGGACAACATGGAAAAAGCGCCGGTGCTGCTGATTCCCTGTATCGGTGGTCGTGTTGAAGGTATTCCGGCGCCGTTTGGTGTTGTTGCACAAGCCAGCACGTATGGTTCGATATTGCCGGCTGCGTGGAGCTTCATGTTGGCAGCGCGGACTCGAGGTCTGGGCACAGCGTGGACAACACTGCACCTCATGCACGAAGAAGAGGCCGCCAAGATCCTCGGCATACCTTATGCGCAGATCACGCAGGTTGCGATGATTGCAGTGGCCTATACCAAGGGCACCGACTTCAAGGCAGGTCCTCGCAAGCCGCTTGATCCCATTTTGCATGTGAACAAGTGGTAGTAGAGAAGTCGACGTCGATCCTTTAGCAGTCGCTGCGGATCAAAGACCAAGCATCGACAGGCCAGGGTGATCGTCGGGACGTCGATCACCCGTCCATCGGAAGAGTCGCTGTGATTCGGTGATTTCCAGATCGTTGATCGAGGCGTGCCGCTCGGCCATTCGTCCTGTCTCGTCAAACGCCCAGTTTTCATTTCCGTATGAGCGCATCCATCGATCCCCTTCGTTTCGCCACTCGTAGGCGAAACGGACGGCGATGCGATGGCCGTCATGAGCCCAGAGTTCCTTGATCAGACGGTACTCCAGTTCTGAGTCCCACTTCTGCCTGAGGAATTGCAGGATCTGGGCATGGCCGGTGAGAAAGGTTGAGCGGTTTCGCCAACGGCTGTCGTTCGTGTAAGCCCCAACCACCCGATCCGGATCACGGCTGTTCCAGGCATCTTCGGCGGCGCGCACTTTCACGATTGCGGTGTCGCGGTTGAACGGTGGCAGTGGTGGCCTGGGTGGCTGTGAGGGCATGGTAGACATGGTTCGGCTCAGCTCTCTTATGGAAGAATTCAAAGATCCAGTTCGATGCTGTCTTGGATGCCGTTTGCTGCGGGCTGCATCGAGCAGATCAACACCTCTTCGGGGCCTTCGACTTCAACCCCGGTGACCAGGTGTCGAACCTTGCCTTTCAACAGCCGCGTGACACAAGTACCACAGGAACCACCGCGACAGCTGTAGTCCGGCGTCAGGCCATGGGCTTCGGCCAGTTCCAACAGTGTTGTGCTGCCTGGCTCCCAGCGTGAGTCAACTTGTGATCGCAGAAATCGTACGGGTACAGCCACAGATGAAGCTTCGGTGACCGCGATCGCGGGTTTCACATCGAAACGTCGTTGCAACGTTGAAGGACCAAATGCTTCGGTGTGGATGCGATCGTCTGCGATGCGCATGTCGCGCAAGTCGTCGTACAGCGCCTGAACAAAGGCACCCGGACCGCAGATCATGAAGTCGTAGTCGTCAAAGGGCAGCAGGTCCTTGAGCAGTTCGATCGACACTCGCCCGGTCACCTCATGTGTCCTGCTGCCAGCTGATTCGACTTCCGGAGCACTGAGAACGCGGGTAATCGACAGTGCATCGCCGGCGATTTCAGCGAGTGCGTGGATCTCCTTGTCGAAGGGTCGACTCTGTGCCGTGCGAGCCGCTTGTACCAGCCAGGTCGGTCGCATGCCACGGGTTCGCCGACCTTCCCAGATCAGGTGCCGGAGCATGGAGATCAGGGGTGTCATCCCGACACCCGCACCCAACAACACCAGGGGACGTTTCGGCGTGGTATCGACGACAAATGCACCACGTGGTGTTCGGCATTCGAGGTGATCGCCAGGCCGGGCGTGATCTTGCAACCAGTTCGAGACCAGACCCTCACGTTTGACGCTGATTCGCAGATCATCATCCGCCGGCGCACTCGACAACGTATAGGTTCGAATGACGTGCGCGTCGCCTGACGGTGGCTTGATGCGGATCGGAATGTGCTGACCAGCGACGTAGACAGGTTTGGCGTGGCCATCGGCCGGTTGCAGGTAGAAGGATCGGATGGCGTCGGCCTCGTCGATGATGCGGGTGACCCGGAAAGGTCGCCAGACGTCACCCAGTGCAGCGGCTTGTTGGCTCGCCGCAGCCTGCTCCCAGGATCCAGTAAGCAACGAGTTCGGGGATATCTCGCGGAGCTTCCACTGAAAGGGCAGGGCGCCTGAGCGCCTTACCATACCCGTCACGCTGAACTTCCAGATGCGTTCGGCGCCTTGAAACGCCGCGACCTCAGGTCCGTCGAAACAGATCTCGGTCGTGCCGGTGACGTGCAGGATATCGCCCGAGTCGAAGTCGATGAACAACAGACCGGCGCGTGGATTGACGAGCAGATTGCCCAGCGTGTTGAAATGAAGATTGCCGGCGAAGTCGGGAATGGTGAGCTGGTCACCTTCGATCCGAACGAATCCCGGTTTTCCTCCGCGATGAGAAACGTCCACCTGGCGACGGGTGGTGTCACCATCAGGGTCGACGTAACTGGCAACAAAAAAGGTGTCCGCTGCACTGATGATCGCCCTGGCCGAATCATCCAATGTGCTGTTGATGGTAACGCCCTGCAAGACTGAGTTTGCAGCCGCAACCATCTCCGTATCGCGCAGCTGGATGTACTGCGGACAATTTCCGAACGCGTGTTCAACCCGGATGCTCATGGTATCGGGCGCCATCCCGGTCACGACGCCATTCACCCGATTGCGTCGACGTGTATGCAGTTCTATGCCGAGCATGCCAAACGATGAGCCGGAGGCGAGACTGGCCAGCGCCGGATCATCCCCACTTCTGACCGTTCTGAAGTTCAGCGACTGCGGATTCGGCGAAGAGACAAAACCCGTGCGGCCGTGTAACAGACCAGCCCACACATCGCCACGATGATCGACTGAGCCGAGCAGCATGAACGGCAACTGCCCATAGAATGTTCGATGCTGATCAGGCATGAAGTCGCGAATGACTCTCGAGCCAACTTCCCGCATGCGGCTGTGTACCCCTAGCCGCTGCTGGAGTGTGATTTCGCCTGCATGCCACGGTGATGTGCTTTCCGCCATCTCGACTCTCCACACGGATAAGACTCGGGTTCAGGCCGCCTGCAATCCGGCCGCGGTAGCCTGCATTGGCACGAAACCTGGCAGTGACTCAACCGCGGTCAGCCAGCGTCGGATCTGGGGATAACCACCGAGTGAAACATTGCCTTCAGGCGCATGTGCGATGTAAGCGTAACAGGCGACATCCGCGAGCGTTGGGGCATTCCCGACCAGAAACTGGTGCCCGGCAAGTTCGGCGTTGATGATCTGCAGCAGCACATGCGATCGGGCAATCACCTCGGTTGCGTTGTAGGGCGCGCCAAACACGGTGATCAATCGAGCTGTTGCGGGGCCGGACGCCAGAGGACCTGCCGCAATCGACAGCCAACGCTGTATCTGCGGGGCAGGTTCAGTTGGCAACCAACGCGCCTGATCAAATTTTTGCGCAAGGTAAACGAGGATTGCGTTCGAGTCTGCCAATAACAGATTGCCATCTTCGAGCACAGGGACTTGACCAAACGGATTCATGCGCAGGAATTCCGGAGCCTTGTGTGCGCCGTTCAGCAGATCGACGGTGATGAGTTCTGCGTCAACACCAAGCAAGGAGAGAAGCAGTTCAACGCGGTGTGAGTGACCGGACAGAGGGTGACGATACAGACGAAGTTTTGAACCAGACATGTGAATTCCCAGGTGTTTGGAGAGAGGAGCGTGAGCCGTTGATAACGGGCCATACGGCTTCGTTTGACTACGAAGTCATCTTCTCGTCATGCCGCAAGCTCCGGAAGCCTCATTTCCGGCAATCAACTATTCCGGTTGGCGCAATAGTGTTTTAGCCGCAACGGTGTTCCTTGCCGATGGTCGGGAATAAAGCGCCCTGTTAGTGTGCCCGGACTTTTACGGAGCCTGCTCGATGATCGACGTCTACACGGCCAATACCCCGAATGGCATCAAGGTCACGATTGCACTTGAAGAGCTGGCCGTTCCCTATCGCCTGATCAAGATGAATCTGGCGGCGAAGGATCAGAAAGAGCCCGAGTTTCTACAGATCAATCCCAACGGTCGCATCCCGGCTATCGTTGACCTCGATGGCCCGGATGATGAACCTGTAACCGTATTCGAATCCGGTGCCGTGCTTCTGTACCTGGCAGAACGTTATGGCGGCCTGTTGTCCAAGCACCCGGTTGAACGAGTGCGGGCCATTGAATACAGCTTCTTCCAGGTTGGCGGCATCGGGCCGATGTTTGGTCAGGCCGGCTGGTTCCTCCGCTCTGCACCGGAGCAAGTACCTTTTGCGATTGCCCGATATCAGGAAGAATCCAGACGGTTGGCGCAGGTCATTGAAACGAGGTTGCAGGTGGTTCCCTGGTTGGCAGGATCTGAATATTCGATTGCCGACATCATGAACTTCTGCTGGCTGCGCAGTGCCGGATATGCGGGACTGGAAATCGGCGATCTGGGGCATACCCAGGCGTGGCTCACCTCGATAGAGACCAGACCTGCCGTGCAACGCGGCCTGGCAGTGTTCACACGCTGACAAGAGTATGCACGCGGTGACCAGCGCGTGTGTCGTGGTTATTGCAAAACCGGATTGCGCCGCAGTGTGTCGATGGCGAGATCCAGGAACGCACGCACCCGTCTTGATGGATTTCGGCCTTCCCGGTGCAGCAGATTGACCGGCAACATTGCCGGTTCGAAGTCCTTGAGAATGATCTGCAATCGGCCATCAGCGATCGGATCAGCGACCTTGTAATACATTTGCTGGGTCAAACCGAATCCGGCAATGGCGCTGGCGACTGCAGATTCATTCGTGGTGGTGGACGGCCGTGGGTGCATCCGGACCGTCGATGGTTTGCCGTTGAGTCCGAAACGCCAATCCTGTCCTGGAATGATGGTGCCGGCAGAAATCGTTGCATGTCCAATAACATCTTCCGGGCGATCTGGTGTTCCATGCTTCTGCAAATATGCAGGCGAACCGCACACCACCACCCGCATGCTGCCGATGCGAATGGCCTGCATCGATGAATCTTCAAGCGCGCCGATCCTCACCCCGACATCAACACCTTCTTCGATCAGGTTCACCAGTCGATCGGTAAAGAGGCACGTTGCTCTCATGCCTTCGAAGCGGGTCAGGAATTCCGTAACAATCGGCATCACGTACAAGGTTCCAAACCAGGCCGGCGAGGTCAGCGTGATGTGGCCGCGAGGCTCACCGTGCGTACCGACTGCAGTGTCATCGGCTTCGGCGAGGCTGGCGAGAATCTTGCGACAGTCCTCGGCGTAGCGGGTTCCGGCTTCGGTCAGGCGAACAACACGTGTGGTGCGGATCAACAACCTCACCCCGAGTGATGTTTCCAGATCATTGACGGCTCGGGTGACAACGGATGGGGATACACCAGCCTTGCGTGCAGCGCGAGCGAATCCCCCCGTGTCTGCCACCGCTACGAATATCGAGATGAGATGTAGTCGGTCCAGATCCAGCTCCCCTCGAGCCTCTTTTTACCGGGACCCGCGCAAACAATTCCGTTCAGTGCCCATAGAGCTGCAGGTTTCTCAGCATGAACGCAGCGCCGTGTGGTCCATCGAGCACCGCGTTCTCGCCAAACAAGCGTTCCTTCTGACCGCTGTAGAGCGTTCGGTTGGCACCCAGAGGCGCCAGTTCCAACGCTTTCTTCTGGGCGTTGGTCAACAACGAGTCCACCGTACCAGTAGCGTGAACAATCCCTCTGGCGAGCGCGTCAGGTCCCGTCCAGCGACGGGCAAGTTGAACCGTTTCAAAAAATGCATCGAGCGACAGCTTGTGTCGGAACAGCGCCAGCTCCGGAGTGGGAATCGTCATGCCAAGTTGCATTTCGTTGGCGCAGACGAAGCCACGATCGGCGCGCATGTGCCGCACGTCATGACAGAGCGAAAACATGAAGCCGGCGCCAAACGCATGACCGTTGATTGCGGCGATCGTCGGTACCGGAAACGTGATCATGCGTGACATGAGTTTCATGAACTCGTCCGCAAAGGGGGTGCGATCACCTGCATCAGGAAACGCCTTGGGGTCGCGTACCCAATCCAGGTCGAGGCCATTGGAATAGAACTTTTCGTTCGCTGATGTGGTCACTAGCGCGGCTGGGCCACTCGATCCCTCTACTTCGTCGAGCACCTTGGTGAGGGCGCGTACGAAGGTGGTATTCCAGCGATTTTCACCGGCGTCCATGGTCAGTGTGAAAACGTCGCCGTCGCGAGAAAGATCGATCATGAAGGGTCACCGGCAGTGTGAGTTAAACCGCCAGTTTGCGACCCGACTGGCTTCAGTTCAACGCATTTGCGTCTCGCCAACCGGTCCTCGTCGACGAGTGGCAAGTTCGATCACAGGAGCGCTGCTTCGTTCTGGGCGAGAGCTATCGACTGGTTTGAATCCATGGCGATCTGACTGGTGGCACCAGAAATCGGCGCGACCAACATGCCATTCACCGCTTGTGGAAGCTGTGTCACCAAAATGGAAGCGCCGCCTTTCAATTCTGCAGCCCGAACCAGAACATGGTAACGACCCGCAACGCTGGTTTCTCCCACACGCTGGATCTGAGTTGCTTTCAGCCGTTTGTCGATTACACGGTAGATGCGATCATTTTCGTAAATCGACTCGGTCGGCAGCGCCACCAGATCGGCTTCTGCAGGCAAGGTGATTCGTGCGCGAAGAACGCGACCGATGATCGACGATTGTGCCAGGGCATCGGCGGGCAGAAAAAACGCGTCGACCCCACTCTGCCCGGCGCGCACCTGTCGACCCATACGGGCAAGTTGGAATTCTCGGCCGTCTTCGGTAACTGCAGGAACCGATACCCCGGCATCCAGATAACGCGCAAGCCTGCCAACGTATCGATCCGGTACTTCCAGTCGAAGTTCAAAGCTGTCGGTGGAAGAGATTTCAAGCAGTGTCTTGCCCGGCACATTCATCTCGCCGGCAGCAACCGTCACATTCAGGACAGGACCATCAAATGGTGCCCGGACAATGGTCTCATCCAGATCTACCCTGGCCTGTTCCAACCCCGCGTCAGCGGCGGCAAGATCTGATTGCGCCTGAATCAGTCGGTTAGGAAGGTCGGTCAAAACACGTTCCTGGGACTGGAAACGGATGCTGGCTTCGGCTGCCTGACCCTGCACTTCGTCGAATAGAACCTGGGAGATCAGACGCTTTGCCAGCAGTTCACGATGGCGTTCAAGCTTAGATCGCGCGGCGGCGTGCAGCGCCGCGTAGTCCTCGCGGGTTCGTTCCGCCAGTTGGAGTTCGCTGCGCATCGATCCCAGCGCCGCTTTGGCGCTGTTGCGTCGGGCCGTCATTTCCTGAAGCCTTCGTTCAACGTCGCCTGCGTTCAGGCGGATGAGTTCGTCGCCGGTTCGGACCTGATCGCCCTCACGTACCAGCACCTGACCGACGCGCACCATGAGGTCGCTGGAGAGCGCGGCACGTTGATTGGCCTCGTATCGACCGAAGACGCTGAAACTGGGGCGCAGATAGGCGGGCTTGACGTCGATCACCGTGATTGGCCAGGCTTTTTCGGTGGTCTCCTCCGGGATTGCGTTCGGTCCGGTGGCGAACAGAACCAGTGTTACCAGGGCTGTGCCGCCAACAATGCACAGCGCCGTTTGGTACTTTGTTGTCAATGCTTGAATCATGGCTTTCATGCTGCTTCTCCCTTCATCTCAATCAAATCGGTCGGTGAAACCCGGCGTGTTTTCCACCAGTCGCTGGAACGCTCCAGCAAGACGATCAAGGCCGGAATCACGAAGAGCACCACTGCGGTGGCAAATGCCAGCCCGAAGCACAGCGTCACTGCGATCGGGGCCACCATGAATGCAAGCGTCGACGTGACGAACATCAGTGACGCAAGGCCAACCACGGTGGTCAGTGAAGTCAGCATCACCGCCCGGAATCTGGAGGTGATGGCGTGTTCCAGCGCATCCGGAACGGGAACTCCCATTTCCCGGTCTTCCTTGAAGACGCTGATCAGGACGATGGAATCGTTGACGACGATACCGGTGAGTGCAAAGAAACCAAGCAGGGACATGGCCCCGACATCCCAGCCGGTTACCCAGTGGCCAATCACCGCTCCGGTAAACCCGAAGGGAATGGCCATCATGATGGCTAGCGGCCAGAGCCAGGACGAAAAGGTCCAGGCGAGAATCAGGTAGATCAGTATCAGGGTCAGTACGCCGCCCAAGGCCATGGTGTTCAGGATGACAGCATCCTGTTCCGACTTGCCACCTAACCCAAATGTCAGATTGTGGGTCTTCAGAATCTTCGGCAGATCACGGGTCTTCAACGACTCGATGAGGGTCATGGCATTCGCCACATCGCTGTCGACATCGGCACTGATGCGCACCGCCATCTGCGCGTCGGTGTGACGTATGACGTCGATACCGCGCCGGTTGTACAGTTCGGCGATATTGCCCAGTGGCACCAAGGTATTCGCGGCTGTCTTGATGGGGAATTGCTGGAGTTGACTGAGATCATCCTGCTCGGCGTTTGGCAGCACAAAACGCACTTCAACTTCGGTTTCGTTCTCATTGAAGATCTGCACCCGAGCGCCGCTATAGGCCGCTCTTAGTTGAGCGCCCACTTCAGAGGTGGTCAGCCCCAGGTCGCGAGCGCGAGGTGTCAATTCGAAGACGATCTGCTCCTTGCCAAACGGAACATCGTCCACCACGTTTGCAACCCCGGGGTAAGCGGCCATCGCCGCTTTCAGTTCCTGTGCTCCCGCTTTCACGGAGGCGAGATCACGACCACGCAAGACGAGCGTCACGTCGGCTTGCCCACCGTTTTTTCCACCGTTGATATCGACGGTCATCTGCTCGACGAAAGCAGGCTGCGAAACTTTCTCCCGCCAGAGTTTGATGAACTCAGCCGGAGAGATATTGCGTTCCTCCTCAAATGCAAAATTCGCATTTACGGACGCGTATTGTTCGCCGACCATGTTTTCATTGTTGAAATTGGCAAGGTTCAGTCGGGTTGTCGATCCGTCAATGTTGACGAGGCCAGTGTCCTTGTTGGTTTGTTCGAGGGTTGTTTCCAGGTGACGAATGAAGTCTTGTCGGTCGCGCGCTGTTGAGCCGGACGCAAACTGGACGTTGGCTTCGATCGCCTCGAAGTCGAAGCCCATCACCAGATTGAAAGGCACATGGCCGCTTGCCATGAGGACGATGGCTACAAAAATACCGGCGATGGACAGGCCGAGGGACGTGCCGGGATGTGCCAGCGAATAACGCACTCCGGTGAGAAGCGGCCCGTCGCGAAATCGCAGAAAGGCTTCGTTGATTCTCAGTCGCCATCGAACGCAGTCCCATCGGGATGGTTTACCGAGACTCCCTCGCAGATGCCCTGGTAACACCAGGAAACACTCGATCAGTGAAGCGGTAATGACGCAGAGCAAAATCGTCGGAAGAGCCAGAATCATGTCGCCCATGACACCGCCGATGATCAACAACGGCAGAAAGGCCGCCAGGGTTGTCAGCGAGGAACTCATCACCGGCGCCCACATGCCTTGTGAGCCCATGGTTGCGGCGTCGAGGGCAGTTGCACCTGAGTCGTATCGTGTCACGACATCTTCGGCCACGACGATGGCATCATCAACGACGATGCCCAGCGACATGATGAGACCGAGGAGGGCAACGATGCTGATGCCGTAGCCGAAGAGCAGATGAAAGCCCGCCAGTCCCAGCAGCAGCGCCACCGGTATGCCAGCGGCGACCCACAGCGCCACTCGGGTGTTCAGAAACACGTAAAGGACCAGCAGCACGAGCAGCAAGCCAGTCCAGGCATTGGTCCAGATCATCTCCAGTTGAGCACCGAGCAACTTCCAGACATCGACTGATTTTTCGACCGTCACACCTTGAGGCAGGGTCGGCGTTACTTCGCCCAGCCAGGTGTCAACGATTCGGTTGCCCAGCAGTGCATCTGTTTCGGTGCGTCGGAACAGCACCATCTCAATGGCTGGTTTGCCGTTGGACAAGATGATCGGTTGACCACGTTCCGGGCGTTTCTCGATTTCTGCGATGTCCCCGAGATGGAACACGCCGTTACCGGATTCAACGGCGAGGGACTCGAATCCTTCCGCGTCGCGTACCTGATCAAGGCTGCGCAGGGTATGGGCACCTTGGCCGAGGCCGACCGTACCAGCCGGAACATCCGCACTCACTGCTGCGACTTGTCGTGCAAGATCATTCAACGTCAAACCCATCTGTTGCAGTTCGCGGCTGCCGACCTGCAGGGCAATTTCCATTTTTGGCAAACCTGAGTAGTCGACCAGTTCAACACCGCGTGAGTACAGGTCCCGCTCGAAATCACGAACCATTGGAATCAGCTCATCGACTTCGCCGCTGCCGGTGATGATGACGCTGGCGATGGGCTCGATATCGAGCAATCTGCGGACCACCGGTGGTTCGATATCCGGGGGCAGGTTGCGAATGTTGGCGACTCGCTGTTTGACCTCATCCAATGCCCCAGAGAGATCAGTGCCGTATTTGAACTGCACGTTGATGGCCATGAAACCATCCCGGCTACTGGAGGTCAGCTCCTGCAAATCAGGGATGGTTCGGAGTTGTTGTTCGATCGGCTTGGTGAGCAGGGATTCGACGTCTTCGGCACTGGCGCCACGCCAGGGAATTTCGACGAACACGAGGGGGAAGTTGTTCGGCGGGTCCAGCTGCGTCGGCATCACCCGGACGGCCCACAGGCCGGCGAGTAACATGATGATCATGAGCAGGTTGGGTGCGAGGCGATGCTCGGCAAATTGCCGGATCAGGTTCATCAGTCTTGCTCCCCAACCATGTTGTCTGGGGAGTTGGATAGCAGAAGTCGTGCCAGGGTTTGAATCGCAAAAACACGTAAATTGTGCCGCTATTCTTCTGATACTGGCGGGATCCGCCAATATGGAGTCTGGATGCCCGCGATCGAACGCGGCAGGGTGCGGACACAGATCACCATCAATGCTGCCTTTCGCCTAAGCCAGCATGCTGCTATCACGTGGTCTTCATGATGCCACCCCGGTGCCTGCCATCTTCCTCATGGCAGGCACGCTTGAACATACAAGCGAGTTAATCAGAGTGACCTTAAGAGGTGATCCGTTGAGTGTTGTCATCGATCTTGCAGAGCGCGGATTTATTCCCGACTTCCTCGTACGAATCGGAATTCGTCGATTCGTACGAGGCCGGATTGAAGACGAATATCGAGGTGGGGAACCTGCCCGTCTGGCCCGCGTGAACACACTACTGCTTGAACTCGGCAGGAGCGAAGTGGCGCTTGAAACGCAAGCCGCGAACGAGCAGCACTATGAAGTACCGACCGGGTTTTTTGAACTCGTGCTCGGCACCCACATGAAGTACAGCGCCTGTCTGTTTGAACGTGAGAACACCAGCCTCGATGACGCGGAGGCGGCAATGCTCGCACTCTATGCGGAGCGAGCTGAACTCGTCGATGGCCAACAGGTACTGGATCTCGGTTGTGGCTGGGGATCGTTCACGCTGTGGGCGGCTGAAAAGTTCCCACGTTCGCGGTTTACGGCTGTATCGAACTCCGCCACCCAGCGACAGTTCATCGAGACCACCGCATTGCAGCGTGGTTTGCGCAATGTTGAAGTGCTGACCAGAGACGTCAACCAGCTTGAGTTCGACTCGGCACGCTTTGATCGTGTCGTGTCCATCGAGATGTTTGAACACATGCGCAATTACAGCCTCCTGCTAAGCCGGATCGCTCGCTGGTTAAAGTCTGACGGGTCTCTGTTCGTCCATATCTTCTGCCATCGCGAGACGGCTTATCCGTATGAAACGGAAGGAGATGGTAACTGGATGGGGCGCTACTTTTTCACCGGCGGGCTGATGCCCGCTATCGACACCCTTCGCCATTTCAAAGATCACCTGGAAATTGAGCAACAGTGGAGTATTCCGGGTCATCACTATCAGCGCACCGCGCGGGGCTGGCTCGACCGGCTGGATATGAATCATGAACGCGCGCGAGCCGTTCTATCGGCTACCTATGGCCCCGACGTGGATCGCTGGCTGCAGAGATGGCGATTTTTCTTCATGGCGTGCGAAGAATTGTTTGGCTTTCGAGGTGGCAATGAATGGCTGATCGCACACTACCGGATGAAACGACGAATAACTTCGGAGTAGGTCGAACAGGCAGCGCCGCGCCAGCGTGAGTTATGGAAGAGCTGCTGCGGATGGGCAGGTGATCGGAGCGGAGCCATCTACCTGCGGTACCTGGCGAAGCGCGGACATGTCATAGCCCAAGCCATGAACAAAAATCAGAAGACGACAATAGTCAGCCGCAGACAGTGTTGGTGTTCGCGCCATGATCCACACATAGTCTCGAGCGGTACGTGCTATCACGGTTTCCTGATACTCGCCATCTACGTGGGCAATACGGTAGTCGGCCTTGAACGGCCAGAGGAACTGCATACTCCACACAGCGTTGGTTGTGGTGTCCACCACGAAACCTCGCGGGTGATAGGTTTTTACGGGAGAGTCGAAGCCACCATTGCGAAAAGAGAACGAGGTTGCGATGGAACCGTTCTCGTCGAGATGGTATCGCTCCACCGCCTGATAAGCATGTTTTTCGATCACGGTCGGAATGTTTGCGATGACGTACCAGTCGCCCATGAACTTCGACAGGTCAACATGTTCCGGCGCTGGAATCGGCTTCAGATCCTGTCCTGTGGAACATCCACCGAGACCGAGAAACCACAACAGCGCAAGCATCAGTGCCGATGAGGTCAACGCCAGCGTCGTCGTCGTTTGCTCGGCCTCGTTCGCAACCAAGCTCATAGTGTTTCCTCAGCAACGATGTTCAGGCGTAGTTTGGCCAATGTAGGCTGTGCCTTCAGTTCGCCACTAAGTTCAACGAAGCCGTGGTATCACTTCCTTGCCAAGACGCTCGATGCCTTCCATCGGATTGGTGCCCAGGGCCATCAAGGGCACGACGGCACGATGCACACCGGCTTTGGCCAGCACCTGCAGCGCTTCAATTCCACCAGAACCGGGCCACATGCAGGTGATTTCAATCTCCTGGAAGTTGCGTCCCTGACGATTGCACTCCGCCTTGAGTTGACTTAACTGATTCACCAGCTCCGCCGGATCGCTACCCGGGACGAACCAGCCATTGCCCAAACGCGCGATTCGCTCGAGAATTTTTCCCTTGTTGCCACCCATGATGATGGGCAGGGGATTCTGTTTCGGGATCGGATAGCTCTTGAATCCGGACCAGCTCAGAAACTCGCTCTGGTGCTCGACCACGTCACCGGACCAGACTTTGCGCATGGCAGCGACGTAATCGTCAAAGCGTGCACCGCGTTTCTCAAACGGTGTACCCATGGCGATGAACTCTTCCTGCAGCCAGCCGATACCAACGCCGAGCATGAAGCGACCACCAGACATGAAGTCGAGGCTGGCGCTCTGCTTGGCGAGCAGGAGCGGGTTGGTCTGCGACAGGATGTTCACGCCGGTACCCAGGCGAATCGTCCTGGTGGCAGCCGCAATGGCCGTCAATGCAATAAGCGGATCGACCAGGTTCGTTTCTGGCGCTGCACCCATCTTGCCGCTGCTGTTGTAGGGATATCTGGACGCATAGTCGAGCGGGACGATGACGTGCTCGAAGGTCCAGACGGATTCGAAACCGGCGGACTCCGCGAGTTGTGCCAGACCAGTGATCTGGGCCGGATCGTTCATGCCGATGTTGACTGGAATGAGACCGAGTTTCATGAGCGGGCGATGTCCTTGTTCATGGTGAGAGGGGAAAAGCAGATCGTCGCAGAATGCTGCCGAACCTGCAGGATTGAAAGGTGATCAGGAGTCCCGAACCTTTCCGGCCGCTTTCAGTGAATCCCGCAATACTCGTCGTGCTTCACCGGCAGCGGCCAGCCGCTCGCGATCTTCGGGTCTGATTTCCGCATATCTCGCACGCCACTCATCTCCTTCGTTCCAGCGAACTGGCGCATTGACCACCGTCTTGGATTGGGTTGCCGATTCGAAGACCGACAAGGCCAGATCAACCACGTGCCTTTGCATTGCCTTGTCACCAGGTATCCCGAGAGGAGCCAAGTGGAAGATCGGTGAAGAGGAACCGCGGCACTGCGCAGTGAGTGACGATATCCAGGGCCGAGCCAATGACGACGGTCGGGATGCCATTCTCTTCCAGGTATCTTGCGGTCAGACTCACGGTCTGATGACAGACCGGTCAGAGCGGAACGAGGAGGGCTATATCGGCGCCGTCTTCCCGACATCGTCTCAGTATTTCCGGCGCATCACTGTCCAGGGTTCTGCGTTGACTGTACTCCGTCGGGACGCAGTGGAAACGGCTTGTCAGCGCACCAAGCCGCCCTGAGGCAACGGCCGCCTGCAATGGGTCGTATGGAAAAAAACTGCCCGGATCGTCCATATGGGTAACCGTCTTGTCCCAGGCCACGTCGTTGCCATATAGCTGTGGTGGCGCTTGAAGCAGCGAGCCAGAAGCGACTTCGCGAGTATCGGTGGCTTTGCGATCGTACAGTGCCGCAGTCGTGATGACCGTCAGTGTTGATTCGGCGAGTGGTTTGCGCAATTTTTGAAATGGCGCGCTGTCATGATGCGCCCAGGTGTAGGCTTTGCTGAAACCCTGGGCGGCATAGAAATCACGGGTTCGATCCATGTAGCGTGTGGAACCGTGGCTCAATTATCTACTCCAGTTCTGCCAGTAGTTGATCTTCCGGTGCAAAGTCGAAGGTGTATAACGTGCGTCCTTCGGCTTGATACCACGTCCACGAATCACGATAACCGTCCTCGATTCCGAATCGCGGTCGCCAGCCGGTGGCGTTCGTGAGTTTGTCTATGGAGAGAATCGCCGAGCCTGCCAGCGCTTCACCCCAGTGCAACAGCGCCGGTCGTTGCGCTCTGGCACGAGCCGTCGGGACATTGATGATTCGCGGCGAGATTCCCATTGCCAGGCCGATCTGCTGGACGACACCGACAATGCTGGCGATTTCACTGCCGGTGACATTGAATGCCTGACCCTTGACGGCTTCAATACCAAGCAGGGACAGCATGGCCTTGGCTACATCGTTGATATGGATGAGTTGGGTACAAGCAAATCCGTCGCCAGGGATCATCACTGGTCGCCCAGATTCAAGTCGCGCGAAAAAAATCGGATCTCGGGTGGCGGCCGGGCTGCGTGGCCCCATGGTGTGACCGACACGCAGCGAAGTTGCAGGAAAGCCGTTGGCTTCGAATTCTCGCTGTAACAGATCCTCACACTGAACCTTGCCTACTCCATAGGCTTTACGATGGTCTGCATCGTCTGGCGCATGTCGGCGAAAATCCTCACGAATCGGCAGAACATAACTGCGGCGGTATACCGCTTGCGAACTGGTAAATACGTAGTGCTGGAGTCGTCCACGAAACAGATCGACCATGGGTAAAACGTCGTCCGGTGTGAACGCGGTATTGTCGAAGAACACATCGAAGGTGTCTCGATGCGGGGCGAGTGCCCTGGCAAACTCGCCAGGGATGCGTCGGTCTGCATGAATACGCCGTACTCCGGCCGGCAGCTGGACGACGTGACTATTGATGACAGTCACGTCGTAGCCGGCCTGTGCCAGCTCATTCACCAACTCGAGCCCGATGTAGCGGTTGCCACCGCTGACAAGGATCCGCACGACGGTCGAACTTAACGCCCGGCAGCGATCATCTTGCGCAGCTGCTGCAACTCGTTCTCCAGTGACATGACACACGCTTTGAGTGAAGCGATGTCATCCATGGCAGGCTTCCTGGTATCGGCTGCTGCACACACCCGATTGTATTCCGCCCTGAGCCGCCGGCCGCTGTCACGCTCCTCGGCAATGTAGCGCCCGAGCAGCTCGCCGGTTTGTGGATCGATTGTGGTGTCGCGAAAGAAGTTGCGAAAAGGATCCTTGCGTTCACCTTCGGGCTTTTCACTGCCGGTCAGAAACGCAACCTTCTCTGCATCGGTAATACTGGAACTCGCACAAGCGAGCTGCTCGTCGAAGTTCTTGAATACCTGATACGCACTTTTTTCGTCGACGGCGCAACCGAGCTCACACATACGCTTGGTAAAGGCTGCAGCGTGCTCGCCTTCACGAATGGCAACAAACTGCAGTGCGGATTTGAGTTGTTCGTCCTTGGTCGAATTGGCCCAGGTATTGAGCAGTTGGTAACCCTTCGCTTCATTGACGGCAATGGAGTTGAGCAGTGGCATGAAAGTAGGCTGGTTCATGAATTTCTCCGCGTGATTTCTGGTCATCTAAAGTGATCCGTGTGGTCGAGTCTAATCTACTTGCCGGTAAATTGAGCCTCTCGGCGCTCCAGGAAAGAAGCAACGCCCTCCCGATGATCGTCGCTCTTGAAACACTCGGCGAGTGCCTTGGTGTGGCGCTGCATGTGTTCATCGACGGGTGATGCGAGCCCTTCGTATACCAGTGCCTTGATCCGTTTCTGGGAAAACGGCGAGCCTTTGGCGATGGCCAGAGCCAATGTTCGCGCGGTGTTCAGAAGTTCGTCCGGTTCAACCACCTGGTGCACAAAACCCAGGTCCAGCGCTTCTTGTGCTGGCAGGAAGTCACCGGTGTACAGCAGCCGTAATGCCTGCCCGCTGCCAATCAAACGGGGCAGCAGCCAGCTGCCCGCGCCGGTATCGGGTACCAGCCCACGATGCACGAAGTTCCAGGCAAAGCGGGCTCGAGGCGTGGCGATACGGATATCACATTGGGTCGCGAATTCGGCGCCCATGCCAACTGCCGCACCATCGATGGCGCCAATGACCGGCAGGGGGCATTCAACGATAGGCCACCAGCGTCCGCGATCTTCTGCGGTTCCGCGCAGCCCACGCTGAGCGCCCGGGATGGAGGCAAGATCCGACAGATCGGTTCCGGCGCAGAATGCGCCCGGTACGCCGGTCACGATGACCACTCGGGCTGCGGGATCTTCGCCGGCTTTTTTCACGGTTTCGATGAACTGGCCAAGCATGGCAAACGACATGGCGTTTTTCTTGTCAGGCCGATTGATGGTGACCGTGGCAACACCATCGGCAACGGCGTACTGAATAAAATCGGACATGGTAAGAGCCCTTAGGTATTGAGGAAGTTGAGCGGTAGACCGGCAGTATCCCACGCGGTTGACACCAGTTTTCCGGTACTCGACAGCGTGATGAATGCGGTTCGCAAGTTGTGGCCACCAAAACAGATGTTGGTCGTGAACCGATCATCCATCGGGACGTGTCTGACCTTCGACCCATCCGGCGATATCACGCTAATGCCACCATTGATCAGTGTGGCGACGCAGATGTTGCCTTCGGCATCGATGGCCATGGAATCGAACAGTTGAAATCCTGGCAGGCCGACCACCAGACGGAGCGACGCTACGTCGACCTGGCCCGGTTCTGAAAGGTCACAAGCCCACACACGGCCAGTCAGCGTTTCCGCGAAATACACTGTCCTTTCATCCGGCGACAGACCGATTCCGTTGGGTGAATCACGGTGCAAAATCTGTCGTGAAATGTGACTGCCATCGGCTTTGGCGTAATAGATGACACCAAGATCCTTGGTCGTGTCGTATGTCTTGCCCAGATCGGTAAACCAGAAGCCGCCTTGCCGATCGAAGACGATATCGTTGGGACCGTTGAGCGTGAACCCGTCACAATCGCGATACAGCGTAGTGACTGCGCCAGTGCGCAGATCGACACGTTCAATGCGACCACCCGAATAGTCCTCTGGAGTGCCGGCGGGAAAGAGTAGTCCCTCTG
>JANNBJ010000005.1:0-27502 GCA_031385325.1 Gammaproteobacteria bacterium | reverse complement strand
TTACACCGAGTAGTTCAGTGACGTTCAGTGAGTTAAGAATCAAATCTGGATCTAAATGTTGCATGGCAACCTCATATTCGGGGTTTGCCTCAACAACTAGGATGCGAGCAGCAAGTGAGTCCCAGTGGTCAGGCAAACAATGTCTTCGGAAGCAAGGCCCTTTGTCAGCGGCAATGCCACGTTACTTGTTGTCTGCATGCTCCAGCAGGTGAAGACTCACTTAAGTCTTCTGTCGGCCAGCTCGTACTGAGCCCCGACGGGATAGGTTAGATTACGTGGTGTTCATTTGCGCACCTCCTTTACTGGGCTAATGAAACTCTGAATTTCTGCACTGTACATCCCACTATCAAGCAAAAAGTTGACTAACATCTCTAAACTTTTGAAGTCATATGCCCCACCTAGTCAGGGTTGCCGGCTTTCAAGTACCGCCTTCCGCTAGTTTGACCAGATTCCTTCCAGCAGTTCTCGGTGAGACTCCGAAGCTCTGTTCACATAGATCTGCGTGGTTGAAGTCGAGGTATGCCCAAGGATTTCCATGATCGCAAATGCGTTTGCACCGTTTCGCGCCAAGTACGTAGCGCAGAGATGTCGAAGATCATGGAACACAAACCCGGCCGGAGTATCCGCAAGCTTGCAGACTCGCTCCCAGACGCTCTGAGGATTTCTCAGGGGCCTGTTCAGATCGGTTGGCATCGGAAACAGCCAACCGTTAGGCCTGTCCGAGTCGAGCACTGCCCATCGATTGAGTTCCTTCAATGCAGGGCCCGTCCACGTCAGCAGTCGCGAGCGTTTCGTCTTAGTGTTTTCGGCGTGCAACCAGGCCGTGCCTTTTTCGGCATCAATTTGATTCCACGTCAGTGACAGCAACTCTCCCCGTCTTGCTCCAGTCGCAATGGCACTGATGACAAGGAAATACATACGATCGTAGTGCTTTGACTCAACCGCTCGAGCCGCTGACAGCACTCTCTCACGTTGCGGCGGAGTCAGGATAACTGCCTCGCGTTGCAGTTCCCTCGGCTTGTCGATGGCTCGCGCCGGGTTATAAGGGAGGCCATCAATCGGGTTCACGTGCTCCTGCAGAACACCACTCAGCGCTGTGATGTACCGATTCAGGGTCGACGCAGAAATTGCTTTATCCACAATGCGCGGTGACTGGCCGCGTATACCAACGTGCCTCCCCTGCTTCTGCAATTGCACAATCCCGCGCTCAATATCATCTCGGGTGACATCGACCAATCGCTTGTTCTCGCCTAACAAGCCGACCCACCATCGCATGCGAGCAGTAGTGCCCTGGGTCTGGCCCTTCCGGGCGATCCTCCGTTCTACCGCCTCGTGCAGCGTGAGCTTTTTGACCTTATGAGAAGCGTCCAACTTGCCAACCACTTTGTCGGCATCAAGTTGACGCTCCATTTGTCGCGCCCACTTCTCGGCCTCTTGCCGATTTGCAAAGTTGGCGGAACGAGAGGTGCCGTGTCGACGAATCAGCGCACGCCACCTCTCACGCCCCTTCTGTTTGTAGACCGTTGCGATTTCTACATCTCCCGGTTAGAAACGCGTTTCATCGGAGTCGCCTGGTTTGGGCAACTTCGGTGGCTCAAGACTTGGATCTCGTCGGTCTTTGGTGCCCCGTCCTTTGAAGGCGAAACGGCGGATCATCGCCAGCGCATAGTTCCTCACTGCTTTTTCAATCCACTCGATATGAATGCCGTTAATAATTACTTGGATATCCATGACTGTTCTCCATACATGTTTTTCGAACCGGAGCACACGATGCTTCAATATGCACAGAGAGTCAACGTAACCTATTGATTAGTAACGGTTTTATCGGTCTATAGCGCAAAATAGCGCCAGCTAGCAAATTGAAACACGATGGATATATCGGGCGGAATTCTGTGTACTCGAAATGTACTCAGACGATGGGAAGGCCATCGATTTTTGAAGCAGGACTAGTCCAGAGGCCGCGTCGTACGTAGACTCCGTCACCCCCGCGCCCGTAGCTCAGATGGATAGAGTATTGGCCTCCGAAGCCAAGGGTCGCGCGTTCGAATCGCGCCGGGCGCGCCATTTTGATTCAAAGGCACTGTTAGGGAGCTTCGTTCGCGCCGCAGTGGTGAACACCCGAACGTTGATCACGCCATTCTCGATCCTCTCGTAGAACAGCCTGTAGCGCGACAATCAGGATGAGAAGTCATGGACAATCCAGTACGACAGGCGCCTCATCCTGCCGTACGCGGGCGACGCTGGAGCCGTCGGCGATACGGTTCCGCGTCTTCATCCGCTTACTCCTCCGGCTCGAAGCTGCGGTTCTCGCGAGAATGCCAGAGACGCAAGATGAAGATCGTTGCGTCCGCGATCTCGTAGCGCAGCTCGTAACTGCCGACGATGATCCGCCGGACCTCGCGCGGCTCGTAGGCTTGAAGCTTCTCGCCGATCCGCGGGTAGTCGAGCAGTCGATCCGGCGCGCGGGCGAGCTGCGCAACGACGCGCGCCGCCGCATCGGGCGCGACCGGCCGCAGATGCTCATGCAGCCGCACCAAATCAGACAACGCCTTGCTGGTCCACTTGATCCTCACGCCGTCGGCGGCGGCAACGGCTTATCGGTTGCGAGGCTGTCGGCCCATGCCTGGATCGTTTGATGGTCGATCACGCGGCCTGCATCCACGTCGTCCAAGCCTTGAAGCGTCATGCGGTGACGCTCCTCTTCCTGATCGACCCAGGCAGCGAGCGCCTGCTTCATCACCCAGCCGCGCGAGCGCTCAAGGCGGGCAGCCATAGCTTCCACTTTCTCGACAAGGCTGAGTGGCACATGCGCGGTTAGAACTTTCGTCTCGGTGACCATATCGACCTCCTTCACTATCTTGATTAAGAAATAATCTATTTTGGTCTTTAAGGCAAGCCAGGCTTGGCGCGCCCCTTCGGGACCGCTGACCGCTCACGCATCGTTGTCTACATCGAAACAGCGAAGGACGCCGGTGGTTATTACCTGTTCGACGTTGCCAAGTCACAACTCGCCTTGATCGGCATGTTGCATCCGGAGTTCAAAGGCTCCACTGCACTTGGCGATCGTCAGGCCATCACCTACCCAGCTCGCGATGGCACACGGGTGCCGGCCGTGTTGACGCTACCCGCCAACAAGCCTCGGGACACCTCCCCCTCATGGTTCTATCACACGGTGATGCTCGTACTCGTGCTCATCTTGAGTATTCATGGCTCGCCAGTTTCCTTGCTGCACAGGGATACGCTGTGGTTGAACCGAATGAACGAGGCTCTTTTGGCTACGGGCATGCCTGGGAAACTGACGGTGATGATCAGTGGGCGCATCAGATGAACGATGATGTCCAGGACGCCGCAACTGCGCTCGCCAAGGCGGGACTGATCGACGCTGAAAGGGTGTGCATCGTCGGCATCGGCGATGGCGGTTACTCTGCATTGCTCGCCGCAGCAACTTCACCAGGTCTTTATCGATGCGCCGTCAGTGTGAATGGTATCGCCGACATGGCAAGACACATCGATTACGTAACGCTCAGAACCTGGACCTACTCCACTTTCAGGCGATGGTACACAAAACTGCTGGGACCCGACGCCACCGGCAACAAGGCCATGAAAGCTGTGTCACCAATCGACATGGCTGACACCATGCAGGCAGCTGTGCTTTTGATCCACGATGAAGGTGACACTATTTCACCTGTAGCCCAGTCAGAATCGATGGCGGCGGCACTGAAACGGGCAGGCAAGCGCGTGCAACTCACGGTCTTGCGTGGTGAGGACCACTCTCTTGAGGAGCCGAAAAACCGGATCAGGGTTCTTCAGGAACTGGAGGCCTTTCTTCAAGAACACCTGGGCGCGCAACCTTCCAGCAATTGAATTGGCTTCGCGTCGACGCAGGCTTTGCTCAGGAGCTTGAAACGCAGCAACACATCTGCAAACGATGTGTTGCCGGTTCGTCGATTTCAGGATATTGCGAACACTGCGCCCACCGGTTCATACCGATGAGCGCAGTCACACTGAGCGAGACCTACATGCCTGCACTCACGCGCAGAAACCACACACGACCACGCATATCGTGCAAGGTGCCGTCATATGCGGTGTTGACAGGAATCCATGGCGGCTCTTCGTCAAACACGTTTTTCACGCCGATGGACACTTCGCTGCTCGAGAGAAATGACTGCTCCCCAAAGCTGTAGGAGTACTGCAGATCCACGGTCGTCATGCTCTTGATGTCGCGGGTGAAGAAGTCATCACTCGTCTTCTGACCATGCACCAGACGCACCGTTTCACGCCAGAAACGAGCCGCTCCTGCCCGCGGATCGGTCAGCAGATCGACGCCGTAGTCGAGGGAGTCGACGTACTGCACCAGCATGAACGCCCGATGGTTTTCCATGCTCCAGCTCAGAGTCCCGTTGACCTTCCACTCAGGCAGCGGTCGCGCAACTGGCGCAAATTCGTTGTACTGACCGACTGCATCGAAAGTCACGCCACCGGATTTGACGTCATACGTTTTTGCCCATGCCGCCTGCACACCAACCCGGAACATGCCGTAGTTGGTATCAAAGCGGTAGGAAGTCGTAATGTCGATCCCGTCAATCTTGGCGCTTTCTGCGTTCTCGAAGTCCGGCAGGATGCGAAGCAGCAGACCATCGGCGTTACGAATGACCTGCCGCCGGTTACCAACCCCTGCATTCACTGCCTGTACCAGTGTCTGCCCTCCAGCGATCGCGGCTCGCAGGGCCAGGTTGTCGCCCAGCAGAATCCCTGCGGATGCCTGACGCGAGATGATGTCCGTATAGTCATAGCGGTAGTAGTCGACATCCACCGAGAAGCCTTCGAGGAAGCCATCGGATGGTGCCCAGGAGAAGCCGACGTTGTAGGTATCAACCGACTCGGGCTTCAGATCACTGTTGCCGTTCGTGATCGATGCACGAAACGCGGAATCGCCCAGCACGTCCGTCTGGTTGGCAACTGTAGTCAGTGAGCCAAAGAGCTGCTGCATCGATGCGACACGGAAGGAAGTTCCCGCCGAGGCGCGAACCGACAAGGAGTCGAGCGGTTGCCACAGGATCGTGAGTTTGGGATCGACCGTATCGGTTCCCAGTTCATCAAAGTCTTCGTAACGCAGCGCGAAGTTGACCTCAAGATTTTCCAGCACCGGCACGCCAATTTCTGCGAAGAGTGCGTTGGTCGTCAGCTTGCCCTCCCAGTCATTTGCTCCGAATGCAAAGTCCAGGTTGTTGGATTTCAGTGACGTATCAACCACCAGCGCGCCCTTGTCAGCACGACGCTGGTAACCCACTGCCAGCCCGACGGTACGGCCGTTCAACTCGAACAGTTCGCCACTGGCAACAACATCAATAACGGTCTGTGAATAACTGCCGTCACTGCTCGCTCGACCAGCGAGCCACTGGTACAACTCGGCCGGATTCACCAGCGCCAGATTGTCCTGCCGACCGCCTGCACGATTGAAGAAGCTGTTGCCGAATGGATTGAAGTAGTAACACTTGCCGGCACCGAAATTCCCGCCGGATGCGGCGTACGCAAGATTGCCCTCACCCTTCGTTCCGGTAATGGGATTGCAGCTCGGTCCGCCCAGGCCATTGATGGCCAACTGCATCTGCGCTGACTGCGTGTCCTGTACCTGCGTGATCGCCGAGTCGTTCTCCGACTTCGTCAGTGACATGTCCAACGTCCATTCACGACTGCCGAGTTCGAGATCCCATACCGCGCCAACATTCAGACGCTGGTCCGAGTAGTTGCTCTTGGTAAACGTGTCGAGTGGGCGATCCGCTTTTGGTGTATTGCGCGTACCACCGAGCAGTCGAGTCAGGTTATTCACTGAAATCGGTTCGATGCCACGACGGAAAGCATCCTCGATGGCGCCGAAGTGCGTGGCCGCAATCGGCAGCGACGGCGCATTCGGATTCAGCGAATTCAACCGATCAAATTCTGAGTCGTTGGCCGCGAACTCGAAGTAGGCTTCGAAGCTGTCGGTCACATCGTAATGGCCAGTGACGTGAAACTTGGTCAACTGCTCGGAAGCCTGCAGAGCAAAAAACGAACCAAAATCATAAGCACACACGTTGTTACCCAGCACCGGGCCAATCGGGCCGCCCACTTCGAGCGCCGCTGCCCTTTCGCAATCTACATCGGCTTGTCCGAAATCCGTCCCTCGGGGATTTCGCGGATAGCGGTTGCCGGCGACTGGCTGACCCGGATTGAGTCCATGAGCCGCCCATCGAATCGTCTGGCCACCACGAGGCACCAAACGGCCAGGCTGGCCGGTCGATGACGCACTCGAACCACCAAAGCGGTCATAACGGTCAGCGATGTTGATTTCGCCGCGATCCATGAAAGACGCCGAAGCAACGAGACCGCCTCGGTCTCCCTGGATGCCGAGCATCGCCTCGACCTGATGTACCGTGCCTTCGCCGGTCGCTTCGTCCGTGGTGAACTCATAGTTCATGTCCATCCCTTCGAAGTCTTTTTTCGTCAGGAAGTTCACGACACCTGCGATCGCGTCTGAGCCATACAGCGCTGACGAACCGTCCTTGACGATTTCGATGCGGTCGATCGCGATATTGGGAAGCAGGCCATTGATATTGACCGAGGCATCGCCGGAAGGCCCATAAAACGATGGAGCCTGACGTTTGCCATTGACCAGGGGCAAGGTCGCTCCCTGGCCAAGATTGCGTAGATTGATCGAAGTACGTCCATCCGCGCCTTCGCCCTGGAACGTAGCTGCGCGCGTCTGACTGCCCGATTGCCAGGGCAGAGTGGCAACAATCTCGGCGACATCCGGTGCGCCAAGGTCTTCAATATCAGCCGAGGTCACCACCGACAAAGGTGATGGTGAATCCGCAGCGGAACGTTTAAGAAACGACCCGGTCACGACCACTTCTTCGATGGTCTTATCGGCTTCTTCTGCCGCGTACACTGCAGGCCAGGACATGGCCATGCACGCACCGACAAATGCGTAGCGAATAGTTTTCAAAGCTCTCTCTCCTCTAGGTTCTCCTCCAGCCGGACGACATGTCCGGTGCTCTCTTTCGACGTCGCGTTTCCGCGACTCCCAAAGGCCAATAGAAACTATTTGATTCGACGCACTCTGGTGATCGTACCGTCTGCCGAAGTCATGAAATAGCCACCGAGGGTGCCCGACTTGATGGTGACCTTGTCGCCGGTGTGGAACGTATCGATCGATCTCGGCACGTCCTGCAGCCAGACCTGGTCGTTGGCCAGCAGGAAAATCATGTTCTGGGTTTCACGCCGACGTAACGCGGCGATGGATGATTCGATGACTTCGGCATCACGCCGATTGAAAAAACTGTCCACGCCCCAGCCTTTATCAGCTTCGGGCTCAGCCGACTTTGCGGCCGGGGTTGCGGTTGTTACTTCGGGTGACGCTGCCGGAGATCGGGGCTGCCCAACAGGTTCCTGCACGGGCGCGGGATCTGTCGACGTCGTGTTGGTGGCTGAAACCTCTTCTTCATCCAGAGCCGGCGCAGACTTTGACACCGCTTCCGGTGGGAACATCTGATCGTAACACTCAAGCCTTTTGGCCCGATCGTCGATGGACGCGCACGAGTCATCGCCGATGGCCTGGCCAGCGAAAAATAGTGACAGCAGTGCGATAACAAGCGGGTACACCTACTTCTCTCCCGGTTAGTAGATGAATGGTTCGAGCGTACGCCCAGGAATTGCGGACTGTCAATCAATCCGAACGATCGGGCGTCTCAGGCTTGCGCATCGGCCGTCAGGTCCCACGCCCCGCTGCCAGTTTCAGCTCTGTGGCGGTAGGCCGCCGGTGTGAGCATAAGTCTTGTTCGTGATCTGCCAACGCCCGTCGATTCGCGCCACCGAGAAGTAATCGACAAAGTCACAGCCCATGTAGTCGGTCTCTGCCAGCACGGCCACCCCTGCATCCCCGGTGATGTCGATCGAGCGCACGATCGCCTGGTACTTTGGGCCGGCCATACCGGGCTGTTTCGCCACCATGTCGAAAAACGCCGCAATGGGGACATAGGTATCCATGGTGCCAATGTGGCCCATCATGTGGGCGTCGTTATGAAACGCCCGGCGTAACTTCCCGACATCGCCGTTTGAGCCGTCGATATAAAGCTGGATGAGGGCTCGTACATCCGCCAGATCCTGGATATAAGTCGTCATGATTGATCGCTTCCCTGTGTTGACTGAAAAGGTGATTGAAAAAGTGATTGAAAAGGTGATTGAACAGGCTGTACTGAACTGCATGAACCGAAATTTTTCATGGACTACCTGGTTGTGAAGACCAGCAACACATTGCCTGGCATATGGCCCGCGAAGTCGTAGCCCGAATTCACGAACAATTCACCACGGCTTGGCAAGGGTGCAGTGCCACCATCCATCGAACCACCATGCGCTGACGAGCCGTCCACGGAACTCACACTGGTGGTGGTATCGATCGTCTTCAGCACCTTGCCGGTCTTCGCATCGTGTATGCGCAGGTAACCATCCAGCGCACCGGCAAATACGAGCTCCGGAGTCGCCGTAATGGCAGCACCGATACCTGGTGCACAGAACTCGCGGCCCCGACACTCATTCCGCATTGGCGTGCGCCACAGTATTTTGCCAGTTGCCAGGTCCAGCGCGTTCAGACCAGGTTTGGCAGCCCGCCTATGTTCACGCGAATCGTCCGCATCGGAAATCGGCACAAAGACGCGATCTCCGCTGACGGCGATACCGAAGTGCACACCGCCATGCAGCCCACCGCGCCCAAGCCTGGTCTTCCACACCAGCTTGCCGGTATCGCGATCAACGGCATGCACGATGCCACTCTTCTGCGGACCAAGAACGTAGTCTTTGCCGCTGCTTGAGCGGGCCAGCACCATGGCTGCACCAAAATCGAAGTCCGGACCATTTTCTTTCGGACAGTTGGTTCTGTTCGCAGGCGCACACGCGGAATTCCAGGCGTCATCTGACGTTGCCTGATAAACCCAGCGAATGTTTCCCGTGCCCATTTCCATGGCAATGATGGCATCACTGGTATCGGTTGCCGGCGACGAGTAGTTCTCACCCGTGCCAACAAACAGCAGCCCTCGTTCGACATCGATTGCCGGGCTGTTCCAGATCGGCGCGCCTGATGGTCCCATGCGCTTCGCACCCGCATCATTCACACCTTGCTCACGCGCAGCCTCGGCAACCGTGTAGGTCTGCCAGATCTTTTCACCAGAACCCGCATCGAGCGTTATCACCGAACCGCGAAACGTACAGCATGCATAGGTGTCCTGCAGCGCCGACACCACTTCCAGTGACGATACCGGTACATAGAGGCGATTCTGATACAGCGTTGGCGACCCTGTTATGGTGGCACCGGGGTGTTCGTCCGGGTGTGCCCGCCATACCAGTTTGCCGGTGAAAGCTTCAATCGCGTAGACATTGCCGAGCAGATCACCGAAGTAAAGCAGCGGAGATCTGGTCGAATCTCCAGCGGCTTCTTTGGTCGGCGCTGCTGTCATCACGATACCGGTACGCACGTCGGCACTGGCGTGGAAGGTCCACCGCACACATCCGGTTTCCCGATCCAGCGCGTAGACCGTGCCATCCGCACTGCCCGTGAACACCGCGCCAGATGCAAGGAGTGGATGCGAGCGCGCGCGTCGTGCATTCGGGAACGCAAACGCCCACTTGAGTTCAAGCCTCGAAAGCTCCGCCGCGCCGAAGCCTGCGCGCTCGTGGCTGACCTCACGCTGGTTGCCATAACCAAGGCCCCAACTCGGCACTTCAGGTGGCGCCCCGCGATCGAAGCCCAGGCGATCGACAGCACACCACGGCAGCTTCGGTTCAATCTCGGCGGCGACAAATTTCTGGTTGGTAAGGTACTCGGCCACCTGCTGTTTCTGCAGGTCCGAGAGTGCAGCTGCCTGGGTTTGCATGACACCACGGGTAAGCGCGCGATAGATGGAACCCGTGGTCATGAACCGCAGCATGCGTGGGTTTGGAGCACGAGCCACGCCTTGGTCGTGACATGTGGCGCACGTCTGCTGATAGATCGCGTGGCCCGGTGCATTCGGATCAAAACCACGCAGGCCAAGCCTTGCCATCTTGGCGCCACCTTCCGGGACCGCCTCAACCGCCTGAGCTGCGCCGCCCAGAACCGCAACCATCAATCCGAACAGCAACCCACAACACATCAATCTGCGCACACACTTCCCCTCCTCAAGGACTTTGGGAGTATCCCACGAGGAGTCTGCGCGGCAGAAGGCTCCTAGGAACAACGCGATCTGAAGGCTCTGCGTGGCGAGGTATGGGAAGTTACGATTACACTCCACTTCGGCAATCCGCCGCAGGGTGCGCGGAAGCTGATTCAACGAAGTTACAGGGGAGCATCGACGTGACACCAATCAAACCAGGCCTGAAACTCAAGAGCGCGGTCTGTGCCGCTGAAGTCATGGTCATCAAGGCACCGGCTGACACCACACTGACCTGCGGTGGCGCGGGTATGCTCGGCCAGAAGGATGCCGCGCCGGCTGGTGTTGTCATCGACGAAAGCCAGCAAGCCGGCTGCCAGGTTGGCAAGCGCTATGTGAATGATGATCAAAGCCTCGAGGTGCTCTGTGTAAAAGCCGGTGCAGGGTCTCTCGCCTGCAATGGCGTGGCGCTGGTCACCAAAGAATCCAAGAAGTTGCCTTCGTCGGACTGAACCCATGAATATCTCGATGTTCCTGCAGATGGCGGCCGAGACCTGCCCGGATCGTATCGCTCTGTGCAACCCGGATGGCCGCTACACCTACGATGAACTGCACCGCGCGAGCCACGCCGCTGCGGCATTGATCAAGGCAAGTGGTCGTGAATACCTGGTGGTGCTCGATACCTCCAGCGCCGCGGTCGCCATCGGCCTTATGGGTGCTGCGCTGGCCGGTGTGCCGTACGTGCCGCTCAACTACCGCCTGACCGACAGCGAACTCAAGGAATTGCTGGATCGCGTCATGCCGGCCCTGCTGATCGCAAGCCCTGCGCAACTGCAGCGAATCGGCGCACGACCAGACGCCAGCATCTTCACTCGCTCGCAATTCCTCGATCATGCGCTGTCCACCGACACCCTGCTGGATGAAATCGCTGAAGACCCGTCGGCAGTTGCGGTACAACTATTCACCAGTGGTACAACCGGCAAACCGAAGGCCGCAATCCTGCGCCACGAACATCTGGTGTCATACATTCTTGGCTCTGTGGAATTCATGTCGGCCGAGGAAGAAGAAGGCACACTCGTCTCGGTACCGCCCTACCACATTGCCGGTATCTCGGCGCTGATGAGTTCGATTTACGCCTGCCGAAAGATCGTGCAGCTACCCGATTTCAACGCCGGCGACTGGCTGGCAGCGTGTCATCGCGAACAGGTCACCAACGCCTTTGTGGTGCCGACCATGCTGAGCCGCATCATGGAGCACGTGGAAAGCCATCCGGCGAACCCTGCGCCTGCTTCCCTGCGCGCAATTGCCTACGGTGGCGGCAAGATGCCCATCCAGGTGATCGAAAAGGCGCTCGACAAGTTTCCGCACGTATCCTTCACGAATGCGTACGGCCTGACCGAAACCAGTTCTACCATCGCCCTCCTCGATCCTGATGATCATCGCACTGCAATTGCCAGTGACGATATGGTGATTCGCAGACGACTGGGATCAGTGGGCCGCCCGTTGCCTGCGCTTGAAATCGAAGTTCGCGATGATGAGGGCAACGTGTTGGGCGCAAACGAACCGGGCGAGATTTTTGTTCGTGGTCCACAGGTATCGGGCGAGTATCTGGAGCGCAAGGCGATTCTCGATGATGGCTGGTTCCCCACCCGGGATTCCGGCTACATCGATGAACACGGTTATCTGTACCTGTCCGGTCGCGCTGATGACATCATCGTTCGCGGTGGCGAGAACATCTCGCCGTCGGAAATTGAAGACGTGCTCATGCGACATCCGGCAGTCCTTGATGTTGCTGTGGTCGGCAAGCCGTCGGAAGAATGGGGTGAGGCGGTGGCTGCGGCCGTCGTCCTGCGCGATGGCTACGTCGTTCCGGCAACCGATCTGCAAGCCATGGTGCGAACCGAGCTGCGTTCATCACGGGTGCCGGAAGCAATCCAGTTCGTGCGTGAACTGCCGTACAACGAAACCGGCAAGTTGCTGCGACGCGTGGTGAGGCAGTATTTCGTCTGATCCGTCCCCTCGTTCGATGCTCATTCAGCGGGCATCGGGGCGCACTGGACACACGTTCGATGTACGGCTGACTGATGGGCTGATCACCGCCATCGGTTCACTCCAGCCAGCGCCGGATGAACCGGTGCTGTCGGCGGGTGGCGGACTACTGCTACCCGGGCTCAACGATCATCACATTCACTTTCGCGCCTTCGCGCGGTCGCTGGACTCCATCAACTGTGGGCCACCTGGAGTAGGCACCGCCGAAGAGCTTGCGGCACTGCTTCGCGAACAGGACTCAAGCGCAGAACACTCGTGGATCCGTGGTGTGGGTTATCACGAGAGTGTTGCCGGTGAGATCAACCGCGCGTGGCTGGACCGTGTGGTGACGCGGCGGCCGATCCGCATACAACATCGTTCAGGTCGACTGTGGATCATGAATTCGTGCGCTGTTGAACTGCTCGTCAGTCGCGCAGCTGCACTGGGCAAGACCCTGGAAGGATCGGAAGTTGGCCGGTTTTTTGACCAGGACGTGCTCATCGGGCAACTGATCGGCCATCACGAAGGGAACCTGCAGGATGCCAGCCGGTTTATGGCTGCAATGGGCATTACCGGCTTTACCGACATGACCCCGGCCAACGACCCGGGTTCGATGGCAGGCTTCGTTGCCTGGCAAACGTCGGGAAACCTGTTACAGCAAGTACTTTTGGCCGGACAGGCCTCGCTGTCTTCCGCAACCACTTCAAATCGGGCGCGCATCGGTCCCACCAAGTTCCACCTGCACGATCACACGTTGCCACCGCTCGATGATTTCGTGCTGCAGATTCGCCGCAGTCACCAGCATGGCCGTGTCATCGCCGTACACTGCGTAACGGAGCTGGCGCTGGTTTTTTCCCTCGCTGCACTGCGTGAAGCCGGCGTGCTGCCAGGGGATCGTATCGAACACGCATCGGTGACACCTCCCACGGCTTTGCCTGAACTGCGGGATCTCGGCTTGCTGGTCGTTACACAGCCCAATTTCATTGCCGAACGCGGTGACCAATACCGGCACGATATTCAGGCCGACGAACACGAGTGGCTGTATCGATGCGCATCTTTCACCGAGCACTCGATCGATCTGGCAGCAGGTTCGGATGCGCCGTTTGGCCGCGTTGATCCATGGTTCGCCATGCAGGCTGCAATATCTCGCCGAACCGCTTCCGGAGAAGTGCTCGGTACGCACGAATCGCTGACGCCTGAAGCTGCGCTCGATCTGTTTCTTGGAGCGCTGGATAAGCCTGCGATCCCCCGAACACTGTCCATCGGCGCCACCGCCGATCTGTGCCTGCTTGACCGTCCGTGGGAGAAGCTAAGACAGGACCTGCTGTGCGACAACGCCGTTGTTTCCAGAGTTCGGGCAACGATCTGTCACGGTCGATTAGTCTAC
This sequence comes from Gammaproteobacteria bacterium, assembly GCA_031385325.1. Taxonomy (GTDB): domain Bacteria; phylum Pseudomonadota; class Gammaproteobacteria; order Pseudomonadales; family Azotimanducaceae; genus SYFY01. Next base: position 13,927 of record JANNBJ010000005.1, on the reverse strand, counting down.
GATCGCGTCGATGAGCCCCCACGCTAGCGCCGTTTGTGCATCCACATCCTCACCAAGAATGGCCATCAACGCCGTCTTCTGGCGACCAATCCGTTTTGGAATGCTGACACAGCCTCCGGCACCGGGGATCAGGCCCATCGCAACTTCCGGTAGCCGAAACAAGGTGTCGGACGTTGCAACCAGACGCCGCGCAAAAGCAGACAGTTCAATACCCGCTCCAATGGCTGCACCGTGCACCCTGAATTCACAACGATCGGCGCACGCCGCAAGATATTGTGCCGGCATGCGCTGCATGCGAATGGCGTGAGCCATCGCCTGATCGCGCATCGAGCCAAATTCAGACAGATCTCCACCGGCACTGAAACAGGGCCCTTCGGCGTCAACGATCACCGACTGTATTGCCGTATCCATGAGCACCAGCTTGAAGACTGACGACAGTGCATCCCGCATGGCACGCGACAGTGCGTTGCGATTACGTCGACTTGCGAGTGTTATGCACAACGCCGAATCTGAGCGCTTGATCTTTAGCGGCGACTCATCGCTGTCAACCCTGGGTGGGTATCGGCCTTGCACGGATGCAAGCCAGGCGCTGAATTCCTGGCCCGCCTGCAGTGTCGCGTAACCCAGACTCTCGACCACCAGTGCGCTCGGCACATCCGCAGTCGCCTGGGCACGCAGGACCTGGCAGAGCACCGCGCTAGCCGCTGGATTGGCAGATATTTTTTCCTGCACACGCTGCAACGTCGCTGGATCGTTCACAAGCACGTCGACACATTCCGCCAACGGCGAGGTCCCGGACACGCTGCTCAGCGCGATAACCGGCAGTGGTTGACGAACAAGCCAGAGCTTGAGCCTGCGGAGCTGCTCGAGGGTGGTTCGATCGGAGTCCAGATCCACGGCCACCGCTACCCTGTTATCGGTGGTGTCGGCGGCATTGGGTTCGAGACTCAGCTCGACGAGTTCAGCCGTGCTGAGCAGGTTCAGGACTGATTCTCCAGACAAGATGGATCACGTCGAAGGATCAAGGTGTGTCCCTGACGTCCCTGACGTCTACGCTCACCAGCTTCGCCCGTGTTCGGGTGCACACCCACCGTCACCCCCAGATATTTCTTCAACTAGAGACCAGCTCGTAATGTGCCCGTTCACGAACCGCAGCGAAAGCACGGATTCTCTGGCGCAGCCTTGCCATGTACGATGCGCACCCTGAATTGCATCTCCAGACAGGAACCTCCTATCCATGAGTACGAATCACGCGGAATCCTCAGACTTTCGGGCCGAGGCCAAAGCCTGGCTCGCCGACAATTTTCCGAAGAGCCTGGTCGGCAAGGCATCGGTGTACATGAGTTTCGAAGGTGAAGTGGCCATGGCCGGTGACGCACTCGCGTGGCGTCAGGCACTGGGCGAAAAAGGTTGGGGTACACCCACCTGGCCAAGGGAGTATGGCGGCGGTGGACTGACTGCCTCGCAAGCCCGGGTTCTGCAGGAAGAGATGAGCGCGGTTGGTGCCTTCAACCCGATCCCGATGCTGGCTGGCATGGGTGTCACCATGGTAGGTCCAACCATTCTTGAATACGGCACCGAGGATCAGAAGCAGCGACACCTGCCCGCCACTGCGCGTGGCGAAATTCGCTGGTGCCTGGGTTACTCCGAGCCCGGCGCGGGATCGGACCTCGCAGCGCTGCAGACCAAGGCTGTGGACAAGGGTGACTACTGGGAGATCAATGGGCAAAAGGTCTGGACCTCAGGCGCAGATATCTCCCAATGGTGCGGCGCACTGGTACGCACCGATTCGAACGTTGCCAAGCGCGATGGCATCAGCCTCCTGCTGTTGTCCATGGATCAACCCGGGGTTCGCACCCGCCCAATCAAGCTGATCTCCGGTTCCTCCCCATTCTGTGAGACTTTTTTCGACAATGCACACGCTGACAAGCGGGATCTGCTGGGCAAACTCAACGACGGCTGGAGTGTTGGCAAACGACTGTTACAGCATGAACGCGCCAGTCAGACCGGCGCATCACCCATGCCATCGGGTTCAGGCGGAAGTTCCCTGGCCGAAATGGCGAAGCAGTACGTCGGCGTGAACGATCGGGGTGAGCTGAACGATCCGGATCTGCGGCTTCGACTGGCCCAGCACCTGATGGACGCAAAGGTGCATCAACTCACGCTGGCTCGAATCACCGCTGAGGCAAGGGGCAATCCCAAAGTCACCGCGGCAGCGTCGATACTCAAGAACTCCGCCACCAACGTGGCCCAGGTGCGATCGGAACTGACGCTTGAAATCATGGGTGGTGGAGGTCTCGCCTGGGAGGGCAAGGACTTCAGCGCAGACGAACTCGGCGCCGTGCAAACCTGGCTCTTTGGCAAGGCAATGTCGATCTACGGTGGTTCCTTCGAAGTACAGAACAACATCATTTCCAAGAACATTCTCGGGCTGCCCGAGACCACGCAAAAAGGTTGATCGACAACATGGCCGTACTCTCAGAAGAACAGTCGATTCTCAAGGACCAGGCAACATCCTGGATCACCACCAACGCGCCCGTCAGCAAATTCCGGGCACTTCGCGACAGTGGCAGTTCGCTGGGTTACGAACCCGCCACTTGGGCTGCCATGTCCGAGATGGGTTGGCCCGGCATTCTCGTTCCGGAAGCGCATGGTGGTTCGGATCTGGGTTACCTCACCTTCGGGTTGATTCTTGAAGAACTGGGCAAACACCTCACCGCTTCCCCGTTGCTGGCTTCGGCACTGGTCGGCGCCAGCGCCCTACGATTTGGCGGGACGGATACACAGCAGAAAGCATTGCTGCCTGGCATTGCTGATGGCACCAAAGTGCTGACGCTTGCGATCGATGAATCATCACGACACACGCCTGGCCAGATCGCCTTGCGCGCTGACAAGTCTTCCAACGGCTATGTCCTGAACGGCACCAAGCGGTTTGTGATGGAAGGTGGCGCCGCCACCGATTTTATCGTGGTGGCGAAGGCAAACGACGGACTGGTACTTGGTCTGGTCAGCGCGCGGAGCAGCGGTGTTGACCGCACCGTGCTCCGGACCACCGACAGTCGCGGTTACGCCAACGTGACGTTTACCAACGTCGAACTGTCCAGCGCCAACGTCCTGGGTGATGCGGCTGGCGGTCGTGCCCTGCTGGACTCGATCCTTGATCGCGCCAGCGCCGGCATCAGTGCAGAAATGCTCGGCACCGCTGCCCAATCGTTTGACATGACCCTTGAATACCTGAAAACGCGCAAGCAGTTCGGCCAGGTCATCGGTTCATTTCAGGCACTTGGACATCGCGCTGCGGAACTGTACTCGGAAATGGAACTGACCCGGTCAGGTGTCGAAGCTGCGCTGCAGGCCATCGACGCAGGTGCGAAGGACATTCCTCAGATGTGTTCGCTCGCCAAATGCAAGGCAGGCGCGTTTCTGTTCAGGATGTCGAACCAGCTGATCCAGATCCACGGTGGCATCGGCATGACCGACGAATTTGATGCGGGCTTCTATCTGAAGCGGGCTCGAGCGCTGGAAACGATGTTTGGCAACCAGGCCTGGCATCGCGACCGTTTTGCCAGGCTCTCCGGGTTCTAGATCTGATCAATCAGCGCATCATCGGCCCAGCTTGAAGCACTGAGCTTCTGAGCGAAAATGGCGGAGCGCGAGTATCAAGTCTCGCGCCTGCCTTTTGCGCTCTCCGACGCGGCTACCTTTTCCAGATAGGCCTGGAACTCCGGGTCTTCCCCGCTTAACAGTGCAGGTAATGCATTGGCGAAGTCCTCACGACGGCACCACTCACGCATGTAGTCGTCCCACGAATTCCAGCGACGTTGATCGGCGGGAGACATATCGTCTTCGTATGCCACCAGAAAGGCGCGCTCGAACAACGACATGAGCATGTCGAAGATCACCAGCATGCGTTCTTCCTGCTCAGGGGTCGGGTTTGGCAATGCTGATGAGGTGCGCAGGTGCAGATCGCTGTTGTTCAGCACCACCTTGAGAAATTCGGTGTAGGCATCGGCCAGTAACTGGTAGGCCTCTTCCTCTTCGTTTTCACGTTCCTTGCGTTGCTGCAGGTAAAACACCCAGACAGCAAACGGCAAACCGATCACGGTGACGGCATAACTGGCAAGTTCGAGCCACTCAGTCAGAATCAAGACGATTTCTCCGCAGCTGCGGGTTCCGGTTCGTCATAATGCGATGCTCGCATGACATGCGAAAGAGGCAGATTCGCGTTGACCGACATTGGCAATTCTTCCGAGGGTCGAACCCTGCTCGTGACTGCCGGCGTGCTGAAGCGTCGCGGCCGAGTTCTGGTCGCGCGTCGTGCCACCGGCCGACATCTGGCAGGATTCTGGGAATTTCCTGGTGGTAAACTGGAACCCGGCGAGTCACCGCAAGCAAGTCTGGAACGCGAATTCATCGAAGAATTTGGCGTCCAGGTGAAAGCCGGTGCGTTCTTCATGAGATCGCTGCACGCTGAGCCCCGGCAGACCGTGGAGCTGCTTGTTTACCACCTACGTCATGTGCGCGGGCGGTTCAAACTGCTGGCGCATGATGCGCTGCATTGGTGTCCACGACACCAGCTTCTCGATCTCCAGTTAGCCCCGGCCGACATTCCAGTGGCCGAGGCGCTCATCGGTGGGCGAAGTAGCCGTCAGGCTGCCGGACGCAGGCGATAACGAATCTTCAGATGTTTGAGGCCATGCACAAAACTCGCTCGCAGCCGTGATGGCTCTTCAACCATTTCCATGGACACGATGCGCGGAATCAACTGCTGGAAGAAGATCCGCATTTCCATGCGCGCGAGAATGATGCCCAGGCACTGGTGTGGTCCCGTACCAAACGCCAGATGGCGATTCGGCCTTCGAGCAACATTGAACGCAAACGGATCGTCGAAAATCTCTTCATCGAAGTTGGCGGAAGCATAGAAGAGACAGAGTGTCTCGCCTTTGGCGATCTTTCGACCACGCAGCTCGGTGTCGGCTTGCGCGGTACGAGCAAACTGCGCGACCGGGGTAGTCCACCGAAGCATTTCTTCCACTGCAAGCTTCAAGGCATCTTCGTCGTGGATCGTCTCTTTCAACAACTGCATCTGATCCGGGTTGGTCAGCAGCGCATGCAGCCCCCCGGACATTGCGGTGCGCGTGGTCTCATGACCGGCAGTTGCCACGATCGTGTAGTAGGAAATCAGTTCCTTGTATGGCAGGTATTCCCCATCGATCCGGCCATTGGCAATGTAAGACGCCAGATCCTCGGTCGGATTTGCCCGACGCGCATCGGTCATCCTGGAAAAATACTGGTAGAGGTCCTTGATGGTGTCGAAAATCGACAGCGGATCATCACCCACGCGCTTCATTTCCGGATCATCACCGGCAAACAGCTCGTTGGTGAGCTTGAGAATGCGCCACTCATCTTCCGGCGGAACACCGAGTAGCTCGCTGATCAGCTTGAGCGGCGGCCACACGGCTACATCCTGCACAAAATCCAGTTCCCGCTCGCTGCCGTCGCCCATCATTTCATCGAGAATGCCACGGATGATGGTCGTCAGGCGCTCTTCCAGGCGTTTGATGTTGGTGGGCTTGAACCATGGTTGCACAAGGGCGCGATACTTCGGATGGTCCGGTGGATCCATCTGCACGAGGGAACGAATCAACCCCTGTTCGGTGGAAGTCGCCATCACCTGCATCAATTCCGGAGAATCCTGCAGCCGCTTGAAGATCTCGCCAATGATCTCGGCTTTCAGTTCGGGGCGCGCAACTTCACGGCCAAGTATCGGGCGAGGTTCGTTGGTAAAGAGTTCCGGCTGCTTCTCGATGGCGATGAGGTCTTCATGTTTGGTTACCGCCCAGAAGGGCCGGAACGTTGGTGCTTCGATACGACGCAAAGGGTCGTTGGCTCGCAGCCACGCAAATGCCTGATGAGGATGCCCGACTCGACCGTAATACTCCGGTTCGATGACATGTTCGTCGGAAAAGGTGTAATTCGTATCCATCGTGTATCTGACTCAGTAATGCAGACACAAGGATACCCCATCGCGGCGAGACCAGTGGGCTCGCCGCGCGGTGGTAAGATTGCGACAACGCTGGCCCGAGGCGTGATCCGCCTAGGGTAGAGTCTGCCGCAGGAATCGCGGGACTTCCCGCTGGCTTGTTACCAACCAGGTTGGCAGTCCACGTGCCTGACCAACCGCCTGAAGTTCCGGGTGCCTTTCCATCGCCCGCCGCAGCGCCTGCACCTGGTCACGACGCACATCAACAAAGAAGATGTGCTGGCCACTGTCCAGAACACTTTTGAATCGGCTGAAATTCCGGTTCAAGGTCTGAATGCCGAACAGGCCACCTTCCCAGGTACAGAAGCCAAAACCGGCAACACTGAGAAACCAGGCAATCAGCGTCCCGGCAGGGGTCGCAAAAGCCTGCATCTGCCACGCCACGCTCAGCACCAGAATGGCCAGAGCCAGGCCGATCAGAGCACCACGCAAACCCGAGGCGATCAGATCTTTTTTCATGATCGAGGCAACACTGTGAATACCAAGGTGGGTGTCGACACCGGTGTCATCCTGACTGAGAACATGCAACTGCACTCGGTCGAGCCCATTGTTTTCGAGCTCGGTGGACAGGGCTTCGAGGCTGTCCAGATCATCACCAGCATAAAAATAGCGCTTCATGGGTTACCTCCAATGACGGCCAATTTCTGTGGTCTCGCTCGGACTATTCATGAAGGCTCGTCGCGAAGGTGAAGAACCTTCATGAATAGTCCGGGCCAGGATGACGGGAGCCACCCTTGACCCCGAGTCTACGCCGATGAGTTGACATCGCAACCGGTCAAGAGACAGGGTTTCTCGGCCCCGGACTGATAGGATTGCCTGTGGCAATCGAGGTACTCATGGACCAGTTTTTTAATCATCTGGAAGAAATTCCACACGCCAAGGCACTGGGTCTCGCACTCGTCGAGTACACCGACAATCGGTGCCTGGTCCGAGTGCCTTACGCCGAACATCTGGTCGGTGACCCGGATACCGGGGTGATTCACGGTGGCGTTCTGACGGCGCTATTGGACAACACCTGCGGGATGGCGGTCCGAACGCCTGGCGTACCACGCAGTGAAGTCTCGATGGCGACCCTTGACCTGCGCATCGACTACATGGGAGCGGCCACGCCTCACCAGGACATCTTCGCCGAAGCCATCTGCTACAAACGAACCAGCAACGTGGCCTTTGTGCGTGCCAGCGCCTTTCAGACGACCGCTGATGAACCCATCGCCACGTGCGTTGCATCGTTCATGTTCGGCACACCCAACGAACCACGTGAGGGGGGCGCCGGCCGATGAAGCTGTTAACCATTCTGCGAGACCAGGGCCGCGGTCAGGACATGCAGGCGGTCGTCGAACAGATTCCCTATGCCCGTTTTCTCGGAATCAGCGTGGATCGCAAGGGCAATGAAATCACCACGATCATGCCGTTCTCCCATGATCTGGTCGGCAATACCACGCTGCCAGCCATTCATGGCGGTGCCATCGGCGCGTTTCTTGAGATGACGTCGGTGATTCAACTGCTGTTCGACACTGCCTGCGAACGCCTGCCCAAGACCATCGACGTTTCCATCGACTATCTGCGCTCCGGCAAATCACAAACAACCTACGGACGCGCAATCGTCACCCGTCATGGCCGTCGGGTGGCCAACGTGCGATCGGAGATCTGGCAGGATGAACGCAGCAAGCCGATTGCAGTGAGCCACGGGCATTACTTGCTGACGCCGTACTAGCCGGTGATGAAGGAGATTGATTTCTACTTCGGCCCTGGTAGCCGATATTCATACATCGCTGCGACGCAGATAGCCCGCATTGCGCAAGAGGAATCCGTCATCTTTAACTGGCTGCCGGTATGCAGCAGGTTACTGATCCAGCAGGCACCCTTCGATCCATTTGCCAGTCAGCACCAGCGTGGACAGTACACACCGGAGTATCGAGTCAAGGATGCACAACGTTGGGCGAGGTACTACTCGATACCGTTTCAGGAACCCGACATCGAAGGGGTCGATTGGTCATCGATCATCAAAGCCTGCCTGGCAGCCAGATCATTGGGAGAAGTTGAAGCGTATTCACTCACCGTTTTCGGCGATGTCTTTGGCAGCGGCTTGCCACCGAAGTCCGTACAACGATTGTTCGAGCTTGCCGAACACGTCGGACTATCAGCCACGCAGTTCAGAGTACTGTTCAGTTCTGAATCCATCGCCGACCAGGAAAGCGCCATTCCCCTGCAGGCAACGGCTAACGGCGTGTTTGGTGTTCCTGCGTTCATCGTTGATGGTGAGGTGTTCTGGGGTCAGGACCGCATTCCGCTTCTCCTCCATCACCTGCGCAACAATCGGTGAACACACGTCGAAGGGGGTGACGATTGTCCGACGAACCCATTGTTGGTGGCTGCCAGTGTGAATCACTGCGTTTCAAGCTGGATGCAAGACCGCTGTTTACCCACGCCTGCCATTGCCTGGTCTGCAGACGCCGGAGCGGAACCGCTTTCGGATTGACGACGACCGTGCTACGAGACGATCTGACGATCACCCGTGGAGAGGTGGCAGCAAAACAGATCAGCCCTCGTACAACGATCTACCGATGCGGCACGTGCGAAACAGTGATCTACTCAGAATCAACTCAATTTCCATCAACCGTTCTTGTGCGCGGCGGAACGTTCGACGATCCCGATGTGGTCAAGCCTGGCGCTCACATCTGGGTCAAACGCAAACACCCGTGGATCGTGCTGCCGGACGACGTGCCTCAGTTCGACGAAGACTATGACATCCATCTCGTCTGGCCGCGCGATGCCCTCGCCCGCTTGAACGCAGCTAACCAGGCGCACGAATCCGGCGCGGGTTCAACGCCGAAGTAGATCCCGGAGCCGCTGCATGGTTGGTCATCAACGAGTGTCCGGACCGAAGTTCGCTCGATGTGATGACGGGCACAGCGAACCAATGAGTTTGTCCGATCTTCGCCCCATAGCGTAACGGCGTCCTTCATCAGGAGTGCGTCAAAATGAATCGGGTGTTCTCATTGGATTTTCCGGTTGCTGGCAACTTGTTAACTTAACCCACCCAGAAACGAGAAACGAGAAACGACAATGTTCAGCGAAGCGACCGTTGGCGGAGAAAATTCGCAAGAGTGAATTCCGGTTGAATGGCCGTCGGCGCCTGGGCATAGCACGACGTGTCATAGAAATCACGAAACGCTGAGATCTTCCCGTCGCGAATTTCTGCCACACCGCAGATGTGCGGCGTCATGAGGTCGTGACCCAGTGCGTCCCAGTGATGATCTACCCGCTCCGTGAAAACGACGTTCGCGTCACTGGCAATATGAATCAGATCTGCTGAAAAATGAGTCATCGAAGCCAGAATCGGGATAAGACGTGAAAATCCACCGTTTTTCAGGTGTTCAAAGAGTTCGCTCTGACTTCTGATCGTGGGCAACCCACTGTTTGCCCAGACAAAATCCGGCGTACACAACTCCGGTATCCGCACGTGCAGATTGCCGTCCTCCATCGATTTCAAGAGTTCGAGTACCAGAGTTTCGGCCGGGTTGCGGCCGACGGCGATTTGAATCATGAGAATTCCTCCCTGTCATGGAAAGTGTTCAGAAACAAGTACTCGGAGAGGCCGCATGATAGCCCTGCTTCGGATCGATGCATTGGGGTGTCTTTGGGACCGGAGCCATGTTTCGTGCGGCGAACGTTTGCATTCGGCTGCGCTTTGGAACTTTGATTGCTGCGTTAGAATCTGACATGGGCTACACAATCAGAAACGCCGCCAGGGCAATCATCCTCACACCGCAGCACGAAGTACTGCTTATGAGAATGGCATTTCCGTGGCGGCTTGATCACCTCTGGATATTGCCGGGAGGTGGAATCGAACAAGATGAAGAACCAGAAGCCGCTGTTGTTCGTGAGAGTTATGAGGAAACAGGTGCAACCACGATAAAAGTCGTCGGTGAAGCCTGGTGGCGCGAGTCTTTCGTGGAGGCGAAAATGATGCATCTCAAGCAACGCTACTACCTGGTTTTCTCCGATCACTTCGAGCCAAAGCCCATCAAATTCTCTGAGCAGGAAATGGAATGGGTTCGGGAATACCGCTGGTGGTCTCTGCACTCACTGCGTACTGAAAAACCCAATGTGGAACCGGAACGAAACGCCCTTGGTATTCAGGACTTAATCAAACACGGCTCGCCCCAACCCTCTTGAAATTGACATTCAGTGAGCGACCGTTTCGGGTACAAAACGGTCGCTTGAGCAGGTCGGATCTATGTCGGTTTCCGGCCGCAAAGCGGACGGTTTAAGCAACGCCAATATAAGTTTCTACCAACCTGCAATTCTCTTCCAACGAGCGAATCGAGTCGCATTCCAGATGTTGAGTCGTCCAACTTTCGAAACGCAACTCTGCATCGACCACGTGCTCCCAGGTAAGCTCATACAAGCCGGCTATTCCACGGTTTCGTTCTAACACTCTTCGCTTGTGTTCTTGCCTATCCGAGCAAACACAATGAACTGAAAAAAATTCAGCATCGTATCTAGAAGCGATCTCAATCCATACGTCCCGAGTATCCCGAGATCGAGCTGTGCTATCTAGAATCGCAGATTGCCCAAGCTCTAGCTGCTGCTCTGCAAGAACGGAGAGAATTGATACTCCGGCACCCTCAAGGTTTGGGTACTCATCACGCTTTGTCAGAAACTCCAACTTGGAAACGACAATAGCTGCCTCCAATCGATCTCTCGTAAAGAGCGGGATTCTGTGCATCCTTGCAATACGTGCAGCGAGCGTCGACTTACCCTACCAGGTAGTCCGCTGAAAACGATTAGTTTGGGGTTGACCAACATGGTGCCACAGTAGAGGAAATATCCCCTCCGTCAACATGGTACGAACGATTGCTTCGGGTCCCGACCGGACGTTTAGTCACGCCGTGTCCAGGTCGGTTTCCGGCCGCACAGCGGCCATTGAATCAACTAGAAAGATACACACTAGCGCCATCCTCACAAGCCGATCAACGCGGATCTTTACCCAAGTACTCGATACCTTCCCCGGGCTTGTCCAACCCGGGATAAGGTCGCGGCCGCGCGCGACCTGTACTTATTTGTTGGGTGCATTTAGGAAAGTACTATTTGACGTCTGATCGTAATGTAATCCCAGTGTTTTTAAACTCTGTGACACGCATAAAGCCGAGCTGCGCTGGTGGAACTCCTTCAAGGATGAGTTCTGTTCCTGTCCACGTACCCGCAGCCAGAGATTCAAGAATCTTGAATTCCTTCGTTCTTTGGGTAGTGTTGTTCGGTAGCGCATTCTCGAGCGTACTACCCCAGTCCACTTTGAAGCTAATCCCGTTTATGGATGCAAACTGCGGATTGCCAAACATCAGGTTTACCTTGCTTCCGTTTGCGTAAGCCTTAACGTCCGCAATTCGAATCGTAATAAAACCCATGTCAAATGGGAGTATCTGATAACCATCGCCACCCGGCGTCAGCAATACCATCTTCTCTGAGTTCCGAAACATCTCCGCTAGAGACTGGGCTTCGACTTGAGCTTTGACACCAGATAGTTCAATGCTAAGCGTATCGTGCTTGCTTTCTAGCGCCTCAGTTCGAAGCTTCAGCTCGGACACTTCCGCAGGAAGTGCTTTGCTTTCGGTGGAAGAGTCGCACCCGCATATGAATACCAACGACAAAAGAGCGATGCAAGTAAGCCGATTTCTACTCTGTTTAAACATCTCTATACCTCACCTACTAGCACCCAACTCCAAACCTCAGCGGACTCACTGTGTGTTCACGCCTTTTGCCGCTGGCAAAAGTCGCGCCCACCCAGCGGGCCGCTGCACGTGCTGGTAGGTGGCGCAGGCAGTTCATGGAACTTTATGCTTGCGAACGTAGTCAAGCCAGCTTTTGGCGATATCGCGAACGAAGCTTTCTGCCTCCCCTTTCGACATTAGGTTACTCGACTTAGGCGTGTCGGGGTAAGCATGACGAGCCCAATCTCCACTAACACTTGGGTTGTGGACGGCATCCTTGAATCGGCTGAACTCGGTCGTTGAAATTGCGAACATCGATTGAAAACCGGTCCGGTTGCTTGGGTTGTCTTCCGCTAGTTCGTAGATCTTATAGAGAGTCTGTCCATCAGGCTCCTTTGTCGCGAGTAACTCGAGCATCTTCGAAGCGCGCTCATTTATAAACGCTGGCTCGAGTTTAGCTCGCTGCTCTTCTAGTCTTGATTGATATTCTTGCTCCTTCCTTTCCAGTTCCCATTTTTCCATTTCTATTGCCGACATCCCGGCGGGAGGTGTGATCGAAAGAGTTGCAGTTAGTCTAGAAATCGACAAGATACCGGGTGAGTCTCCAAGAACGCCGTACGATTCGGGGGATTAGTTGAGTAGTCTATGACTGAGCCAATGATCAAGTCAGGATCGATTTGGGAAGGTCCCGTGAACACATCACGAACTCGCTTAGCTAGCTCGAAAGCTTCTGTGGCCGTAACGCAGATATCTAGGTCCGGTGAAGTAAAAGCTGGATATCCGATGCCGTCGATTAAGGAGTAGCCAATGCCATTGAGCAAATCAGAGAGGTTTCTTCGCTGAAGTTTGGTGCGTTGCACTTCAATCGCCCACTTCATTTGTATTTTTACCTCCGATGTTGCGGCTCTACGTTGCCACCTAACGAATGACATGGACGTTCCCGTCGAGCGGATACCGCTCGACAATGGAAGTGCCAACTATCCAAACGAGGGGAAGGTCCATGTCAGAGGTTATTCGCATCGGGATTGATCTGTCCAAATCTGTTTTTGTGCTCTACGGCGTTGATCAACAAGAGCATTGCCAACTCAAGCGGACGCTCAGGCAGGTCGGATCATTGTCGGTTCCCGGCCGCGAAGCGGACATCGCGGGTTCGAAGGGATGGAAGAAAAGTCACTGGGCTCTTGTAGGCCGCGCGCGACCTATCCTTATTCGCAACGCGCTCGGCACTATCTACCCGCGGCGCACGGCCAAAAACACACCGACCGACATCAGAATGAGGCCGATAGACCTTTCCAACGTGATGGCATGCGTTGGAGCACCCAAGAGGCCGAATTGATCTATGCCCGCCATGGATATGATCTGGCCTAGAAGTACAAAAGCCACAGCATTGCCGATGCCGAATTGTGGGGCTACCCAGGTGATGCTGAGGACGTAAAAGGCTACGAACACACCGCCCATGTAGAAATAAAACGGCGGCGATGTTTTCGGGAATGGTCTCAGGCCACCCTCTACAGCGAAAAGGAAAGCAACCGAAATAGACAGTGCTACCAAAAATAAGACAGACGCGGCGAACGCTGGGCTTCCGTACTTAGTGCCCAAAGTCGAGCTTAGCGCCGCCATAACAGGGATACCAATGCCTGTACCAAGCATGAGACATGAGAAGAAAAGTTGGTTTGCCATTTGCCAAGGCTTCTCGGGTTAGGAGGAAGAATAACGAATAAGGGTTTATACGCCGTGAGGATCATGTCGGATAAACACGTGTTGGACAATGCCGCTTCGACGACTTAAGAAGATCGTTTTCATCGAACTGATGGGCTGCCAAGGAATCCCGTGGGTTGATTCGAGATCAGGCTCCTCTAAAAGTCCGAAGGGGACGTTTGGTCCGGTCGTGTCCAGGTCGGTTCCCGGCCGCAAAGGGGACGTTCCGAATGTGCCCGCATGGGAGGAAAACCACAGACGGTCTGGGGTGACACTGCGTGCGATCGGATCAGTCGCGCATGTTCGGGTCATCGAGCAGGAAACGCCAGGAGCCATCTGCCTGCCTGCGCACGACTTCGGTGGCCTTGCCACGCATCTCCGCGTCCTGCAGGGTTGCGACCCAGTCGTGATGCAGTACGGCTAGGTCGTCTGCAATCGGAACCACGCGGATCGCGCCCATGTCGATCGTCGG
>JANNBJ010000237.1:0-2038 GCA_031385325.1 Gammaproteobacteria bacterium | reverse complement strand
CGGGCAGGATTTCGGTTTGACTGGTCGTACCGAATTCCTGTGCGATGGTCGCTCGATAGGCTTTGAAGTTGTCCGGTGCTTCGAAGATGTAGCACTGATCCCATTCGCCGAGCAATCGCCATGACCCGAGCACCTTGGCTTCCCATCGTTCCAGGGCGTTGCGAATGGCATGCGCATTCGACGCATCGTCCCGAATCGCCTTCAGCCCGTCGGAATGGTCACGCAGGAGGAGGACGTAGCGGGCCATGTTATGGCCTCAGTCGTGCTTGCGGGGAGGATTGGCCAGCATCATCTCGACGTACTGATCGATACCGATGGCGGGCATGGTGGTGACTTTGATGGTGCCGCGTGCGCCCAGCTCGACAGCGATGCGAGCCATCACTTCGTTGGAAGGCGCTTCGATGATGTTGACGAAGTCGTAACCGCCCAGCACCGCGTATTGGCTGGTCACCCGGGCTCCCATGCCCTCCAGTTCCTTGTTCACCTCACGCAGCCGCTCCGGTCGCTCCTTCAGCGTCTTCCGCCCTTCGTCGGTCAGCGTACTGAACATGATGTAAGTCGCCAATTTCGCATTCCCCCGTTTGCGATTTTCAAAAGATGGTGCTCCTTCGGCATGACGCTTACAAGAACTGAAGTTCACTGGAGTCGTGTTCAGATTCAGTTGGTTCGCGAGACGTCTGTGAACTTGTTGAATTCGATGCTTTCGATTCGAGGTGAGCAAGTTAATACAAAGTGCTGCTATTGCATTGCAACATTGGATTGACCGGTTACGGTTCTTTCCTCAGACTCCGGTGACATAACGATGACACATCCGGTGGTGCCCCCGGTGGGGAAAGAAACGGTGGAACAGGCAGGAACGAAGTTCGGTTCCGAGGCGAGCGACAAGCCGGCGGCAATCCGCAGGGAAGGCCCGGCGATGTTCGATTCGCTGAGCGAGTTGCCGCGTGTCTTGCTGGAAGCCACGATGCTCGGGGTGACCTGGGGCATTCTCAAAGCCAATGCGCCGCGCGGTGATGGCCATCCGGTCATGGTGATGCCTGGCTTCATGGGTGGTGATGAATCAACGCTGTTGTTGCGCCGTTTTCTGACGTCTCTCGGTTACAAGGTACTGCCGTGGCTGCAAGGGAGAAATCTGGGGCGGCCAGAATTGCTTGAAGGTGCGATGCGTCGTTTTTATCGAGCCTGGCAGGCGTATGAAACGCCCATTTCTCTGGTTGGCCAAAGCCTCGGTGGTGTGTTCAGCCGGGAGATCGCCCGAAAGTTTCCAGACGCGACACGTTGTGTCATTACCCTGGGTAGCCCGTTTGCGGCGACACAACACGGCAACACCAATGCCATGATTGGCCGACTGTTTGAAGAGATGTCAGGTCTTTCGGTTGAAGAAATGCGGGCGCGGTTCGGTCAGGGCGATCCGCGTGCTGCGCTGCCGATGCCGTCAACCGCGATCTATAGCAAACGCGATGGCGTAGTCGCCTGGGATACCTGCATCGAACGGGATTCGCCACTCGCCGAGAGTATTGAAGTACAGGGGAGTCATAGCGGCATGGCGGTCAGTCCGGATGTCCTGCATGTGGTGGCGGACAGGCTTGCCGAGAACCCTGCCAACTGGCGGAAGTTCGACCGCAAACTTGGCATGCGCTGCCTGGTGTATCCGACACCGACTTCTGCGCCTTGAAGCAGTCGCGATCCGCTACAGTGGGTCCTGAGATACTCCACCAGGCCGGTTCGTGCCAGAACTGAAGGGCGTCATGCACAAGCTGAAAAAATATCCGAATCGCCGGCTGTACGACATGACAGACAGCCGTTATGTGACGATGGAAGATGCGCGCGATCTGATTGTGAAAGGCGAGAGCATTGAAGTTCTGGATGCCAAAGACGGCGCCAACATCACGCGCTCCGTGTTGCTGCAGATTCTTGCGGAGCAGGAAACCGAAGGTCATCAAGCGGTGCTCACCAATCGTGATGCAACCGGTCGGCATGTTCCGCGATGCGGCTGGCGTTTTCCTCGACGATCAGAACGGTGTGGCCGGCGTCGCGC
>JANNBJ010000219.1:0-8929 GCA_031385325.1 Gammaproteobacteria bacterium | reverse complement strand
CACAAACTCCCTGGCGCGACCTGGAGAGCCAAGCCACTTCTGCAATGGTACCGGGAAACCCATCTTGTCTTTGCGACCCAGAATTTCGGCCGGCAGTTTGTCCTGAAAGGTGTTGCGTAACAGACGCTTCAACTCGCCATTCTGAAATTTGATATTGGCTGGAATGGTGGCGGCAAGCTCAACCAATCCGTGATCAAGCAATGGCACACGCGACTCGATGCCATGAGCCATGCTCATCCGATCTTCGACGTGCAGCAGTGCCGGCAAAAGAGTCTTGAAGTCAAAGTGGGTCATGCTGTCGAAATACGACTCCTTGCCCACATTATCGGCCCAGTAAATGTTCTGGAACTCACTGAACGGGGATTCTGCAGAAAGAGCGTCCCACCGAATCACTTCACCGAAGTTGTTGGAGCGATTAACAAGCCGAAAGTAACGCTTGTCACGCTCATCGAAGATTCCCTCGCGCCAGAATTCCTGGATAAGCGGTTTGTATTGTTCCAACGTACGCAGATTCGGAATTATGGACTCGTACGTCACCACAAAATTTCCTGAATTCATGGTGCCCGTGATTGCGCCCTTCACGCATTGTTCGAAGTACGCGAGCAGATAGCGCGTATAGCCCCCAAAGATCTCATCGCCTCCCTGGCCGCCCAGGACTACCTTGAGATGCTGGCCCACCGTTTTCGAAACCATGAACTGTGGAAATGAACCTGGTCCGGCAACGGGTTGGTCCAGGTGATAGACCACCTTGCTGATGTTGTCGACAAAGTCGTCTTCATCAATGTCAGTGACATGCAATTCCATTCCGCACTTGTCAGCCAAGGCTTGTGCGTAACGGGATTCATCATATGCCTCACCATCCAGGAATCGCCCGTTGAATGCCTGGAAGCGCTGTTCCGGCCGCAGGTCTCTCGCCAATGCTGCTACCAGACTCGAATCGACTCCCCCGCTGAGGTAAGCACCCACCTCGACGTCAGCACGCAGATGGAAATCGACTGAGTCCAGCAAGAGTTCACGCACCTTGCCTTTGAAGAAGCCTTCGGTGTGTTCCCAATCGAGGTCGTAATAGACCTCCCAGTACTTGTGCAATTCCACCCGGCCATCCAGATGGAAATATCCACAGTGGCCCGGCTGCACTTGCTCGATGCCGTCGAACAACGTGCGATCGCCCAGGCAGAATTGGAAACTGAAATAGTCTCGCAGACCGGCGTGACTTGTCTTCACATCGGCGAGAAACGGGGTAAGCGCCTTCATTTCCGAGCTGAATACCAGCCCTTTCGCGTGACGGTGAAAGTAGAACGGTTTGATTCCGAATCGATCACGGGCAACAAACAGTGCCTGTTTTTTTTCATCCCAGATCGCAAAAGCAAACATCCCTCGAAAACGCTTGACGCAGTCGGCGCCCCATCGCTCGTACGCCCGTAAGACAACTTCCGTATCCGAAGTGGTGCGAAAGTTGGCGGAGCCGATGTCAGCCCTCAGCTCCTTGTAGTTATAAAGTTCACCGTTGTGACAGATGATGTTGCCAATCTCCGACACCATCGGTTGCGCGGCGGATTCAGAGAGATCGATGATGCTGAGGCGAACGTGGGCGAGGCCTACCCGGTTGTTGGCGCCGATCCACGTGCCCTCGCCATCCGGTCCTCTGTGTCGCTGACGCGCAATAAGCACATCCAGACTTTTCTCCAGCGCACTCCTCGCTGGCTGCCGGAGAATCTGACCGCCTATTCCACACATACCGCCATACCCCTCAAGAACTTCGATTCCATATGCTGCAAACCCCTCTTCCCTGAGCTTCGTTCAGCTATCGGTGAGACGGCGGAGGCATTCTACTTGGGGGTCTTGGGTGGTACCAGTGAGGCAGAGACTGGTTTTCGACCCACCAATTTCCGAATACGATTTGCTGTACGTGCCACCGACGACAGTCGCGGATGCTTGCGAACCCAACGTACAAATGCGTCGCGTCGTGCTTCGCGCCACAGGCCGGCATATCGGGCCGGCATCTCAGCGTTGTACCGCCTGAGTACCGTCTCCACTTGCGCCATCGACGCATTAACATACGCCCCTCCCAGCCGGCCTGAAACCAGGTCTATCACCCGTTTTGCATGGAACTCGGAAGAGAGCGCTTCGCATCCAAGAATCGCTTGCCTGCAGTTATGGACCAACTGGTCGACGAGTTCCCGATCACGCATGGCGGCAACAACACGACCGAAGTCGGCAGCATCTGGTCGAATGGGAATGTAGTGAACCCAAGGTCGGATGATTCCGCTGTATTCGCCCTCTACAAGAATTTGACAACTGCCGAGGAGCGCTGCCTCAATGACTCTCGGCGAAAGCGCAGTGAGCACATGTTTTCCATCCAGTCCTTCGAAGCAGTTTTTCTCAACCTCTTCGAAAGGTGCCTGCGGGTTAACCTCGAGATACTCTCGAACCGACCTCTGAACCTTCCCGCGAGGATCCAGCATGCTGCTGCCACTGTTGGATCCAAGCATGAACTTGCAGTTGTTGATCAAACGGATCCATGCCTTGCCATTGAGGGTACCCGCCGGTCCGACGACGATGCTGGTCTTTAGTCCGGCCTGACTTGCAAGCCTCTCGACATCTCGACCAATCGTCCATTTCGTTTCGCCCAGTCGCCCGAAATAAGGTGGCAATTTGCGAGCCCGATACCCGATATCGAAGGGCCTCCGTTCGAATGGTTTGTGCTTCACCTCCAACAACGATTTGTCGACATAGCCCGTGTAACCAAGATGAATCGACCCCGTCCGATGATATTTTGGAAAGAGCAGATTCCAGCTGGATGACATCACCGAGAACACATGGTTGACTTTCCAGTCAACCAACCACTCATCCAACAGTTCGTTGCAATCGTACTCATCCTGAGGGAGGGCAATTTTGACCGCGGTGTGTTGCCGAACAAACTCGTACTGGTGTTTTACCGCAACGAACTGATCTTCCGGAGCCCAGCGCATGGCCAGGAATGTAACATCCAACACTATGGCGTCGAACGGAACAGCCTTTACGTACTCAGGGAGAGGGAGAGAAACGTCATGATAGAGATACAGATGGTCCGGAAATGCGCTGCGCAGGCAGAACACGAGGTGCTGCAGAAAGGCTGGCGCCTGATCCGGTGCACCTAACTTGTGGAGTATCAAGAACGACAGTCTGCTCAATTCAGTCCATCAAAAGGAGTTCATGCTTTACGAATCGACTACCAGCCGTCGATATTTGATCGATGTGGAGGCGAAACGCTACCACGCGGTCGGGGATCCTCATCAACGTCTCTTATTGAGCCCCATACTCAGGAAGCGCCATTCGCGGCACACTACTTCATACCGCGAGCGCCGAACAGCCCATCTGATCAGCGAACTTCCCACCTCAGCCTTCGAGCGAAACGCACTGCGCATTTATCATCTATGCTCCCGGACTCGATTCCGCCAGCAACACCGCCCGATGCAAACCCGATACAACCACACTCCACTGAATAAAAACCCCATTCCCGGGTTCTCGACGGGAAGTGTTGCACCATGACCGGGAAGGTCCTGATGCTCACTGCCGATCGGCAAATCGATCGCCGAATCCTCAACGCGGCAACAAGTCTGCGAACGGCAGGTTGGGAAGTGGTGATCGTCGGCGCACCTGTAGACTCCGACGCCGCCTCAGAGCCCGGAGTAGTGCGCATCAACTCGGCGGTAGGGGAGGCCACTCGCGAAAGTCTGGTCGCGTGGTGTTATCGCTGGCTACGCACCCGTATGGGTCGCAATAGCCACCTCATTCGCTGGCTGAAACAAAGAGCCTGGTACTATCTGGTCGACCATGAGACTTTTCACGCGCGATTGTACTGGCCAACGGTCAAAGATCTTCAGGCGACGGTGATCGTCGCTAACGATCTGCCAATGTTACCGGTGGCCGCCAAATTGGCTGACGCTTCTGGTGCTCAACTCGTCTACGACAGTCATGAACTCTACAGCGAACAGGAGTTCCCGGCTGTCGAGCGGTCGCGTTGGCAAACAGTCGAGCAGAAGTTCATCGGACGCTGTGCTGCGGTGATCACCGTGAATGAATCTATCGCCAATGAACTAGAGAGCCGGTACAGTCTTTCGGGGGTTCACGTTATTCTGAACGCCGAACGCTGTTCAGAACCCCCTGCCCAGTCCCGATATTGGCATGAGGTCTTTGGTCTACCGACTGATGCAGTGATCCTCCTGTTCCAAGGTGGGCTATCAGCAAATCGGAATCTCGAAGAGATGGTACAGGCAATGCAAGGATTGCCGAACCCTGCGGTGCATCTTGTCCTGCTGGGAGACGGTGAACTGCAGCCAACGCTCGCAAAACTCATCAAACATCATCACCTGATGGGCCGCGTCCACCTTCATCCTGCTGTACCTCAAGATCGCCTGCTCGCTTTAACAGCTGCCGCAGACGCAGGCATCATTCCGTATCAGGCAATTTGCCTGAACAATCTGTATTGCACTCCAAACAAGATGTTCGAATTCATCGCTGCGGGTTTGCCAATCCTGGCTAGCGACTTGCCCGAGATCCGTCGCATTGTTGTCGGTCACGATATAGGTCAGGTCGCGAACCTCGGGAAAGCCGACCTGATTCGCGCGACGATTCAGGACTTTTTCTCGACGCCAACGCGGTTGGCACACTGGCGTCGCAACCTGCGCGCCACACGGAGCGTGGTCTGCTGGGAAGTCGAAGCAAAAAAATTACTGCGCATCTACGAGCCGCTGCGATGAAACTCCTCGTGATCTATCAGTACTACAAGGATCAAGCCTCCCCTGGGCATTCCCTGATCTACGAGCTCACTCAATATCTGGCAGAACAGGGGCACGATGTCACCGTGGTGTCTGGCGAAACCGGCTACATGCAGGCAACGCAGAGTGGATTGCCCTGGTATCGAAGGTTGGTCAGAGTCGAGCGAGTCGGGGCCGTCAGAGTTATTCGGACCGTCACCTATTCCAAGATGGATCGCGGATATCTGGGCCGGGTATTGAGTTTTATCTCGTTCACCTTGTCCTGCCCGCTCGGGATCCTTCGAGCAGGTCCGGTCGACGTTGCACTTGCTTCATCGCCGCCGATACTGCCGGTCTTCGTTGCTTGGCTGGTGTGCAGGTTAAAGCGCACGCCATTCGTATTGGAAGTTCGAGATCTTTGGCCGGCTTCCGCAGTTCAGATGGGAATATTGAAGAGCCGCCTGTTGATCGCTCTCATGGCCTGGATGGAGCGAACGCTATACAACAAATCCAGCCGGATCATTGCACTCACGGAAGGCATCCGCACCGATATTTGCAGTCGCGGGTGGTCCGAAGAAAAAGTTGAACTCGTTACTTGCGGTGTCGATTTCGATCACCTCTATCCAGATTCGACCACACGTGAAGTGACCCGAAACTCTCTGGACTGGTCTGGAAAAACGGTAGTGTTGTACTTTGGTGCACTAGGCGAAGCCAACAACATTCCAGTCATTCTGCGAACAGCCAAGCGGCTGGAACAACAGTCGGACATCCTGTTTGTACTGGTGGGCAATGGCATCAAGCGTCGGGCGACTGAGTTGTGGCTAAACGAAACCCGGATCACCAATGTACAGATGTTGCCCGCCGTGCCAAAGACGTCGGCCCGCGAATACATCTGCGCGGCGGACATCTGTCTGGCCACACTCCTAGATATTCCATTATTTGACGGCGCGATTCCGACAAAACTCATTGACTACATGGCGTGCGCCCAACCCGTACTGTGCGGCATCCGAGGTGAAGCGCAGAGGATTGTCGAAGATTCTGGAGCGGGACACACGTTCGAACCCGATTCGGATGAGGAACTTGCAGTACGAGTTCTGGAAATGAGAGGTGATGTGGAAGGCCGAAGAGCAATGGGCGAAAGGGGGCTTGCCTATGTGCAGGAACGCTTTTCGGCTGATGACATGCGTCAGCAATCCGAAGCGCTTCTGCTCGCCGTGTCCGGACTTTCCTCAAACAAGATTCCCAACGGCACCCACCGATGACAGGACTGTCGCGCTCGATCGTCGCGATCATCGGAATATCCAGCCAGCTTGGCCCAGCATTGGTGACCGCACTGGAGGACAATAACCTCGATGTCGTCGGACTCTCCCGATCACCAACGACGACGGCCAGGTGCCCCGTTCACATCTTCAGAGACGGCGCGTCCCTACCCATACCACCACTGCCACCAATCAGCGCACTGATTTCAATCGCTCCACTCCCGGCGATCGTGGAGGTAGCAAGACTCGCCAACCTCATCGGTGTTCGACGCGTCATCGCTTTCGGCTCAACCGGTGTATTTTCCAAGACAGCTTCCACCGCCGATGTCGAAAGGCAGTTCGTGCGTGATCAACTCGCTGCGGAACAAGCATTTGCCTCACTGGCTGTGGCCAATGGCTTCCACTGGACCCTCTTTCGCCCAACCATGATCTATGGCGCTGGCACCGATCAGAACGTCACGTTCATCCGTTCAATGATTCGGCGATTTAGGGCCTTTCCGATTCCGCTGGGTGCAAAAGGATTGCGCCAGCCCGTACATGTCGAAGATCTGGCAGATGCCTGTGTGAAGGTATTGAACAACCCCGCTACCTTCAATCGCGCCTACAACCTGGGTGGCGGTGAAGTGATCGAATATGCCGAAATGGTACGACGCATTTGCCGGGCTGACGGTCTGCCTGCGCGTCTGATCTCGATCCCAAGAACGCTGTATCGATGGATTGTTCGCGCGGCCCGGCGAATGCCTGGCCTTGCCTATTTGAACGAGACCATGGTCGACCGCATGTTCACGGACCTCACGACGGACCACTCCGACGCAGAACGTGACTTCGGCTATGCACCGAGGAAATTTCAACCTCCGGGTCGGGTCTCCGCCAACCTCTGACGAGCCCAGGTTTACCTTCCACTCACCTGCACACCGCCGTTCCTCATGTAGAATCCCCCGACACTCGCGGCCCCGCCGCCAATGCAAACCTGCTGAACACCGAAGGGAGAACCGATTTGGCCAAAGAAGCCTGGATCATCGACACCGCCCGCACACCGCGTGGCATTGGCAAAGTAGGTCGTGGCGCGCTGGCGCACCTGCACCCGCAACATCTGTCCGCGACCGTCCTGAATGCTCTGAAAGAGCGTAACGGTATCAACTCTGCCGAAGTGGATGACGTGATCTGGGGCTGCAGCGCCCAACGCGGCAAGCAGGGCTCCTGCATCGCCCGAATGTCTTTGTTGGCAGCAGGCTGGGATACCCGCGCCAGCGGTGTGACACTGGACCGCTTCTGCGGTTCTGGCATTACCTCGGTCAACATGGCGGCGGCCAGCATCATGTCCGGCATGGAAGACCTGGTGGTCGCCGGTGGTGTAGAGATGATGTCTTATACCGCAACCCTCGCCGCTCAAGGTGGTGGTGGACTGCTCGATGCTGGCAACATGAAACTGCGTGAACTGCATCCACAGCCTCATCAGGGTGTCTGTGCGGATGTGATCTCAACACTCGAAGGGATTACGCGCGAAGACGTCGACAAGCTTGCCTTTGAAAGTCAGCAACGCGCCAAGCGGGCCATGGATGCAGGTTACTTCAAGAAGAGCCTGGTCCCGGTTTACAACGAAGATGGTTCACTGGCCCTCGACAAGGATGAATTCCCGCGACCGCAGACAACTCTCGAAGGCCTCGGGCAGTTGCCTGCCGTGTTCGCCAATTTCATGCCGATGCCGGTCGACGAATCGGGTGAGACCTTCGACAGCATCGTTCGCCGCACTTATCCTGATATCAAGCTCAACCATATCCACCACGCAGGTAATTCATCTGGTGTTGTAGACGGCTCGGGTGGTGTTCTGCTTGCCTCGCCGGAGTACGCCAAGTCCCAGGGCTGGAAACCCCGCGCCAGGATCGTTGCCATGGCCAATGCAGCGGGCAGCCCTGAATTGATGCTCAATGAGCCCGGTCCGGCTGCACGAAAGGTGCTGAAAAAAGCAGGCATGTCGTTGTCGGATATCGATCTCTTCGAAATCAACGAAGCCTTTGCCGTGGTGCCATTCAAGTTCATGCGCGATCTGAATGTAGATCCTGCAAAAGTGAACGTGAATGGCGGTGCAATCGCGTTGGGCCATCCCATTGCAGGAACAGGCTCAATCCTGATTGGCACCATTCTCGATGAACTGGAGCGTCGTGGTCTCAGCACAGGCCTCGTCACGATGTGCGCGGCCGGTGGCATGGCACCAGCGATCATCATCGAACGAATCTGACACTGCCAATTCGCTGACAAACTGCCCCACGTGCGCAATATACCTGGGGCAGATTTTCACTCCTATCTGAATCCTGCGCCCTCGGAATACGGGCCTAGAACGAATTCCAGTGCAAAACACTTTCCAGCGGCTTGCGCTGAACCGGCATGAACCTGCGCTCCGGATAACCTACCGCTACGAATACGCACAGATGCACATCCTGCGGAACGCGACATACCCGGCGAATCACTGGTTCCGCAGTCATGTGGAACGTTGTAAAACACGTGCCAATATTCAATGACCGTGCAGCCACAATCAGGTTCTGTGCGGCGGGATAGATCGTTGAGTACAGGAATACATCACTCGGTGCCTGCGGTGGATAAACCTTTCGGCCGCAGCCGAGGATCCAGGCTGGCACCTTTGCAAAGTTGGTAGCAAGGTGCTCGGCACCTGCGTACATACGTGACTGGACACCATCCAGCCCTTGTGGCTTGTTGGCGAACGCTGCTGCCATACCGCCACTGACTGCAGCGCCAATCTCCTCTTTGGCTGTCTTGTCATCGATCACCAGAAATTCCCACCCCTGGCTGTTTCCAGGGCTGGAAGCGCGAGTCGCCGCATAAACCAGGCGTGACAGCACCTCGCGCGGGACGGGATCCTCCTTGAGGTACCGCATGGCTGTACATGTTTCCATTGTTTCGATCACGTTCATT
>JANNBJ010000211.1:0-7872 GCA_031385325.1 Gammaproteobacteria bacterium | reverse complement strand
CCGCTGCGTAGTCCATGGTATCCGCAGCTGCGTCCGGTACCACCGGGCGAACGATACGGTGGTTGATTGAGGTGGCACTGGCGATCGATCCGGGTCAGTTCAATCTGCGGTTGTTGCCGCCGGAATTTTATTCAGACCCATTCCCGACCTATGCCCGGCTGCGACGGGAAGCGCCGGTGCTGTCCTGCCCCGATGGCAGCATTTTTCTGACGCGGCATGCCGATCTGCTGGCGGTGTATCGAGACAACCGGCGTTTCAGCTCCGACAAACGGATGCAGTTTGGGCCAGTGTTCGGAGTCGGAACACCGCTCTTTGAACATCACACCACCAGCCTCGTCTTCAATGATCCGCCTCTGCACACCCGCGTCAGGCGTGCGATTGGCGATGCGCTATCCGCGCGCGTGGTTGGCGCGCTGGAATCAGCAGTAGAAACACTGGTCAATCGGCTGATTGATCGACTTGAAACCGATGTGCCTGTTGATGTGATAGCCGACTATGCGGCGGCGATTCCGGTTGAGGTCATCTCCAACCTGCTGGCGATTCCATCTGACGAGCGTGGTCCGCTGCGAGACTGGTCGTTGCGAATACTTGGATCGCTTGAGGTCGCCGCGGATGCAAAAACCCTGGCGGCCGGACAACAAGCGGTTCAGCAGTTTTTAGCCTACCTCATGGATCTCGTTGAGCGTCGACGCAGCCACCCGATGGGTGACGACATCGTCGCGAGATTGCTGCGTGCAAGTGTTGATAAAATCGACCAGATGGCGACGCAAGCGCTCTCCATGCAGGAACTGCTGCACCAGTGCATCTTTCTCCTCAATGCCGGTCATGAAACGACGACCAATCTGATTGCGAACGGGATCGTCCTGCTGGCCACAAATCCGGCAGTGCCAATGAATTTGCGTTCTGATCCGGCTGCCATAGACACCACCGTCGCGGAAGTGCTGCGCATGGAAAGCCCGAACCAACTGGGCAATCGAACCGCCACCACCGATCTGCGCATTGATGATGTGCACGTTGCTGCCGGCACGGTGATTACGTTGTGTATTGGCGCTGCAAATCGAGATCCCGATGTGTTCCCTGATCCCGATGTGTTCAAGTGGGACCGAACGCCGAATCCGCACCTCGCCTTTGGCGCCGGTATTCATACATGTGCAGGTCTTGCCATCGCCAGACTGGAAGGGCGGGTTGGCCTGTTGCGGCTGTTCCAGCGGTTCCCTGACATTAAAATCGTGCGTGCAAAGCGCGCAGCGAGAGCTCGCTTTCGCGGTTTCGAAAATCTGGAGGTCGTGCTCGCATGAGGCTGTTGAACGTAGTGGTCTGGCTGGTTCTGGTTGGTAGTCCCGTGCATCTTCGGGCAGATGAAATCGTCGTTGCCACGGCGAGCAATTTCCTTGCAACGATGAATGCGCTGGCACCTCGATTTTCTGCCGAAACCGGCCACGCCATCACCGTCACAAGCGGGTCCACGGCCAAGTTGTATCAGCAGATCGTTCATGGCGCACCTTTCGATGTCCTGATGTCTGCCGATCAGGCGCATATCGATCGTCTGATCAAGGAAGGGCAGGCGGTGGCCACCAGTCGAGTGACCTATGCGCGCGGCCGGTTGGTCCTCTGGGCGGGCGGAAAGCCATTGATCGGGACTCCTCAAGCACTTCTGAGTGACCCACGCTGGCAGCGTATCGCCATCGCCAATCCTGCCGTCGCCCCCTATGGAGCAGCTGCCATGCAAGTGTTGGCGGCGTTGTCGATCGAGAGCCGTGTGACTGCGCGACTGGTTTATGGCGAGAGCATTGCGCAGGCGCATGTCATGGTCGCAACCGGCGGGGCTCAGCTTGGTGTGTTGTCTCTCTCCCAGGTTTATTCCGCTGATCCGAGTACCTGGGTTGCCATTGATGATTCACTGTATTCGCCCATTCTGCAGGATGCGGTTTTGCTTAATCGGGCTGCGCAGAACAAGGCTGGCCAGTCGTTCATGAAATTTGTGCGGGGGCCAAAGGCTCGCAAAATCATTGAGTCATTCGGGTATGGGCTTGATGGGTGATCTGTCGACTGCCATCGTGCTGACGGCGAAGCTGGCGGGTGTCACTACCTTGGTGTTGCTGGTGATGGCTACACCGCTCGCCTGGTGGCTGGCTCGTTCGAAGCGCTGGTTCAAACCCTTTGTCGAAGCCGTCACTGCATTGCCGCTGGTATTGCCACCCACTGTGCTTGGCTTCTATCTGCTGTTGCTGTTCAGCCCTGATTCGACGCTTGGTGGTGCGTGGGTTGATTTCACTGGATCAACGCTGACCTTCTCATTTATCGGGTTGGTGTTCGCGTCTGTTTTGTATTCGCTACCGTTCATGGTGCAGCCACTGCAAACGGCGTTTGAGGCGGTTGATGAAGAATTGTTGAATGCAGCGTCGAGCCTTGGCGCGAGCCCGTTCGATGCCTTCGTGACGGTGGCCTGTCCATTGGCACTGCGAGGTTTTCTTTCGGCCTGCATCCTGACGTTTGCACACACGGTTGGTGAATTCGGAGTAGTGCTGATGGTCGGTGGCAGCTTGCCAGGGGAAACCCGGGTCATTTCCATCGTGCTGTATGAATACGTCGAAACCCTGCGTTTTGATGAGGCGCATGATCTGGCGCTGTTACTGGTGGTCTTTTCGTTTGTTGTCCTGTCGACGGTGTATCTGCTCAACCGTCGACTGCGGTTTCGCATCGCATGACCCTGCACATCGACATGCAGGTGACTGCTGGAGAATTTCGTCTCAGCGTAACCGAGACGTTGCCGATGGATGGCTGTACTGCCGTGTTCGGTCCCAGTGGTGCCGGCAAGAGCACACTATTGCGTGGCCTGGCTGGCTTTCAGTTCGCAACCGGACGTATTCAGTGCGAAGAGACGGTGTGGCTGGATTCCAGTCGTGGTACTGACATGCCGTCGCACACGCGACGACTCGGTTATGTCTTTCAGCAGGGACAACTGTTTCCGCATCTGAATGTGGAAGGCAATTTGCGCTACGCGCAGCGGCGAGCCAGTGCGGCGGCTTCGATGCAGTGGGATCGTGTGGTCAAGGCGCTCGAGCTTGATGCCATGCTCGCACGCAAAGTGCAGACGCTGTCCGGGGGTGAGCGTCAGCGGGTCGCGCTGGGTCGTGCGCTGCTGTCGGCCCCGCGGCTGCTCTTGCTGGATGAGCCGCTATCCGCGCTCGACAATCAGCGAAAGGCTGAAATCCTGCCGTTTCTGGAGCGCGCCAAGGATGAGTTCAGGCTGCCGATGCTGTATGTCAGCCATTCGCTGGATGAAGTCACGCGGTTGGCGGATCGAGTACTGGTGCTTGCTGGCGGTGAAGTGAAGGCGCTCGGTGAAACAGTAGCGATACTTGAGAGGCTGGATGTTCAGTCGCTGACGGGAACTTTCGAAGCAGGTGCCATCGTCACGGCAACGGTGTTTGGTCATGACCAGACGCGCCTGCTGACTTCACTACGATTTGGTGATGCTGTGATCACCATGCCGCTGTTACTGCACATCTCGCCAGGTCAGTCCGTCAGGTTGCGCATCCGCTCACGTGATGTGGCCATCGCCCTGCAGCGTCCCGAGGGCATCAGTATCCGCAATGTCGTTGCCGCTCGAATCCTCGATGTTGTGAGCGACCCAGCTTCACCGTATTCAGAAGTACTGCTTGAAACAGGATCGGAACATCTTCGTGCGCGGATCACGCGTGCGGCTGCCGAAGACCTGGATTTGAACCCGGGCCTTCGTGTGTACGCGTTGATCAAGTCCGTGGCTTTAGGGAAACCCGATATCTGACGTTCTCTTTCTTATCGGTCAGTGCGTAGTCCGTAAAACTCCCGCCGCGGCCACAGAAAGTCGATGCGCGTTCGATGAATCTTCCAGTCGCCGTCGACTTTGCGGTACACGTCATCGTAGATGCCGAACAGGGTGAGGGGATTGGGTGCGCCTTCACTGACGTTGAGGTTCAGCTGATACCACCGACCGGATGCTTCCGTTGCGCTGACCAGGCGTATCCAGGGATTGGTCACAGCATGCATCTGCGAATGCACAGCGCGACCACTGCCATACAGGAAGTCATGGTAGCGGGCACGGATATGCGCCTTGCCAACCCAGTCGCCACCGAAGTCGGGTCCGAATTCGCACACGGCATCGTCGGTGAAAAGATCGATGAGATCATCCAGCCGATTGCCGTCATAAAAATGCGAATAGAGAAAGCGCAGTTCCTTGATGGCGTCGATTTCCAGTAACTGCTCGATGGTCTTGATCTTGGTCATGGTCTGGTTCCTTGAGAAGCTTCGGAATGTATCGGGAATACAGGGTCAAATACGGATATCGATGGAACCATGGCCCGTGGCAAGCTGCAATCTGGTGTCTGCAATGGCCAGCGCGTTATAGTCGTCATCGACTGGCGAACCAGAGCCGTTGTCGCCGCCAACAAATGGATATGAGGTAGATCATGCGTAGTAAAGACGGTGTGCTGTGGGTCGGAAGTTCGGTAGGGAGGTGGATTGGCAAGTGGACAGGAATCGTGTTTTTTGCGCTCGGCGGGTTATCACCGCTGGTTGAAGCAAGGGAGACAGAACTCTTTTTTGATGTTGCCCAGGCGACGGAGTCGCCGCTTGGCAAGAGCCGCTTGTTGAGTATTCCCTTTTACATGAAAGGTCAGGATGCACCGGTTGCGGTGAAGCAGCTGTCAACCTGGACTCAGGAGCGTGCGTCCAGTGGTGTCATGCGAACGGACAAAAAAACGTGTGATGTGGCTTTTCTTTCGGCAATGATCGCCTTGCAGGAAAGTGCCCAGAAAGAAGGTGGAGATGCGATCGTCAATATCGTGTCATCGACCAAGGGCAAGACGACGGAAAGCGCGTCGCAGTATCGCTGCATTGCCGGTACGACCATTGCGCACGTCGCGTTGAGTGGTGATGTGATCAAGACGCAGTGAACGCAGGGCTTCATTCAATCATGTCGTTTGCACGGGCTCTCGCTGGACACGCTGATCATGATGGCTGATCCAGACGCCGAAATTCTGATTACCGGCTCCAGTCGTGGCATCGGCCGTGCAATTGCTGAGCGCGTTGCACGAGACGGCACTCCAGTTGTTGTGCATTGTCGAAACCGGGTGGATGAAGCGTGCGCTGTTGTTGCCGGCATCAACAACAACGGCGGTCATGCACGCTGGTTGCAATTTGATGTAGGCGATCGCGATGCGTGCAAGGCGGCGCTCGAAGCGGATGTTCAGACTCACGGCGCCTACTACGGTGTCGTCTGTAATGCAGGTATTCATCGTGACGCTGCGTTTCCTGCCTTCACCGACGAGGATTGGGATTCGGTGATATCAACCAATCTGGGTGGGTTCTATAACGTCTTGCGTCCACTTGTCATGCCCATGGTGCGGCGGCGCAAACCCGGGCGAATCGTGACGATGTCATCCGTCTCCGGTCTGATGGGCAATCGAGGCCAGGTCAACTACAGTGCGGCGAAGGCGGGCATCATTGGCGCAACCAAGGCGCTGGCGCTTGAACTGGCCAAGCGTGAGATCACTGTCAATTGCGTAGCGCCCGGTTTGATCGAAACCGACATGGTTGAAGCGCAGTTGCTGGAGCAGGTGCGCGAGATGATTCCGCTGCGCCGCATGGGCACACCGGCGGAAGTGGCTGGTCTGGTGGCTTTCCTGCTGTCATCAGAAGCCAGTTACATCACGCGTCAGGTCTTTTCCGTCAACGGCGGGATGATGTAGCGCGATGACTGAGCTGACCGGACTGAAACGGGTTGTGGTCACCGGCATGGGCGCAATCACATCGATAGGCCAGGACTGGCCGAGCGTGCGCGCCAGTCTGGAAGCACGCCGAACGGGTGTGACCTACATGGCCGACTGGGAGCGGTTCGCGAACCTCAACACGCGCCTGGCTGCCCCGGTTCCAGAATTCATGTCGCCTACCCACTACTCGCGCAAGCAGATTCGCAGTATGGGCCGGGTGGCATTGATGGCGACACGCGCCAGCGAGCTTGCGCTCCAGGACGCCGGGCTGATCGGTTCGGAACTGCTGAACTCCGGACAGATGGGTGTTGCCTTTGGTTCATCCACGGGTTCGACTTCCGCGATCGCGGATTTTCACGCGATGCTCATTGGCCACGACACCAGCAACATCAACGCCAACACCTACATCAAGATGATGCCGCATACGACGGCGGTGAACATTGGTGTATTTTTTGGCATCCGCGGCCGCATCCACACCACGTCCAGTGCCTGCACATCCGGCAGTCAGGGGATTGGTTATGCCTTCGAGGCAATCCGCTTTGGCCGACAGACTTTGATGATCGCCGGCGGCGCAGAGGAACTCTGCCCAACCGAAGCGGCTGTGTTTGACACCTTGTTTGCAACCAGTACCAGGAACAGCACGCCTCAGGCCGTGCCTCGCCCTTTCGATCGGGATCGGGATGGATTGGTGATCGGTGAAGGTTCGGCAGCGCTGATCCTTGAAGAGTACGAACATGCGCGTGCACGTGGTGCCCACATCCATGCCGAGATCATCGGCTATGCAACCAACTCCGATGGCAAACATGTGACCCAACCCGACTGGGAACAGATGCGAAATGCAATGGTGGATTCGATGCGTGACGCGGCAATCACTGCCGATGTGATTGGTTATGTCAGCGCGCACGGCACGGCAACGGATCGCGGTGATATCGCCGAAAGCCGGGCTACCCAGGATGCACTAGGCACCATGGTTCCCATCAGCAGTCTGAAAAGTTATCTCGGTCATACGCTGGGCGCCTGTGGAGCAATCGAGGCATGGGCCACGCTCAACATGATGCGCGACGGATGGTTTCACCCGACAGCAAACCTCGACAACGTTGATCCGGCCTGTGCCCCGCTCGACTATATTGTTGGGGATGGCCGAGAGTTGAAAACCGATGTAGTGATGAGCAACAACTTCGCGTTTGGTGGCATCAACACCTCGTTGATTTTCAGACGAGTGTGACTGTCATTTCCGGCCTGTCTGCGGCAACGGCTGAATCCTGATTTCGTAGTTCCGTTCCAGATGTTGAAGTACAACCACCCGGGCAGCTTTTTCCCGCAGCGCCAGATCGCTGACGTCCTCTGCCCACGTTGCAGTCGCAACGACCTCACCACGACGACGCAGTGTCCTGCCTCCGGAGTCTTCGCTCATGCTCCACGGCTGCCTGTAAGCCTCTTGCAGAAGTGAACGAGGCCAAAGACAGAATTGCAGTTCGGCAAGCACTCGCGCAGGTTCGAAACTGGTTGGAACCTGCTGTTCGACGTTGAGTTCACCGTCGGCATGGAGCGTTGCCGTGAACAGCACAATGCCCAGTGGTGACAAGGCGATGAAATGTAGTTGATCATCGTCGCGTTCGAGTGTGAGCAGCGCACGAAACGTCTTGGTCGTTGTTTCCTGTGCAATCGTTGCGCTGAATTCGCTGACCATTCGCCAGTTCGGCGCTGGGTCGTCCGTCAGCGGCCACGAAGTAGCCGGTGGCGGAAAATCAGCCGCTGACGGCTGATCCACGCCGCGTGTCTGACAGCCGATCAAGACGTTTGTACAGAGCAGAATGACGATAGGCAGAAGAAGGCGATGGTGACACATCGACGGGATCATCGCGGGTTGGTCTTGATTGGTCGAGCCAACGGCGAGAGCAACCAGCACGCCGCGATCCCTATGGTAAGCGTGCTGCCAAACGCGGAGATCACTGTCGTTTCACTTGCCGCCAGCAATCCAAAGGCCAGCAGCGTTGTCACTGCCGAGAGCAGTATCGCGAGTTCCATCCTGTTGAGTTCTGCCTGGGAGTCGTACGCATTGGTGTGTTGGAACACGGCATAGTCGATGCCAATGCCGAACACCAGGAGCAGCGCAAAC
>JANNBJ010000178.1:0-2273 GCA_031385325.1 Gammaproteobacteria bacterium | reverse complement strand
GATGTGACAACGTTGGGACACTACTGATCGCGGACATACAAGATGGGCCGCCTTCGTTGTCGGAACGGTGCGATTGGATCTACCTCGATGAGCGTGGACTTGATGACGAACTTCGCAATGCGCGGAGCATTACGTCGGGGTTGGCGAAGAATGAGTGCGACCTAGACGCGGTCGGAAAGAAAGGTCACCGTAGCGAAATCATTCAGATTAGCGATGGTGCTCATCGATCTTGTGTTCTTGTGGTTCAAGCGGCTCAATTGATCAACATTTATCAGCAATTTCGAGATGCATTGTTCAACCTGAATATCCGGAACTACATTGGCAGCACCGGAACGAACAAGAAGATGATAGATACGGCCGTCTCGACTCCGACAAACTTCTTCTATTTCAACAATGGCATTTCATGCGTTGCCAAGAGGATCGAGGTGGACGGCTCCCGAGTCCATCTCACAGGATTGCAGGTGATCAACGGGGCGCAGTCGTTGCGTGCTCTCGTTAAAGCGTCCGCGATGTTTGGTTCTGGGAAGACATGGCCAAACGATCAACCGCAGGTCCTAGTTCGCATCACCGAGGTTGGTGAGAGCTATGCTGCAGACGGTCGCTTTTTGGAGGAGATTACCCGCTTCAACAACACCCAGAATGTGATCAAGGCTTCAGATTTCAGAAGCAACGACGCGATTCAGTTGGACCTCAAGAAAAGATTCGGCACGCTCAAGCGGTTCGGCAAGAGCGTTGCTTATTTGCCAAAGCGCACTGATCAGCGCCCGGTCAACAGCGAAGTCATTCGACTGGAAGAATTTGCCAAGGTCACCTATTCGTTCCTGATTGATCCAATTCGATTTTCAGGATCAACTTCCTTTCTGTTTGATGACTCGCCTAAGGGCGGCTACGTCTCGGTTTTCGGTGACGGAAAAGCGGTGTGGGAGTCGATGCCGCCAGAGGAATTTGCCGTTCGCGCTGCCATTTGGTGGATGGCGGAAGAGTTTGCCGCACGGATCAAGATTGATCGCGGCGCAGAAACAGATCCAAAGCTGCGTGCGTCTCTGGAGCGGAAGTGGATGCTGCTGTTCATGTCACGGTTGCTATTGGAGCGGCAATTCAAGGATCAATACCAGGAGATTCTGGCCAAACACGCGGCGGGCAATTGGCAACTGGATGAAAAGCCTACTGGAAAGTGGTTCGGCAAGGTGTATCGGAATGCCAAGGAAGCAGTTCAGTATGTCTACGGCGAGGACTCTGAAAAACCCGGGTTCGTCCATCGCAACTGGATGCGCAGCGAGAGCACAGTTGCGCGCCTTGAGCGATACGCGAAGACCGCACCCAAACATGACCTGAGCATCGATCAACCGTAACTGCGGGCAAAGCCAGTTGGTGGACGCATTTATTCAGATCGAACATCCTGCGCCCTTCAACACACTGCGCGCCCGGCGTCGATGGGCTTCCTGAATCAGTGTGGCAATCTCATTGCCCAATCTGTCCGGCTCTGCCGATAGCGCGATCGCCTCGTCGAGAGTGGGATCTCGAAGGGCTTTGTGCCGCTGCTCTGGCGTCATACCGTCGCTCTCTAGCAGATCAATGGCTTGCCCTCCGATTCGAGCCAAGCGACGGCGCGCGGACCCAGCGATACGGGCTTCGGGAAGTCGCCCTGCTGGATATACAGATAGATGGTGCTGCGGGCAAGACCGGTGCGGAATTGGACGTCCTTGCGGCGCAGAAACGCTGGCTCGCGTTGGCTGGGTTGAGACATGGTGGTCACCGCATGGCTGTCAATGGAAGGGCCGATGTTTCCATCAAGCGCCGTCCCTCGCTGGTGCCAATGGAGCTTGAACCAGGCACTGATTCAGCATGAGGGGCCAAGAATTCTATGCATGCGGGAAGACCGGACGGTGATCACGGGTGGCTATCGAAACATGTCGCTTCATGAGCCAGATCACCAAGATCTACCCTCTGTAGCGTAGACCCATGAGGCCACGCACGGACCAGTCGGGTCGGCTGGGGATTCGTCGCCAGTACTCCAACGTGGTCACATGACCGTCGCTTCGAGGCGGAAAATGTCTGCGGCCGCTCGAATCTCTTTCATGTGACCATGACCTGCAAGAGGCTTGGTCTCAATCGTCACAAGGCCAACTTGTGCCAACTGTCTACATCGCGTTTGACAGCGCAGAGATCGCGCAGCAATCGCCCAGCGATGACAGTGATCGAACACGGTTCACCCTTGACGCTGCGGAAAACTTCTAATGATTTTTTCATAAATCAAGACAACCAATCGTATC
>JANNBJ010000105.1:0-10291 GCA_031385325.1 Gammaproteobacteria bacterium | reverse complement strand
CCGCTCACATCAACCCGCAGCTGGCTCGAACCACCTTCCAGCTCCGGCGAAACAGCTTCATCCACTGCCATCATCATCGAATTGGCTCGAGCATAAGGCATCGGTTGTGGCTGATAGCCACCATCACCGACGTTTACCGCGGCGATCACGTAACTGGTCTTGCCAAAATTTCGCGTGATCATTGCAGCCCGCGCGCGAAAGATCGTGATTGCGGCTGCGGTGAGTTCATCCTCCAGCTTGAGCCTGGTTTCCCTCGAGATCGTGAAGGCGATATTGCGCAGCATCAGACCTTTCTCCTGCAGGGTGCCCAGTAGCTTGGCGACGCTATTGGTGTCACGACTCTCCAGCACCAGATCCTGGCTGGCACGCCAGCGGATGATGAGATTGCCATCGCCATACTCGGGATAGGTGTTGTAACTGGCTGTGGTGACTTTCACACCACCCACTTTCTGCGCGATGGCCAGCGCTTCGTTCATCTGCTTGTTGATGCGCGCCGCAAGTATAGAGGGGTCTGCATCGGCTGCAGTGGTACCGATCGTTGCTGTGGTCCAGTCGTTTGGCACGTCACGTTCGGCGAAGACGTTGAAGCTGATCTGGTTGTAAGGTTGGGAGGGGCCGTCGGCCAGCGCCAGCTGGGCAGCACCAGCCATCAAGACTACGGCAGTCAGCCGGTTGAGGAATCGCAACATGATCTCTCCATGAGAAGTTTTGAAACCTGGGCGATATCGCACTGGATTGGCCAGCGAACATCGTGGGTATCGGAATATTGGTGCCGCAGTTTAGTGCGACAATGGCCAATGAACCATCGGCGAATGACAATGCCGTGGACTTTTACGTTTGAAGGAAGGCCTGATCAATCAGGCCTTCCTTTGTGGTGCAGGGAAGCACCACCATTTTTCGTGCGTGAAACGCACGGAAAATGTCAGGAGCCGTGTAGGCTCCGGGATGATTAATTCGCAGGAGCGAATTAATCAGAATTACCTCATAGGAGATGTGCCGGATGACTGGTTGGACCACGGATGATGCGGAAGCGACCTACGCGGTGCGCACTTGGGGTGACGGCTTCTTTTTTGTCAACGAAGCCGGGCACGTGGCAGTGCGTCCCCAGGATGATTCGGACCTGGCAGTGGATGTGATGGATGTGATCGCCGAAGCCCGGCGTCAGGACATGACCCTGCCACTAATCATCCGGTTCCAGGACGTGCTGCGAACACGCGTACGACGGCTGAACATGGCCTTTCGGCAAGCCATCGCCGAAGCAGGCTACGACGGCACCTATCGCAGCATCTATCCCATCAAGGTCAATCAGCTGCATGAAGTGGTGGCCGAAGTGATGGATGCTGGCCGCGAGTTCGGGCTTGGTCTGGAATGTGGTTCGAAGGTTGAACTGATTGCGACGTTGCCACTGATCAGCGATGAGCTGCTGCTGCTATGTAATGGTGTCAAGGACCAGACGATGCTGGAACTGATGCTGCGTGCCCAGGTGATCGGGCAGTCGGTATTGCCGGTGATCGAGAAGTACACCGAGTTCGAACACCTGCTCAATCTGGCGGATGAGATCGGCATGAAGCCGCGTCTAGGTGTGCGTGTGAAGCTCTCAACCAAGGGCTCGGGCCGCTGGTTTGAATCCGGCGGCATCGGTTCGAAGTTTGGTCTCACCATGCCGGAACTCATGCAGCTGGTGCGTGAGCTCGAACGGCGGGGCATCGGCGACAGTCTCGAATTGTTGCACTTCCATCTGGGCAGCCAGATCGCGGATATTCGCGTGCTGCGCAATGCGGTGCGCGAGATCGGCCACATTTACGCGGACTTTCGCACGCGTGGCCTCACCGTGCAGTACCTGGATGTTGGTGGTGGCCTTGGTGTGAACTATGGCGGTGAATACGGCGATACCGAGTCGAGCGTCAACTACAGTCTGGCCGAATACGCCAATGGTGTGGTCTACGCAATCAAGGAAATCTGCGACGAACGGCAGGTACCAGCACCGATTCTGCTCTCCGAAAGTGGCCGCGCCATCACCGCGCATCACTCGATGCTGGTGATCCCGGTGCTTGGCGTACATCGACAGGATGCACTGCCCCTGCAGACAACCGGTGAGCGCACACCACCCGTGGTGCTCCACCTGCGCGAAGCGTTTGCCGAAGTGGAAACGAGTACTGCAACTGCTGTGCTGCTGGAGATTTACCATGATGCCCAGGAAGCCCGTGCGCAGGCTGATCAGCTGGCACGTCTGGGTTATCTCGGCGTCGAGGCTCTGGCCGAAGCCGACGCACTGTACTGGCGAACCTGCCGAGCCATCCTGCACAAACTGCGTGATGCCAAACTCTCACCCATGCCGATTGAACAACAGCAACTGGAAGAGCATCTCACCGATCTGTATCTGTGTGACTTTTCGGTGTTCCATTCGATTCTCGATCACTGGGCCATCGGCCAGATCTTCCCGGTGATGCCACTGCACAAGCTGGACGAAGAGCCTGTCCGGCGCGGCATCGTGGTTGACCTGACCTGCGACTCTGATGGCAAGATCAGTCGTTACGTGCGCGAAGACGCAACCGCGCAATGGCTGCCGATGCATCCGTTCAAGGCAGGAGAAGCGTACTACCTGGGCATCTTCCTGGTGGGTGCCTATCAGGAAATACTTGGCGACTCCCACAACCTGTTTGGGCGGGTGGGTGAAGTGCATGTGTATGCCAGTGCCGATGAACCAGGCAACTTCTGGATCGAAGAACGCATCAAAGGCATCACGGTAAAGGACATGCTGGCGCAGGTGCAGTACTTCCCGAATGATCTCGACCGTCGAATGACGGAACTGGTCCGCCGCAAGATCGATAGCGGTGTGGTGAAGCCCAACGAAGGTATGCGTCTGCTGAACTTCTACACCCGGCTCTTCGAGGGCAGCACCTATTGCGATAGCTGACGGATTAATTCAGCGGCGGATCTCCAGCGTAGTCGTGGTTGAGTGATCGCCGCTACTTCCTCGGAACGAGGTTTGGTAACAGGCGGCTGAGTGGGCTGACGACCGCATTGCCGCCGCGCTCGAGCAAGTGGGTATAGATCTGCGTCGTGCGGATGTCACTGTGACCCAACTGTTCCTGGACGGTGCGTATGTCCGCACCGCTCGCAAGCAGGTGAGTTGCGAAGGAATGGCGGAAAGTGTGGCAACTGGCTTTGCGGACAATGCCGGCATTACGAATCGCCGTGCGTACCGCCCGCTGCAGTCCGCTGGCATCCACATGGTGCCGATGCAGCGCCCCGGATCTGGGATCGGCGGAGCGATGAATCGCTGGGAACACGTATTGCCAGCCGATCTCTCGGGCCGCGTTGGGATATTTGCGATCGAGTGCGTGAGGCAGCCAGACAGAACCGAATCCGGCCAGGATGTCGCGCTGGTGTATGGCGGTAACATTGGCGATCTGCAACTTGAGATGATCAACGAGAACATCTGACAGCGTCACGACGCGATCCTTGCTCCCCTTGCCTTCCCGAACCACGATACATCGATAGCCGAAGTCGATGTCTTTCACACGAAGCCGCACACACTCCATGAGGCGCAATCCTGAACCATAGAGGAGCGCGGCCATGAGCCAGTTCTGCCCATGCAGGCCAGCCAGAACTGCCATGACTTCCTGTTCGGTAAACACGGACGGCAAACGTGCGGGAACCTTGGCACGGACCCGACCACCAAGATCGTCGAGCGGCAGACGCATCACTTCGCGATACAGAAAGACCAATGCGTTGAGCGCCTGATTCTGCGTGGAGGCCGCAACGTTTCGATCTACCGCCAGCCAGGTGAGGAACTGTGTGACTTCTGCGCTGCCCATTTCCCTTGGGTGCCGCAGTTTGTGGAAGCGGATGTACCGCTTCACCCAGTCAACGTAAGTGCGTTCGGTTCGAATACTGTAGTGGCGTAGGCGGATCGCGTTGCGCAGTTCAGTGAGTAGTGGGCTGGGCATAACCTGATAGCAAGAGGGTGGCACACAGATTGAGGGCGTGTGAGGAATGGTGAAAGCGGGAATGGCTGAAGCGGAGATGGGCGGAAACCGTCTTCCTTTGTGCGAAATTGGCTGGTTTTTCGTGTGTGAAAAAAAGGAAAGGTTCCACCCATCTCCGGTAGATTCCGGAGTCCTTGGTGGTAAGCTCTTGAAATCAAGCGAGTTGTGACAGGGAGGGGGTATGGCGAGCGTGATGGATGGAAGAAACTCGTCCATTTTCTGTTAGGCGTTAATGGAGCTTTATCGAATGTCAAAGCAGAGCATCTTTCGGCGCAGCATGTTGATTGCCGTGTTCGCTTTCGGCACTGCAGCGACATCAATTGGGCATGCTTCAGATCACCCAATAGCTTCCTACAGTGGAAAGAAAGTGAATTTCACGCTTCTCGATATCGGCACTTGCATAGTGACGCTGCCATTGTGCGCTACACAAAGCGCCGGAGCCCCACACGCGTATGTGTTTTACTTCCTATTAGAGCGGCGCAATAAGGAAGAATCTGGATACCCTACACTCCATCGAGACTTCGACTTCTTCGTTGACGGAAAAACATATACTGCTTCCACTAAAGCAGATTTGGATAAAGAGTTCGAAGCGTTAATCGTTGCGGAGGACGTTGGCGAATTTCGTTCGGAGATCCGCCCGGATTTGGCATCTGTGATTCGAGCCAATGACGAGGACGCGATAATCATCTACATCATCGTTCCTGGCATAAAACTAAAGCGGGGCACACCAATATCTGCAAAATACTTCGTGGGGTGGGATAGTGAGTTCGAAGAGTTCAATATCACAACCAAGTTACCGTAAAACGCCTAACAATGCAGTGCATCGGACCCGCTGGGAGTTCACGCCTTTTGCCGGAGGCAAAAGTCGCGCCCACCCATCGCGCCGCTGACTGCCGACGTTAGGCCACGTGGCAAGCGAATCAAACGGTTAAGGGCAAGGAAATCATAGGGCAGGCCCAGTAGAGTAGCGAACCGCTTAACCTCTAAGTTGTGGGGCTGGCGACAGTCGGCATACTCTGCCCCAAATACGTGAAAGGAGCTCTTTGTGGAACGCAATTCGAAATTATCGCCTGACGATCGAGCCGACATTCTCGAGTTGATATCTGAGTACAGCTATTCCTTCGACGAAGATCGCCTTACAGACTATGTGGCACTTTTCCTAGAGGACGCGGAATTGTCCTTCTACAACGCGGGTTCGGCTTCTCCACTCATCTCGACGTCGACCAATGATGAACGCCTCAACGTCATGCAAGGGATTCGTTCCGGGGAACTCAATCGACCCGGTCAACCCCGGCATATCCAGACGAACACCATGCTCCGGCCAGTTTCACCTGGCCGAGTGGCTGGTCGCACGATGGTGATCTGCACGCAGCAACCCTATGACGGATCTCCTTGCCGAGTGCTGTTTTCTGGCATCTATGAGGACGTCTTCCAAAGAACCGATTCTGGTTGGCGCTTTGCCTCACGCAGAGGCCACCTTGATAGCAGGTAGCCGGTTGGCGTCTCTACCCTGGTTGGTTGCTCCAGGATCAATCCCGTGCGTTGCCTAACCAGCAGGTGTAGCCGACCCGACCCGTGTTCACGCCTTTTGCTGTACGCAAAAGTCGCGCCCACGGATCGTGCGGCTAACCTGCGGCGTTGGGCGGTGTGACGGCTGCGCGAGCGTGACGTACTTATTCACACTGGGAGATGGCAGATGAACTGGGAGGCTATTGGCGCGATCGGGCAAGTCGCCGGGGCGATGGCCGTCTTCGCTACTTTGCTCTATCTTGCCATCCAGATCAGACGGACCAATGAACTCTCGCGGTTTAGTGCCACCAAGGAGATCATGAATCAGTTCAACGATCTCAACAGAATGGTCGTCTCTGATTCGGAGTTGCGCCAGTTGCTCCAAAAAAACACCGCGTTGTCAGCGGACGAGCAAGAACGCATCTACAACTTCGCGATGATGTTCTGCAACATCTGGGCTTCGATCCAAACTGCATACGACAATGGCCAGGTTGACGAGGCTTTCTTCGCAGCTGGAATGAAGGATGTTCAGATCGAGATCGATCGATGGCCCAACTTCCGCTCTTCAATCAGACGGTGGCTTTCGAACTATCCAGAGCTAGCTCACTATGAGATTTTTCAACCCGCACTGAAGACGAGTGGCAAGGCATGATTCCTCGCCCAACAATGCAGTGCATCGGACCCGCCGGGTGTTCACGCCTTTTGCCGCGGGCAAAAGTCGCGCCCACCCATCGGTCCGCTGACTGCCGACGTTAGACGGAGGGGCAATGGTGTTGCGGTTTTCTAGAAACGTATATACAGTACGTACATGCGTTTCGTATGGTCGGAGCGAAAACGGAAGTCAAACCTTCGGGACCACGGTATCGACTTCATCGATGCCTATGCTGTCTTCGAGGGTGTCACTTTCACATTCGAAGACGATCGCATCGTGTATCGAGAGCAACGATTTGTAACGCTTGGTCTACTATCGGGAATTCCCGTTTCTATCGCACATACAGAGAATGCAAATGAAGTCCGCATCATCTCCTTCCGCAAAGCAACCCGCTCGGAAGCGCGCATCTACTTCGAGGCCGTCGGAAACTGATTGGTCGAGGGTGCGTTCGGGTAAGACAAAGGTTTCGGCCAGTATTGAACATCCCGAAGCCTCAGTCGAACACATCGTCAAAGGAATAGT
The DNA here is from genome assembly GCA_031385325.1 of Gammaproteobacteria bacterium. Taxonomy (GTDB): domain Bacteria; phylum Pseudomonadota; class Gammaproteobacteria; order Pseudomonadales; family Azotimanducaceae; genus SYFY01. Next base: position 3,616 of record JANNBJ010000105.1, on the reverse strand, counting down.
ACGTCGAGGCATGAAACCGTTACCGGCAAAAGAATCTATATCACTACGAGTTGATGCTGATGTCCTTGAATGGTTCAAATCGCAAGGCCCTGGATATCAGACTCGCATCAATCTTGTTCTGCGCGCGTATCGTGATGCCTCCGTCTAACAATGCAGTGCATCGGACCCGCTAGGTGTTCACGCCTTTTGCCGGAAGCAAAAGTCGCGCCCACCCATCGGTCCGCTGACCGCAGACGTTGGGTGGCAGCTAGACAGTACAGCAAAATCTGCTGTTGAAGGCATGTAGCCACAAGGCTACGATGGTCGCACGTATGAAATCCGACGTACAGAAGTCTTTACCTCTTGGCTCGACGATCTCAGAGATGCGAGGGTCAGAGTTCGTGTACTTGCTCGTCTCGACCGAGTCGCGCAATGAGTATTCGGCGATACCAAGGTTATTGGTGAGACCGTTTCCGAACTGCGTATCGATTACCGACCTGGATATCGGATCTATTACACGAAGCGTCGAAGAACCGTGGTCTTCCTGTTGGTTGGCGGAGACAAATCCTCTCAAGAAAGGGATATCAAGCGAGCCATTCGACTGGCACAGAATCTTGAAGAGTAATCGTTATGGCTAAGACCAAGACTTATCGGTACGACACAGCAGAACATCCTCGTACCCCCGAAGAAATGGCGCTCTACTTAGAAGCTTGCCTGGAAGAGGCTAATGGTGATGCTGCTTTCATTGCACAGGCGCTCGGGAACATCGCCAAGGCGAAAGGAATGTCACAAGTCGCTCGAGATACGGGCTTGTCAAGAGAGAGCCTCTATAAGGCATTATCCGGCGAACGCAGTCCCGGGTTCGATACAATTCTCCGGGTTATCGATGCACTGGGAATGAAGCTCTATGCAGCAGCAAAGTAACCCGTCCGGCCGCTTAGGTTCAACTTTGAAGTGCATCGGACCCAACGCCTGTTCACGCCTTTTGCTGAGCGCAGGCGTTGGGCGTCGCAAACGAGACCCCTTCGAAGCATCGTAGTGCCGATTCTTTCCCCGAACCAGAATGAACGCCCTGGCTTAGGGTGCAAAAAAGGTCGCGCTGCCAATTCGACGACTCCACAACTGAACCCAGGAGAGAGCGATGTCAGAAGCCCCGAAGGTCAAGGGACCAGCCTCGTACTTCCCATCTATTGAGAAGACATACGGGAAGCCAATCCCTCACTGGATGGAGATTCTCCAACAGGCAGGTGACCTGAAGCACATGGAACTCGTTAACTTACTGAAGAAGAAGTACAAATTCGGGCATGGTCATGCAAACGCCTTGGTGGCCCACTTTCTTGCCAAGAGGTAGGCAATTAATTGAAAGCACACTTGCATACGCGGCTACAGCCGGCGACGCCGAACCCTTCCATCGAGGGGATGACAAAAAGGCTGCGCTTTTTTTGAACCCCTCATGTCATAAGTTAGGCGTGGCTGCAGCGACGCTCCGTTAGCCAGCGAGCCAGTGGAGAATGCACCTCACTTCGCCGGCGCGCATTTTTTTGTGTTGCTTCATAGGATGAAAGCAGATGTAACTTTTGAGCCCCTCACTGTAGGCTCCCTCGCTGCGGCTTGGGAACGGAAGGGGCGACGGCGGGCTTTTGGAGTGTTCATTGTTGAGGGCGATCCCTCGTCAGACGCGGTACCTACACGATGGAATGAGGCTTTGGATGACGCTTGCTCATCGGTTTCTGTGGCATCGAGCTCGCCTCATAGGTCCTTGGTAGAGCGAGCCGATATCTGATCCTCACTGCTCGGAGCCATAACTTTGCAAATCGTGTTGCGAGACTTCCGGCTCCTCGAGTCAACGCTCATCGACCGACGGGGAGTTTAGCTACGACTACTCGTGGCGCAAAAAGAGTATTGAAGAAGATTTGCTTTATAGGAGAGCCGCATGGCAATCGATCACGAGCGAGTCAAAAGACTGGCTGCCGCATATGCTGAGGCATGGAATTCCGGTTCGCCGGATGCCGTCGCAGCGTTCTATGTGACGAACGGACGAATCGTTATCAATCGCGGAGATCCATGGCTTGGTCGGAAGGGGGTTGCAGAAATGGCTGCCAGGTTCTTTGCGGATGTACCAGACCTGAGGCTTGTTTGCGATCTACTGCGCTGTGCGGGTGACCACGTTGCGTACCTCTGGACGTTTACGGGTACGCACGTGCGTCCAGCGGAAAGCCTCTGCGTGTTGTTGGCTGGGAAGAATGGGATGTCGACTCCAACAACTTGGTAGTTGAATCACGAGGCTGGTTTGATAGCGATGATTATCAGAGTCAGACACTATTGAGGTGATCGTTCTAAAGTCGAATTGATGCGTGACAAGCGGGTAAGCGACTAGAACTGCATCGTCCGGGCGCAGAGTCATACAGAGTAAGTTCTTCGCAGAAACTCCACTCTCTTCTCGTATCGAGATATCCCTGATCTGACCACCGAGTGAAATGCGTTCGAAAAATCCTGCGCAGAGTTTTTTTCTGCTGACATCTCGGCAATGTGCGCTTACCTCGCTCGTGTTCGTCGTACGATACAATGACGAGGATCGCATGCCGAGTTTCGAGACTAAACGACTTTGATGGCCAGCAAAATGACGCCCGCGTATCAGCAGGTCCGATCTATCGATATCCACACACCCGCATATCCTATCGGTTTCAATCATGGCCACCGACAAAGCAGTTCGATTCGTTGCCTTCCTCGAAGCTACCAAGGGGGTTGTTGTGCTGGCTGCAGCCACCGGACTTCTCTCCGTCATTCACAAGAACATGTACGAAGTAGTTGCTTCGTTCGTTGAGCACGCCCACTTCAATCCGGCGTCGAAGTACCCGCAGATATTTCTGGATGCTGCGGCTCAGCTTGGCGATACCCGGTTGAGCCTGCTTGCGGCAGGCGCCGCGCTGTACTCGCTGGTTCGGTTCGTCGAAGCGTATGGTCTCTACTTCGAGCGAGCGTGGGCAGAATTGTTCGCAGCGCTGAGTGGTGCCATCTATATCCCTTTCGAATTGATTGGTCTTGCTCATGAACTGACCTGGCATGGTGCGGGTCTTCTTGCTGTGAATGTCGCCGTCGTCGCGCTCATGGTGAGAGCCTTGCTTCGACGCCGCCATTCGCCAACGCTCGGTAGCGCATGATCAATGCCCATAAGTCGAAGGAGGCAGAATGCCCAGATTGATGCAGGTGTTGACCTTGGTAGTGACGCTGCTTGGTTGTGTTGGCTGTGATCAGATAACCAAATCGGCAGCGAGAGCGTATCTGCCTCGAAATGAAGTTGTTTCATTCGCGGGCGATGTGTTCAGACTTCAGTACGCGGAGAACAAAGGCGGGTTTCTCAGTGTTGGTGCTGCGCTCCCTGACAAGGCTCGAGAACTCCTGTTCAAAGTGGGGGTTGGCGCGGTTGTCACGGCCGTTCTGTGTATTGTCCTGTTTGGACCCGCACTGCCTTATGCCACAACTATCGCGCTCTCACTGGTGGCCGGTGGCGGGCTCGGCAATCTCATTGATCGTCTGGTGTACGATGGTTATGTCGTCGATTTCCTGAACGTCGGTGTGGGAGTCCTGCGAACCGGTATCTTCAACATCGCCGATGTGGCCGTACTGGCCGGTGCCT
>JANNBJ010000104.1:0-40874 GCA_031385325.1 Gammaproteobacteria bacterium | reverse complement strand
CGTCGTGTTTAACCAAAATACTGGGTGGCGCGCTCGGTTGTGCGCACTGGAGTTCTTTACAGCACGCCTAGCACGGGGTGTGTGCACGCCGAGTGTTTTCGCTGCTAACGGCGTCCGCAGCAGGTCATTCATGAATACTGCGGGCTAGAACCCACCCACGTCAAAGCGTCCGTACTTCCCTTGAAAGAACAACAGCGGCTCTTTCTCCGGAGCGCACACCGCAAGGTCCACCACACGACCGATGGCGATGGTGTGATCACCCGCGTCATGCTCGGCTTCCAGTTCACAGTCGATATAGGCGATCACGCCATCGAGAATAGGTGAGCCGGTTTTTCCCGCTCGCCAGTGGAGCGCTGCGAACTTGTCGATGCCGGTCTTCGCCATGATGTCGCAGACGGCTTTCTGATCCGAGGCCAGAACGTTGATGCAGAACTTGCCGGAGTCACGCAGCTTCGGCCAGCTTGAACTGCTCTTGCCAGGACACAGGCCTATCAACGGTGGGTCGAGCGACAGCGAAACAAAGGACTGCGCTGCAAACCCGGCCGGTTCGCCGCGAAGATTACCGGTGGCGATGACAACGCCGGTGCAGAATTGCCCCATGGTGTTGCGGAAGGTCCGCCCGTCCCAATCGCTCATGCCGGTCTCATCAATAAAAGCTCGCGACTATAACCCCGGCACTGCTTCAATTAAAATCCGACCCGCAATCAAAGGAGTACAACGTGGCCGATATCGAAACCTTCCGCCGGGAAACTGCCGTCTGGCTGGAAAAGAACTGTCCTGCATCCATGCGCACCCCGGGTGGCGAAGAAGAAGCCGTGTGGGGCGGGCGCAACGCCACCTATGCCAATCCGGATTCCAGGCTGTGGCTCGACCGCATGGCCGAGAAGGGCTGGACGACACCACGCTGGCCGGCCGAGTACGGTGGTGGTGGCTTGTCTGCCGAAGAAAACAAGATCCTCGACGAAGAGATGCGCCGCATCAACGCGCGGTCGCCCCTGCAGAGCTTCGGCATCTGGATGCTCGGCCCGGTGCTGCTCGAATACGGCAATGAAGCACAAAAGAAACGCTTCCTGCCACCCATCGTGCGCGGCGAAATTCGCTGGTGTCAGGGTTATTCCGAACCAGGTGCGGGATCAGACCTTGCTGGACTACAGACCCGCGCCGAAGATCAGGGCGATCACTATCTGGTGAATGGCTCGAAGATCTGGACCTCTTATGCAGACTACGCGGACTGGATCTTCTGTCTCGTGCGTACCGACAGCAAGGCACCCAAACATGAAGGTGTCAGCTTCCTGTTGTTCGACATGACGTTGCCCGGCGTAACAACATCACCCATCCCGCTGATCAGTGGCAGTTCGCCGTTTTGTCAGACCTTCTTTGACAACGTGAAGGTCCCCAAGGATCAACTCGTGGGTACGCTCAACCGGGGTTGGACGATTGCCAAGGCACTGCTCCAGCATGAACGCCAGATGATCTCGGGCATTGGCGGCAACTCCGCACTGGGTGGCACGGGTCGACAGCTCCACGACATCGCCCGCGAATACATCGGCAAGGATGGCGAGGGTAGAATCGATGACCCGGCGCTACGTTCGAAGGTGACCATGCATCGACAGAACGATCGTGCCTTCCAGCTCACCCTGGGCCGATCCTATGAAGAAGCGAAGGTTGGCAAAGGTGACATGAACCTGGCCTCGATCTTCAAGTACTACGGCACCGAACAGAACAAACGCAAATATGATCTGATGCTCGAACTGATGGGTACTCAAAGTCTCGGCTGGGAAGGCAGGGCATTCGATGAGAAGGAACTGGTGACACCGCGGCAATGGCTGCGTTCCAAGGCCAATTCAATCGAAGGCGGCACCAGCGAAGTGCAGTTGAACGTCATTGCCAAACGAGTGCTTGGCTTGCCGGATTGATCGCGGCAGGCTGCTGAATCTGCGTTTTCAAACCAACAGGGAACAGCTATGGAAATGATCGTCGTCCTCGTGATTCTCGCGGTGATCGCGTTCTGGATCGTCTCGATCTACAACAAGCTCGTGACGCTCAAGAACCGCTTCAAGAACGGCTTTGCGCAACTCGAAGTGCAACTCAAGAGACGCTATGACCTGATTCCAAATCTCGTCGAGACGGCCAAGGGTTATATCAAGCACGAACGCGAAACTCTTGAGGCGGTCATCAAGGCGCGCAATCAGGCGATGACTGGCCTTGCCCATGCGGCTCAGAACCCCGGCAACCCCGCCGCAATGCAGGAACTCGCAGGTGCAGAAGGTGTACTGGGTGGCGCACTGGCCCGCCTGAGCGTGGTCATGGAGGCCTACCCGGATCTGAAGGCCAACGCCAATATGATGCAATTGTCTGAGGAGCTGACGACCACAGAAAACAAGGTGTCCTTCGCCCGGCAGGCGTATAACGATCAAGTCACCGAGTACAACACCTACAGGCAGACTTTCCCGCCGGTGGTGTTCGCCGGCATGTTTGGTCACGGGACGGATGCCGAGCTGCTTGACTATGAAGATCGCGCAGAATTCCAGGCACCGCCCAAGGTGTCGTTCTAGCCGAAGACCAACGTGGACTTCTTCAAAGCTCAGGATGTCGCCAGACGCAAGACCTGGCAACTCAGCCTGCTGTTCGCCGCTGCCATCGTCGCGCTGGTAGTCATTACCAACATTTTCGTCGCGTTGGCCAGCCTGTTTATGTCCGGTACACCTGGAGCGGTATCACTGACCGAAGGCTCGGCGACCGTATTGAACAGCATCCCTTTCGCCACATGGGGCTGGATCACCTTTGGTGTGGTTGGTGTGGTCGGTACCGCCAGCCTTTACAAATACTTGCGACTGCGTGGTGGCGGACGCGTCGTTGCAGAATCATTCGGTGGCCGCCTGCTCACTCGCGATCAAGCCAGTTTTCACGAACAGCGAGTTCTCAACGTGGTCGAGGAAATGGCCATTGCCTCGGGCGTTTCCGTGCCGCCCGTCTATCTGCTGGAAGAAAGCGGCATCAATGCATTCGCCGCAGGTCATACGGTCGAAGATGCAATTATCGGGATCAATCGCGGCACGATCGAATTGCTTAACCGGGAGGAGCTGCAAGGTGTTGTAGCGCACGAGTTCAGCCATATCCTCAACGGTGACATGAAAATCAATCTGCGGCTGATCGCAGTGCTGCATGGCATTCTGTTCATCGGTTTGTTGGGACGCCTCCTGCTGCGAAGTTCAGGCAACGCCGGCCGCAAGAACGGCATGCCGCTTCTGGTTTTTGGACTCGGCCTTGCAGCGATCGGTTATGGCGGCACGTTTTTTGGCAATCTGATCAAAGCTGCAGTCAGCCGTCAGCGGGAGTTTCTGGCAGACGCGGCGGCTGTTCAGTTCACCCGCAATCCCGGCGGCATCGGTGCTGCGTTGAAGAAGATCGGTGGACATCTCACCGGATCGACGATCGACAACAGCAACGCACAGGAAGCGAGTCATCTCTTCTTTGCCGCTGTCGCGCCTTCGTTCATGCGTTTCCTGTTCGCAACACATCCGCCATTGCCAGAGCGAATTCGGGCCATCGATCCTCGTTGGGATGGGAACTACCCGGTTGTCGCCCCGCTCTCTGGTGAAGCTGATCAGAATGACGTTTCGGGTCTCGCCCTGGACTCTTCCATCGCCTCATTCGCTGAAGCCGCGAATACTCCTGATTCCATTGTCGCGAGCGTCGGCAATCCCGATGACGGAGCCGTGGTCCGAGCCCAAGAGCTCATCACCCTGGCCGGTAATGCGTTGACCCAGGCCGCACACGAGGCATTCCCCGCAACCGCGCTGATGTACGCACTGTTGTTGTCGCCCGATGAAACAACACGATTGCAGCAACTGGAGCAGATCGCAGCAAGGTCGCCACGTGGCGTGCGCGAGGAAGCCACGCGACTGCATGATCTGCTGACGCTGGTTGATAACGTGCAGAAGACGTTGCTGCTTGATCGCGCCATTCCCGCTTTGAAGACACTCTCCACCTCGCAGTACCGCATCTTCAGACAACAGATTGCTGATCTGGTGGACATGGATCATCGCATCGACCTGTTTGAGTGGATGACCAGCCTGAAGTTGATCAAGGATCTTGCACCACATTTTCTCGGCAATCCGTCGGCTCGCGTTCGCTTCAAGTCACTAAGCCAGGCACGTACTGATCTGCTGGTCTTGCTCGCCTCTCTGAGTGGCATTGGCCAAATTTCGAGCAGCGGTCGCCACGCGGCTTTCGCCGAGGGCATGCGAGTCGCAGGATTTGAACCTGCGAACCTCCCGGAGAAAGAACCCGATTTTTCAGCAATCAACAACGCGGTGTTCCGGCTGCGGTCCCTTGCTCCGTTACAGAAACCCAAAGTACTCAAAGCCGCTGTGGCGACGCTGATGTTTGAACAACTACTGGAAACCAACGAGGCCGCTCTTTTGCATCTGATCGCCGGCGCACTCGACTGTCCATTACCACCGGTGGCTGCGCATGGCAGCGCGTAGACAGCTGGCCTCACTCGATCTTGGATCCAACAGTTTCCATCTGCTGGTGGTCAACGTGCGTGATGGTCATCTCAAGGTGGTCGACAAGTACCGCGAGATGATTCGTCTGGCGGCGGGCCTCGGACCGGATGGCATTCTCGATGCACAAACCGAATCACGTGCACTGGATTGTCTGGAAAGGCTGGCCGAGCGAGTGCGTGGGCTACCGGAAGAAAATGTGCGCATCGTCGGCACCAGCGCCCTGCGCCAGGCCAAGAATTCGGCGCAGTTCATCGCCAAGGCGTCGCACATCCTCGGTCATCCCATCGAACTGATCGGCGGCCGTGAAGAAGCGCGCCTGATCTATCTTGGGGTTTCGCACAGTCTTGAAGACAACGCAGATCGCCGATTGGTGATCGACATCGGCGGTGGCAGTACCGAACTCATCCTCGGACGGCACTTTGAACCGGAGGAGATGGAAAGTGTCCACATGGGCTGCGTGGCCATGTCGAACCACTGCTTTCCAAATGGCCATATCGGCAAGCGTTCGTTCGAGCACGCCGTCAACCTCGCACGACAGGAACTGGAGCCGGTGAGCTACATGTTTCGGCGCGCCGCCTGGGAAACAGCGATTGGCGCGTCCGGATCTGTGCTTGCCATCGATGAAATCCTGACCGGTCAGGGGTACGAACCCGGCATCATCACCGCTGATGGGCTGCAATGGTTGATCGGCACATTGATCGAGGCCAAGCAGATCGAACTGGCCAACCTCCCACAACTTTCCGCCGAGCGCGCCCCCGTGTTCTGCGGCGGCGTCGCCATCCTCGCAGCAATTTTTGCAGAGCTCGACATCGAGTTCATGCATGCATCGACCGGCGCGCTGCGCGAAGGTCTGATCTACGATCTGCTGGGGCGTGTACACAAAGCCGATATTCGAGAGGCGACGGTTGCAAACCTTCGTAACCGCTACCACGTCGACGCAGGGCACGCCGATCGTGTTCGTGAGCTTGTCCTGGCAATGCACAAGCAGGTGGCATCTGTCTGGAAGATCAAGGACGACGATGACGAAGCGCTGCTTCGCTGGGCTGCCGATCTCCACGAAATAGGTATGGATGTGTCACACAGCCAGTACCACAAACATGGTGGTTACCTGGTCTTCAACATGGACATGCCAGGTTTTTCGAAGCGGGATCAATCGCGACTTGCCTCACTGGTGCGTGCGCATCGCCGCAAGATCCAGCTCGGCTTCTTCGACGCCGAAGACAGCGCCAGCCTCCTGCGACTGACCGTGCTGCTGCGTCTTGCCGTCGTCCTGCGAAGATCGCGCATCGATGAACCGCTACCAAAGATCAACCTGAAGGCAAGCGATACCTCGCTCACCCTGCGTCTGCCCAAGGACTGGTTGAACGCGCATCCACTGACTCGTCTGGATCTCGAGCAGGAGTCCGGCTTTCTGGAGCATGTGCCGCTCAACCTCCTCATCGAAGAGGTCTGATTTCCCCAAAAGGACACACATCCCGGGAACTTTTCCAGAAGGACACACATCCCGGGAAGGCCCCAGACTTTTCCAGAAGGACACACATCCCGGGTTTACCGGTGACAAAACCGTCGAAAGTGAGGATTGGTCAATCGCTTACCCGCGCTCGAGTAAACTTCCTTAGCCTCCTTCAGACCCCTCCACTTCAGCCATGCACGCCGCGGCGGATACTTCTTCCATGGCTACTCCGCGCAAATTGCTGGTCGACCCAACTGTCCCGCTGTTCTACCACGTGGCGTCACGTTGCGTCCGTCGCAGTTGGCTGTGTGGCAAAGACAGAGTCACTGGAAAAAACTTCAACCATCGCAAGCAATGGTTGATCGATCGAATCCGTTTTCTTGGGCAGTACTTCGCCGTAGAAATTCATGCCTACGCCATCATGAGCAACCACTTTCACCTGATCCTTCGCTACGATCCGCTAGCCCATCTGCAATGGACCGACGAGACAGTAGCTGATCGCTGGTTATCGGTGTGTCCACCGAGATCGTGGACAGGGGAGATTGACCTGGAGGCGCTTCCTGAAGCAAAGGAACTTCTCCTCGAGGATGCCCAGCGACTTCGACATGTGCGCGCTCAGCTTGGATCGATGTCCACGTTCATGAAGCACCTGAAGCAGTCCATCGCCAGAAGAGCCAATCAGGAAGATGGCTGCAAAGGGCATTTCTTTGAACAACGGTTCTACTCTGGGGCTTTGCTCAGCGAGAGGGCGATCATCACGGCGATGGCCTACGTCGATATCAATCCGATACGGTCCAAAATCGTCGAGAGCATTGAACAGTGCAAGGAGACCTCAATTGCCGAGCGCTTGCAAGTGATTGAGAGCACACCCGAAGCACTTGACGCAGCACTCGCACCGCTCGTCTCGGGATTAGAAAACGCTGAGCCAGTGGTAAAGATCTCCGTGCGGGCATACATCGATCTGACAAGGTCAATGGCCAACAAGGACGCATCACAGCAGAACACTGCAGAGCAGCTGCGCTGGCAACAGGACATCGCCACCCTGTCGAGGCAGCAGCGCGCATACGGGCCTTCCCATCTCATCGCATCCTGGCTCGACTCACGCGGTATGCGCCGACTCGAAAAAGCCACTTCGGAGTAGCCACTGATCTGTCGGCGTAATGCAGAGTCCCGCGACTTCTACGACGTCACGGGGACATACCGGATCCGGTGAGCGGCTCCCTGCCTCCCCCGTGCTCCTTTGGAATTTCCCTGTCGAGTTTACGGAATCCGATTGACACCAGCGCAGTCCGGATCGTTCGATCCTGGGCCCCGCCGTGTGTGTCCTTCTGGATTGGGCAGCCGTGTGTGTCCTTCTGGATTATCGGATTTCTGGATTGGGCAGCCGTGTGTGTCCTTCTGGATTATGTCCTTCTGGATTATCTGGATTTCTGGAATATCATCACCCTGTGAAGGACAACATCTACCAGCAAACACAAAACCATCTGGTCGACTTCGTTTTCGATCAGCGTGTCGTCAATGTCTTCCGTGACATGATCCGCCGCAGCGTGCCGGGCTACGAGTTGGTCGTGCCGCTGTCCGGTTTGATGGCCGCGCGTCACATTCGCAGCGGTGATCGCGTCTACGATCTGGGCTGCTCGCTAGGGGCAACGACCCTCGCCGTATTGAGTCAGCTAGGCAACACTCCCTGCGAAATCCTGGGTGTCGACCAATCCGCATCGATGCTCGCGCGCGCGCGCGAACTGGTCACGGACCAGCGCGTGCAATTCATTGAAGCCGATGTCACTACACTCGACTTCCTGCCTTCTCGAATCGTTCTGTCCAACTGGCTGCTTCAGTTCGTCGATCCGCAGCAACGGCTGCCACTACTGACCAGGATTGCCCGGTCGCTACACGGCGGCGGCTACCTGCTCCTGGCCGAAAAAATCCGCTATGACGATCCGGCCACTCAATCATTCATGGAGGACACACACCACGCCTTCAAAGCCGCCAACGGCTACAGCGATCTCGAAATCAGTCAGAAGCGCAGCGCACTCGAGAACGTCATGATCGTGGATACCGAAACCATTCACCTTCAGCGGCTGCACGCGGCCGGCTTCAGTCACGTCACCGTCTGGTATCGCTGTCTGAACTGGATTTCGTTTCTGGCCCGAGCATGAGGTCAGAAGAATTCATCACCGCTGAGATTAGTCGTCTTGATGAGTACCTGCCTGAATGGGACAACCTGCGGTCAACACTACTTGCCAGATATTCAACGTCCTTTCATGGCGACCAGCGTCGCTGGTTAAGTGCAATAGACGACTTGCTCGCCGAGGGATATTCCGAAGCCGCACTCAGGAAGCTGATGCCCTGGCGCAAAGGTCCGTGGTTATTCGGCGAACTCGCCATCGACACTGAATGGCGATCTGACTGGAAGTGGGCACGCCTACAACCGTACTTGAGTCCGCTCGCCGGGAAACGCGTACTGGACGTCGGTTGTGGCAATGGATACTTCGGAGTACGCCTGTTGGAAGCGGGCGCCCGGGCGGTCATTGGGGTCGATCCAACCCTGCTCTACTGCATGCAGCATCTCGCTGTTGCAACGATCCAAGGAATCTCCAACAACTGGGTTCTGCCACTCACTCTCGAAGAAGCACCATTGCAAGAATGCTTCGGTACGGTCCTGTCCATGGGCGTGATCTACCACCGGCGGGACCCGATCGATCATGTGCACCGCCTATTCGAATGCACGCTGTCAGGTGGCGAGGTGGTACTTGAATCATTGGTCGTTCAGGCAGACCAGAACCTGCATCCTCCCGATCGATACGCCAGAATGCGCAATATCCACGTGATCCCCACCACGGCCCAGATGATCAACTGGCTCACGCATGTCGGATTCGTCGATGCCCGCGTGGTGGACATCACCCCCACTTCGCTGGAAGAACAGCGATCAACAGACTGGATGCGCTTCGAGTCGTTGCTAGAAGCGCTGGACCCGCAGGGTCCTTCACGTACCGTGGAAGGTCACCCGGCCCCTGTCCGCGCTATCGTCATTGCCCAGAAACCATGAGCCTCACTCGACACATACCAACGGAGACCACCCAATGATCCTCTACTACGCACCGCTCTCCTGCGCCGTTGCATCACACATCGCGCTGGAAACTGCGGGCGCGAAGTACGAAGCCAGACGCCTGGATTTTCGAACCAACGAACAACGCTCGCCCGCTTACCTTGCGGTCAACCCCAAGGGGCGCGTGCCGGCGCTGGTTACCGATCGCGGTGTGATCACCGAGACCCCAGCCATCCTGGTCTATATCGCGCAAACGCACCCGGCTGCAAATCTGGCGCCACTCAACGATCCCTTTCAGTTCGCACAGTTGCAAGCTTTCAACAGCTATCTCTGCGCAACAGTTCACGTTGCCCATGCGCACCGCATCCGCGGCACGCGTTGGGCGGACGACGAAACAGCAATCACTGCGATGAAAAAGAAAGTCACGCAGAACATGACCGACTGCTTTTCGCTGATCGAGAACGAGATGTTCACCGGGCCTTTTGTATTCGGCGAGACCTATACCATTTCAGACATCTATCTCTACACGCTCAGCACATGGCTCGAGGGTGATGGCGTCGACATCAGGTTGTTTCCAAAAATTGCAGACTTTCAGGCTCGGCTGAACGACAACCCAGCCATCGTTCGAGTACTGGCTGCTCAGAACACAAAGTAATTCCGAACGGAACTATGATTCTGGCAAATCGCCCAGCGCAACTCGGCCGATATATTCGTGCGCCTCAGCAGGCGCTCCGGGCTGCATGAATGGCGCAGAGCGCACATCGCGATACAAACGTGAAAGTGTGTTCGCCTGAGTGAAGGACGAACCGCCAACCACATCCATCGCCTTGTTCACGCCATCAATCGCCGCCTTGTTCACGATCGCCTTCGCCGTTTGATAGTGTTGCATCAGTTCGTGCGACTCCTCAATCGACGGCGTCTTCCCTTCATGTCTGGCCGAAAAATCATCCACCCAACGTGTGGTCATCTGCAGAACACCACGACTGGTGGCAAGTAGCATCTCCAGTTCCGCAACAAGATGTCGAACACCTGCACCGGCTCCGATCACGTTACCCATTCGCTTCTGCGTGCGCCCGGCGTGCACAGCCAAATCACGCGCAGCTTCCAGAATCCCCAGTGACGCGCCAACCAAAGGCAGATTGGCCAATGCCCTGTTTACCAGCACACGAACGCTCCATCGGCCCCAAGGCCCTGTGACACGCAACTCGCGGGCTGCCACGACGACATTGGTGAATCGAATGGACTGACTGCCGGAAGCCCGCATGCCAAGCGCATCCCAATCATCGTTCGGTCTGATGCCCTGGCTGTGAATAGGCAGAATGGTGGAAGCAATGTGATCGCCTTCGGCATCGCGCAGGCGCACATTCATGGCCAGATGTGATGCCAAAGGCGACATCGTGACAAACATCTTTTCACCGTTGATCATATAACTATCCGCATCCGCGGTGGCCTCTGTCAGCGGATGCAGATTGTCAGTACCCCGCTCGGTGGCGGTGGCACAGATCAACATGTCACCACGCACGACGGCTTCAAGCGATTCACGACCATACCCGATCGCCGCGTAGCCCTGGGCGATCCCGCGAGAAACACCCAGGTGCATGTTGGTGGCAATCGCAACCGAAGCATCGGCTCGTGCCAGTGCCGCAATCGCGAGAGTCCAATCGTGTACCGAGTTGAGTCCGAATCCACCCAGCGCTTCCGGCACGAACGCAGCGGTTATCTTCGCTGCAACAAGGTCGCGAAGGTTGTCCGCGTTCATCCGCCCGGCACGATCGGCAGCCTGCGCGCGTTCGGCCAGCGAGCGCGAAACAGTGGCGCAGGCTTCGAGAAGCTTCTGGCCCGCGGGGGTTATTGCATCGATCAAGGGTGAGTTTCCTTCAGACACGTTGAGCAACTCTCTCAGTACGAAACAAATCCTGGTTCCTTTTCAATTCGAGCTCCTGTGATCATCAAGATCCCTGCCCCTGGTTTCCGACAACAAGAGCACACAAATGAGCGTCAACGCAGAAGCCACGGCGATGTACACCGAGACGTACACGGTGCCGTAGGTCAGCCACAACGCAGTTGCAATCGTCGGCGCCAGAGCACCGCCGACAATCGCTCCGATCTGATAACCCAGAGACGCACCAGAATATCGAACTTCTGTGGAGAAGAGCTCTGAGAGAAAAGCAGCCTGCGGGCCATACATCATCGACAGGCACACCTGCCCGACACTGATGGCGACCGCGATCCAGAGGAATTCCCCAGTATCGATCAAGGGGAACAACGCAAACGCCCACACACCAACCAGCACCGCACCGAGCATGTATACACCACGACGGCCATGCCGATCAGACCAGATCGACGACAGGAACAACGCAGGAATCTGCGCAATGGAGCCAATCAGCACGGCCATCAACATCGTGTCTCGAGGCAAGCCCACACCCGCTGTACTGCTGCCATAGGCAACCACAAAGGCGATCAGGATGTAGAACATGACCTGTACGGAGAGGAAGGCACCCGCTCCCAGGAAGATCTCTCGAGGATGTTTGCGCAACGCGTCGAGCACTGGTGAGCCACCCCGTACCAACGACTTTGCCTCGACTCTTTCCCGTGGCAACGCCTCTCGTCGACGCTGCAGTTCCTTGAACGCCGGCGTGTCCTCCAGGTGGAGTTGTACATACATGCTCAGGCCAATCAGAAGCACACTCATGAGGAACGGGATACGCCATCCCCAGGCTGTGAAGTCGTCTTCGGGCAAGATCCCGCTCACCAGGATAAAGGCCAGATTCGCAAGGATCACGCCAATCGGTGCGCCCGCCTGGGCAAACGCACCGTAATATCCCCGTTTGCCGGGTGGTGCACTTTCGGTGACCAGCAACATGGCACCACCCCACTGCCCACCAATTGCCAGCCCTTGAATGAATCTGAGAACCGTCAACGCGATCGGCGCGCCAACGCCAATCGTTTCATAGGTCGGCAGGCACCCGACCACAGTCGTTGCACCACCCATCATCATCAACGCGGTGACGAGAGCCTTCTTGCGACCCACCCGATCACCAAAATGCCCGAACAGGATGCCGCCCACCGGGCGCGCGACAAAGCCCACAGCGAAGGTGCCGAAGGAAGCGATGAGCGCGGCCATAGGCGGCATATCAGCGGGAAAAAATGCGGTAGGAAAAATCAGCGCAGCGGCCGTGCCATACAGGAAAAAGTCGTACCATTCGATACTCGTACCAGCCAAAGAAGTCATGGCGACCTTCCGCATGGTTGGCTCAGCTGCCTTGTTGACCGTCATCGCCCCTAAGCTCCTTTTTTACTGCCCTACGACCTTCACAAATCCATGAACGCAGAGTATCGCGGAAGGACGAATCGGGTAAGGGCCGCCAGGCGCGAGACCACATACCTCTGCGCTGGCAGAGCCGTAACCGCAGGACTATCCTGATGACCTACACGTTGTCTGTTCGAAAAAACAAGCCATGAACCAATCCACGAATCACCCCATCACCGTTCGCAGCATTATCCTCAAGCCGTCGACTGCGACGCCCAAATACTGGTTTGGTGGTCTGGTTTTTGAAACCCATTTTTTCAATGCCCTGTCCAGCACCTTTCCTGAGGGAGAGCGCTTTTTCATTCAGAGCGTCCGAATCAATGCTGGCGAATTGAATGATCCAGTGTTGCGTACCCAGGTCGCCGCGTTCACCGGCCAGGAAGGTCAGCACAGTCTCGAACATGACGCACATGTGCAGTTGCTCATCGACCAGGGATACGTCGCGCTAACCCGTGCCAATGCGTTGATGCGTACAGTGCTGCGCTGGTTCACTCGCCACCTGCCTCGATACTCTCTCGCAGCGACAACGGCCGTCGAACACCTCACTGCAGTGCTCGCCGAAGGTCTCATGCACTACCCGGATCGTTGGCTTGCACCCATGTCAGAGGACATGCGCCTGTTGTGGCATTGGCACGCGGTGGAAGAATCCGAGCACAAGGCGGTCGCTTTCGATGTCTATCAACTCACTGTCAAAGACACCATGCTCAGGCGCCTGGCGATGCTCAACATCCTGCCGGGATTGTTGATGGAGATTTTTATACGCCAGTGCTACTTCCTGGCCAAGGACGGTCAACTCTTCGATGCAGCGCAGTGGCGTCGCGGAACAAGGTTCCTTTGGGGTCGCGACGGAATCTTGCGAATGCTGGTCCGCGGACATCGCGCTTTTTACCGGTGGAATTTTCACCCCTGGGAAACCGATAACACCGAGCAGATCCAGAACTTTCTCGACAACCACAAGGCGCTCTGGACTAGTCGGTGAACCCTGCACAGAGGGTATCAGCTCACCTTCGATCGCTGCCGCGCCAACAGCGAAGACGGCGGACTGAAACTCTCAACTGATGCCTGCGCCCAGAATGACTTGAACACTGGCGAACGATAGATCCCCTGGTTCAAATCGTTGGTGCGAACCCACTTGTGGAGGCCAGCCAGAGAACGAATCTCTTTCGATGAAACTCGACGAATGATGTGTTCCGGACCAAGTTCTCCCGGATGATGGAGTCCGGCTGCGGTAACGAGTTCCTTCAGTGTTTCCATCGTGGTTTCATGGAAGTCGTGCACACGTTCTGATTTTTCAGGCACAACCAGCGCGCGCATGCGAGCCGGATCCTGAGTGGTGACACCGGTCGGGCACTTTCCCGTATGGCAGGTCTGCGCCTGCACGCAACCCAAGGCAAACATGAAACCACGAGCCGAGTTGCACCAGTCCGCGCCCAGGGCGAGTGTTCGTGCAATGTCGAATGCGGTAATGACCTTGCCACTCGCGCCGATCTTGATCTTGTCGCGCAAGCCGGCCCCAACGAGTGCATTCTGTACCAGCATTAATCCTTCACGCAGCGGTGTGCCGACGTGATCCGAGAATTCAATAGGCGCAGCACCAGTACCACCCTCGCCACCGTCGACCACCACAAAATCGGGCAGGATTTGTGTGTGCAACATCGCCTTGACGATCGAAAACCACTCCCACGGATGGCCGATGGCGAGCTTGACGCCAACTGGCTTACCGCCCGACAGCTCTCTTAAGGTCGCGACAAATTGCAGCAGTTCAATCGGCGTGCTGAACGCTGAGTGACTTGCCGGTGATATGCAATCAACTCCCTCTGGCACGCCACGCGCTCGAGCGATTTCGCCAGAGACCTTCGATCCAGGCAATACCCCACCGTGACCCGGTTTGGCGCCTTGTGACAGCTTGATCTCGATCATCTTTACCTGATCACTGGCTGCGTTCTCACGGAACTTCTCGGGATCGAAGCCACCATTACTGTCTCGACACCCGAAGTAACCGCTGCCGATCTCCCAGACCAGGTCACCACCACGTTCGCGGTGCCATTTCGAGATCGAGCCTTCGCCCGTATCGTGGTAGAACCCGCCGCGCCGTGCACCCTCGTTCAGCGCCAGCACTGCGTTGGCCGACAACGAGCCGAAGCTCATGGCTGAAATGTTGAAGACGCTCGCCGAGTAGGGCTTTTTACAGTGGTCTCCACCAATCAGCACGCGAAAGTCGTGACTGTCGATCCGGGTTGGTGCGACAGAGTGATTGATCCACTCGTACTGCGTTTCGTAGACATCCAGCTGCGTGCCGAACGGCCGCTTGTCGGCGACACCCTTGGCGCGTTGATACGCAAGCGAGCGTTGTGCACGGGAGAATGGAATCGCATCACTGTCCGACTCCATGAAATATTGGCGGATTTCCGGCCGGATATATTCGAGGAAATACCGTATGTGACCGATGATCGGATAGTTGCGGCGGATTGCACGCTTGGTCTGCATGAAGTCCCACAGCCCGACCAGCGTCAAGCCACCGAACACCGCTCCACCCACAAGCCACCACAGCGAAAACCTGGCAAGTTCAAGGCAGACCAGTGTCAGCAATCCAAATATTCCCCACGTCCAATACCGTTGCGGAATGATCGTTTCGCCACTATCGCTCATGAAGCCTCTCCGTCGTGGAATTGGTGTCCAATAACCAGCCTAGACGAATCTGGTCGAACCGCCAGGCACGCCTCTAATTGAATTGTGCATCATCCTGCGGGGCCGTCACGAGCATTCAACGCGCGAGCGGGCAACCCGTCTCAAGTGAGAAACCGTTCGACTGCATCAACAAACGCGCCGAATTGTTCCCGGCGAAGGTTGTGACCAGCGCCTTCAATTCGGCCTAAGCGAACGAGCGGATTAAGCACTGCCACCTGCGTCGCAATTGCATCGCTGACCAGACCATCAAGGGCGCCGTCGGTATACACAAGTAACGTCGGACATCGAAGACGCGGAACTGCAGTCGTCCAGTCACCCAGATTCAGCAGCTCCATCGCTTCCGACGAGACCTGCCTCTTCGACACAGCCCAGGGCGCGAGTTCTTCTTCATGCCACGTGGGGTGCAAGGCTCTACCTTGTTCCGCGATCTCCGCTTCCGACATCGACATCATGGAAGCGACCCAGGTCCTGAAACCCTCGCGACGTGATGCAGACACTGCACCCGGTTTCGATTGTGCGGTCCACGGTGGATCTTCCAGGATCAAGCTGGACACCAGTTGCGGGTATTCGGCGGCTGTCGCCGCAGCGACACTGGCACCAACGGAATGTCCAACGAACACTGCCGGTGCCAGTTCCAGTGCGCCGACGGCTGTTGCGAGGTCCGCAGCCAACAGTAGGAGATCGGCGCGCCCCTGCCCGGACTTGCCATGATTGCGGGCGTCAACCATCACAACGTCGAAGCGCGATTCGAATACGCGGGCAACGCGGGACCAGCACAGACCGTTGTCTGTGAATCCATGCACCAGCACCATCTTCGGCAGATCGGTGCCACTCGTCCGGTAGTAGTGCAGCGTGATCCCTGCCGATTCAATGTCACCTTCGATCCATTCACGCATATCGATTCCTGTCGTGGGCCATCTCAATATCCTATGATTATTCAGGGTGACTCTGACTAATTAGCGCCTGCGAATAAATCATGACGGAGCTTGAGCGAGCCACACCAACGGGATTGTTACTTGCTTCTCGACCATGGTTTGTTGAATTGGTTCAGCGGAGATGTCGGATGAGTGAACCACTGTGGTGAACCTTACCCATTGGGGGCAACGGGGTCAGGCCAGATAACGCCTGGCCCGAATACCCACGACCTCAATTCGTCCGTCACCAGTGGCTGAATCTGAACGGGCTCTGGCAATACGCGATATGTCCGCGTGCCGCTGCGCAGCCGACTGTTTGGGACGGCAACATACTCGTGCCGTATCCGGTTGAAAGCGCACTATCTGGTGTGCAGCGTGCAGTGACACCAACCGACCGGCTCTGGTATCGACGCGTCTTGTCGATTCCACCCGAATGGAGAGGTCAACGAATCCTGTTGCACTTTGGCGCCGTGGACTACGAGTGCGCGGTGTGGATCAACGACGCCTTTGTGGCCGCACATCGTGGCGGGTTCGATCCATTTTCGATGGACATCACAGAGTTTCTGCGGGATGTTCAGAACAACCTGGTCATTGGTGTCTGGGATCCAAGCAATCGTGGTGAGCAGCCTCGTGGCAAACAACACCTGCAACCCCAGAGCATCTGGTATACCGCAGTCACCGGCATCTGGCAGACCGTCTGGCTCGAGCCGGTGCCACTGGAAAACCACATCGACGAGTTGCGGGTAACACCAAATCTCGCCACCGCCTCGATCGACGTCGAGATCATGCTGGGTCGAGCCACAACACGCTCGGACCTCGGCGTCCGCCTGACCGTGGTTGAAGAGGGGCGGGTGATAACCAGCGTGCTCGCACCTCTGGATCGCCGCGTCCACCTACAGATCAACGCACCTCGCCCATGGTCACCCGACTCACCATTTCTGTACGACGTGCAGGTTGAACTTGTCAGACTCGAAAGCCCGCTGGCACCTGGTATCCCGCGACGCGGTGCCCAGGAAGCTGCGTGGTATGCCAAGGCTGAACCACATGGTGACGTGCTCGATCGAGTCTCCAGCTATTTCGGCATGCGCAGCATCGAGGTCGGATCAAACCCCAGTACCGGCAAACCCGCTCTGTTGCTAAACGGTGAGCCCGTCTTCCATCTCGGCACCCTCGATCAGGGTTGGTGGCCGGATGGCCTGCTCACACCGCCGTCAGATGCAGCGATGGTCTTCGAAATCGAGTTTCTGAAGGCCGCCGGATTCAACGCGTTACGCAAACACATCAAGGTGGAGCCAGCGCGTTATTACTACCACTGTGATCGCCTCGGCCTGCTGATCTGGCAGGACATGCCGAGTGGATTTGCTCCTGCTCAGCATGTTCTGCCTGACGATGTCGGCGAGGGGCTGAGAAAATCGATTGTCGCTGAACAGTACGAGCTCGAACTGCGACGCATGCTGAATCGGCTGCATCCGCATCCCTGCATCGTGATGTGGGTGATTCACAACGAAGGCTGGGGGCAGTACGACACACGCAGACTCGCCGACTGGGTCAAGGCTCTCGACACGGGCCGCTTGGTGAATGCAGTCAGCGGCTGGCTGGACGTCGATGCCGGAGACATCCGCGACATCCATGACTACTCTGAGTCCCCTGCACTACCAACACCTGAAACCCGCCGTGCACTGGTACTCGGTGAGTACGGCGGAATCGGCTGGCCGATCGAAGGGCATCTATGGGACCCGGCCAAACGACTTTGGGGTTATCAGACCTACCACACTGCCGACGCGGTCGAAGCGGCCTATCAACTGAAAACTGCTGCGGTAGTTGCAATGGCTCGCCTCCGCGGTGTGTGCGGCGCGATCTACACCCAGACCACCGATGTCGAAGGAGAGGTGAACGGCTTGCTCACTTATGATCGACAGGTCGAAAAACTGTCGCGGGAATGGTTGCGTAGTGCACATGCCGGGTTGATGAAACCCGCCGGTTAATCCGACCTATCGCCACAACCCGGATGTTCCAACGGATACCAAGTCGCCGTTATTTCCCGTCTCTCAGCTTGTCCTTTTTGCTCCGACGTTTTCCCTTGATCCCACCATTGCCAGGTTCCGGCAGCAAAATAGTCTCGTCAGGCTCGAATCCGGGAATGACCTCCCGTTCCAGTGCGAGTCCATGACGTTTTTCGATGAGTCGAAAGTGCGCGGCACCATCTGCCGTAACAAAGCTCACCGCCACACCCTCGGCGCCGGCACGCCCCGTGCGACCAATGCGATGCAGATAGTCATCCGTCGAGCGTGGCAGGTCGTAATTCACCACGGCTGGCAGATCGACGATGTCGATACCACGCGCCGCAAGATCGGTCGCCAACAGAACCTGCAGACGGCCGGCCTTGAAATCGGCCAGCGCCTCCGTGCGTGCCAACTGACTGAGATCACCATGCAGCGCCGCCGCGTTCAACCCGGCACGTCGCAGTTTCTCCGCCACATGTTCAGTGGTGTATCGCGTCGCCGTGAAGACCAGCGTTCGCGGCCACTTGTGCTGCTCAACAAGATGACGCAGCAATTGTGTGCGACGGGCGGTGTCAACTCGAATGGCACGCTGTTCGATACGCGGTGTGGTGTCTGCACTCGCGGGCACATCGATGCGCAGCGGGTCCTGCAGCAATTGTTCGGCGAAGGCGTGAACGGCTGTCGGGAACGTCGCCGAGAACAGCAGGTTCTGTCGAACGGCCGGCAGGGCTGCAAGCACCCGTCCGAGTTCTTCGGCAAAACCGAGATCGAACAATCGATCCGCTTCGTCCAGCACCAGCGTCGTGAGCGCATGTAGTCGCAGTGCATTGTGCTCAAGCAGATCGAGCAGACGGCCCGGTGTAGCAATCAGGATGTCGGCACCTCCACGCAGCAACATCATCTGTGGATTGATGGAGATGCCACCAAACACGGTCACCACTTTCATGCGGCGTGAGGCGAATCGCGCGTAGTCTTCGCAGGCCGCACCCACCTGGGCCGCGAGTTCACGGGTAGGCACGAGTATCAACGCCTGCAACGGCTCGCCAGCCGCACGTCGCGCACAGCGTTCGATGATCGGCAGCGCAAAGGCTGCGGTTTTACCCGAACCCGTCTGCGCACAGGCCCACACATCTCGACCCGCGAGGATGGCGGGAATGGCGGCCAACTGCACTGCAGTCGGCGTGTCATAACCGCGAGCGGACGCGGCCCATTGACCGGCCGGGTTGAGTCCAGTGTCAGAGAAATCCAACGCTATTTCTCCAACTCGCGTACGCGAAAGGTGCGGCCCTTGATCTTGCCGGCACGCAAACCGGTGAGCGCTTGCGCCAGGGCACCTCGCATTATCGCAACATAGGTGCGGGTGGCGAACACATCGATCTTGCCAACGGAATCTGCGGAAAGTCCTGCAGTACCGGTCAGGGCACCGAGCAAATCACCTGGGCGCAGCTTGTCCTGCCGTCCAGCATCGATCACCAGTGTCACGAATGGCGCCGGCAACGGATGTCCTGCCGCAGTCGCCAACTGACCCCAATGCAAAGGCGCATCGAGGCTATCAGCAATGGCGCGCAGACGCGCAGATTCACTGCTGGAACACAGGCTCAAGGCTAGGCCACTGCGTCCGGCGCGACCGGTACGACCGATGCGATGCAGGTGTGTGTCGGCGTCGTTCGCGAGTTCATAGTTCACGACCATTGCCAGATCGACGATATCAAGTCCTCGCGCAGCGACATCAGAGGCCACCAGCACGGTGCAGCTGCGATTGGCAAAGCGCACCAGCATCTCTTCGCGTTCACGCTGATCGAGTTCACCATGCAGCGACAGCACTGCAAAGCCCTGCCGGCTCAGCTCAGCGGCGACAACACGCACGGAATCCCGGGTATTGCAGAACACGACTGCCGACTCGGGTTTGTACTCCAGCAACAAGGCGCGCAACGCGGGCAGCTTCTCTTCAGCTTCGACGCTGAAGAATCGCTGGTCGATCTGTGGTCGGGTGTCTTCTCCCTCGATGCTGACATCCAGCGGACTGCGCTGCAGCCGCCGACTGATGGTGCGTATCTGCGCAGGTATGGTGGCCGAGAACAGCAAGGTCTGGCGTTCTTCCGGCACCGCCTTCACCACGATTTCAATCGTATCTGCAAACCCCATGTCGAGCATGCGATCCACTTCGTCCAGCACCAGGACCTTGACCGTCTGCAGTGGCAACACCTGCCTCTCGATGAGATCCTGGATTCGTCCCGGTGTGCCCACCACGATGTGCGGCAGATGAGTCAATGACGCCAGTTGCGGACGCAGTGGTACACCGCCACACAGGGTCAGCACCTTGACGTTGGGAATGGCTCGCGCCAGCCGCCTGATTTCGCGACTGACCTGATCCGCCAGTTCACGAGTCGGACACAAGACAAGCCCCTGCACGACGTCCGTGCCCGTTTCCAATGCTGCCAGCAGACCGAGCGCCATTGCCGCGGTCTTGCCACTTCCCGTATGCGCCTGCGCGATGACATCACCACCGGTCAGGATGGTCGGTATACAGGCGGCCTGTACCTCAGTCATTTCGACGTATTCGACGTCGGCGAGGCCACGGGCCAGCGCAGCTGGCAGATTCAGTTCAGAAAACAGCATTGGGGTTCAGCGCCTCACGCGCAGATGAGATGGGGTACGCAAACGACCTCGGCAAAAAAGCCGACCCGGAAGGGTGTCCCCGTGGAACAGGGCTTAGTCCGTCTGGACCATCACAAATGGATGAACGCAGGGTATCGCGGAAACCCGTCGCCGCGAAAGGCTATACAGTCGCCCCAGTCGGACTCAATCGGTCGGACTCAATCGGTCGGAATCAGTCAGTCGGGCTCAGTCAGAGGTTTAGGCATCTCTCAATCTGCCCTCGCAAAAGGACGCCAGCGCTTCAAGCTCGCTTCTACAGTCGCCCACAAAACAGGAGCCATGCATCACCGCGAGACGATCAGGGCGAAGCGCTATCAGCGCGCGAATCGTCCGGCCGGTTGCGGGTGTAATGGCCGTCGATTGAAACCCTTCCTCGGCCGCAATTGCGGCGGCAACGATACTCTCCCCGCCAATCGCGGGTCCGTCTCCAAGCTGGGTAAAGAGATCTCCCGTGAAGAGTGTCCTGGTTGTCTCTTCAAATATGAGTCCGGATTCCCACGCATGCGGCACATGCGGCGTATCAATGTAACGCACTCGTTTGCCACCCAGATCGAGCACCTCACCATTCGCAAGCGGACGCGGTGGGCGATCGGCAAGATCGTTGAGCGACACCATGCACGCGGTAGCACCGTGCACAACCTGAGCCAGGGGAGCAGCCGCCAACCACTGATTCATCGAGCCGCATTCATCGGACTCGACGTGCCCGAACGAAATCCAGCGCAGCTTCGTCAGAGGCATGATCTGCGCAACAGCGTGCGACACGAGCGGAAAGATACCGCGCCCACCACAATGAAACAGTAGCGGTTCGTCCGCGATGATGAGGTACTGGTTGAAGGTGAAGCCGATTGGAGGAAATTCCGGGAAAAACGTCGACAGTCGGTAGATGCCTTCGATGATCTCATCAACACGCGTATTCATTCAAAGTCCCCCGGCGTTTGAAACTGACAAAGTAGTTCGCCTGCCGCGCAGACTCTTAGCCATGGTTGTCCGCAGCGTGGTCTGCAAGTACCAGCCGCGCTTGCGACTCCGCGTAGTCGAGCGCCTTGCGCAAGTCGAACGCCACATCGCCTAGCGTCGCGCGCGACTTCAGCACCACTTGGTCGAACTCGGACTGCCCCCCGGAAAAGGTGGAATCGTCCATCAACAAGCCGAACAACGCCGGCGCCTGATTCAGCCGCCCTATCCTCGAGAACAGCAGACTGATCGCAGCGAGCCCTTGCATCACGTAGAACACTTCCGACGAGTCACGCCACCTGAGAATCAGCGGCAGCGAGCTTGCCAGTCTATCGACGGGATCACCGCCGGTCATCTCCAGCACCATAAGCCTCGGCCAGACAAAACCCGCAAATAGTCGATTACCTGACACCTCCGCGACATCGAGGGCTCTTTTGATGTACTCGCGCGCTCGCGCCGGAGTACGGTCGGCGTGCGCATCCGCCAGAGCCCATTACGACAATACCATTGAGTGGGGTACACCTGCCGCTTCGACCACCCGTACACCCTCATCGGCTGCCCGGATCGCGGTGTTGATGTCGCCTGTGGAGACCAGATCAAATGGCAGAGTTGCCAGACAGAGTCGATCAAGTTCGTCACCAGGATGCTGCGCACCTCTTCTGGTGAAAGCGAGCGCCTTCTCATACTCCCCACGCGCTCTGGCGACAAAGGCAAGGTCCGTGAAGATATGCACGAAGGGTTCGAAGTGCGGGTCTGCCAGGTGTACAACGATGAGGCTTGGATGCCGGACCACACGCGCGGCATATCACCTATGTTAGCGGCGATGGTCGCCGCGATGCCACATCGTCATGCTCCTTCGCCCAGCCAAAGGCGATGCGCAAGTTGACTATTTCCCGATCGAGCCACAGGTAGGCGTCCAACTGGCGAGGGCTCCGCCACCGCTTGACGTGCGTCACCGAATCGTCCGCGAAATGCCGCGCGTGCCGCTGCCGGCACACATCCATTTCGCCACTGGCCACCGACTGTTCCTCGCCGAATTACCGGATAGTCTCCAGCAACCGATAGCGCACGGCCTGCTCGGCACGAACCGTGAGCATCAACGACTTGCGCACCAGCGCGTGCTTCAGGTCGAGTACATCAAAGGTCTCGATCTCGCAACCTACACACATAGTTTCCGTTGCCATCTGCAGCGCCAGACGTGTTTTGCCAACTCCGCCGATCTCGGTCAGCGTCACCAGTCGGTGCTTGCCCAGCAGTCTGGCGAGTTCAGTTAGGGTAACTCTGATCAATTCGCTCCCGCGAATTGATGACGTCCAAGCAAGTCGCTGTAGCGATTTGCCGAGGTCGGAACACTTCGTGTTCCTCGCCCTACTTTTCAAAAGACGCCCGGCGTTTCACGCATGAAAAATGGTGGTGCAGCTCGCGCCCAAGCAGCACTGTGGGCTACATCGGCAGATTGCCTGGAATGAGGCGCTTGTCAGAGGCTGGAGTCAAATTCACCGGCGCGACAAAGGGTGCGATGTCTTCAACACCGGCCTAGCTAGTCTCTGCTTGCCCGTCAAAGCCCTTCACCGAATAACTGCCGCGTGTCTGCCAGCGAATAGGTTGGTCGTATGTGTGCTCCAGTCGTTGACACGTGCTGGCTGACACGACGCTGACATGCGCACGATGGCGCGTGATCAAGTCACTGGCTACCTGATCACCGAGCCGTGTCTTCAACGCCATCGCATCCGCCAGATCAGAAAAGACCAGCGTCAGAATGCGGGATGTGGAAGCAGAATCAGTCATCTCCGCATTCCCTACTCCGCCAGGAACGCACGAATGTGCGCAGTGATGAACGCAAGCGCGGCCGCATCGAATCCGCCTCCGGCCAGATGGCCGAAGTCAGAGCGGATTGGCGCCAAAGTTGCGTCTTTCAGCAGGGCCACTTCGGCCTCGTTGTCGCTGACTCGAAAGTAAAGATCTGTATCGCAAGGCATGACGAGAGCCCTCGCCTCGATGGCATGCATGGCTGCTTCGAAACTCCCCGCATAGGCGTCGCTGGCACCAGGATCCCCGGCACGCCAGGTGGCGGCCATGGCCAGCAGATCGTTGGCATCGTGACTCATGAAAATCTGTTTCGCCAACGCAACCAGCCCAGCCAGATCGTTGATGCCCACTTCCCGATAGCGCTGGTCGGCAAAAAAACGCTGTGAAGCGAACCAGCCTGCGTAGACGATGGAAAACGCTTCCAGTCCTTGAATGGGTGGGGTGTCGTACTCGCCAGATCTGAAGCTGCCATCAGCGGTCAACGCCGCGCACAGGCCATCAAGAAACAGCTGATTGTGTTCCGCGGTACGAGCGCTGCCGCAGATGGAAACAAAGCGATGCACCATCGATGGATATTGTGTAGCCCACTGCCAGGCCTGCATGGCGCCCATGGAGAAACCAATGACTGCCTGCAGGTGGCTGGCACCGAACACCTGCGTCAGTAACGCATGCTGTGCAGCGACGTTGTCGAAATACGACAGTCGAGGAAAGCGGCTGCGTGACCAAGGTGCCGGCGCATTGCTTGGCGATGATGAGACACCGTTACCAAACAGGCTTGGCACGACAATGCAGTAACGATCTGGATCGAGCGCCCTGTCCTCGCCTATCAGATAGTCGTTGTCACTGGCCCGGCCACTGAAATAGGTGGGCAACAGAACGATGTTCGAGGAGGCCGCGTTCGGTTCACCGTGGACACGATACGCAAGCTGCAGATCGAGCGTGCTGCCAGCCTGAGTATGGAAATCTGCGAGTCGGAAGGTCGCGTCGTACATGCTCGCCTTACTCACTGGACACCGTACAACCGCCGCGCTTCATCCCGCAGCATGTCCCTGAAATCCGGATGCGCAATTTCGCACAGCGCACGCACTCGTTGTGGCACGCTCTTCCCACGCAACTCCGCGATGCCGTATTCAGTAACAACGAAGTCCACGTAAGTGCGCGGTACCGTTACCGGCGTACCCGGTGGCAACGCAGCCACGATGCGTGTCACTCTCGGTCCACCGCCCGACGGGAGCGAGCTCGACGGCAGCACCGAGACCGACTTGCCATTCAGCGAGTACGCACCCGCGATCATGAACACCGTCTGCCCACCAACGCCGGTGAAAGGACGATGATCGAACGATTCGGCGGCGACCTGTCCTGTGAGATCGACGATCAGCGCATTGTTAACCGTCACGAATGGATCAAGCTGAATCAGCCGGCGCAGATCATCCGTGTAGCCGAAGTCGTAGAGTTCGAATACCGGGTTATCGTGAATCATCAGCAGCTCTTCGCGCGGCATGGCCGTGATGGCACTGCCCACCACCTTGCCACGATGGATGCTCTTGCGATTGCCGGTGATGACACCGCGTGCCACCAGATCAGCGATACCACCGGTGATCAGCTCGGTCTGCACGCCGAGGTCATTGCGAAAATCCAGGAAATTGCCGAGTGATGCCGACACCGTGCCGACGCCCATCTGCAGCGTATCGCCATCGTTTACGAGTTCTACGGCGACGAGCGTGCAGATGGTTTCCACCTGACTGATTTCCTCTGCGCTCGGGCCGGGTGCTGCAGGGCCACCCGCTGGTACCCATCCTTCGACAAACAGATCGATCTGGTCGACGTGCACGAAGTTCTCACCGCCGGTGCGAATGAAGTCTTCCTGAATTTCAGCAATCACAAACTTCGCCTGGCGAACGGACGTTTGCGACATCCACACGCCAGGGCCAAAGCTGCAGAAGCCCTTGGCATCGGGCGGTGATACCGGCACGAGGAAGATATCCGGATGCGGTGTCAGGCCGGGGGGCAGTTCGTGACTGCGCCACAGGCCGATCGGCAGATAGTCCATGCCGCCACCGTGTGCCGCGGCGCGATTCGGTGGTGTTGCATAGTTATCGAAGAGGCGAAACACGCCCTGATACTGCGGCTCGGTCCACGACACAAACGCCGCGAGATGTTCGATTCGGATATCACGCAGACCGTTGGCGAGAGCGTGCGCCTTGAGCCCTTCGCAGAGGGTCATTGGCGTACAGCTGTACGGCGCGACATTCACCACATGGCCGGATTGGACATGCGAGAGCGCCTTCTCAAGCGAAACCAGTTTTGCTCCAAGCCGCGCTCGCCATTCCATTCGATTCTCCCCATGGTCGGTGCAACAAGATTCGCACCGAGTGTAGGGACTTTTGGGCGTAGCTCAAACCGGAAGCTGTCGGACAGCAGCAGATCGATCGCGGGGTTGCGGGCGTCATTCCGCCAGGGTGATGTAACCGCGCTGCAGCGCGTGTTCCAGCGCTGCAAAACCCTCGATTGCCTCGCTGTAGGCCTGGCGTAGCCGCTTCAGCTCAAGCGCTGATTCAGTGGGAATACACTCGCTGTGGCACTTGTCACCCAGTTGCAACACGGTATCGAGATAACGCGCTCGCAGGCACGCCACCATCTTGGCCACGTTGATGAAGTGATCCCGGCCAATGATGCCAGTCACCGCACTGATCCGTTCCCGGTTGATACCTGTGATGGCCTGCTCCAGTTCCAGGTGCAGGCGGCGATGTTCGTGTTCTTCAGGGGCTGACGTCATGCCAAAGTCTCCGACGACCAATTTCTTCAGTGGGGAAAGGCACCTCGATAGGGAAGCCGCCTCTTCCTGCCTGTAAAAGTGTAGATCGGAAAATCGAGGTTGGAAGGAATGGGCGCGCGATCGAGCGCGCGAGGTTCGCAATTTGAAAGTCCCTCGCCGCTCGCCTACCCTCTGACGCTGCGAGCGGCAGACGTGATTCGATTCAACCGGGAGTGAGGGCAATGGCACAGCAGATCGATGTACTGGTGGTGGGTGCCGGTTTCGCGGGCATGTACGCCGTGCACCGGTTCCGTAACCTCGGCCTGTCGGTCAAAGTGCTTGAAGCCGGTGCGGACGTCGGAGGTACGTGGTACTGGAACCGCTATCCCGGCGCGCGTTGCGATGTGCCAAGCCTTGAATATTCCTACGGTTTTTCGCCCGAACTGGAACAGGAGTGGGATTGGCCTGAAGTGTTTTCCGCACAGGACGACATCCTCCGTTACGCCAATCACGTGGCCGATCGATTCGATCTGCGTCGCAACATGCAGTTCAACACCCGCATCAAATCCGTTGAATGGATCGAAGGCACGCAGGCATGGCGTCTGACCAGTGAGGCCAACGAACGATTCGAGGCGCCCTTCTGCGTGATGGCGACGGGTTGCCTGTCGGTGCCCATCAAACCCGACATCACCGGCGCTGCGCGATTCGGTGGCAAGGTCTATCACACCGGATCATGGCCGAAAGAACCGGTCGATCTCGCCAACCAGCGGGTTGGCATCATCGGTACCGGCTCTTCGGGCGTGCAGGCGATACCCGAACTGGCTCGCATGGCCGGACATCTCACCGTGTTCCAGCGCACACCGGTGTACACCATCCCCGCCAATCGCAAGCGGATGCGTGCGGCGGTTCAGGAAGAATTTCGTGAGCACTATCGCGACATCCGCGAGCTGCAGCAGGTCAACATGGGCGGTGTGTCGAATTTTCGGCCGCAGAAGAGCGTGGTGAGGAACAACGATGCGCCACGCGCGCCAGCTCGGTTGCTTGAACTGACAGCAGAACAGCGCCAGGAAACCATGCAACGCCAGGGCCTGGGCGCGCTGCTTGGCTTTCGTGATGTCAACACTGATGCAGTGGCTAACGAGGTGGCCAACGAACTGTATCGCGACACGGTGCGCCGCATGATTCGTGATCCACTGACAGCGGAGCGACTGTTACCAAAAACCTACGGCCTAGGCTGCAAGCGCCAGGTGCTTGATCGGGACTATTATGAAACGTTCAATCGCGACAATGTGACACTGGTGGATCTCACCGAGTCACCCATCGACACGATTACCGAGCGCGGCATACAGACAGCCACCACGCACCACGATCTCGATGTACTGATCTATGCAACCGGGTTCGACGCCATGACCGGCGCACTGCTGAAAGCCAACATTCGCGGTCGGGATGGTCTTGCCCTGGCACAGAAATGGGCCGATGGACCCGTCACTTACCTCGGTCTGCAGATGGCCGGCTTTCCGAACCTGTTCACCGTCACCGGTCCCGGCAGTCCATCGGTGCTGTGCAACATGCTGGTGGCCATCGAGCAGCACGTGAACTGGATCGGCGACTGCATCACCCACCTGCGCTCAACAGGACAACACACGATCGAGCCACGGCCTGAATCGGAAATCGCCTGGATCACGCATGTGAACGACGTGGCGGAAGGCACCATGTTCACTGCACCAACCTGCAACTCGTGGTACCTGGGTGCCAACGTTCCGGGCAAGCCGCGCATCTTCATGCCATATGTGGGCGGCTTTCCGCGTTATCGCGAGCGATGCGAGATGGAAGCGAACAATGGTTACGCAGGGTTTCGTGTTGGCAGATGATGCGAAACAGTCCACCGCGCATCACCCCTCGCGTGGCGGTTATCCCGCCTCGACCCGCCCGGCCATGAATTTCGACACAACCCGCGCCTATCTCCTGCATCGACCGGCCGCCTTCGAGGACTTCCCGTTCGGGCCGGACGTCTACGTCTACAAAGTCGAAAACAGGATGTTCGCCACGCTGGCCATGGAGAATGGCGTGGCGCGCACGAACCTCAAATGTGATCCCGACGAGGCACAGTTTCTGCGTTCGATGTTCGAGGCCGTATTGCCCGGTTACCACATGAACAAACGGCACTGGAACACAGTAGTACTGGATGGCTCGATTCCGCGCGGCGAAATCGAACGGATGATCGATCGGTCATTCGGACTGGTGGTGAAATCTCTGAAGAAGGCAGAGCGACAGGCGCTGGAGATCCGCCATGGCAAGGCGGCGCTGTATCGATAGTCCGCCACCGTTCGCCTTCCCCATCCTTCACGCAATAATGCGCACCGGCATCTTCGAATAACCATTCACGAAGTTGGACTCCACCCGCTCCACTGCGCCAACGATTTCGATACGCTGCCAGCGGGCCAGAATTTCCTGCCACAGAATCCGCATCTGTAGTTCCGCCAGGCGCATGCCAAGGCAGCGATGCAGACCGAATCCGAAGGAAATGTTGCTGCGTGCATTGGGACGACGGATGTCGAAACGATCTGCATCGTTGAACATCGATTCATCACGGTTGCCGGAGTAGTACCACATCACCACCTTGTCACCCTTGTGCACAGGCTGACTGCCGATGTGCGTGTCTTCCATGGCAGTGCGTCGCATGTGCGACAGCGGCGTTTGCCAGCGCACGACTTCCGAAACCATGTTGTCGAGCAATTCAGGGTTTTGGCGCAGCACGTCCAGTTGATCCGGATACTGGTTGAACGCGTTGATGCTGCCACTCATGGTGTTTCGCGTGGTGTCATTGCCGCCGACGATGAGCAACATCAGGTTGCCGAGAAACTGGTAGTCAGGCTGATCCTTGGTGGCGGCATCCTGCGCCAGCATCGTCAGCAGATCAAAATTGGCAGGACCGTTACGACGTTCTTTCTTGAGCCGGGAGAAGTACGCCAGACACTCCTGCAGTTCGGCGATACGTTGTTCCTGACTTTCAACGATGGGAGAACCTGCTTCAGCAGTGGTGACGTCGGACCAGCGTGTGAGTTTGCGCCGATCTTCAAACGGGAAGTCGAAGAGCGTGGCCAGCATCATCGTCGTGAGTTCAATGGACACCCTGTCGACCCAGTCAAACTCTTCGTTGATGGGAAGCGAGTCAAACAGCGTCCGTGTGCGCTCACGAATCAGTTTGTCGAAATTCGCCAGGCTTGCTGGCGCGACGATCTTGTTCACCGCTTTGCGTTGCGGGCCGTGATCCGGTGGATCCATCGTGATGAAGCTTTGAACAAAAAACTCGCTGTTCTTGTCGCCGACAATGGCGTCGTCGATCATGATCCCGCCGAGGTGGGCTTCGGACGAAAACTGCTGGTGGTTTTTATCCACCGCCATGATGTCCTGATAACGTGTCACCGACCAGAACGGTCCGTAGGCACTGCCTTTGCAATAGTGCACGGGTTGGGTGCGGCGCATCTGCTCAAAGATGGGCAGGATCTGTTCGTTGCGAAAGAGCCTGGGGTCGGCCGGGTTCACGTCGGCCAGATCGTCGGCTATCTGTCTTGCTTCGCTCATGACAAACTCCCCTGATGAGACTAGGACGCTAACACGAATCAGTGCCGACGGACATCGTTCACCGGATAGATGTGCCGGTGCGGAACGGTGACTTCAATCGCCTGGGCAACCCCGGCGGGTACTACCCGCTTCGCCCTTTCATCCAGTGGATCAACGCGAGCTGCAAGCAGCGCGTGCTCCCTGAGTTATTGTCTAGTCAAGGTTCCTTCACGGGAACAGATCGGATCGGCGCATAACACGGGGTTTGCGCTCCACCTGCAAAGCAAGACAATGCCTCGTTCTCCGGTGGAGTCGCGTATGAACTGGCGAAACCTCAGAGCACGCTTCGAAAACGAAGCCGTACCACTGTCAACTGCGATCGTCACCTGGATCGTGGCGTTCCGATTTCTCGAGCCGCTGATTGTTTCGCCGTTGGTGCTGCAGGCAGCGTGCGTTTTTCTTGCAATCGCCGCCTGGACACTGGCTCGCAGGTGCCTTTGAACGCCACTCCGAAGCCCTCGCAACCGCGAATTCGCGCTTTGCCCGCGCTACTTGATCAGCGTCCGGACCCGGCGCAACATCGTCCAGACTGGAATTTTCGAGCGCTGGAGGAAGAGGTATGGCTACAGAACGGTCTTCCGCATGGATACGCGTCACCTCGCTCTTGGTCGTGGTTTTCCTCGCCGGTATCGCTGCGGCAGAGGGCGAGGCCGAACGTAAACTCGAAGAGCTCACAGCCCTCGTACAAGGCACCAATACACCTATCGGTGAGGATGCAGCACGGGCTACGGCCGAACAAAAGCTGGCGTGGTACGGCCTCATGGGCACTGCCTGGCGCATTCGCGACCTCGAAGCCGATGCTGAAAAGTCGCTCGAGAGTGGCGTTCGGGAAGAACTCTCGAAGGCACTGCAGGCACTGGATGCAAAGGCAGGAAGTGGCTCCAGCATGCGCGCTGCAGGCCAACTTGGCGGCGGCACGGTCAACGATGAATTGCGTGGGCTCAGTTGGTATTGCGCCAAGGTACGTCAGCTGCAGACTGCACTTCCAGCGCGAGTGCAGGGCCTTGCCGACAACGGCGCACAACACATCGCCGCGTTGCGCGCAATCGATGCCGGCAAGACAGACGCCGCTGCCAATATTCGTGCGCTTAATGAACGTTTTCTCGAAGGTTTGAAAGCGTGGCGGTCTCATCCGACGACGCAACAGATCAACGCTGATGTTGATGCCGTCAAAACGGGCCTCAGCTCCACTGTCGACGCTGTTGCCGATGTGACAGGAGCCGCAGGTGCGGCACGCGCCGCAGCGACCAAGTTGCGAAACGAAGCGAATCATCTGGCCTCGCTCGCGGATTCGCTTGGTGAACGCGTGGATGGATATGCATCGCGGCGCGATCAGGTACTGCGGGAGCTGGAATCGTTAGACCTCGAATACCGTGCCGATCTCAGCCGCCGCCAGTCGTTGGTGCAATCCCTGAATGGTTTCCACCGTCCGAAAACAGGTTCTTCACAGTGGCGCAACATTCTCGAAGAGGCATCCAGGACTCGCGCCAAAAATGCGGACGACGCGGACACCAAGATCAGTTCGCTTGCGTCGGGGGTGGTCAGCGAAGCGGGCGGATGCAAAGACCAGGAAGCGATCATCACGGAATTCAAAGCGTTGTTGGCAACAGTCGAGACGCAGACGCAGTCAATCACGCAAAGTGTCACCGCAGCACTGGTGGAGCGTACCGCAACCATCAATCGGATGGACGCTGAGGCCACGGAAATCATTGCCACCGAACGAAGCACTGCCGAAAAAACAGCAGAATGGCTGAAACGTGCGGAAACCCGATACGACGACGCCAACGACACGCAGTTCTACCGAAACCCGCAGCTCTATGAGGAAATCGTCAAGCGGCGACGCGTCGGTGCAGATGCGGCAGAAGCGGCCACCAGTATGGAACTCGCGAGGCAACCTCTCATTGAAGAAGCCCAGGAGGTGAATGCGCAGGCTGACCGCACACCCGGCGCACTCCGTGGCACGGTTGAGTTCCTCTACCGCTGGTAAGCCGAGTACTACGACGATGGGAGCAGACGTTTACAGGCAGACGAATCCGGTACATGGCTCCTGAGGCAAACACGGAGGTTCCCACGTGACTCATCTATCGCTGCCTATCATCACATTCGTTGCCCTGGTGGTGGCAGGTTGCAACGCGGCCGCCAACGACTGTGCCACTTACATGGCACGTCAAGAGGCGATGGGCGCAGAAGTGCAAACACTGATCAGCGATGCCATTGCCAGCAACAAACGCGCAGACGGCCCCAACTGCAGATTCCGCAATGAAGCGTGGAGTATCCACGTCGCAAAACATACCGCCTGGTGCCAATCGCAGGATGCGCGAGGCATCGAGGCCCGCCTCACAAAAATGTCCCAGGAGGTCGCTGCTTGTCGACAGGAACTCGCGACATCCGCGCGTGTCGGTGCTGACAATGCAACTCCACGTATTGCTTCGTCACCACCCACACCGGCATCCCCGCCAGCGCCAGTAACTCCAGCAGGGGGCGTCGGAAGGCGGCCACCCACCAACGCGGCGCCTGTAGCTCCGGTCGCACCTGCGCAGAAATACAGTTCACACCAAATCATCACCCGTGACATGCCTGCGGGGATGGAAGCGCCCCCGATGGAAGAAATAATCAAGGCGCTACGGGCTCGTGATGCCGCTAATCAATCCGACGCATCGCCTGATGAGGATCTGGATGACATTGAATTGACTGTGATTTCGGAAGATTCGCAGGGACCACACCGCATTGACTCAACGATGCGTGAGACACAGTCAGCGACGCCTGAAATCGATCGGCACACCACAACCGCACAGGGTTTCCGACCACCCGACCCAGACACGTCGATCCACATCATCTCCGCAACCTGGGGCGCTAACTGCCCGGGGGCGACACCGGTGAATGACACCGAAAATCTTGCTGAGGATTGCGGTGGCTATGTGGGCGAATGCGAGCATCTGGTGAGCACGGAGGAGTTGCACGATCCTGCCCGCCAATGTGACAAGGTTTATAAGGCGGTGTGGCAGTGTGGCAAAGACCCTCAGCAGCAACACGCCACCGCACGTCGGGATCCCGCTGCCGATCGCGATTCGACGGACCTCTACATGATGATCCGTTGTAACGAGTGACTGTCTCGAACCGAAACCCTTCGCTCGCACGTGCTTCTACGGGAGAAGCGGTCAGGTGCCCGCTTGAAGACCACGTTGACCAGGGACTTTTCGCCTAACGCGAATACTCGAACGCCGCAATTGGCAAAGAGTTCCACGTCGCCCAGGTCCCTTCACCGAACCGATTGTCCGTGGTCAACACCACATAGGCGATAGCATTCCCGCTCACCACAAAGGTCTGTGGCGCTGCTGGCAGTCCGTGCTCTTCGCCTGTGGAGCTCTGTAGTCTGCCTGCTGCATCGAAAGCATCCATCCGCCAGGTGGGCGTGGAAGCGCCGTTCGCGGTGCCGATCCGCGTTACAGCGAAACTGCGCACAGGTGCTTCAAAACCAACGTTCAGCGTTGTTTCCCGACCTCCACCGATCAACAGTACGGATCGCCGTCCTGCTGGCAGCCGCATCGCCGGTTCTGCAGCGTAAACAGCCGGCACTGATGGGGTCGCGCTCAACAGGACTCCGGGCGTGGCGAATGCAGTATTGCTCACCGGACCCAGCGGCAGCCCGTCGAAGTTGATCGTCACCTTCGGTGCTACATCCATGTGTGGTTCCGCGGGCAGCGTGTTATGTGTCCTAACAGATTGATTCCGTGGCTGCAGAAACGTCTTGCACGTGCTCAGTTCGGTCGCCATGGCAGAAAGTCGCGCGTCAATCGTGGCAGCACTTTGACTGGTGCACCAGGCTTCATGTTTCGCAGTACGCACGCTCCAGGGGTCGCTGCGGAACCGACACTCAGGCCCGCTCAGATTTTGCCCGTTTTTTACCGCTTCGCCGATTACAACCTGCACTTGACTGTGCAAAAGCTGCATTTGGCTCATGTAGTCCGCACACGTCGTCGCGCCCGCGTAATGGCAGGCGACGATTGACATGCACCCGAGCACGAGGCGGATGAAGGTCATGGCACACCGGAAATGCAGCAGCCATTTTGCACTGCAGGCGGAACCCCGCCTTTCAACCAGCATCGCGCGCCAGAACTTTGTGCCCCCGGTTTTACGTAGGTAAATGACTGGCAGCCAGCAGTTTCTGTACACGCCTGCATGCAAAGCGCCGGATCGTCTGCTTCAAGATCAAAGGATTGGATGTCCATGCCGGGCCGATCAACGTCCATTTCATAACCGCCAGATCGCAACGCATCGAAGAAATCCCCGCCCGCATCCACCTGTATCGGCGGTTGTTCCACGGGAGCTGGCTGCAACGGCGGCGTGTAAGTCTGAGGCGGGCTGTAGGCCGGTGTTGCAGGCCCGGCGGCGACACCTCCGCCTACTGCTGGCAGCGGCGCGCGGGCAGCAGCAATCCGCGTACGAATGCGCGCGTCCTGATAGGCGTCACGAACACGCTCGAGATGGCCTGCAAAAGGATTGGCAATATCGACCTCACCGCGTGCCCAACCAGCCACGAGCGCGATCTGAATGACCAACGGTGCCGGATCAAGGTTGTATTGGAGGAATTGCGGGTAGTAGTTGTTGACGCCGGTCAGCACACTCTGGGCGTAGGCCTGTTGTTCAGCACCGAAGGGCCAGTTCTGTCCCCATGCGGCCTGCGAAACCTGCCCCAGGTATCCGGCGATGGCACCATTCAGGCGGTTTCTTGCATCAGCAAGTTGCGCCTCACCCGCCTCGTTCTGAAAGAACCAGGCGCCGAGTGATTTCATATGCTGATCGGCTTCGGCCACGCCGATCTGACCTTGCAGCATGCCGATGCGGTTTGCCAGATCGTGATAGCCGATTACCGTATCGCTGATCCAGAGCTGACGAGCCATCTCTGTCTCTATGGCAGCGATGTCCTGGTATGGGCTCTGCGCCGTTACTGCGCTCGTCGACAGGACCATCAGATACCCGAGTACGAATTTGAGTTTTTTCATCGTGGGCACCTGTTGCCTGCTTCTTCTGCGACCTCCACAAGGGCAGCGTACTGG
Source organism: Gammaproteobacteria bacterium (assembly GCA_031385325.1). Taxonomy (GTDB): domain Bacteria; phylum Pseudomonadota; class Gammaproteobacteria; order Pseudomonadales; family Azotimanducaceae; genus SYFY01. The sequence goes on along the minus strand of JANNBJ010000104.1, from coordinate 6,089 downwards.
CGTGTCAGTGACTGGTACTCGGCGTGAGCCTGCGCGGCCCGCTGCAACGCCGGCCAGGGATCCTGTACGTTCAGCAGCCGTTCGGACGGCCCACGCCCGATGTTTGCCAGCCCCAGCACAGCTTCGTAGTAATCTGCGAGGCTCTTGCGTTCTCCGGCAGCCGCATACGCCGCCTGTATCTCCGGCGAGGCGCCACTGGGCGGTGCCGTCAGGCCAAGCTGCCAGCCAAAAGCCAGCACAGGCTGCATCGCCGGATTGTCCGGCGCGAGCCGCTGCATGGGGCTGGACTCTCCCGGGCCCATGTCAGACTGCACACCGAGCAACGAAATACGACCATCGCGCCCGGCCGGCAAACAGCCGCCTCCCGCTGCAGGGCCTGTGCCTCCAGCGACACCACCATTGCTGGCGGGTGGTGCATCGATATCGATTGCAGACGATTCCGCCGCCCGTTTGCGAGCTGCCTCTTTGGCAGCCTCGAGCTGTTCAGGCGTCAGTGCCTGCACTATCCCGCTGCACAGCAACAACCACAGAATCAACCACCTATGCATACGATTGCCTCCCTTACTGTCGATCGCCATCACGCAGCGCCTGGACCACACCTGCATTCGTGCGCAGAACGCGGTGAACCGATGGCAACGATCCGCTGCCGCGCCTACTGATCTGTCATACCCACCAGCAATCTGCCGCGCAGTTGCTGCATCACACCTCGCTGACGTTTGACCTCAGCGGCTTGCGCAGCGTACTCACGCTCTGCTTGCTGCATCAGTGCTTCATCTTTGGCTGCTTCGTTACGCAGCTTCAAGGCTTCGTTCTGCATCGCCTGCCACCGCACGTTCTGTCCGTTGTCGGCATCAAGTCGCACTTGCAGTGTCTCTATTTTCACGTCCAGTTCGGCGAGTGTCCGTCGATTGTCCCCTGCAATTTCCTGAGCCTGCTGCTGCAAGCCGGCGAGGGTGTTCAACTTCGCATCAAGGACAGATTCAACCTGTGCTATTTGCGTTTCAAGACTTTTTTGTACCGTATCGCGCGCCGCAGCGAAATCCCGCACTGGATCGTTCGAGTAGGCACAGGCACTGGCTGCTGAAGCCAATGGTGCGACCCCTGTTTTTACCAACGCGTTAGCGCTTTCACCTGCAGCAAGCCAACGCGTACTGGCCTCCCTGGTCTGCTCGACCAGCCTCATTGCCTCAGTATCTGTCGTCACAGGTCTCGTCTCCCGCAGACGCTTCTCGAGCGCCGCATGCAGGGCAATCTCACCGGGATACTCGAGCAGTGGGCGCGTTGATTCGAGCACGACCTGCATATTCTGTTGCTCGTCGACCGCGGTCGTTAGGTCTTCCTTGAGCGAGTCCGCCGATTGCTGTAGACGCGCCGCTGCGGTGATCACTTCCGTTGCCGTCTGCATCAGTGGATCCGCCATCAGCTGCAAGGTACTGCGACTGCCTAAGGCATGTTGCAAGCCGAGATCGATTTCTTTCAGATCCAGACGGAGCTGCGTCTGTTCGTCCGCAGATGGAAGAATCGTGCCCATTGCATTGGACAACACCACCTCACGCCGCAGTAGGTTTTCTGCTGCATTTTCACTACCGGGGGAAATGTCTTGAATGTCAGCCTGATAGTCCTGCAAAGCTGGCGATGCTGCCGATTTTATTCTCTCCAAAGTCGAAATGACTTGCCGGGCACGCGAACATAGCCATGAGAGTCCACGTGGTTCACCTTCACCCAGCGCCGCCGCAACAGTGGTGGACTCTACGGATTGCTGAAATTGTTCCTGCTGCGCCTGCAGCCTGACATTGGCTGCATTGCCTTTCGCAATGGCGGTCTCGAACGCAGTACTGGCCTGCGCGATCCGCGTCATGCGTTCGATCTGCCTCCTCTGACGAAGGTCAAGCCGTTCCAATCGGCTTTCAAGGGATGCCTCAGGATTGTCTGCGAGGTTCTCTACGTACTTCAGGGCGTGAACGGATGGTGCGCCGAAACAAGTCACGAAGACACATGCGAGCGTGATGCCGGAATATGTGATCCTCATGACTTGTCCTCCGCTGAGGGACAGGCGATAGGCTCAGATCACGACCGATGTTGTGCGTGATCTGCGCTCAATGGTAGCACCGGACGCAGATGTCTCGCACGCAGTTACCAACGTTGTGGCTTGCACGTATGAGAAAGTCTACGGCGAGCTCAAATCGGGTTTGACCTTCAACCCGGTGCCTTCGAAGCGGTGCACACCTTCCGTCAATATCGCGAAAAAGCGTTCGAAGTCATGTTGCCATTCTTCGGGGGCTGCGGCGTGAACAGATCAAATTTGGCAGGGCATTTACAACGCTCCTTCTTGAGAAGAGGGGAGTAGGCGAGACACTCCTGTAGCCCGGCAATTCGTTGTTCCCTACCCCCGACGATGGGCGAGCCGGTTTCAGCGGCGGTGAACTCTCGATGAGAACTGCTGGTGGTTCTTCTCCACCGCCATGATGTCCTGATAACCCATCACCGACCAGAACGGTCCGTCGGCGCTCTGCTTGCACTACTGTAGGTGCAATAGTCCACGCGCAGGAGCGCACAGGTTGGGTGTGCTGCATCTGCTCGAAGATCGGCAGGATCTTTTCGTTGCGAATGAGTTTGGGGGCGGCCGGGTTCACGCCAGCGGGACGCGGTGACTTCAAACAACAGCTGCACGCCGCCGCGCGAGCTCAGAGCGCAATTCCTGCAATTCCGGGAGTCGAGCGCGATAACCCGTGCTGTCGATAGCCTGTTCGGCTTGCTGCAGCCAATCTTCCACCTGGGCGAGTTCCGCGTCTGACAAGTGCACCTCAACACCGCGGCCGAAAGTGATCCTGGCCAGGGCAAACAAGGTCCATATGCGGCCGATGGGCAACGCCTGGCTATCCGCGTCCGCGAGCGCCTGCTGGGCAAGTGCGACGGCCAGAGTGTATTCACCCTGTCGGCCGCGTAGTTCTGCAAGCACGCTTCGAGCCCAGGGCGCGCTCATCGCCGTGACCTTGGGAGCCAGCTGCAGCCACTCCTCAGCAAATGCAGCCGCGGCATCTGTCTCCCCGGTGCGCATCAGCGTGAGGTTCATCGACCAACAGGCTTGCACGTAATTCTGTGGGTTGTCGACCCGCCGCGCGAGTTCAAGGCTTTCCTGTGCGTGACGCCGGGCCCGAGCGAGATCGCCCGCATCCAGGCAAGCCAACGTGGTGTAACACAGCAACCATCCCAGCACTTCCTGTGCACCCCGCTGCCTCGCCAGCTCCATCCCCTGCGTCAGCAGTATCAACGCGTCGTCAGTGCGGCCTTCCATCTGTGCAACCCAACCTCTTTCGCCGGGCAGGAAGGATCCGGCGTCATAACCGAGCAGTGATGAAGCCGCCGCCATCGCGGCGGCCGATCGGGTTGCCGCGGCCTTCGATCGTCATGTCACCGAGGCTGTTCAGTGCGAAGTAACCGTCGACGAGGCCAGCGGTATGAGCGGTCAGATAGATCTTGCCCGGCTCGGCGATCTGCTCCATGCGTGCGGCGAGTCCGACTGTCTGCCCCTGCGCCGTATAGTCCATGCGCAGGTCATCACCGATCTTGCCGACGATGACTTCGCCGGAGTTGAGGCCGATTCGCGTCGAGAAATTGAAGCCACGCTGCAAACGCAGTTCGTTGGCATAACCACGCAAGCTCTCCTGCAGATGCAGCGCGGCATAACACGCCCGCCGTGCGTGGTCTTCATGCGCAATCGGCGCCCCGAACAGCGCCATGATGCCGTCGCCGGTGTACTGGTTCACCGTGCCTTCGAAGCGGTGCACGCCTTCGGTCAATATCGCGAAGAAGCGTTCGAGGATCTGGTGCCACTCTTCAGGGTCGAGTTGTCCGGCAAGTTCCATCGAACCTTTCACATCGGCAAACAACACGGTGACCTGCTTGCGTTCGTCTTCAAGGGCGGAGCGCGACTGAAGGATCTTGTCAGCGAGGTGCTTCGGTGTGTAAGACGTCGATGTACGCACGAGACCGACTACTGCGTGCCCTGGTGACGCAGCACCTGCCACGGCGGTGCCACACTCGAGGCAGAATTTCGCGCCGGATGGCAGTTCTGTCCCACAACTCGTGCAGCGCGGTGTCATCGGCGTACCACACTCAAGACAGAATCGGGCACGGTCGGGATTGGTGTGGCCGCAGTGGGCGCAGTTCATCGCTGTGGATCCGTTGCGGCGGGGCTCGCCAGCCAGTTCTCGACCTTCAGCCCGGGCACCCTGCCAAACTCTCGCTCGTTCGCGGTTACAACGGTAAGTTCGAGGGCCAGAGCGTGCGCAGCAATCAGAAGGTCATTAGGCCCGATCAGAGCACCCTGCTGACTCAAGGTCCATCGAATCGCGGCATAGTGCCGGTCTGCAGGCGGCTCGAGCGGGAGCGTATCGATCGCTGAGAGAATCAGTTCAACGCGCTCGATGAGCGACGCGCTCGCCGACTTTGTGGCTCCGAAACGCAGCTCTGCGGCAACGATGATGCTGGTGCAGATGGAATCCTCACCCACATCGGCGATGCGCCGGCTGACCACGCCCGAAGGTGAGCGCATCAGGTCCGAAATGATGTTGGTGTCGAGCAGGTACTTGAGCGCCACTGTCAGAGCTTTATTTCGTCGAGAGGGGGCAGTTCCTCATCGATATCAGGGAGCGACTCTTCCATGGGCGCGAGACTGTGAAGCAAAGCCATGAGCCTTCCCTTTCGCAACGGTTCCACGATCAGGCGGTCTCCTTCCTTGCGCAAGATCGCCTCATCGCCTTCGAGCTCGAACTCACGGGGAATCCGTAACGCCTGGTTACGGCCATTGCGAAACAGTCGGACATGTCGTTCCTGCGTCATTCAAATCCCAGCATTGATGGCATATGCCTAAGCCTATGCCTTGGTCTCGATTGCGGTCAATGGGCTGTTTTCTGAATCAGGCACTCAACTTGCGGCAACTTGCACTTGAGGCGCTTCGCCCGTCGATCCGCTTGATGCTTGAGGATGCTGGACCGTGCATCGACGAGGTGTGTCCTCGTTACATCCTCGAATACATGCATCGGCTCGTTGACCCCCTTTAACGTGAAAACGCCAAGATCGTCCAGGGCGAGGTAACCCTGGGCCAACGTCGCCGTATTCGCACTCACATAGATGCCACCACCGGTAGCAAGACTCTCCATACGCTGCGCCAGACCTACGGTGTGGCCTTGTGCGGTGTAGTCCATGCGCAGGTCATCACCAATGCGCACCACCACCACGTCACCGGAGTTGATACCGATGCGTGTCGCAAAGTCGAGGCCGTGCTGACGCTTGATCTCGCGTGCAAAGTCTCGCAACGCGTCCCGCATTGTCAGTGCCGCGTAACATGCCCGTTGGGCGTGCCTTCGAAGCGGTGCACGCCTTCGGTCAGGATCGCGAAGAAGCGTTCGAGTATTGAGTGCCATTCCTCGGGATCGAGCTGTTCTGCCAGTTCCATCGAGCCCTTCACATCCGCGAATAGCACCGTCACCTGTTTGCGCTCGCCTTCCAACGCCGAGCGCGACTGCAGGATCTTGTCGGCGAGGTGTTTGGGGGTATAGCTGCGCGCATCTCGTGATTGAGTCGGTAGGGTTGGAGCTGAGGGGCCTGTAACCGGGGCCGTGGCCGTGGCCGTGGCGGCCATCCCAAGTGTTACACCGCAACCATTACAGAAGCGTGCACCCGCTGGATTTTCGCTGTTGCAGCTCGAACAACGAGGGGTGAGTGCTGCGCCGCAACCATTGCAAAAACGTGCGGCGGCTGGATTCGTATGACTACAGCTTGAACAGTTCATGCAGTGATTGCCTCTTTGTTTTGCCCTCGAAGTCCGTTAACGGATGGATAGGCCTGGAGCTTCCTGAGGATTGTTTCCGCTGTCATCACCGGCCGTGGAGGAGGCAGTTCACGATCTGATCGCAGTGTCACGCAAATGGGTCGATGAGTCAGACGCCCGCGTTTTCGAAATCGCAACGATTGCGAGTGACGATGGTCAGATCGTATGTGAGAGCAGTCGCTGCAACGAGACTGTCTTTGATCGGCATGCTTCGACCGGCGACACGCAGGTCGGCCAGCAATTTTGCCCAGCGTAG
>JANNBJ010000147.1:0-98449 GCA_031385325.1 Gammaproteobacteria bacterium | reverse complement strand
CATAGAAAAACCGGTGGTCGAACATGGTATCGGTGAAGGCGGCGTCTGCAGAGCCACCTGACGTAAGCATGAGTCTGCCACCAGGCAGCAGATTCTGGTGGATGCGGACCAACAGCGTTTGATGCTCGTTTCGCGGCAGGTGGAACAATACATCCCACATCATGATCGCGTTGAACTTCCCGGTCAGTTCGACATCTGGAAGCGTGCGCTGTAGCCAATTGGCGCGTGGATAGGCTGCGCGCGCACGGGCGAGCATTTCTGCCGATTGATCGATGCCGGTAACCTGCAGCCCTTGATCGATGAACCAGGCCGCCATCGGCTGACCGGTTCCACAACCAAGATCGAGGACGGTATCGCCTGGCGTCAGGTCGGTCATCACAGCATCGAGGTAATGCTGCTCTATGGGGCTGATGACCAGACGAGCCTGCTGCCATTGGCTGGCGATGGCATCGTAGCTCTGCTGGTTCAACAGTACCTGATCAACGCCCGGGTCGGGTGGTCTATGCACCTGTTTTTGCGCCTGCGAACTGACCAGGTCGGCACACCATGTGGTGATGGGTTGCCGAAGTGAGTTCGACCACGAATCCGAGCCGTTCGTAGAGGCGACGGGCTTTCAGGTTGTGGAGACCAACGCGAAGCCGGACCTCCTTTCTGGCCAGCGCTCCGCGCGCAATGATGTCCTGAAGTAACTGGGTTCCTATGCCGAGATTCTGTTGGGACAGCGAGACCTGGATCTCGGCGATTTCAAGTTCGGCATCGTTTTCGAACAGTTGCAGCATACCGACCGGTGTCTGGTCGACGTGGATGATCGAGATGCGCCCTTGTTCCAGGCAGGCGGCAAAGTGGCGTTGATGTCGTGCCTCGTCCCAGCCACCCCAGGTCAACTGAAACAGTTCCTGATAGACGTCTCGACGCAGTGTGTCGAGCCAGGCTGTGTCCTTGAGAGAGATGTCGGTCAAGGTGTAAAAAACACCTGAACGATTACTCATGTCAGCTCAGCACATCCAGCGCCCACATCGGCACACGGCTCGGTTTCTTGAGAAACAGACCGCCGCCAATGGTGATGAAATGCTGGTGCAGGCGGCGTCGATACCAGGAGGTTGAACGCAGGTGCTGATCCGGATCGGTGCGGTCTGTGTCGACCACTGCCACATCTTCTCTCGTCAGGGCGCCGAGGTAGAGCGCACCCTTGCAGAGGCGGGCCAGATTGTTGATGGCGTCCTCGCAGGCGCGGCGGTCCAGGTAGGCCAGCACATCGTTACAGACCACCAGGTCATGTGTCTTGCCGCGGTAGTCCACGACAGAACCTTGTTTCCAGCCGTGGCGCTCGCACAGATAGTCGCTGTATTCGACGCCGGTCAGGGTCGCTTCGGGGAATTCCTTGCCAAGTGCGCGCAGCACGCGGCCGACTCCGCAGCCCATGTCCAGGATCGAGGTTACCGGCAACTCCACGAACTTGAGGTAGCTGGCGATGAAACGGGCCTGGCGTTTTGCATGCTCGGGTGTTGCGGCGCGGGTTGCCGGGTTGTAATAAAAGCGTTGATAGTAGGCGGCGTCGAAGTTCGGCATGTCCGGAAAGCACTGGCTCGTTCGTCTGGATGGCGTCAGTGTAATCAACAAACGGGAGATCACGCTCGTGCAATACCTGCTCATGATTTACGAAGCCGAAGAACTCTGGGCCAGCAAGTCCCCGGCCGAACAATCCCTGGTGATGCGGCAGCATCAGTTGCTGAATGAAAAGCTGCGCGCCGATGGCGTGTCCTACATCGGCCATCCGTTGATGCCGACGGCGACGGCGGTGAGCCTGCGTGTGCGAGGTGGCAGTCGACAGGTGACCGATGGACCGTTTGCCGAAACTCGCGAACAGCTGGCCGGCTTTTATCTGGTTGATGTGCCAACGCTGGATCGCGCGCTCGAGTACGCCGCCATGATCCCCGATGCAGCGACCGGTACCGTCGAGGTGCGTCCGGTGGCCGATCACAGCGGACTGCTCCAGACCTGATGGGTGAGGACTTTGGTGCAGTCATCAAGGCTGCCTACCCACGGGTCGTTGCCGCGTTGACACGCCTGTTTGGCGACATCGACATCGCCCAGGACGCCGCTCACGATGCGATGTTCAAGGCGCTCGCTGATTGGCGTCGCCTGGGTGTACCCGATCATCCGGTGGCGTGGCTTGTTACGGTCGGGCGCAATCTGGCGATTGACCGTCTGCGGCGGAGCCACTTCGAGTCGCCGCTGGCGCAGCCGTGGGATGTGGCGGACATTGAGTCGGATATCGCTGATGCTGCGGAAAACCTGCATCTGAATGATGATTTACTGCGGCTGCTGTTCTCATGCTGTCATCCAGCGCTCAGTGAAGATTCGCAGATTGCCTTGACGCTGAGGGTGGTGCTCGATTTTTCCGTGGCGGAAATTGCCGCTGCACTGCTGACCCAGCGCGATGCCATCGAACGTCGGCTGACCCGCGCCAAGGCCAGACTTGCCACCAGACTTGCCGCCAGACTTGCCAACAGTGGTGTCGACTTCAGGGCACCGGTCGGTGAGGAGCTTGCATCGAGACAGCAGGCCGTTCTGCGGATTGTTTACCTGCTGTTCAACTATGGCTATGCGCATCAAGGCAGCATCGATGTGCGGCGTCAGCGCCTGATGGAGCAGGCCATTCGGCTGGGGCGGTTGCTGGTGCGTATTCTTGTTCATAGCGCAGTCGCCAAATCACTGTTGGCGCTCATGCTCCTGACCAGTGCGCGGACAGCGGCGCGGTATGGTCCTGGCGGTGAGTTCGTGCCTCTTGATGCGCAGGATCGAAATCTGTGGGACTGGTCGTGTATCCGCGAAGGTCGGGCGATCATTGATGCCGTGGTTGCCGCACGACATCCACCGGAGTCTTTTCAGATTCAGGCGGCCATCGCGTCGTTGCACTCGCAGGCTGACGGTTCGCAGACTGACTGGGTGCAGATCACTGGTTTGTTTCAATTGCTCGAGCGGCATGACCCTTCGCCGGTAGTCTGCGTGAATCATGCCGTTGCCATCGCCCATGCGGGTGACCCGGCGACGGCCCTCACGCGACTGGAAACCTTGCGTGGTGACAGCCGTCTGAGCGGTTATCAACCGTTGGCGGCAGCGCTTGCTCATGTTTATCGGCAAGTTGGTCAGCTCGTCAATGCGCGCACCGCCTATGGTCAGGCGATCGAGCTTGCTGATTCAGCCCCCGAGCGCGCGTGGCTGAACCGACAGCTCAACGAACTGTAAGCCTCCGGCGCAGACCAGTATGATCACGGCAACCCGGGAGGCCTTGATGAGCGAAGCTACTTTTTTCACCGATCATTGGCGCGAAATCGAAGACGAGCGCATCGCCCGTTATGAGCAGATGTTCATCTGGCGCGATGCACAACTGGCGTTGCTGGAAGGCGCGGACCTCAACGCCGGCCAGCGCGTGCTGGATATTGGCTGTGGTCCCGGCTTTTTTGCGATCGGCCTGGCCGGCCAGGTTGGACCCCAGGGCAGGGTTGACGGGGTCGACATCAACGTGCGGTTTGTCGAAGACGCGAATGGTCGCGCGGTCACCATGGATAACGTCAATTTTCACCACGTGCATGATCATCGATTGCCATTTCCTGATGCCACGTTTGATCGGGTGATCATGAAAAATGTGCTCGAGTACGTGCCGAACCTTCCGGGCACACTGGCCGAAGTGTTCCGCGTCACCAAGCCGGGTGGACGCGCTCACGTGATCGACAGCGATTGGGGCTTTGTTCTGGTCGAGCCGTGGGGCAAGTCACGCACCGATGCATTTTTTCTGGCGGCGTCGCCGGCGTTCAAGGAGCCGTTCATTGGACGCAAAGCCGCAGGCGCGTTGCGAACTGCCGGCTTCGAGTCGGCCAGGGTACGAATGTCCGTGGCGCCTGATCAGCTGGGCAATGGACTCAACGTGTTGACCAACATGAGTGGCTACATCAGGACCTTCAATACCATGCCCACTGCCGAGGTTACGGCCATGCTTGATGAAGCGCGTGCTTCAGTTCCTGACGGCCGATTTCTGTTCTGTTTGCCCCAGTTTCTTGTGACTGCTGAAAAGGGAGTCTGAATGAACATGACAACAACGGGCGACAAGGTAGTCGACACGCTGCGCGCCGAACTCGGCCAGGATGTGGTACTGACCGGCGACGACGTACACGGTCGTTCGGCGGGGATCTGGCGACGTGACACCATTCAAGCCAAGGCCTTGGTGCGAGCCCGCTCAACGCAGGACGTCAGTCGTGCCATGGCCATCTGTTACGCCCATGACCAGCGTGTCATCGCCCACGGCGGATTGACCGGCCTGGTCCACGGCAGCGACACCTCACCGGATGATGTCGTGATTTCGCTGGAGCGGATGAACGTCATCGAAGAGATTGACCCGATCGACCGAACTGCGGTTGTGCAGGCTGGTGTCATCCTGCAAACCCTGCAGGAGGCCGCCGATGCGCAGGGACTGATGTATCCCCTCGATCTGGGTGGCCGTGGCAGTTGCACCATCGGCGGTAACATCTCCACCAATGCCGGGGGTAATCGGGTGATCCGTTATGGCATGACGCGGGACATGGTGCTTGGCCTCGAAGCGGTGCTCGCGGACGGCACCGTCGTCAGTTCCATGAACCGCATGATCAAGAACAACGCAGGCTACGATCTGAAGCAGTTGTTCATTGGCACGGAAGGCAGTCTGGGGATCGTTACCCGTGCGGTGGTGCGCTTGCGTGAAAAGCCAACCACACAGTCCACTCTGTTCGTCGCTGTCGAGAGCTTTGAGAAGCTCGGTCAACTGCTGAAGATGATGGATGCACGAACTGGTGGCACGTTGTCGGCGTTCGAAGTCATGTGGAACAACTTCTACACGCTGGTGACCACCACGCCTGCGAAAAGTCAGCCACCGCTGCCACAGACGTTTCCGTTTTATGTGCTGATCGAGGCGCTGGGTGCCGATGAAGCGGTGGTGCAATCAGCGCTTGAAGCGGCCTATGAATCCGGTCTGATTGCGGACGCGGTGATTGCCAGCTCCGAAGCGCAGCGTTTGCAACTCTGGGGCATGCGCGATGATGTGGAGCAGACGTTTCGTTATTCGCCTTCCTTTACGTTTGATGTGAGTCTGCGACTGTCGCGGATGGAAGCCTACGTCGATGAAGTCAATCGACGGCTGGCAGAAGGTTATGGCAAGTACACCAACTTCACATTCGGACATATGGGTGATGGCAACCTCCACTTTGTGATTGGAGTTGGTGCCGGTGGACCAGAACATCGGCAGCGGGTCGAAAGCTGCGTGTATGAGCCGCTGCGTGCCATCGGCGGATCGGTGTCGGCCGAACACGGTGTGGGGCTGGAAAAGAAGCCCTGGCTGGGCGTGTCTCGCAGCGCCGATGAAATTGGCTTGATGCGTACACTTAAACACGCTCTCGACCCAAAAGGACTGCTCAATGCGGGCAAGGTGTTTGATCGCCTGTCATGAACGATCTGCATGAACAGTCCCTGACGGAAGTCTGTCAGCACATGAAGAGTGGTGCGTTGACTTCGGAAACCGTGACAGGACATCTGCTTGATCGCATCACGCGGCTCGATCCTCGCTACAAGGCGTATGCAACGGTCAGAGCCGACGCGGCACTGGAGCGGGCACGACAGCTGGATCTGAATCGCCGTGATGGCAAGCCGCTCGGCGCCTTGCATGGTGTGCCGGTTGCGGCGAAGGATCTGTTGTTCATGGCTTTCGAACCGGTCGCCAGTGGCACTCGGGTGATGGCGCAGTTTCGACCGTCCACTACTGCCACCGTGGTTGAGCGACTTGAACAGGCCGGCGCCGTCATCATTGGCAGAACCCAGCTCACCGAAGGCGCTTTTTCGGCCCATCATCCCGATATCGATCCACCTGTGAACCCGTGGGACGCCAGTCTTTGGTCAGGTGTCTCATCATCCGGTTCCGGGGTCGCGGTTGCTGCACGGCTCTGTTATGGCGCGTTGGGCACCGATACCGGTGGCTCCATCCGTTTTCCTTCCGCCAGTTGTGGTGTGGTCGGACTCAAGCCCACCTATGGGCGTGTCAGTCGCTTCGGTGCGTTTCCGTTGGCCGAGAGCCTCGACCATATCGGACCGATCACACGCACGGTGGCCGACGCCGCGCGCATTCTTGGCGTGATTGCGGGCCTTGACCCACGTGATCGAACCACTGCCGATCTTGTGGTTCCCAACTATGTCGCGGCGCAAAGCCGGGCGTTACAGGGCGTCGAACTGGCGGTGGACTGGCACTACGCCGAAAGTGGGGTTGATCAATCGGTCTGTCAGGCGATTCGAGACGCGGTTGAGCGATGCGTTCAACTCGGCGCGAACGTGCGCGAAGTTGTGATGCCGGCCGAATATCACGTGCTGGTCAGCAAGTGGGTGGTGACCTGCGCCCGAGAATGTGCACGAGCCCATGAGCAGTACTTTCCAGCGCGGCGGAAGGACTATGGTCCTGTACTGGCTGGTCTGCTGGATCTTGGTCTGTCGGTAAACGACAGTGCCTATGAAGAAATCGAATTGGTGCGCAATCGTTTCCGCACCGAACTGGATACCCTGCTCAGTGACGTGCATGCGTTGATTACCCCGAACCTGGTTGGTCCAGTGCCTTCACTGGTCGAAATGAACGCCCGTGCAGTTACTCGTCAAGCCGGTGCTGCGTTCACCACGTTCACCGCCCCCTTCAACTATTCCGGGCATCCAACCCTGACGTTGCCAACCGGTCTGGCCGCAGGCCTGCCAACGTCCATTCAGCTCGTTGGGCGGCGCTTTCAGGAGGCCGATCTGGTGAGTATTGGCAGCGCCCTGCAATCTTCACTCCCGCCGATGCCTTACGGTCGCCTGGCCTGATCGAGCGTGTCTCTGCACCCGACTGTAAAACAGGAGGGCTCAAACGTGACGCTGTCTACACTTTCACTGGAATGCGCTCGCGTTGCACAAGAGCGTCATTAATCTGACGTAGGGCGGGGTGACAGGACGGTCGCCGCCATTGATTTCAATTCAGCCATGGATGGCCTTTGCACATGCGTACCTGCCGCGTTTTGCTGATTGCATTGCTGAGCCTGGGTGGACTTGCCTGGTCAGGGCTGGGACACGCTGCCTCCAACCTCTCCGTCAGTGTGGTGACCACCAGTACCGATACCAACCGTGAAGCTGGTGATCTGGCGTCCTACGACATCACCATCACCAACATCGGCGATTCACCTGCGTTTGACCTTGTTGTTACGGATACCCAACCCCCTGAGTTTCAGAACTGTCTCTTGAACGGCACGACCAACGGAAGTGGCGCAGGTGATCCGTTTGTCGGGGGCTATACCTTCACGAGCTTCGGCGGCATCACCCCGAACGCGCTGGATCCGGGCGATAACGTGGTGCTGGATGTTCGTTGTAATCTCGAGACCACCATTCTGGACAGCAGCACCTACACCAACCAGGCATCGGCCGTGTGGGCCAATTCCCTGGGTGGCCCGACGCTGCCTGCTGTGTTGGGTACAGATACCGTAAGCACCCGTCCGATTCAGCTGCAGAAAGCCTTCATCGCCAGTTCGGAAGCGCATACCAATGCAATCGACAATCCGCTGCGCCTGGTTGTTGGCGAGATCGTCCGCTATCGGGTGTGGGCTAATGTCCTGCAAGGCACGGCACAGAGTTTCACGTTAACCGACCTGTTGCCGACAGGACTTGCGTATGTTCCCGGCAGCCGCACGCTGGTCGGGCTGGTGTCTGGCAGTGGCACGGATCTACAGGGATCAGGGCTGGTTTGTGGCAGTGGTACACCGGCACGTGTGGGCGATCAGAACACCGACCTGTCGACGCTTGGTCTGGACTGTGTGATGTCGCCTTCAAGTGGCGGCGTGGGGTCGGGCAGTGATCCGGTGTTCAACTTCGGCACTGTGCTGAATACCGAACATGATGGTGATCTCGAATTGATCGTTCTGGAATTCAATGCACGTGTGGTTGGTGACACGACCGCGAACACGGTGCTTCCCAATGTGGCCTCTGTAACGACCACCAACGCAACCACCAGCTCCGGCGCTGCCAATACCGTTCACCACGAACCTGTCCTCGTCATCTCGAAAGACGTGGTTCAACCCTCCGTTGCTGCGGGAACGCGCGTTGAGTATGTCGTGACCATTCGCCACGATGGAGCCAGCACAGAAAATGCTTACGACGTCGTCCTTGGCGATGTACTGCCAGCCAACCTGACCTATGACGGTCTGAGTGGTATCACCGGCCCACAGCCACCTGCTTCACCAGGCGGCGATACGTGTACTGCTGCGAGTCTGGTGATCGATGACGCGGATCCGAATGGCACAGGTCTGAGCGTTTCGTTTGCCGGTCTGCCGGCCGGTGAAGTCTGCGAAATTCGTTACTTTGCGACCACCAATGCCGCGTTGTCCGCCGGTACCCAGATCATCAACACCTCCACGGTGAACTACACCAGTCTGCCACTCACAGGCACTACGCCCAACCCGACTGGCTCTCTGCCAGGAACCGAGGGTTCATACCAGCGACAGGACGCGGCCACAGTCACCATCGAAGCGCCCACGGTGTTAAAGCGAATCACGACGACTTCGCTGCCGGAGACGCCTGACAATACCGCGGACACAGTGGGCGATCCACGCCCGTCGACGATTGGCGAGCGAGTGCGTTATCGGCTGCAAACCAGAATTCCGGAAGGGACGCTGACCGCCGCGACGGTCACCGATCAACTGCCGACCGGCATGATCTATATCTCAGGCACAGCGCGAATCGCGTTGGTGTCTGACAACAGCGCTATCACAGCGTCGCCCGTGCTGAGTTGCACCAGTGGTACTGCAGGCAAGAGTGGCAACGACACGACCATCGCATCCGTCGTGCCGGATTGTGCCGTGGAGCCGATCGGTGGACCGTTTGTGTCCGGGACGGATCCCATCTGGAATCTTGGCAACCTGACCACCAGTGATGGTGATGGCAACGCCGAATACGCGCTCATCGAATATGAGGCGGTGGTGGCCAATGAACTGAGTGGTCAGGATGGGTTGGTGATGTCCGGGCCGTACGGTCTGGTCAGTGGCCCAACCAACCTGGTTTCAAACGTGGTTGCGAACGTGATTCGTGAGCCACACGTGCAAGTGACGATTTCGGCAAATCCGAATCCCGTCGACAATCGAACCGTCGCATCAAAAGTGACGCGATTCACCGCGCTGATTGAAAATACCGGCACTGCAGCCGGTTTCCAGATTGGTGCACCGACCAGCGGCGGGTATTCACTGGCCTTGCCACAGAACATTGGCAGCATTGTTCCGGTTTCCGTTCTGGCCACTGGCAACGTGTTTCGCAATGGCACTGCCACCACACTGACAACGGGCGATCTGTCGGTGACAACAACACTGACCACGGGTGACACCCTGACGATGGGTTCGTTGGTGCAGATGGCCGCAGGCGCGACGCTGAGTATCGAGTTTGATGCAACGCTGCTGCCTGCATTCGCCACCGGCGTGACGGTGAACGGCGCGACCAGTATTGCCTATGCAAGCTTGCCTGCAGGTACGGAGCTTAACGGCACACGAACCGATGCGAGCCTGGCCACCGGTGCAGGGAATGCGCCGCTGACCAGTAACGCTGCACTGAATGACTATCGTTCGGAAGGGTCATTCTCGATCAGCACACTCGCTGAAGCGCCGGCGATCGAACTCGTGCATGACGTGAGCGCAGGCCCAGCTGAGATCGGTGGTGGCCAGCACACGCTCACCTATCGTCTCACCATCACCAATACCGGTGACGTGGACCTCAACAACCTGTCTCTGCAGGACAGTCTCGATACTACTTTCGGTGCTGGCAACTACAGCATCAGTGCCGTGCGGGTCTCAAGCCCCGGCAGCACCCTGTTGGCCGATCCTGCGTTTGCAGGGTCGCCGAGTGCGATGCAACTGTTGTTGCCCGCCAGCACACTGGCGGCTGGCGTCATTGGTGTGGTCGAAGTGGATCTCGTTGTCCAACGCCCGGCGGGCACTTATGGGAATGCCGCGACGGTCAGTGGTCGCAGTGTACGATCCGCGGTAGTTGTCACTGATACCGACAACAGCGATGTGCTGCTGACCAGCAACAACGCGCGACTAGGTCTGGCCAAGGCGGCAGGCGCGAGTGTGGCCAATCTTGATGGCACGTTCAGTTCAACGATTACGCTGACCATGACCAACATGGGTGCAGAGGTGTTGTCGAACATCGGACTGGTCGACAACATCGCGGCGCGCATAACCCCGGCGCTGGTCACCAGAGTTCAGAATGTGACCATTGCCGGTGCCTTGTCGGCATTGAATCCTGCCTTCGATGGATCTGCCAACACCGAGCTTCTGGCGCGAACCCAGTCTCTGGCGCCAAGTGCTTCGGCGACCATCACCTTTACACTGGTCTTCAATCCGAACGGCAACACAGGCCCGTTCCAGAATCTCGCGGTTGCTTCCGGCGAGAGCCCCGGAAATCCGACGCCGGGTACTCCGAATGTAACTGACACGTCGACCAACGGGATCAATCCGGATCCGGATGGCAATGGCATTCCCGGCGACAACTCGGTGCCAACCCCCATCACCTACACCCCCGGTGAAAATGGCAGCGTGGACATCACGGACCAGAGCATTCCCGGCGATACGTTGCAACTGGTTGTCATCGATGCCGATGTCAACACGGATCCGGTGACACCTCAGTCGATCAGCGTGGTGGTGGTCAATAACCGAACAGCTGAGCAGGAGACTCGCACACTGACCGAAACCGGACCGAATACGGGGCGGTTTGAAAACACACTGCCAACGATTTTCGGGACGAGTGCAGGCGTCAACAACGATGGCCGCATGAACACCCAGAAAGACGACACGGTGACGATCAACTACAGCGATCAACTGGGCAGTAACGGCGGCGTGACACCGCGTAGTGATACCGGTGTGGTGGTCGGAGTGGCTGGCATCGCCGGAAACTCCTGGCTCGATGCCAATCAGAATGGAATATTTGATTCCGGTGAGATGCCACTGGCCGGCTGGACGATTCGGGTGTTGCGTAATGGCGTACAGGTGGCCGATGTCCTGGTTGCTGCCGACGGCTCATATGTAGTCACCGGGCTGACACCGGGCGCCGGATATTCCGTGACACTTCTGCATCCGGAAAGCGGCGCTTCCTACAACCTCATTGACAACATCACTCTGGCACCTGAAGTGGTGGTGATCGATCAGAACATGCCGATCGATCCCTCTGGCATCATCTTTGACAGCGTCTCGCGGTCGCCGATTGGCGGTGTCGTCGTGACCATGGTGTCGGCGACCTCTGGTGCTCCTCTGCCCGCGGCCTGTCTGCTGACTGGTCAACAGGCGCAGCGGACCGGCGCTGACGGTTTCTATCGATTTGATATGCTCCTGGGTGCAAGGCCAGAGTGCCCTTCGGGAAGTACATTTCTGATCGTGCCGACCACGCCCGCGGGATATAACGCCGGGTATTCCGTGACGCTGCCACCGCAGGCATCGGCTCTCGATCCAACCGGGTTGCCAGATCCGGTTCGTGTTGGCACCTCGCCGCAACCACCCGCAGTGGGCCTGCCCGTGAATTACTTTGTCAGCTTCGTGTTGGCAAATGGTGATCCGAACATCGTGTGGAACCATATTCCTCTTGATCCGGTCAGTGTTGCCAGTACCGGCGTGCAGTTGAACAAACAGGCTGAACAGCGCTCCACCACGGTGGGTGGTCTGGTCGCCTATACGCTGACCATCACGAACAACACGCCGCTGGCTTTGCCTGGTGTGTCGATTGTCGACCAGTTGCCCGCCGGGTTCTCCTATGTGGAGGACTCTGCGAGGCTCATCGACGGTGGGACACTGCTGGTCTCAGGCACCCGACCGGTGACGTTCGCAGGTTTTGATCTGGCCCGCGGTCAGGTGCGGCGCATCCGCTATGTGACGCGTGTCAGCGCTGGTGTTGTGCATGGCGAGTATCTCAATACGGCGACGCCGTTTGTCGGCCCTTCGCCGGCAGGCGCATCCGCTCAGGCTCAGGTCACGGTCATCGCCGATCCGGATTTTGAAGAGACCACCATCATCGGCAAGGTCTTCAACGATGTTGATGGTGACGGCTGGCAGGATTCTGCTGCCGCTTCGGATGTCAAACTGTGGGTGTGGACTGAAGGCGGTGAACCTGCCTCGGTGATGCAACAAATCGCTGCCAACGAACCGGTTGCGGTGTCCGGATCGCTGACCAGCGGAATTGCGCTGGGCGACCTGCCAGGACGCTATGGTGTCAATGATCGCACTGGACGTAACAGCGCAGGGGTCATGCTTGATTTGCCGGTAGGCGCACATGTGTCGCGCGTTGAAGTGCAGTCTCGTGAAGGCACCCGGCTGATCCTCAGTGGCAAGGGCAGTGACGAGCAGCACCACCGGCAAGTCTCGGGTGGCACCAACGGTCAGGCCATGGTGATCCGGCTTCAAACCGAACGAGGGTCGGATTCACAACATGTTCGTGTTCGTGTCATCAACAACGGCATCGATGAGCAGGGGCTACCCGGTGTGCGGTTGGCTACCGTTGAAGGTCTGTTGATTGAAACCGATGCATTCGGGCGCTTTCATCTGGCCGGTGTTGATGGTGGTTTCCTGGAACGTGGTCGAAACTTCATCATGAAGGTCGACTCCGCGACGCTGCCCCCGGGCACCGAGTTTGTCAGCGAAAATCCACGCGTGCTGCGCCTGTCGCAAGGGCTGATGAATCAATTTGATTTTGCGGTACGCGTGCCAACGATTGAACACCAGTCGAAGCGATTGACGGTGAAGATCGCCGAGATGTTCTTCAAGCCGGGATCGGCAGTGGTACTGCCGGGCTATCGCGCCAAGCTTGCGGCACTCGCCGGTGAACTTCGGCAAGGTGCATACGTCAACCTCTGGGTTGAGGCCTACACCGATGGCCAGATGCAGGGTGATGCAGCGGCAGCACTGGCTCGACGCCGGGCTGATGCACTGATCGAAGCGCTCTGTGAAATGGCTGGCGACGATGTCACCAGGCAGATTGAAATCCGGATGACGCCGTCCACTGAAGACGTCGGGTTGATCGACACGGTCGTGCTGCCATGGCTCGCGCGCGCCGTCGATGGTGTGCTTGATGTGATGATCCCGAGCGCCGTGGCGGAATCTGCAGATCGATGTCTTGCCGATGTCTGTCGAGACAAGAGCGGTATTCCTGTTGTCGTCATCGAAAATGAGGATGGCAGCGTGTACGCGCCATCTGCTGAACTCGATGATCATGGTCGTGCGGACCTCCTGGGTGAACAGGTGGTTCGTCTCAAGGATGGTGGCGTGATCTGGTGGACGGAAGATCCGACCGCGATGGCGCCACGGCTGACCCTGATCGGACCGGCACACATTCCTCTGCGCGATGGTCTGGTCGCGGAAGACGTCGAGTTTCTGATCTACAGCAACTACAGCGCGTTTGTGGATGAATTCAGCATCGATATACACAGCAGCGATGACACCGATCTGGTGCGACCTATTGCTCAACTGCGCATCGACAACAAGACCGGTCACCAGCAGATGCACCGCCTCGATTGGGCTGTCAAGGGAACTCGGCTCGCGAGTGGAGACGCGATCAACTACGTGCTGCGCGCGGTGGATGCGCAGGGTCACGAGGATCGAACGCATGTCCAGAAAGCATTACTCATCGAGGGTGGAGTACTTTCACGACAGCACCTGAAGGCAAGTGTTGATGCAGATGCCATTCACGTTGGACTGGGGCTGATCGATCAGGGTGTGACCATTTTCCTGCCCGGCAAGGGTCGTGAACAGGTGCTGGCCCATACCGCCCATTTCACCGACTTCGGGACCGACCTCAATGCGCAGGATCGAGCCGCGCTCGATTCGATCGTTGAAGCACTGCGTGCAGCGCCACGTGTTGAACTCAAGGTACAAGGGCACACTTCGACCAAACGAATCGCACCACGCAGCCGACCGATCATTCCTGACAATGACGATCTGTCGAACCGGCGCGCCAGGGTGGTTGCGGATTATCTGCGCAAAGGACTCGGCGATCGTGTGCAGGATTCAGAAGAACTGGGTTCCGGTCCGAACATTCCGGTCGCGGAAAATCTCACCGAAGCAGGTCAGGCGCTCAATCGTCGGGCTGACGCTACAGTTCGTGGTTTCATGCCACTCGCAGACGAGCAGGTCACCTCAGTACCCCGCGCAATGGCGACGGGTCTCTCCGGCGATTCTGTTTCCGGCAGTGGTTATGGACTGGCGCTGGCTCGTAATGACCTCGCGGCGCGCACCATTCCGATCTATGGATCACGGGTGCGCGTGCAGGGTGATCATCTCGGGAAAAGACTGGAAGTTGTGCTGCGCGGTGAAACGCTTCCGCTTGATGAAGATGGCCAGTTCGCCGTCGAATATCTTCTGCCCGTTGGCAAACATGTCATGCCACTCGTCATCACGGATGGCGACGGCAACTCTGCTGATCACCAGCTGGCGGTTGATGTGTCCGGTCGATATCAGTTCCTCGTGGCACTGGCCGATATCACGCTGTCTGACAGCTCGATATCCGGGGCCATCGAGCCACTGCAGGCGGATGACCGTTATGACGGCGATATGCTGATCGAAGGTCGTCTGGCGTTCTATCTGAAAGGCCGGATCAAAGGCAAATACCTGGTTACTGCCCAGCTCGATACACGCGAAGAAGAACTGGAAGATCTCTTTGACAACATTCATCGCAAGGATGCACAGAGCCTCTTCCGGCGGCTGGATCCGGATCAGTACTATCCGGTGTATGGGGATGACTCCACGACGATTGCTGACGTGAACACACACGGTCGCATGTATGCACGCCTTGAATGGGATCGCAGCGAAGCGGTGTGGGGCAACTTCGAAACCGGTCTCACCGGTAACGAAGTCATCCAGTACAGTCGCGGCCTGTACGGTGCACGTGGCAGCTACAACTCACTAGGTGTCACCAAATTTGGCGACACGAAGACCAGCGTGACCGCGTTCGGTTCCGAAAACCAGACCGCGCTTGGGCATTCCGAATTCCTCGGCACCGGTGGCAGTCTGTATTACCTGCGTCATACCGATGTTCTGCCTGGTTCCGACAAGGCCCGAATCGAAATCCGTGATCCGCGCTCCAACCGGGTGATCGATAACCGTCCGCTGCAGCAGGGTCTTGACTATGAGATCGACGAGTTGCAGGGGCGGTTGGTTCTGTCACGTCCGCTCATGCAGCTGGCCCAGGCCAGTGCACCGTCGCTGATCAGCGAAGGCACGCTTGCGGGTAACGAAGTGGTGCTGTTCGTCGACTACGAATATGTGCCCAATCAGTTTGATACCAATCAGATCGTGCTGGGTGGCAACGCGCGGCAGTGGATTGGCAACCATGTGGCCATTGGCGCAACAGTTGTTGATGAAGCACGTGGTGGTGATGACTATACCCTCGGTGGAGTAGACGTGACGTTGAAAGCTGCGGAAAACACCTGGGCCAAGGTCGAGTACGGTCAATCGGAATCCACGCAGGCGGAACGATTTGTCTCCACCGATGGCGGCCTCTCCTTCCGCGCCGTCAATGCCGGACTGCTGGATCGCAAAGGTGATGCCGCAAGCGTGGACATCCATGTCAACGCCGGCGACTTTGGTGGTCCGGTGAACTGGATTACCAACGTCTGGGCCAAGGATGTGGATGACGAGTATTCGGTGGCACGTCGAGACGATGGTGCCAACGTCAAGGAAGCCGGGGTCGAGACCCAGCTGCCAGTGGGTGAAAACTGGAAGGTCGGTGCGCGCGCCAGTCACTATGAAGTGACCGGTCTGGCCAATGAGGATCGGGGTGCATTGACGGTGGCCCGCAAGGTCGGTGAGCGTGGCGTGCTGACTGCTGAAGCGCAACACGCGCAAACACGTGTGCCGGTCAGTGGTAATGCCGATGCAACGCTTGGCGCTGTGCAATACGAACATCGTCTGACTGACCAGGTGACGGTCTATGGTGGTGGTCAGGCAACGATCGATTCGTCGTCAGACTATGACAACAATGATCAGGTGCATGTCGGTACGCGTGTCGCCATCAACGATGACACCCAGGCCGAAGTTGAAGCGCGCGACGGACATCGGGGTACGGGCGCGGTGGCCGGTGTGGAGCATCGACTGAACTCGGCGCACACGCTGTATGGAACAGTCACCCATTCGACCGACACGACCGAAGATCCATTTGTTGCGGCAACTTCACCGTCCCTGCTCGATACCATCGGTACGAACACCACTGTTGGCCATCGCTGGGCCATGAATGACCGAGCCCGGCTCTTTACCGAAGGGCAGTTCAATCGTGGGCCGGAAGGTGCCGGACTTGGCTCCGCCTTCGGACTCGACTATGCCCTGCCGAGTGGCTGGTATGCCGGCTTCACCCTGCAGGATACGAATCTGCAGACGGTGACTGGCGAGGTCGAGCGCTCCGCATACAGTGTTGGTGGTGGTCACACCGGTGATCGGCATCGTTACTCCAGCCGGCTGGAATATCGTGAAGATGAGGGAGCTGGTACTTCATCAGTGCAGTGGCTCACTACCAATCGCGTGGACTTCAGGCTCTCTAACGCCTATCGCGCCGCCGCCAAATTGAACTTCTCGAGGACAAAAAACCGGCTCACGAATCAGGATGATGGTCGATTGATCGAAGGCTCTGCCGGTATCGCCTATCGTCCGGTGGATAACAACCGGCTCAACTGGTTCTCGAAGTACACGTATCTCTACGATCTGCAGAGCATCGGTCAGGAAAATGCGCAGACCGATCGTCGCCTGCAGGTGCTGTCGTGGGAAGGGATTTATCGTGTCCATCCACAGTTTGATCTCGGGCTCAAACTGGCGCGTCGCGAAGGCGAAGTACGCCTGCTGCGAGATGGTGGCGACTGGTTTGCCAGTGATGCCAACTTTGCCGCAGGTAGCGTTCGCTGGCATGTGATGCGAAACTGGGACGCGCTGGCGGAATACCGCTGGCTGGACGCCGAATCGGACGATAGTCAGCGAAGTGGCTTCCTGATCAGTGTTGACCGCCATATCACGGACAACTTCCACCTCGGTGTGGGCTACAGCTTTGTCGACTTCTCCGATGACCTGACCAATGTCGACTACGACTTCAAGGGTTGGTTCATCAACGCGGTTGGCAAGTACTGAGTTCCACCACTGGTCTTAGGGTGCCGGTTCGTCCGCCACCCGCCAGCGTGTGAAGTAGAGCAGCATCAGCACGAGGCCAGCGACTACGACAATCGTCTCCAGATACCAGGCGATGTCCATGGCTGGATTGCCCATCAGCTTCAGTATCCCTGCGTGCAGCACCAGCCATAGCAGCAGGTAGGCAGTGCCATGGACTTTTGGTCTGAAGGCAAAAACCCGGCTGAACAGCAGTCCAATGATGAGCGTGACAAGCAGTACCACGGGTGCCACTCCGAGGAGGAAAAAGTGCCCCGTCAGATCAACATCAGTGCTGGCCAGGTTCAGCCAAGCAATGACCCCACCTTCGACGAGAACGACCGACAACAGCGCCGCCAGCACCAGGAGTGCGATGCGCATCATCCGAACCGGAACTGGCCCTGATCGATCACGATCTCGCCATTCTGGTTGTTGGTACGAAACAGGGCTTCATTGCCGGTCACCCACATGCTGACGGTGATTTCGTCCCCGGGGATCACGGGTTTGCTGAAGCGGCTCTTCATGGCCTTGAATCGGGAAGGATCACTGTCGCACAGGCTGTGCAGAAGCGCGCGACCGGTGAACCCCCAGGTACACAGCCCGTGCAGAATCGGTTTCGGAAATCCGCCCATGGCGGCAAACGAAGGATCCGAGTGCAGTGGATTGCGATCGCCGGACAACCGATAGGTGAGGGCCTGGTCAACTCGTGTTTGATAGGTGACGACGTGATCTGGCTTGCGGGCGGGAAATTCCAGTTTGTCGGCAGGCCCACGTTCGCCACCGAAGCCACCTTCTCCGCGACAGAAGAGACTCGTGCTGGTTTTGAGCAGCGGTTTGCCGGTCTTGACGTCGATGGAGGTTGACTCGAATTCGAGTACCGCTGCTGAACCTTTGTCCCAGATCGCCTTGACACGACCACGGCTTTCGATTTCACCTTCTGCAGGCAGTGCCCCAAACAGTTCGATGCCTTGTTCGCCATGAACCATCAGTGCAGGGTTGAATGAACCGATCCGGTTCATCGGCACACCACCCCCACCGATGATGACGGCAAAAGTGGGCAGCACACGTTGTGCGGTGTCCCTGGTGTTTTCTGTGGTGAACGCGAGTTCATCACAGCCGGCCCCGACACCTACCGCGTACAGAAGGGTATCCCTGGACGTCCACGAACGTCGCACCGGCCCGCCTTCCGCACCGACTGCTTCTGGATTGATGGCCACTTCGTTCCCCTGTCGTTGGAAGTCTGCACTGTAGCGCAGACGGCATGCGAAGCAACCACCCGACCATTCGTGGTGTCTTTCTGCCAGTGGTGTCTTGCTGCCAAAAGGTGTGCACAATCCGGCCAGTCTTTGGTGGAGCGGTTTTTGGTGATGCTGAACGTGCGAGGATTGTTTCTCCTGATGGGGCTGTTGGCGATGGGCTTGGCGCAGGCGGATCCGGCCCGAGGCCAGGCCGTGGCAGAAGCTGAATACGCCGCCAGTCATGGTTATGTTGACCTCGACGTGGAGCTGGAGATGGAACTGCGGTCGGCTAACGGCAAGGCCGCCGTGCGCAAGCTGCGATTGCGCCAGATGGAAACTGCGGGCAGCCAGGTGAAGACACTCGTGGTCTTCGATCTGCCCAAGGCGATCGCCGATACCGCGCTGCTGACCTGGTCCAATCGTGAATCCGATGATGATCAGTGGCTGTTCCTGCCCAGCATCAAACGGGTGAAGAAGATTGCCAGCAAGGATCGCTCGGGGCCGTTTGTCGGCAGCACGTTTGCCTACGAAGATCTGACGGACTACGCAGTGGATGAATTCGCGTACCACTGGCTCAGGCAGGAAGCGTGTGAACGGCTGGTATGTGACGTGGTTGAACGCAAGCGTAAGGACACGTATTCCGGGTATGCCCGCGAGCTGGTTTCCATTGATAGCACTGACCATCGCATTCGCCGGGTCGAGTACTTTGATCGGGACGACAAACCCCTCAAGACACTGGTTGCCGAAGACTTCGCGTCATACACAACCGGTGGACGCAAGTTTGTGCAACCGCACCTGCTGACCATGACCAACGTGCAGACGGGACGCTCAACACTGCTGCGCTGGTCTCCCTATCGTTACGGCACTGGGCTGAACGAGACGAGAGACTTTTCGACCAACGCTCTGCGCAGGGTCCGATAAGTGTGGAGCGTTACCGGACGCTGAGTGGATCCTTGACAAACTGACGTACCAGAGACGGTAACAGGATCACGTCTGCGAGCAGGGCGATGAACATCGTGGTGATCATCAGCAACGCAAAATCATGGAATAGCCGCATCTGCGCAGCAAACAGGACGCAAAAGCCAATCATGACGACCAGAGTGGTGGTCATCACCGGAGCGATGAGTTCGCGTACACCGCGCATCACTGCAGTGGCAGGATCGTAACCGCTGCGTTGCAGTTGTTGAATCCTGACCAGCAGATGGGTGGTGTCATCGATCACGATTCCAAACGCCATGGCCGCTACGACGGAGCTTCCCATGTCTAACTTCACGCCGGCCACACCAAGCAGCGCCAGACCCATCAGGACGGGTACGGCGTTAACGATAATGCCAATGATCGCATAGCTGAGACTACGGAAGATCACGAGGAATAGACCGAAGACCAGGGCAGTGCTGATTGCCAACCCTTTCAGATTGTCGCTGCCGATGCGATGACCGGTTTCAAAAAAGCTGGAGACTCTGCCGACAAAGTGACCTTCGATCTGATGTTTCTGCAGATAATCGTCGACCACGGTCTTCATGCGAAAATAGTCTGCGGAGCCGACGAAGGGAATCTGCAAGTTGATGAGCAGGTGCTGTCGGTCTTCGTCCATGTACAGTTCAAGATCTTCAGGATCAAACCACAACAACAGTTGTGCCAGGGCGTCTGGATCTTCGGGAAACGCGGCCTTGCCACCGATAGCCCGATTGAGCTCGGCGATGTGATCGTAGAACCAGGTCGCCTGAAAACCCGTGGGGTACTTTTGATACAGCTGATCAACGAGCGGTTTGAGCTTCAGCCAGATTTCCGGATCTTCGACGTTGTCGGCGCTGATCATCAGTGGCAGATTCATGCGACCGAACCACTGGCCAGCCGCCTCATAGTCCGCCCGATAAGGATTGCTCATCGGTAGATAGTCCGTTGGGCCATAGTCAATCTCCAGCCGCGACAGCCCCCAGCCGATAATCACGAGGAAAATTGCCAGTACGCCAATTCCCGCTGATGGGTGTATCAGTGGCCAGCGTGGTAGCGCGAACGCGACTGCAAACTTGAGGTTTTTCACACCGTACATGGTCGGAAAAACAAAAAGGAAAACGCCCAGCATGCTTGCAAAAATCCCGACCACCCCCATGAGGGCAAGGGCCTGGATGTCTGGTGCAGGGGTCATCCCGGTGCAGGCAAAACCGAGCGCACAGGTCGAACCGGCGAGAAGGAAGGCCATTCGCGCTTCGTCAGGAATCAGTTGTGGCGCGACCTGTCGTGACGCATAACCATGCGCGTGTATCACGAGCGTGCCTGTAAGTGGCACCAGCAAAAAAATTACCAAGGATGTGGCTGGCGTCAACTTCATGCCGATCCACCCCATGAATCCATACGCAAAAGCCAGCACGAACAAGCACAGACCAAGCGCGATGGCGCTGGAGAGCGGCGAACGCGTGACAATGAATACCAACACCAGCATGGCGACCAGCAAGCCGCCTACCAATGCTGAATCCTGAGCCACCACGCGCGATAGTTCAGCGCTGACTATGGCTTCACCGGTGATGATCATCCGGCCGCCAAGGGCGGTGGCTTCAGCAGCGAGTGGCGTATAGATGTTGGTTAAGATATCGCTGAATTCGTTGGCATTTTTGTCACCCGCTGCGATCAGGAAGAGCGCCGCAGCCTTGCCATCCGTAGAGACCAGAACGTTGCGATAGGGCGTATAGGCAGCTGCGGCATCGCAGCGTGCCTGGCCAGATTCAAACTCGACATCGGCGAAGCGGCTGAGATCGACTGTGTCGCCAGTACCGACGACATAGCGCGTCGACGGGGAAGCGAGTGACAGGGTGCGATCGATTGATGGTTCTTTGCGAAACGCCTTTTCGGCTTTGCGAATCAGTTGCCAACCGGCGTCAGTACAAAGCAGATTCTCGAACACCACGAGTGCGCCCTGATCGCTTGGAAATCGCTTCAGGTAGTCGGCATAACGGGCGACGGTGGCCGGATCGGTAGGCAGCATGGCTTCCGATGCGTCCTCGGTCACTTTGAGCCGAGTCGCGCCGAGCGCAGCGAGCAGAAATAGCAGTACAAAAGCCAGTAACGCGTACCGGCGCTGCTTGTGTACGGAAGTCATGATATTGGTTACCACCCCAGACCGCGATTTAACCTCAATTGAGCACGGCGTTGCACGCACGATTTTTGTGCGACTGGGGAATGCAAGTTGTTGATTGCGTTGTCCGGATCGGTATGTGGCGTTATCGTCCAGCGTGTCGAACGGGAAGAAAGGGGAAGAGAAGGGCCATGAACAGAACATTGCGACATCAGGTGGCAGTGGTTGGGGTAGGCGAAACGCCGTATTACAAACGCGGGGGCAGCCCTGATCCGGAATTCAGGCTGGCGCTGAACGCGATTCTGAAAGCCTGTCACAACGCCGGCATCTCGCCGAAAGAGATCGACGGGTTTGCCTCCTATTCGAATGATCGCAGTGAGCCGTCCAGACTATCGGCGGCGCTGGGTTGCCACGAACTGCGCTTTGCCAGCATGCAATGGGGTGGTGGAGGTGGTGGCGGATCCGCAGCCATCGCCAATGCATCGGCCGCCATAGCCACCGGGGTGGCCGATTGTGTGGTCGTGTTTCGTGCCCTCGCGCAGGGCCAGTTTGGTCGCTTTGGACAAGGCCCGCGCAGTAATTCGATCTCGGGTGCGTTTGCCCACACGTTGCCGTTTGGCCTCATGTCACCGGCCCAGATGTTTGCGATGAAAGTAACCCGATTCATGCACGAACATGGTGTGCACCAGAACGCCTTGCGGTCGATTGCTTTGGCGTCATACCACCATGCGCAGAATAATCCGCGCGCCGTGATGTATGGCCGGCCGCTGGATGAAACCCGTTATGAAGAATCCCGCTGGATTGTTGAACCCTTTCATCTG
This sequence comes from Gammaproteobacteria bacterium, assembly GCA_031385325.1. Classification (GTDB taxonomy): domain Bacteria; phylum Pseudomonadota; class Gammaproteobacteria; order Pseudomonadales; family Azotimanducaceae; genus SYFY01. The sequence goes on along the minus strand of JANNBJ010000147.1, from coordinate 76,131 downwards.
TTCGATTGCTGTCTGGAAAACGATGGTGCGGCAGCGATGATTCTGGTGAGCGCGGAACGGGTGAAGGACTTCCCGCATCCTCCCTGTTATGTGCTCGGCGCAGTCGCCGGATCACAGCATCGTTCCGGTGCTTCGGTGCATAACACCCCCGACTACGCATCCTCCAGCTTCAAACCTCTCGCGCCGAGACTGTATGCGATGGCCGGTGTGCAACCCACTGATGTGGATGTACTGCAGAGTTACGAAAACTTTACGGGTGGCGTGCTGATGGCGATGGTTGAACATGGTTTTTGTGCACCGGACGCCTGTAACGAATTTTTTGTGAAAGACCGATTTCTGGCCGACGGAGGCTCGCTGCCACTGAACACCAGTGGTGGCAATCTGGCCGAGTGTTACATGCATGGGCTCGGCCTCAACGTCGAAGCCGTGCGCCAGGTGTGGGGACAGTCCACCAGTCAGGTGCAGGATGTGAATGTTTCCATGGTGATTTCGGGGCCGATGGTGACACCGGTCAGTTCCTGCATCTTTGGATCGGAGGCGACACGATGAGTGCTTACCTGTTACCAGGCCTGCCACAGCCGATGCCATCCGGGGATGGACTCGATACCCCGTTCTGGGAGGGGCTCGCCAACGATCAGCTTCTGTTGCAGCGTTGTCGTGCCTGCAGCACATGGCTGTGGGGGCCGGAGTTCATTTGCCACCAGTGTCACAGCGATGACCTGACCTTCGAAGAAACCAGGCCCGAAGGTATCATCTACAGTCACGAGCGGATCTGGCATCCGGTTCACCCGGCACTGAAGGATCAAGGCCCCTATATCGTCGTACTCGTCGAACTGCCGCACGCAGGCAATGTGCGAATGGTTGGCAATCTGCTGGGTGATCCACGGCAGCCGATTACCATCGGTGCGCGTGTACGAGGTGTGTTCGAGCACCACACAGACGCCAAGCCTGCCTTTACTTTGTTGCAATGGGCCGTGATCGACTGAGCCGCGGTCTGCAAATTGACTGAGTTAATCTGAACTGGAGTAAACCCGCATGACCGAGATTCACGGCACCTTTGATCCACGCTTTGCGAATGTACGGGCGGCGCTTGCGGCGAACTTTGCCGAAAAAGACGATCTCGGTGCAAGCGTTGCGATCAGTCTGAACGGCGAGATGGTGGTCGATCTCTGGGGTGGGCATCGTGATGCCGCGAAGACGCTGCCGTGGGAAAAAGACACGATCGTCAACGTTTACTCATCGACCAAGACGATGGCGGCGATGAGCATGTTGTTGCTGGCTGATCGAGGAGAAGTTGATCTCTATGCACCGGTCTCGAAGTACTGGCCGGAGTTTGCACGCAGTGGCAAGGAGAAGGTCGAGGTTCGTCACTTCAGAGCCACAGTGCCGGACTGTCCGGCATGGATGAACCGATGACGGCAGATGACGTGTACGACTGGGACAAGATGGTGAACGCACTGGCCAGGCAACAGCCTTGGTGGGAACCAGGCACGCAGAGCGGTTATCACGCCATCACTCAAGGTCACCTCATTGGCGAGGTCATCAGGCGCATCACCGGGCAGAGCATCGGTGCGTTTTTTCGCAGTGAAATTGCTGAGCCTACTGGCGCAGACTTTCATATCGGCACGCCAGAATCAGCGTTTCCGCGCATCGGTGAACTGATTCCACCAGCGGTTGCACCCGCTGGCATGGCCGATCCGAAGTCGATTGCCGGCCGCTCTTTTGCCAATCCGAAGATCGATGCGCGCGATTCCCGTACAACCGGGTGGCGCAAGGCCGAAATTCCCGCCGCCAATGGTCATGGCAATGCGCGCAGCATCGTGCGTGCACAGACCGCCATGGCCAATGGTGGCATCGCATTTGGCAAACGTATTCTCAGCGAAGCAGGTACCAGACGGATCTTCGACAAGCAGACGCACACTCAGGACCTGGTGCTGGGTGTACCTATCGTTTTTGGCATGGGTTATGGCCTCACCAGCGAAGTCATGCCCATGGGACCGAACCCGCATGTTGCCTACTGGGGCGGTTGGGGTGGCTCCACGGTCGTCATCGATCAGGATGCGCGGTTGTGTGTGTCCTATGTCATGAATCGCATGGAAGACAGTCTGCTGGGCGATACACGAGGGGCCGGGATTCTGCAGGCCGCCTATCAGTCGATTGCCTTATGACACTTCCGTGCAGATCGCCGCTCGCACTGCTTGCTGTGTGCATGGTGTTGGTCGCAGGGCTGGCATCGAGTGAGCCCTACGACCCACTGCGAGTGACCAGTGAAGCGCTGGCTCAGCCGCTTGATCTGAACATCGCCGACGTTACCCGCAAGCGTGAGATTCCTGTGCGGATCTATCTGCCGCGGCAAACCTCGCCAGCACCGGTGGTGCTGTTCAGTCATGGCCTGGGTGGATCGCGAGAGGGCAGTGTCTATCTTGGCAAGCATTGGGCGGCGCGGGGTTATGTGGCGGTCTTTCTGCAGCATCCAGGCAACGATACCAGTGTGTGGCAGGGAGTAGCGCCAGCAGAGCGTATGGCTGCGTTACGCAAAGCTGCAAATCTGCAGACATTCATTGCGCGTGTGCAGGATGTGCCCGCTGTGCTTGATCAGCTCACCCGTTGGGGAGTCATGCAGGGGCATCCGCTGGCAGGTCGCCTTGACATGGACAAGGTGGGCATGTCGGGCCACTCGTTCGGTGCGGTGACGACACAGGCAGTCAGCGGTCAGCGCGATCCCCGCGGCCGGACCTTGTTTACTGACAAACGGATAGACGCGGCCGTCATCATGAGTCCTTCCACCCCACGCCGCGGCACGGCAGAGTCAGCCTTCGGCGCAATCAGCCTGCCGTGGATGCTCCTCACGGGTACCAAAGACACAGCCCCCATCGGCAACGCCGACCTCGCCTCTCGGCTCGCGGTTTATCCCGCTTTGCCGGCCGGTGGAAAGTACGAACTGGTGTTGAACGACGCTGAACATTCCGCGTTCACCGACCGAGCCCTGCCCGGTGATTCATTGGCGCGCAACCCGAATCACCACCAGGCGATCCTGGCACTGACAACTGCGTTCTGGGATGCGTGGGTAGCTGGAGACGCAGCAGCGCGGGCCTGGCTTGATGGGCAGGGGCCAGCCGGTGTGCTGGAGCCGGCGGATCGATGGTCTCGGAAGTGAGACCAGATCGGTTTTGATAGGCTACTCGTCCTCTTCGTCCGACTTCTCGTCTCCCCTGGTCCGATCGTCGGTCTGAGCATCCGACGTATTTGCATTCGCCTCCAGCATCAACCGCGCCTTTTCAAAGGACGCCATGTCTTCTTCTTTGGGTACGGGGAAGGCGAGGGGTAGTGAGTCCAGGGTATGCGCGATGATGCTCGAAATGATGGCCTGCATCGTCTGTTTGTCATCGGCAGGCACGACGTACCAGGGAGCATGATCTGCATCGGTATTGGCGATGGCGTCCTGAAAAGCTGACTGGTAATCGTCCCAACGCTCTCGCTCATCCACATCCCGCGAATTGAACTTCCAGAGTTTGTCGACATCGTTCAGGCGTGCCAGTAGTCGAACCCGCTGTTCTTCTTTCGATACGTTCAGGAAAAATTTGACGACGACCACGCCATTGGAGGCGAGGTGGTCTTCCATGCCTCGAAAGTCCTTGAAGCGCTGCTCCCAGAACGCGTCGTTGGTGTTCTTGTTGGCGAGCTGCTGGCCCTGGATGATTTCCGGATGAACCCGAACGACCAGCACTTCTTCGTAATACGAGCGATTGAAAATGCCGATGTGCCCGCGCGCCGGCATCACCTGCCAGTGGCGCCAGAGAAAGTTGTGGTCGTTGTGTTCGTAGGTTGGTGCTTTGAAACTGCGTGTTTCAAAGCCGGTCGGATTGACGCCGGTCAGCACCTTCTTGATCGTGCTGTCCTTGCCTGCCGCGTCCATGCCCTGAAAGATCAGCAGCAGCGCGAAGCGGTCATCGGCGTATAACTTTTCCTGCAGCTTCGCTATGCGTTTGACCGCCTTGCGAAGTTGTTCCTTGGGATCATCGATCCCTTTCCAGCGCGTTTTGGCCTCGGTGATGAGAGCGCCTGGTTGGTAGCGGAATCGCTCGGCGAGGTCCTGGTTTTTCATGGTCGCGCCCGATTGAGATGGTCTTGTATTGCTATTTTCCAGGCAGATGCGTTTTCGTACTGAGGACTGTGTCCGGCATCGGCGATGGTTGTCAGATGTGATTCTGAAATGACGGCATGCATCTCGGCTGAGGGGTCGATGAACCGGGTGTCGTCGGCGCCAACTATCACCGTGGTCGGAATCCGAATCTCTGCCAGTCTTGAGGTTGCTGCTTCATGGGTCCACAACTCGCTGCCAAGATCGCGAAATGCCCTCCAGTCCATGTGTTCGAGCTTCCACTCGATGCGCCGCCAGTGTTCATCCTCGCCGAGGAAATCGATGCCACGTTGCTGTGATGCTGTGCGCGCCAGTGTTCTCATGCCTCGGGCGAGAATGCCGGTGCCCTTGTCGCGTGCTTTCTCGGCCAGTTCAACCCGCAACTCCGGAGGTATCAGCGATACCGGGCGGGAGGAGGTGTCCATCAGAATCAGTGAACGGAAGTGTTCTGGGGCGGTGAGAACAGCGCGCATCGCGATCATCCCGCCCAAGGAATGACCCAGCAGGTGCACCGGTCCAATGGCAAGTGTGTCAAGAAAGCCCAGCAGATCGGTAACCAGCTGCCCGAAGGTATAAGGCAACGCGTGGCTGGTTTCCCCGTGGCCCCGTTGATCCGGAGCGATGACATGGTACTGATCGGCAAACCATGGCATCTGGTTCTGGAAATCCAGCTTGCCGCCGGTAAACCCATGCAACAGCACCAGCGGCTCGCCGCTGCCGCACTGCTGAAACGCCATCGACAGATCACCGACGTTGACGTGTTCTGTGGGCAGGGTTGTCATCAGAATTCCATGATCGCACGGCCGTTGATCTTGCCGCTTTCCAGCGCATGGCAGGCTGCATTGATGTCATCAAGCTTGAATCTTTCGGTGACCATGGCGTTGAGATCAAGGGTGCCTTTTTCAAACCAGTCGAGAAAGGTCGGGAAATCACGATCCGGCGCACACGACCCGCCGATGCTGCCGATGTAGTGTTTTTCGTTGAGCAACATGTCCATGGCATTCAACTCGACAGTGGTGGAAGGCACGCCAACCAGCACGGCTGTGCCACCACTGCAGACGCCAAAGTGTCCAGAGCGACAGGCTGGCAGAATCTGTTCCATGGTTTTCTTGATGCCGATGCAGTCGAACGCGTAGTCCACACCGCTGACACTGGAACTGAGGATGGTGAATTTTCCCGTTGTGCCGGTCAGTGCATGGATGGCGGCAATCGGGTCTTCACGGCCGGCGTTGATGCCATGCGTTGCACCAAAGCGCTTGGCAAACTCAAGTTTTTCATCGGACAGGTCTACCGCGATGATCGGATTCGCACCGGCCATCTTCGCGCCGACCACGGCTGACAAGCCAACACCACCCACGCCGAAAATCGCGACGCTCTGACCGGGCTGGACGTTAGCGGTGTTGATCACCGCCCCTGCCCCCGTCATCACCGCGCAGCCGATGATCGAGGTGACATCGCGTTTGATGTTGGCCGCCACCTTGACCACATACTGCTCGTCGGCAATGGTATGGTCAGCCCAGGTAAACACGTTCTCGGAAATGGCTGTGCCATCACTGACCTTGAGTTCGGCACGGACCGGTCGCCGGGTGGCTGCGCTCGCATTACGTGGGACCCACGTCACCATCACCGTGTCGCCTTCACGCACATGGGTGACGGCAGAGCCGACTTTCAGCACCACGCCCGTCGATTCGTGGCCAAGTACCACGGGGTTGGCACGTGGGCGGTGCATCTGATGCAGCTGTGAATGGCAGATGCCTGATGCGTACTGTTTGACAACAACCTGGGTTGGGCCGGGGTCGGGCAGGGTGATCTCTTCAATGCGAAGCTGTGATGTGGTTTGTGGTAGAACCACTACACGTGCGGGTGTACCCATGGTCGGTCTCCAAGTATGCTCAGTGATGTCGCTGGATTATTCAGGGCTTTTGCGGCAGAAGGAAGGGGAAGCCCGAACCAGTCGCAAAACACGAACGTAACGAGCCGATACGGGGATATGCGTGACAGATACCTACCGATTGGTATTCCGTGGTGAAGTGATCGAGGGGCAACACCCTGCCGTGGTCCGCAAACGGCTGGCCATGGCGTTGAAGCTTGATGATGAGCGCGTGCAGTCGCTGTTCACGGGCAATCCCGTGGTGATTCGCAAGAGTGTGGATCATGAGACGGCGGCGAAATTTCAGGCGGTATTCAAGAAGGCCGGAGCGCGGCTGCGTGTGCAGCCAGTCGCTGAAGCTGACTCCCCTGCATCCGAGGGGCGAGCTGCCGCGGCAACAAGCGCTCCAACTGACGTCGCTGCATCCGGTGCAAGTCCCGAAGAGTGGATTGTTCTGCCAGCGGGCAGCTATGTTCTTGAGCCGGATGAGCGTGAGCCCTTTGTCCCCCGTGTGATCGATACCTCTCACTTCGCGCTGGTCAAGATGAAAGCTTTTGCGGCGGCCGAACTGGAACGCGAAAAGCAGGAGATCAAGGCGCCTGAGTTTGAAGTTCTGCCGGTCGGCGCCCGTATCGGCGATGCACGCCCGTCCACTCCTGTGTTAACACCTGTCGTTGAATTCGAACTGGCCGAAGTCGGTGCTTTCCTCGGTTCGGATATCGAGGCAATGGAAGTAACGTTGCCGGCGAACCCCGACTTTGTTCTGGCCGAGCCCGGTGTTTTGATTCTGGATGCACCACGAAGGCCGACGCCAAAGGCACCGGACACCTCCCACCTGTCTGTCATGGACAATCAATAAACCAGGAATCCCCGTGAAGCTGTACGAAGCCCCGTCACCCAATGCACGTCGTGTGCATATTTTCATGGCCGAAAAAGGTATCGATTGCGAACGTGTCGGCATCGACATTCGTGGCGCACAGAATCGCACCGAAGAATATCTGGCAAAAAATCCGGCCGGCCGGGTGCCGGTACTCGAACTGGACGATGGTTCGTATCTCGGTGAATCCGTCGCCATCTGTCGATACTTCGACTACATCAATCCAGAGCCGGCGTTGTTTGGCGCGCCTGGCCTTGAAGCTGCTCGTATCGAGATGTGGAATCGACGGGTGGAGCTCAATTTCATGGCCAACGTCGCGGCGGCTTTTCGCAACATCACGGGCTTCTTCAAGGATCGTGAAACGTGTGTGAAAGAGTGGGGAGAAGTCTCTGCCCGAGCGGCAGTGGACTTCGTACCGATGTTCGATCGGCAGCTCGAGAACAATCAGTATCTAGCAGGGGATCGGTTCAGCATCGCCGACATTACCTTTGTGATCGCCTGGGATTTTGCCAGGCAGGTGAAGGTTGTACCGCTTCCCGATTCACCCAACATAACACGCTGGCACCAGCTTGTTGCAGCCAGACCCAGTTATTCAGCGGCTTGAATCGACACGGCAAAAGCAGCAAAACCGTCGTCGACCAATGCACGGACAACGTCCTCCTGACCAGTCTGATCAGCGGTAACGGCAACGATTGCGCCACCACCACCGCCCCCCGTGAGTTTTGCACCCAGGGCACCGGCGCGGCGTGCGGTATGCACGAGCATCTCCAGCTCCGGTGTCGATAAACCGAGTGCGTTCAAGAGGCCATGACCAATGTTCATGGCTTCGCCAAGCCGGAGCAGATCTCCAGCCTTGGCGGCCAGTACCGCCGCATCCGTGAGTGTCCCGATCTCGACGAACAGCCGATCATAACGAGCGACATCGCGCTCTCGACGGGTGCGTACACCCGCAACGGTGGTGGCGGTACTGCCCGCCTGACCGCTGAGGCCGATGACGAGCGGAAGCGTTGCGGGCAGATCGATGAAGGTCATGGCCGGATCGATGCCGCGCTGGAACCGCAGGGGACGTCCGTAGGTTGCGACGGTGTTGTCCACACCGGAAGGTGATCCATGTGCGGCCACTTCACAATCGTACGCCAGTGCGTTGATAGCCTTGTCATCAAGTTGCAGGGCGTAAGCCGCATCGATCGCGCGAATGGCGGCAACAGCGAGAGCCGCCGAACTGCCCAGGCCCATGCCCGGCGGTACGTGCGGAAACAGATTGACTTCGGTCGGACGTTGCTCAAGCCCCAGCTTGATCAACACGTCGTATAGCGCACCTGCAAATCCCGTGGCGTCTGCACGCAGCGGAACCTGATACTTCCATGCCTCGATAATCAGCCGATGACCATCAGATCCGGCTGTCGCGGAAGATTCGATGGCCAGCGGCAAAGGAACAGCGAAGGCAGGTTGTCCATACACCACGGCATGTTCACCCAGCAGGATGACCTTGCCACAAGCTGAGGAACGATCGCCTTTGGAGGCGGTGTTTGTGGTGAGGCTCCTGACGATTTCTTCGGCCTTCCAGACCTTGATTTCGCCGCTGTCGACCAATGCATCCACCACCTTGTCAAACAGCGGTGCTGGAACTCGGGCGGTGCTGGCGACACTTCGGGCATGCAACCGCATGTGATTGTGGGCGATGCCGCGTGTGCTCAAAGAGCGAAGTGCGGCGAAATTCTGTGCCAGACCTACCACGCCCATCACGCCTGCGAGTTCTGCGGCGCCAGGTGAGCCCAGCAGCCGATGATTCAGGCGGACGGCCGGGTTGGTTTCAAGTGAACCACCGACTGTGCCGACCTTGATCGGGATTTCAATTTCACCCACCAGATCCTGGTTGTCGTCGGCGTACCACCGGGTGAGTGCACGGTACTGTCCATCCCGAGCAGCATAGGCATGGGCCGCTGATTCGATGGCGCGCCAGTCGTTGCCGGTGGCCAGCGCCACGGCGTCCACACCATTCATGATGCCCTTGTTGTGTGTGGTTGCGCGATACGGATCAACACGTGCAAGGTCGTTCGCCAGGATGATGCCGTCCCGCACGGCCGCGCCGCTGAAATCTCCCGTTGGCAAGGTGATCAGCGGAAAGCGCACACGAGCCTTGACGATAGAGCGATCACTCAGATTCGAGAGAATGCGCAAGTGGACTCGACCACCGGTAATCGACTCCACCAGAGGCGCTACGCCTTCACACATGGTGTTGACGAGATTGGCCCCCATGGCTTCTCGTGTGTCGACATGAATGTGCAGCACCACCATGGTCTGACCGCTTTCTGGTCCCGTATGCACGTGTGTATCCATGTCGCGTGCGCCGCCGCTGCGCGCCACCATGTTTGGATGGAGCGCGTTGGCTTCAGTGAGGATTTGCGTTCGTGCAGCTTCAAGTTGTCGACAGGCAAGGTCGGCATCGGCAAGGTCGACGATCTGCACCTGTCCGGTCAGGATCGGTTCGGGTGAGTTGCAGGTAAATCCACCACCCTCTCTCGCCATGCGTGCGGCTCCGGACAAGCCGGCCACGATGGAGGGTTCTTCGACCACAAGCGGAACGATGTAGTCTCGATCGTTGATCAGGAAGTTGAGTGCGATGCCCCATGGCAGGCCGAACACGCCAAGCACGTTTTCGATCATCTTGTCGGCGGTGGGCGATTTCAAGGTGCCTTGGCCTGCACGCAGCCGGCGCCCGTCCAGGGCGCTGATCAGGCCGCGCTCAACCAGTGCGGCTATTCGCTCGGCAATCGACAACCGGAAAAAGTTCGGGATGCGCGAGCTGTTATTGCTCGACGTGGAGTCCATGGGGCGTTCCTGTCAGATCCAGTGGCATGAAGTCGTTGGCAGCACACAGTTCGGTGAATTTTTTCAACAAGGCATGGTCGTCGGGGTTGAAACCGATCGCCATCCCGACGTCGCCACCGCCAGCACCACAAGGTTTGTACACCAACCCTAACGATCCGGAAAGCTGGGCCAGTTGCCGATGCGAATCGTTGTAGATGCGAAGCCCGGCGGCGCTGTCGAGTTGTTGCAGCGCTTCAACATAGATTTCCCACGAACGTTTGTTTGGAACTGCGTCGAACAGGCCGGTGGCTGCATCGGCCAGAACCTGCAAAGGCTGCGTGTCCCCGCGTTGTCGCCACTGGGAAAAGCTGCCGAGCTGTTTACCCGTGGCACTGCCTTTACCGGAAAACACAAAGGCGAAACCAACGTGGTCTGGCAATTTCAGAGGTCGCGCCTGACCAGACTGGAAGCGGATGACACCACCGGTGATGGCTGCCGCCACATCAAGGCCACTGCCACTGCCCTGGAAGGCACGGTGTGCGGAGATGGCTCGATCGAGACGGGCATCTTCACCAGTGAGCGCACACATGGCGCCATAACAAGCAACCAGGGCGGCTGCACTGGAACCGATACCCAGCTTCTCATCGTGGCGATGAAAGTCGCTGGTGTCGAGCATGATGTCGAGACCGTCCGGCAGCGGCCGAGTGAGCGCACTCGCCGCGTATGCAAACAAGGCTGCTGATGCAGGCACCAGCTCGACCTGTAACGATGCAACCACAGCCGCCGGTGAGGTAAAGCCCATGGTGCGTAGGCAAAAACCTGACTTGCGAGAGGCGATGGTGCAAACCGCGCGCCGATTGATCGCAAGCACTGCCGCGGGCGCATCAGCCAGCACCGCGTACTCTCCCCATAAGACCACCTTGCCCGGCGCCGAGGCTCGAACGATTTCAGGCATCGATCACCCGCGCGGCCGGCCCAAGGCCGGTGGTGGTGACGCCAAGAATGCCGGGCGTTTCGCGCAAGGCCCGTTCCACGCGTTCTGCCACATCGGGCAGGCAAACCGCCTTGATCTGTGGGCCTGCGTCTATCGTGAAGAAGACGGGGACGCCTTGTTCACGCAGGCTTGTTACGCACAGCATCGCGGCCATGGTGCCGGCGTTCCAGTACACCAATGGCGGCTGGCTGCTTAACATGACGGCATGCATGTTGAGCGCACTCGCCTGAGCGATGGTTGCAAGCGTGTCGAAATCCCTGGTCAATACCGCCGCTCGTGCGTCTTCATAGGCCAGACGTGTTGATGCCAGCCACGCGTCGTAGAACGGTGAGGTGAGTCGCGAACGTTCCATGCCGGCCGTTGAACTTACCGATTTACGTGAGGCATCGGTGATGGCGATCACCACACGCAAAGGCCAGGCAGCCGCCTCAAGCAAAACCAGGGCATGCCAGTGTGGCTCGGTGAGAGTGGAAAATCCGCCACAGAGTGATCTGGCCGCAGAGCCGGAGCCACGTCGTGCCCACGTGCTGCAGTCTTCGTGGCTCAAACCGAGCTGACAGTGTGCATTGATCGCGGTAATCAGAGCGGCAAACCCTGATGCGGAAGAAGCCAGGCCTGCACCAGTTGGAAAATTGTTGTCGGTATCGATGTTGAGTGGTGGGACGTTGTGATCCATTCGGAGTCTGGCCAGGAACTTCGTGATCTTCAGATCGTCCACAGTTTTGCCGTTGATGATGATCCGATCTGCATCACTCGTTTCAATCTTCGTGTGCGAGCGCAAGGTATCGAGGGTGATCGAGAGTGATGGCGACGCCGGAATGTTGTCGACACCGGGAACCTTGCCCCAGTATTTCACCAGCGCGATGTTTGGATGCGCAACAGCCGTGGTCACCGATGACATCAGCCCACGTACGCCGGTGGCGGCGTGAACCTGAATCCATGCTCGTCTTCGAGTGCCTGGGCGATGCCGATGGTGACGAGATCGCCATATTCCGGGCCGATGATCTGGATGCCGATGGGCAACCCTTCTGCATCGAGCCCCGTGGGAATGACCGTGGAAGGCAGGAAAGATACGCCACTCAATCCAGCCCAGAAAACCTGCTGGAAGTAGGGAATTTCCTGGTTGTCGACGGTGATCGTGCGTTCCGAGAACTTGCGTTGATCCTGGGGAAACGCAGAAGTTGGCGTAACCGGTGCGATGAGCACGTCGTAGTCCTGGAAAAATTCATGCCAGCGCCAGCGCAGTTGTTGACGCGCTTCGTTGGCGGTGGACCACTCGCGAAACCGGGCCGTCTGATTGCGAAACACTTCGGCGGCAGCACTTCGATCATCGGGAGCATAACTGGATGCCTGTGCGACCAGCTTGTCGTAGTCTTCCTGGGGTGTTCGCGATGCCATGGTGGCTTGCAGCAATCGTTGATAGGTATCGTGGCTCGATGCAGTGGAGAATGCCGGCCGGGCAGAGTCGTTCACGTACGCTCCTTTGTTTCGCAGTGCTGCTGCAACTTTCTCCACACGCGAGCGAACTTCACGACTGACTGGACACAGCTCGTCATCGCTCCACACTGCAACGCGCAAATCGGACAGTTTGCGTTGCCCAAGAGTTGGCAGATTCAGACTGAGGCCACGCGCAGCGATCGGATCTGGCGACGCCAGGATGCGCATCGCGCTCGCCAGATCGTGGGCTGAACGCGCCATCGGCCCGATGACGGAAATATCAGGTGTCGTTCGCACATCACCGGGTGCACTGTGCCCGCGCATCCACAGCAGGTTCCACGTCGGCTTATGGCCAAACACGCCGCAGAAGTGCGCGGGATTGCGAATGGACCCACCAATGTCGGAGCCAGCTTCGATACCGGTCAAGCCAGCGGCCAGCGCTGCCGCGGAGCCACCGGATGATCCACCCGGTGTGCGATCAAACCGCCACGGATTGTTCGTGGTGCCATAAACCTCGTTATAACTCTGGAAATCCGCCAGAGCGATTGGCACGTTGGTTTTGCCGAACAGGGAGACACCGGCGGCCTTCATCTTTTTGACGGCTTCTGCGTCCTCGGCTGGCACATTGTCTTTCCACGCAGGATTGCCCCACGTGGTTGGGGTGCCGGCCACGTTGTACGACTCCTTGATGGTCATCGGCACGCCGTGAAATGCACCCCGCGAAACGCCGCGAGCAGTTTCTTCGTCCAATTGCGCGGCGTCCTTTCGCGCCTGCTCGCGAAAATCGACGACGATCGCGTTCAGGGCAGGGTTGTATCGATCTACCCGTGCGAGATACAGCTCCAGCAGTTCGCGGCTGGAAATCTCGCGAGACTGGATCATCGCGGCAAGTTCGGTGGCAGAGGCGAAGGCTGGATTCATGAGGGTGTTCCCTGGAAGTGATGCCATGGTAAAGAAGAAGGGAACCGGTGTTAACCTGCCGGGCCCGAATGAACAATGAATATGAGGAAAACAAGGTGAACACAAATCGCCAATGGCTGCTCCGCAAACGCCCGCATGGTTTGGTTACTCGTGACAATTTCGAGTATGCAGAAGCACCCATTCCACAACCTGGCCCGGGCGAAGTATTGGTACGCACCCTCTATCTGTCCTTCGATCCCACGCAGCGTGGCTGGATGGAAGATCGCGAAAGTTATGTGCCACCGGTGCAGATTGGTGAGGTGATGCGCGCCGGTTCCATCGGCCAGGTGGTTGAGTCGAACCACCCGGGTTTTGCCCGAGGAGACGTGGTGCAGACCACCGGCGGATGGCAGGATTTTCAAGTGACGCGGCCAGACCAGGGCATGATGGGACTGAGCAAGCTGCCGACTGGCCTGACGCCCGAACTTGCGATGTCCGTATTCGGTGTCACTGGATTGACCGCGTACTTCGGCATGCTGGACCTGGGCCAGCCCAAGGCCGGCGAGACCGTGCTGGTCTCCGGAGCCGCAGGCGCGACGGGTTCAATCGCCGGACAGATTGCACGCATCAAGGGGTGTCGTGTGATCGGCATCGCCGGTGGCGCGGAAAAGTGTGCGTGGCTCAAGGATGTTGCGCAATTTGATGGTGTGATCGACTACAAACATGAAAACGTCAATCAGCGCATCGGCGAGTTGTGCCCGAAGAAAGTGGATGTGTTCTTCGACAACGTTGGCGGCGACATACTTGAAGCGGCGCTCAACCACATCAACATGAAAGCGCGGGTGGTCCTGTGTGGTGGAATCTCGGCATACAACGCAACTGAACCGACGCCTGGCCCTGTCAATCTGATGAACCTGGTGATCATGCGTGCCCGCATGGAAGGCTTCATCGTCATCGACTATCTGCCTCGTGCAGCGGAAGCCATTGCCGATATGGCTCAGTGGATTCAGTCAGGACAACTGAAGTATCAGGTGGATGTGCAGGAAGGCTTCGACAAGATCCCCGACACGCTCAACCGTCTGTTCACAGGTAAAAACCTTGGCAAGCAGTTGTTGAAACTCGCGGACCCTTTTTAGTCCGGGTTTAGTCCGGGCTGGAATCTCTCAACACGAACGGCACTGTTTGCGCGGTGCCGTCTTCGAATTGAAAGGTTATGGAAACAGCCTCTGACGTCCGCAGACCGAAGATCATGAGGTGCATTCCACCAGGCTCGAAGCGGATTGTCTCGCCGGCTGGAATAGCAATCGTTTTCAATCGACGCATTCGCATCATGTCGTCATCAACCGTCGTGGTATGCATTTCGATGGCGCGAATCTGTTCGCTGTTGGCGCCGACCAGAGTCAGGTCGTTGCCGCTGCGATTGTTCAGCTGGAAGTAGCCTGCAGTCTTGTCCAGGCCAGCAGGTGGTGTTCGCAGCCAGGCGTTCTCAACGCTGATGGAGTTGCCGTTGGCATCATCGCCAAGGCTGCAAGCAGAAAGCGGTAGTAAGCAAATCAGCGCTGCAAGCTCGACTATTCGCAAGCTTCACCGCTGCGCAGGCTCAGCACAGTACGCTGCATTCGATCCCACTGCGCAAACAGAAATTCCTTCTGGCCATCCGGGCCGGGAATGTCTGCGAATGGCACCCGCCAATAGTGAACTCGAATTTCCGTACCTTGCCACTCTCCCGACAACAGGCTTTCCAGTTGGCCCGCCAGTTCGAATCCGGTGTGTGCGATGAACAGCATATCGAGGCCGGGATTGGCCTTCAGTATGGCCAGCGAGCCGCTTAATCGAGGCGGCAGTAGGTTCGGCCAGCGCTCTGCCAGTTTCACCAGTTCGGGCTTGTTTGATTTTAATAGTCTGTTTCGTTTCGCTGCTGAAAAACGCGTGCCTTCGGGAAACATGGCGATCCCTTCGTTGACGCCGATTCCGGCTGTCAATTCACGGATCGCACGTGCGGCACCTTCGCTGTCGTCACCGCTGCGGTCAACAAAATGATTGGGTATTCGGTTACCACCGATATCAAGCGCTGGGTCCCACAGCAACTCCCGCTTGAGCACGTACCTCAGTTTGACCTTCAGCGGGAGTCCATAGAGGACGATTGGCAGAACCGTATCGGCAAGGCTTGAGTGCCTTGGAAACACGATGCAAGGCGGACCGGTCAACGCAGCGCTGCCAGTGGCTGTGAACTTGAGCTTGAAGCACGTAAAAACCCAGTCGCGCAAGGCATTTGCCCACCAGTATTGGACGGCCTGATTGCGGTCGATGAAATCTGCTCTCCGGGCACCAGATATCCAGACCCAGGTCATGCGGGCAATGCCGATGAGTTCGCAGACGAGATAACCGCCGATGAACAGAAGTGTCGCGATACTGCCGCGCGCAGACGTCAAGCGAGAGGCGAGCAAGGCCACGAGAAACAAGAGAGGGAACGCGATCGCGAACAGTATGCTTGTCGCCAGCAGCACTGGGATGGTGATGAGTCTACGCAGCAGCAAGTGTGGGAATCCTGGTTCGTAACCAGAAGTAGCCTACCGCACCCATTATGAGATTGCTGGCGAGGGTTGCGATGAAAATGCCGTGATAGCCAAAAAAGTAATTGAGCGTCCACGCGAGTGGCAAGAACAGAAAGAACATCCGGGTAAAGGACATGATGGTACTGGGCAGGGGCTTGCCGAGCGCATTGAATGATGCGGACGCCATCATCAGAACTCCCCACATGCCATAACCCCAAGGCACCACGGCGAGGTACCAGCCGGCGGTGTCGATCACGGTTTTCGAACCCTCAATCCAACCCGCAAATGTCGACCCAAAGAGAAACAGGACAGCGGCCATGAATAATCCCCAGGCGATGCAGAACTGATAAGTCACCCGCAGTCCTTCACGTACCCGGTCATGTTTTCCGGCCCCTGAGTTTTGACCAACAAATGGCCCGATGCTGCCGGACAACGCGAAGAACAGCATCACGGCTATGCCCTCGATTCGTGTTGCTACGCCATATGCAGCAACGACGATTTCCCCGTGGCTGGCAAGTAGTCGAGTGATGAGTGCTGCGGTGATCGGGCCGATCATCTGCGTCGCCATCGCCGGCAGGCCGATGTGGAGGATGCGTCGGAGAGAGTTCGCGATGCCGCTCCACACAGATTGCAGAACAACCAGATTCTCATGTACGACGTAGTACAACAGAACTCCGGACGTAACAACGCGTGACACGGTCATGGCCGTGGCGGCCCCGGCGAGTTCCATGCGCGGCATACCGAACCAGCCAAAGATCAGAATGGGGTCGATGGCGAGATTCAGGGCAGCACCAAGGGTCATTACGAGGCCAGGCACGCCCGCGCGACCATTGGCCCGCATGATGCTGCTCGCAATCATGGTAAGCGTGAACAACACCACACCCGAATAGTAGATATCCAGATAGTCGTGGATCAGTACCAGCAGATTGTCGTTCGCGCCGAGAAATCGAAAGGCCGGATCGATGACAAGCCAACCCACAACCGAGAGCGACGACATGAGCAAGGCAGTCACCATCAAGCTGTGAGTCGCCAGTCGTCTGTTTTCCGCGACGTCACCACCGCCAACGCTACGGGCGATGACCGATGACGTTCCGATGCTGATGCCGAGCGCGATACTGGTGAGGATCATTGTCAGCGGAAAGGTAAAGGTCACAGCCGCAATTGACGAATGACCAAGCTGGCCGAGAAAGCCCATCTCGAGTGTTTGCACGACGATGGTGGATGAGACGCCCAGCATCATGGGGGCGGTTAGGCGGGAGAGGGATCTTCTTACGTCTCCTTCGGACAGAGAACGTGTTGAAAAACTTCGATTCGAGGTCAAGCTAGTAGGTCAGCTGGCTGTAATGTAGCTGTGTAGTCTGCGCCTCCGATTGCCCTTTCCCTCAGGAAATACAAGTTGAAATGTGGTTCTTTGAGGATTTTCGTTCGAAACTGATATCGATCCGCCTATTTCTTCCATAACTAACTGGCAAAAACTCAATCCAATCCCGGTGCCTTCGCCGGCCAGCGTCGTCGTAAAAAAACGCTCAAAGATCTGGTCTGGTTCACTGACAGCAATTCCAGGGCCGTTGTCTTCGACGATGACCACGTTTTCATTTGTGCCAGTTCGGCCAATCTGCACTCGAACGTACGAATCTGAAGATTTTTGCGAGTAGTAGACGGCGTTCTTGAGTAAGTTAAAAAACACATGGACGATCAGTAGCTTTGGAGCAACTACTTCGAAGTCTCTAATCACTTCGACTCTTTGAATATTTCTTTCGTGTTGGTTGTTTGCGGGATACCTATTCATGGCTTCGCTAATTGCGAGAGAAACGTTGAAGTAATCGAACTCCCTTCTGTCCGGAATTTTTCGACCTGACTTCACGAGAAGCATGTCGATAATGGTGTTTGAGTAATTTACCTCCCGATCAATAGCGTCGAAGAGTTCCTTCATAATTTGGACTTGGTTTGGTCGGAGAGTTGCGATGACTAGTCCTGCAGACCTCGCCTTAGTGTACGCATCGAGCAGAATATCAATCTGATTCGTGGTGCCTTTCGCATACATCCGAATTGCGGCCAAAGGGGTGCGTAGTTCATGAGCAATGTTGCTTCCGATTATGTGGGCAGCTTCTGCTTTCGCTTCTTCTGTAAGCCTAATGTTCTGATTTGCGACGCTGCCGACGAGAATCATTGTCAGGTAGACACCCGCGCTGAGCGCAGTGACTCTGTAGAGTTCCTGATAGTTTTGGATTTCTTGCCAGTGTAAGGGCAAGAATACGCAAGCGGTTCCAATGGTCCAAAAGAAGACGGTGACACGGATACTGTTGCACATCTGGATCAGAAGAAAGAGCGCAGTTACGTATTGGAGCAGCAACACATAGTGCACCTCTGAACCGCGAGCAGTGCTCGCCGCTGATTGGGTGAGCATGAATCCGAATCCGAAAGGAAGCACAAAGATCAAAACAAGTGACCACACAATATGGGATTGATCTTGCCACGCACGATTCCAATGTTTGTGAGTACACATGGAGAACACGGCGATACACATCAGGAAGCGAATTGGCATCGTGTTGAAACTCAGCTCAGCAACGAAGATGTCGTAAAGTCCGGCGATTGGGATGAAGGCAGAGGCTATTCCATACTGGCGAGTGAAAGGAAGCCACAAATCGACCGCGATTCGTACCTCGTCTCCTAAGATCTTTGGCAGGGGTGGTGTTTGCATAGTGGATCTGAAATGGAGTGCATTTTGATAAGCTAAAGTTACGAAGAAATCTAGAGGCAGTTGACCCGTGTGATCGAAATTTGAGGGAAATCAGGATCTTTTCCCGTTTCAAAGGGGTAATTTCGTCTATGGCTCGTGGGTCTCTGTTCTTTCGAATAGATGGGAGTGCGTATGTGCCGACTTTGCCTTTTGGCTTGGATTGCGCATGAATCTTCTGCTGCAACTACCGATGCACTTGTAATCAAGGTGCGTGCTCTCTCCAGGCATTGCCCTTCAGTAGAGAACGACTGCGCGCCATAGGGTCCATACATCACCGGCTTTTGATCTGTTCCGAATCCTTTGTCAACGGAACCTCATGAGTGGTTCGGAGGAGACGCGTGCGGATTTACCGTCAATGGAACGCAGGCCACCAAATCAAATACAAGGTCGGAATACCAAGGGCCAACGTCACCCTTCGATCGAGTATGATCCTGGGTAACAGGTCGGCGCACTGCGGGAAAGACGGGTTCGCCGGACGCTTAAGGCGGATGGCGACACGGATATCGTTCGCTGGCAGGATCGGAATCGAAACAAAATCGTTGCGCGGGGCGACAACCACCGACTTCGACACACGACCGCATTCCGATGCGGTTAAGCGCCGCCACTTGTAGACCAGGTTGGCGTTCAGCCCATGCGAGAGCGCGACCTGCGCGATTGACGCGCCGGGTTCGGCGCATGCGGCCAGAACTTGCGCCCTCAACTCCGCGCTGTGTCTGCGGCGTCGATCGATACGGGATTTGTGCATGGTGTCCACCTCATCGTTATGTGGACACCATCGTCAGAAGACGCGACGTAAAATGGAAGATGAGTTAGCCGGACGATTACCTTAGTTCGTAGTGGTCTCGCTAATGTGTGGAGGTTTTTTGCGGGGTTTAGAAAGGTTGAATCAGATAAGAGTCCGACCACCCGGATCGAGAAACAGCTGCCGCCTTGATGGATCGCAAGCGCCGCTTCCTCACAACAGATCGACGCACTGCAGGAAAGATGGGTTCGCGAATCGCTTACTTGGTTTTTTGGGGCCTCAGCATCGCAATAAGTCTCGCCATTGGAGCAAAAAACCTATAGACCTTAATGCGAGTTGAGTTCATGTTCTTTGTTCCATGAAGCTGTTGTTCGTCTAGGAATTCCGCAACTTTCTGCCAAACAATAGCCCAAGCTAGTGGGCCGACGTTAACTCCCGTCAAGACGTCGTAGAGGTTGACGTACATAAGATGTTGCTCCACACCAGGATAGATCGGCATTTCGAAGGTGATCCCGGCATCCTGCAGACCTAGTTTCTTGTACATAGGCAGCAGCTCTTTGGTCGTGCAGATAACGGCAAAACTGCGATTGGCTCTTAGTGCCGCGATTGCAATGTGCTGCAGCATGGAGTACCACAGGTCACCCCTTCTATAGCTTGGATGAGTGGCAGCTCGACTGCACTCTACAATTTGATTGATCTGGGGAAAGGTCTCAGGAAGTTTTAAATACTGCTCAAGCTCCAAAGTCTCACCGAGTTCAGCAAATCGCAGTCGGATCGTGCCAACAATCTTCCCGTTGAACTTCCCGACGAGGATTCTACTTGTTGAATCGAAACGATCAGCCATAGAAGCCGCGGAATATGAGGGCGGTATTTTTCCAACGCCGCGGTTGGCCAGTAAGCGCAATTCTAATACGTCCTGAAAGTCTGTAAGACTTTTGATGTATTGGAAATCCACTCCTTTAGAAAATGAAGGAGGATGGAATCCAGCAGAGTTGACCTCAGACAGTGATTCAGCATTGCTGAACTGAACCAAGTATTGACCGATCGTCTCTCTTTGGCTGGCTGACAAGTGGCTAAACTCGAAGCCGACTTCCAAATAGTCTTTACCATTGTCAGCAGTTAATTTCGTCCGGACGATTCGAGCACGTATTGCAGAGTAGCCAGTCATTGGAAAGCTTATCTGCATGTCCAAAGTCATGCCCGAGACGAGAAACTTGTTTCTTAGGCTTGTTAATGCGCGGAAGCCTCCTCCCGCGATATCGCGAACTGTCAAATATATGAAGTCGTTGTATTGTGAGGGGTTTGGAGCAATAGCGACTGGGAAAAACTGAGTACTACAAATCCAACGACTCGATGTGCGTCTTTCTTCTGCTGTCGGAGCCGCTAATTTGGATGGGGTGTTTAGGCGAATTACTACCAACTCGGACCCTCGTAACTCCTCTCCTGATTCCACAACAGTCCCTTGCAGAAGGGTCACTTGTCTGCCGATCTTTAATTCGATATCTAGCAATCTACCTTTATCTAATCCACTCGACATTGGAACGAGCAGTTCGATACCAAGTGGGCTCATCTTCCATATGCGCACTAATTGTGGGTCGCTGGATTGGCCAGAGAGACGAATTTTTGCTCGGACTAGGTCGTTTTCTCGCACATCTGCTGGGAAAATTATGTCGTGAACTTCTTTGAAGTTGAGGTCTTCGAAGTCACGCAACTTTATTGGGTCTTGTGTCAACCAACTGCTCCTGACTTTCAACTGCAAAGTGATAGAACTTCGAAAAGTGGCGCCTGTTGGCTTCACTCGGAGGGATCACGAAAATGTACGCTTCGTCCGGAAAATTCCGAATAGTTAGACCCATTTCTCTGAGGACTAGCTTCTTTGCGATTGGTCGTAGACCAATTTCGAAAATCATATTGTACGCGGTGTTTGAAAGTACGATATCTCCCGAGTTGAGTTCCTTCGCAATCTGTTCCTCCTTTGTTAGTTCGTCTATGCGACTTAATATGTTCACCGGAGATCCTAAAGCAGTTATTTCAACGGACGAATCAAAGCCTCCGATGTTTCCGACATATGCCTCGCCGACGGACACGAGTGTGTACCGCGTAATTCTCAGGTTATCTGCACTGCCTCCATTTTGTGAATCGTTGATTTCTGCAATTTGAAATGCGGAGCGTATTGCTCGGAGCAAGTTCAAATGCGCTCCATCGCCATCGAAGTACGCGAATATTAAGTCTCCGATTTTTCTTGGTATTCCTCCATTGTCGTCGATGGCTGATGTGCAAGCTTTTACGTTCGGCAGTACCAGCTCACCGATAAAGTTCTCTAAGTTCTTGGACGCTTCCGTAAATCCTCGAATATCGCTAAACAGGCACGCGATCTGCTTCTTTCGAGGGCGAAGCACTTCGTCGATCGCTTGCAGGACGGTCGTGTCTCTTCCGCGGAGGAGAAAATCGAGCCTTTTGGCAATTTCTCCTGGGATGAAGGATTTGATGCGATCTGTGAACTCGATATTTAGCTCGATGTTCCTTCGCTGGGAATCGGTGTTTTGTTGGGTCAGGAGAAAAAAGCGAAGATCGGCTACGTAGCCACCTCTACTGGCAACGATAAGCACTAACGTAACGAAGGCCGCGCTGAAGAGTGTTGGACTTGGTACGCCAGTTTGGATCAGCGCTCCCCATTGGACAATCATTGCACTCACGGCAAAAATGGCACTCGTCATTACAGAAGCTCTCAGGGTTAGAGCGCCGATTCCGACGAACAAGAAGCAGTACAACCAAGGAGCTTCCGGATACCAGATCGTAACTTTTGCTTGGGAATAACAAAACAACAAAAACGTACAGATCGCGGGACCTCTGTAAAAGGCCATGCGCGCTAGCGGGGTAATGTAGAAAGCGAATGTAGCCAAAGCTATTGTGGCCATGCATAAGCGAAAGATTAGCCACTCGTGCAATGGCTCCAAGCCCATTGGCTTGTCAAAAAAGAAATAGTGCCCCAAGTACAGAATCGCTGATAGCGGGAATACAACCTTCGCGACACCAATGAAATCTTCATTTTCCTTGGCTTTCCAAGCTCGCAACCAAGGCGTTCCATCCAGTAACGAAAGTGGAAAAATATAGGCAAAAAATCTGCCATAGATGCTATCTAGGTTCATATTCAGGGCAAGACCTGCTGTCACCGATAGTCACTGAAAAGAGCTCCGCTGGGGTGATCCTCGTTGAGCTCATGTCGACGTTAGACTGTTTTATGTGAGAGGAATTAGATTGCGCATTTGAAAGCAGCAAATCAACCTGCCTGGCAAGAATGTGTTAACTGCGTCTTTGCTTTAGTTGTCTTTGAAAGTCAAAGAAGCCTACATCTAGTGGATATTTTTTCGCGAGGGAGTTGATGTAAGTTCGCTCTAAAAAGAAGGAAAGTGCCTATTTTCGCGGTCTACAAACCGCAATGTCGCTGTACCCACGGTAACAGGAGCCTACGTTTTCAACTTCGAATTGAGCGTCTGCTAACGCGGCGGTGAATTCTTTAGTGCTGTGAAGCCAATAGTGCCCCTGTTTTTGGGCGGCAGTTGTCCTTCGGTTTTGACGCGCCGCCTCCCAATTATCCACGACTATTCGGTATGTACGTTTCCAACCGTAGTTAGCAATGCCTTTTCTGATTAGGTAGAACAACCAATCGTTGGTGTTTTGCCGACGACCGAAGTCCACTAGCACAAGCTTACCAGTAGATCGAAGTAGGCGATGCATCAGCTCCAATGCTGTCTGATGTGGTTGAATTGCGTACAAGGCATTAGTGCTCACGATGACGTCGAACGTACTGTTCTTGTGTTCCCATTCCAAAAAGGATGCACGGACAAGCTCAACATTTGATATTGAGTGGGCTTGGTACTTATCACGCGCCAGACCCAACATTCCCTCATCGATGTCCAAGTGAACAAAGGATATCTGCGGGTGAAGTTTTGCGAGGCGAAGCAGCAAATTGCCTGTTCCTCCCCCAACATCCAAAACCCGCGCGTCCGGGTGCAAATGCAAACTCTCAAAGTGTTCGACTACCATTGTTAGCATCGAATCGTAGGATGGATTGAGTTTGCACATGGCGTCGTAATAGTTGGCATAGATTGACCACTGGATGTCTTCGGCGTGCCGCTGATCTTTAGACTTATTCATTTTTCGATTAGCTTAATTCGAGGGGCATTAATTTCGGAGGTTTACTTCGAGCAGCCGGATTCTGGGTCGAGACCGAGGCTTATTCGAAAAATTCGGAGTCTGATCAACAAGCCACCACCCTAACCTCCACCCTCGCTCCTGGCACCGCCAACTCCGACACCCCTATCGCCGTCCACGCTGGGTAAGGCTCCTTCACGAACTCATCCTTCACCTTCATGAAGGTGCCAAGGTTTTTTTGTAGCCCTACGTGAAAGGAGTTGATTTCAACGATATCGCTGTAGCCGAGTCCGGCGGCAGCCAGTACTTTGCCGACCGCCTTCCAGGCGTTTCGGAACTCCTCTTCTGCCGATTCGGGAACACCACCGCCGGCCTGAGTGCCGATCTGGCCGGAGCAAAGCACGAGGCCGTTGGCACGCGCTGCCGAGGCGAAGTGAAAATTCTGGTAGAGCGCCTTGTCTTCACTCGGCACGATGATGTCTTTTGCCATGATCCACTCCAACAGCTGGTTCAGCTGGCATCATAGCGTGGATTTTTCAAGGTACATACCGTGCCTCCATTAGCTGTTTCGAGGGCATCATGCTGACGTTGAGCGACCGGGTTCTCGTGTCCGAGGTGGAGCGACGGGAACTGCTGGCCTTTGCGCGAGTCATCGCGAAGGAAGCTGGACAGGCCGTGCTGCCGTTTTTTCGCCGCCCCATTCATGTGGAGAACAAGTTGTCTGATGGCGGCTTTGATCCGGTTACTGAGGGCGATCGTGCCGCTGAGCGGGTGCTGCGCCAGCGTATTAGGGAGCGCTACCCTGCCCATGGTGTGTTGGGGGAAGAGTTTGGTCATGCGCCTGGTAACGGCCTGACGTGGGTCATCGATCCTATTGATGGTACACGTGCCTTTATGAGTGGCATGTTGCATTGGGGCTTGCTGCTTGCATTGTTTGATGGTCAGGAACCCGTCATCGGCGTGGTCTACCAGCCCTTCACCGATGAGCTTTGGAGTGGGGATGGGGTCACGGCCTTCCATGCCCGTGGCGCGGAACAAACTGCGATAGTCACTCGTCCTTCTGTTGCGCTGGCGCAGGCCGTCATGGGCACGACCAATCCGAATCTGATCAAGGGCGCCACAGACCGAGCGCGATACGATGCCCTCGAAGGTCGGGTGCGCATGGCTCGATATGGGGGTGACTGTTACATCTACTCAGTGCTCGCCATGGGCTTCATGGATATTGGAATCGATGGTGGTCTGCAGGCGTACGACATCCAGGCGCTCATTCCGATAGTGCGTGGGGCGGGCGGTGTGATCACGGATTGGGCGGGCGGTTCGCCGGTGTTTGGCGGTAACGTCATCGCTTGTGGCAACCGGTTGCTCCACGATGAAGCGCTTCAGGTGCTCCAGGGCTGATCAACGCTTGATCTTGGTGCCTGATCCCGAGCAGGCGGCTAAAAAACGCACCGGAATGAAGCACCCGCCCTTTGTCTGGCTGTTCAGCTCGAGTCCTGGTGGCTATTTGTTGGTGATTGAACTGCTGGCACGCCGCTTGCTCTATTCCCTTCGTAATCCAGCGGAGGAATGCCGAACGATGAGCGAACCGAACTAGTTCCCTCCCATCCAGCTTTTTCGCTCCATGTTTCCTCAGCTGTGTGAAGAGGTGGCCTTTGGTCGCCCCTTCGATTTCATCCCAGATCGTTACTTCGCGTATCCCGGTTTTTTGCTGCCTTGTGTTTAACAAACCGTTACACGGACTGAGTCATTGGCACGGAACGTGCTCTCTCTCACCGAGTTCGCTTTGCGAACCCTGGATCAACATCCTGTAAACAGAGGAATCAAATTGAACAACACTGCCATCACGTTCCGATCTGACGCTGTATCGATGATGGCGTGCGTTCTCGGTTACGCGACGAAGGGGGAATAGCCATGCAACTTGTTACTGCCATTATTAAACCGTTCAAACTCGATGATGTGCGAACACATCTTTCCGAAATCGGAATTGCCGGAATGACCGTCACCGAAGTCAAAGGATTCGGGCGACAGAAAGGACATACAGAACTCTATCGCGGCGCGGAGTACGTGGTGGACTTTCTGCCCAAGATCAAGCTCGAAGTCGCTGTCGATGATTCGCAACTCGATGTCGTAGTTGAAGCCATACAGAAGGCAGCCCACACCGGCAAAGTCGGCGATGGGAAGATCTTCATTCTGCCTCTGGCAGACGTCATCCGCATCCGCACCGGTGAGACCGGTGTGGAAGCCATTTAGGAGCATTAGAGATGCGAGCGTTGACACAAAACAATTGCACGATCGATAGCTTCGGCATCATCAGTCTGGATGGCGACGTGTGTGTTCACACGAGCCAATCCAGGTCCGTTGTCCTGGGAGGTGTGTGAACATGAAAAGAATAATTACTTCGTTGGGCCTGGCGTTGGTCCTCTTGTCTTCCGGACTAACGCTGGCTCAGGACGAGTCGGTGGTTACGCCGGTTGATGAGGCCGCGAGCCTTGAAACGACAGTGAGTGATATTGCAGCGATGGATCCGCTCGTCGAGTCGGAAGCAATTTCCGAACCGATCGTCGAGGAAGCGGTTGCGGTTGAAGAAGAAGCTCCAGTTGCCGCACCCAGCCCGAACAAGGGTGACACTACCTGGATGCTGACTGCGACCTTGCTGGTCATCATGATGACCATTCCTGGCGTGGCGCTATTCTACGGCGGGCTCGTTCGCAGCAAGAACATGCTGTCGGTGTTGATGCAGGTGTTTGTTATCTTTTCGATGATCTCGGTACTTTGGGTGATCTATGGCTATTCGCTGGCGTTTACGCAGGGTAATGCCTTCTTTGGAGGTTTTGACAGAGTGATGCTTGCTGGGATCTTCGATCCGGTCACGAATGGAGTAGCGAACGCTGCGACGTTCAGCAAAGGCGTCTACATTCCGGAGTTTACGTTTGTCGCCTTCCAGGCCTCGTTTGCGGCAATCACCGTTGCGCTGATTGTTGGTGCTTTCGCTGAGCGCATGAAGTTCTCAGCGGTGCTGTTGTTCTCTGCGTTGTGGTTCACCTTTGCATACATTCCGATGGCGCACATGGTGTGGTTCTGGCCAGGTCCGGATGCAATTACTGACCAGGATTCGTACGACGCAGCCATGGCGGCATCCGGCTTCCTGTTCGCCAAGGGTGCACTGGACTTCGCGGGTGGTACGGTCGTGCATATCAACGCGGCTGTAGCCGGGCTGGTAGGTGCTTATGTTGTTGGCAAGCGCGTTGGTTATGGGCGTGAGGCGATGACCCCGCACAATCTCACCATGACAATGATCGGTGCCTCGATGCTGTGGGTGGGCTGGTTCGGCTTCAACGCAGGTTCTGCGCTTGAAGCATGTGGTACCGCTACGCTTGCATTCGTCAATACACTGACCGCAACTGCTGCTGCAACGCTCACCTGGATGTTGGCAGAGTGGATGATGAAGGGTAAACCGTCGATGCTTGGCGCAGTCTCAGGCGCTGTGGCTGGTCTGGTTGCCATCACCCCGGCGTGTGGCTGGGTTGGTGTAGGCGGCGGGCTGATCATTGGTGCATTGGCAGGTGTGTGCTGTTTCTGGGGTGTCACCGGCTTGAAGAAATTGTTGGGTGCGGACGATGCGCTCGACGTCTTTGGAATCCATGGCATCGGCGGAATTCTCGGCGCTTTGCTGACCGGTTTGTTCAATAGCTGGAGCATGGGTGGTGCGGGCATTCCCGACTACATCAACAACACCTTCGTGACGACGGAAATTGGCGCACAGTTCTGGATCCAGGTGCAGGCGGTTGGTACCGCCGTAATCTGGTCTGGAGTAGTCGCCTTTATCTGCTACAAGTTGGTGGATCTCATCGTTGGTCTGCGCGTGTCGGAAGAGAACGAACGCGAAGGTCTCGATGTCACGCAGCATGGCGAACGTGCGTACAGCATGTAACCCATAGCGCTCGACTCTTGAAGAAATCAAGCGCCCCACTCGGGGCGCTTCCACTTCAGGCCCTGACGGTCTGTGCTCCGTCGATCGCGGCGCGGATGCGACTGTGTTCCTTGCGGGTGAGTTTGTAGAGGCTTGCTACCGAAGCCGTGATTCCGATCATGACGAGTACTCCCGGCCCCATCGCCATGGCCAATGTTCGCAGAGCTTCGGGGTCGATGGTCTCAACCGTCGCGTTGCGTTGAATTCCGGCGAGATCGACAACTACGCCAGAGATGATGATGCCGAATCCACCAATCGCCTTGGCTGCAAACGAGGCCGCTGCGTAGTAGATGCCTTCATTGCGACTGCCATGAATTTCTTCGTGTTCGTCGGTGATGTCCGCGATCATCGAGCCGATCATCACACCGAGCACACCGATACCGACGCTGCAGATGGCGTTGGCGGCCATCACCAGATAGAAGAGCATCGGGTCGCCGGGTTTCGGGAACATACCGAGCAGGCTCAGGATAATCGGTAACGTGTTCCACAACGCATACCAGATCAGCCCACCGATGAGCAGGGTTTTCTTTTCCGGGAAAATCCGTCCCAAGGGCGTGGCAAGACCTGCTCCGATGAAGCCGCCTACCACGGATGCGGGAAAGCTGAGGCCGATCATGGAGAGGCTGAACTGAAAGTACAGCGTACCCAGGTAGATCGACAGGGCGCTCACCATGCCCATCGTCATGCCCCACAGCACTGCCATCAAAACGATCACACGAAAAGAACTCAGCGTGAAAGCCTGACCGGCTTCTCTTGTCACCTGAAGGACACTGAAGCGCTTTCCGGTTGGTACAGATTGCGGCAGGTACGGGATCTGACTGTGGGTGCCAAACGCTGAGATCCACACACCCAGTGCAATGACGATTGCAAACGTCGCGGCAAATAAGGGATAGGCCTCCGGATTGAGTTGCCCGTTGGGGTACTTGTCTGTCGCCTCGAAGTAGATCTGCAAGCCGATCAGAAACACCATCAGTGTGCCTACTGAACCCAGGATCGAACGCAGTGCGGACAGCAGCGTTCGTTCGTCATAATCCGTGGAGAGTTCCGCAGTCATTGCGGTATGCGGAATGGAGTAACAGGACTGCGTGGCTCGAGTCAGAATGGACAGCGAGACCAACCAGATGAACAGGCCTGTTTCATCGAGCCCTGAAGGTGGTGCGAACAAAAAATAGAAGCTCACCGCGAACGGGAGGGCAGCCAGGTACATGAAAGGATGTCGTCGCCCCCAGCCACTTTGGGTGCGGTCGGACCATGAGCCAACGATCGGGTCGATGACGGCGTCAATCACCAGTGCGATGACAATCGCTGCACTGGTGAGAAATCCGGACAGCCCCAACACCTGGTTGTAGAAAAACAGGAGGAAGAATCCGAACGAGGTGCTCTGCACACCTTCTGGAATCTGTCCGAAGGCGAACATGAGGCGTACTCGCCAGCCAAGCGTGGCAGGAGCCGTTGAAGTCACTGTTTTCCCCTCAAATTTGTAGGAGCAGACGCTTCCGCCTAGGCATGAGCAGACTCCGTCCGCGAATCAAAACCCCTCACCGCCATTGCCAGACCTCACTCAGATCTGGCATCAACCTGCTTTCAACCTAAGCGAATTCTGTCAGCAGAGCTACAACCGATGATCGCCACCGGTCATCCCCGCCCCATAAACGGCATCTTCGATGCCATCACGGTCATGAACTGTACGTTTGCATCGAGAGGCAATCCGGCCATGTACACGATGGCCCTGGCCACATGGTCGACGTCCATCGTCGGCTCCGGTGCCAACGTGCCATTGGCCTGCATCACGCCGCCGCTCATGCGAGCGGTCATGCTGGTTTGTGCGTTGCCGATGTCGATCTGACCGCAAACGATGTTGTGCTCTCGTCCGTCCAGCGAGGTGGATTTGGTCAGCCCGGTCATGGCGTGTTTAGTGGCCGTGTAAGGTGCCGAGTTGGGGCGTGGAACATGCGCGGATATCGAGCCGTTGTTGATGATTCGGCCACCTTTGGGTGCTTGCGTTTTCATGATCCGCATCGCCTGTTGTGTACAGAGGAATGCACCGGTGATGTTCACGTCGACCACGCGTTGCCATTGCGCAAGGGTCAATTCGTCCATGGGAATGGGTGGTGCGCCGGTCCCTGCGTTGTTGAAGAGAAGATCGAGTCGACCAAAACGAGCCTTGGTCTGTGTGAACAGATTGGTCACTGAATCAAGATCACTGACGTCGGTTGCGACAGCCAACGCACTGGCACCCGTCGGTGCCAGTGCCGCAACTGCCTCGAGTCGATCAAGCCTGCGTCCAGCCAACACGACGGCGTAACCCTCCGCGAGCAGAGCGAGCGCAGCGCTTTGTCCGATTCCGCTACCTGCGCCGGTGACGATGGCGACTTTTCGCATGCTTTTCTCCTACGGGAGCTTGTTGGCGTGATCAGACTTTCAAATGTCGCCGCTCGATCGTAATGTGGTGATCTCTTCAGCCCCGAGGCCGAGTTGTTCCAGCACGGCATCGGTATCGGCACCTACTTCCGGGCCTGCCCAATCCGTTCGACCGGGCGTCAGCTCAAGCTTTGGCAGAATGGCAGGGATGTCCAGAGCGCCGGAAGGGGTGTCGACCGTCTCGAACATACCGCGTGCCTGATAGTGTGGATCACGCACAGCATCCTCGATGCTGTAGATCAATCCCACGGGTACATCGGCGGCTTCAAGGGTGGCCATCACCTGGGCCGCGGTCTGGGTGCGGGTCCATGTGTCGATGGCCTTGTCAATGCGCGCCTGATGTTCAACCCGGCCTTTGTTGTCTGCGCAGGCAGGGTCCGAGCCGATGTCACCACGACCGATCGCCTGCATGAGGCGGATGAAGATCGAATCTCCATTCCCGCCGATTACCACATACTTCCCATCCGCGCAGGCGTAAGTGTTTGTCGGGACGATGCCGGTGATGGTGGTGCCCGACGCACCACGCACCTGGTTGGCACCAGAATATTCAGGCAACACACCTTCCATCAGATTGAACATGGATTCGTACAGGGCGACGTCAACACTCTGGCCCTGACCCTGGGTAACACGTTCGCGTCCCACAATGGCCAGCAGGATTCCAATCACCGCATGCAGACCCGATACCGTATCGCCGAGGCTGAGGTTGGGCCGCACCGGCGCTTCGCCCGGGAATCCATTGAGGTGGCGGAAACCGCTGAAGCCTTCGGTGACTGAGGCGTAACCTGGTTTGTGTGAGTAAGGGCCGGTTTGCCCATAACCGGAGATTCGTGAGTAGATCAGGCCAGGATTGGAGGTCTTGAAGACTTCCGGCCCAAGACCCCACTTCTCCATGGTGCCTGGCTTGAAGTTTTCGATCACAACGTCGGCGGTTTCGATCAGCTGTCGTGCGATGTTCCGCCCGGCCGCTGATCGCAGATTGACGGTAACGGATTTCTTGTTGCGCCCCAGGCTGTACCACCACCAGGATGTGCCGCGTTCATCGAGGGTGCGCCAGCCGCGAATCGGATCTCCTTCTCCTGGTGGTTCGATCTTGATGACCTCGGCACCGAAGTAACCCAGTAACGTGCCAGCAAACGGACCGGCGAGCAGCTGTCCTGCTTCGATAACCCGAATGCCATCCAGCGGTCGTCGACCGTCGCTCATCCGGCAATTCCTCTCGCCGCCTGTGTTGTCTGCTTGTTTGTGACAGGCCATTCAGACAGCACCTTGAGCAGAAGGGTTTGCTCGACTGCCTTGACACGATCCTGCAGTGACTCGGGGGTATCGCAGGCGTTAACGACAACACGTTGCTGAGCAATGATCGCACCAGTGTCGTAGCTGCCACTGACGTGGTGAACGGTAGCGCCAGATTCGCGTTCGCCAGCGGCGATGACCGCCGCATGCACTTTCAACCCATAAAAGCCTGCACCGCCATACTTCGGTAGCAAGCTCGGATGGGTGTTGATGATCCGGGTATCGAATGTGGTTTGCGTTGCGGAGCCAATGGCTTTCATGTAACCAGCCAGCAGAACCAGTTCAACTTGATGAGCCAAGAAGGTATCGCGGATGATTTTGTCGCGGGTGGTGTCGTCCGGATGAGTCGTGCCACTGATGTGAGCGGTTGGAATCCCTGCTGATGCGGCGCGAAGCAGTGCACCACTACCACTGTTGTTGCTGATGACGATGCTGACCCGAGCTTCGAGCAGACCGGCGTCGATGGCATCCAGCACTGCCTGCAACGTGGAGCCGCCATGCGATGCCAGAACGCCGATGTTCATACACCCGCCACGCGGAAAATCGCCGTGTGTTGCACCACTGACAGTGGTCCTTGGCTGTCCTCGTAGTGAATCGCCAGGCAAACGAATTCGTGACCTTTTTTCTTCCACTTCTCTACGGGTGCTGCCTGCACATTGACCTGCATGCCCACCGTGAATGGACGGTATTGCTCGATTTCGCTGCCCACATGAATCCAGGCTGGCATCAGGTATTCACGAACCAGTACACGGTTGGCAGTTGCGAGCGCCCAGTGTGGATGGATGAAGTCCTTGTAGATGGTCTGGAAGTCAGCGACCTGTGAAGTGTATTCGGTGTTTTCATCCACGTTGGCGTCCCACTGCCAGGCGGGCAGTGGTCGTTCGCAATCGATGGTGTCCCACGCGATTTCGGGGCGCTCGTGCACCACTGGCGCACCCGCAAAGACAGCAGCCTTAGGTGCTGCCTGCAGGTCACGTGCAACGCGACTGTGCAACACAGCCAGCAGTTCATCACGCGGACCGACACAGGTGACCTCGTGTCTGTCGTCCAAGGTCTTGAGCTCGATCCTCAGCTCATCTCCCTCGTACGCTGGCTTCAGAAATCGAACGGCGGTCGCATGGTATGACAGCCACTGCGTGCCGAGGTGTTCGACCAGTGGGTGCGTCATGTAGCCATACACGGCGACTCCCGGCACGAGTGCACCGCGAAAGCCCAGCCGAGCTGCCACGTCGTCGCTGTGGATACGATTTTCACTGCTATGCGCGTGATTTTCTGCGATCACCTTGTACATCGTCATGCTGTTATCCACCTGTTCCATAGGCCTGTGCAGGCAGCCAAGTCACCATTGCCTCCCAGTTGAAGACGATCATCAGTCCAAGCAGCTGAAGGAGGATGAAGGGAACCACCCCGCGATAGATGATGGGTGTATCGATTTCCGGCGGCGCCACACCTTTCAGGAAAAAAATCGAAAAACCAACCGGGGGTGTCAGAAAGCTGGTCTGCAAACAAACCGCAAACAGTACGGTGAACCAGACTGGATCAAACCCCAGCTTGATCACCACCGGTGCGACGAGTGGCAGAATGATCAGGGTGAGTTCAATCCAGTCGAGAAAAAAGCCGAGAATGAACGTGGCGAACAGGATTGCGATGACGATACCGGTGGGCCCAAACGGCAAGCCAGTAAGCCATCCCTCGATCATTTCGTCGCCGCCAAGTCCACGCAGCACCAGGGAAAAAGCTGTTGCTCCCAGCATGATGGCGAAGATGTAGGCGGTTGAACGCGTGGTTTCCTGCAGGACGTCACGCATCCCGGCCATATTGAGTGCACCTTTGAAGAGCGCCAGTAACAACGCACCAAAGGCGCCAACGCCCGCTGCTTCAGTCGGCGTTGCGAGGCCGAAAAAAATACTGCCAAGCACCGAAAGGATAAGAAAGGCGGGTGGCAGTATGGCCTTGAACAAGTCAACTATGGCGCTGAAGTCGAGCGGTGGATAAACACCACCTGGTGCCTTGTCCGGTCGAAACAATCCAACGCCAAAGAGGTAGAGGATATACAGCACGCCAAGTAACAGGCCGGGAAACACGGCGCCCAGAAACAGATCACCGACGCTCATCGCCATCCGGTCGGCCATCATCACCAGCATGATGCTGGGCGGAATCAGGATGCCGAGCGTCCCGACTGCAGCAACAGTACCGGCGGCAAGTGACCGATCGTAGCCTTGTTGCAGCATCACCGGCAGACCCAGCAGTGCCAGCAGCATGACCGAAGAAGCAACGATGCCGGTGCTTGCAGCGAGCAACAGGCCAATCAACGTCACTGCGATAGCCAGTCCACCACGCAGGCTGCCAAAAAGCCGCGCAAAGCTGGTCATCAGATCGCGGGCGATTCCGGACCGGTCTAGCAACAGACCCATGAGGATGAACATGGGCAGCGCGACCATCACCCAGTTTTCCATGGTGTTCCAGATACGCTCGACCGACAGCGAGGCGTAGCTCCAGTCCACGCCAACCGTCAGGTTGAAGTCGACATCCAGCACGATGGCCAGTGCGGTAAAGACAACGGCGAGTCCTCCCAACAGCCAGGCAACGGGGAAGCCGGCGAATACCAGGAAGATGAAGCCGATGAACATGGCCAGCGCCAACCATTCATTGGGCGGCATCGACATCCTCCTGCAGGAAGAGGAATGACCAGACCCGTGACAGGCGCGCCAACACGGCTAGCGCCAGCAACATAAATCCGAATGGCAATGCGGCCTTGATCAGCCAGCGGTTGGGTAACCCGCCGGGTGAAGAAGACACCTCATTGACGGCGAAGCTTGCGGTCACGAACGGGATACCGTAGATCACGATCAGCGTGATGAAGGGAATCAGCAACAACAGCGTGCCGTACAGTTCTATCCAGGCCTTGAGCCGAGGCCGGAGACGCTCGTGCAAGACGTCGACCCGAACGTGAGCGTCGGCCTGGTAGGCATAGCTCATGCCGATCAGGAAGCCGATCGAATAAAGATGCCACTGCAGCTCTTCAAGCTCGATACGCCCTTCGGAAAACAGATAACGCATCACCACGTTCAGCATGATGACGCCGAGCAGGATCAGCCAGATCCAGCTCACGGCCTGGCCGATGCGGATCAGCCAACCATCAACCACACGTGAAAGACGGGTTTCCGGATACATCAGAAATCCCTCGGCAGATAGGCCTTGGATTTCCAGTTGGCGTATTCCTTGCGGAATTTCTGCTGTGATTCGAGGATCTGCGCGAAATCTGCATCGGCTTTGGCTTCAGCGTCGAGCACCTTGTTGGTCACCGCTTCCAGCTCACGCAGTATTTCCATGGGCAAGGTTTCGGCACGGACTCCTTTGGCGGGAAAGCCGACCATCACGGCCCCTTGCAAGCCCTCTGATCTGGCAAGGTTGCGCGTGACGCCAGCCGTGCATGCAGTGTCGATGATCGCCCGGTCAGCATCGGAGATCGCATCCCAATGCGTCTTGTTGATGACGAGGTGCGATGCGGTGAAGGGCTGGTGCCATCCCGGGTAGTAGTTGAATTTTGCAACCCGGTCGAAGCCCAGTGTCTGATCCACTATCGGCAAGGCAAATTCCGTGGCATCGATCGCGCCTTTTTCCAGAGCCTGGAAGATCTCACCGCCCGGTAACATGGTGACCGACGCGCCGAGTTGTTCGATGACCTTGCCACCGATCCCGGCGAAGCGGATTTTCAGACCGCGCAGGTCCTCAAGGGTTTCGATCTTGTGACGGAACCAGCCGGCGGTCTCGGGTCCTGTCATGCCACAGTAGATGAGGTGCGTGTTATGACCGGCATAAAGTGCTTCGGCAAGTTCGCGACCTCCGGCTTCATACCACCACGCGCTGTACTCCCAGGGTTCCATGCCGAAGGGCACCGCACCGAGTAGCGCCGATGCTGGAATCTTGCCCTGGTCATAACCAAGCCAGGTATAACCAGCTTCAACTTTGTTGTCGCGGACCGCATCGGTGATGCTGAATGCGGGGACGATTTCGCCAGGTTCGTACAGGCGGATCTTGATGGCGCCACCGCTGGCGGCCTCGATCTGATGGGCAACGTAGACCGGATTGTCACCCAGCACGGGCAGGTTGGTCTGAAAAACTACAGGCACTCGCCAGGAGATCCGGGCTTCGACTCCGGCCGCAGCTTCCTGGCCCCTCGCTTGTTCTCCGGTAATGGTGTGTGGCCGGATAGCGAGGCTGCCCACCATACCTACGGAAAACGCAACGACTACAGCGGTCAGTGCTGCCCGATTGCTTAAGCCCCGTGTTGCCAATTCCACTCCCCTCTCTCCATCTCGACCTCTCTCTCCATCTCGATCCCCATCTCGATCCCCATCCACCCGGTACCTGCAAGTTGATTATGCCCGACTCGCTGCATTTCACTTACAACGCATTCCCGGGCTTTGCGTACACTCTCGGCTCCACTACACTCTGGCGCCTTTCTCGCCCGGCCAACGGGCGCATTGAGAAGGACGACAAGAAAGCAGCCATGGGATAGTCCTCGCGCGGGAGCGCAGTGAGGTACAAGGCATTTGATGCCTTGTCCGGTGGCGACGAATGAACGACCGATCAATTGTCTGGGGGTAGCATGCAGATAGGGGTACTCAAAGAGACCCTGCCGGGTGAATTGCGCACTGCGTTAACGCCGCAGAACGCAAAGAAGCTCAAGGGTAAAGGCATCGACATCGCGATCGAAGCCGGTCTTGGTGTCGCATCCGGTTATGCCGATGCGGCCTATGTAGAAGCTGGAGCCGTGGTGCAGGATCGTGCAACGATCTTAGGCACCAGCGATATCGTCATGCGCGTGCGCAAGCCAAGCACCGACGACATTGCCGCGCTGAAAAAAGGCACGGTGCACGTGAGCTTCCTTGATCCCTTCAACGAGCGCGGGCTGGTTGAAGCGATGGCAAAACAAGGTGTCACATCAATTTCCATGGAGATGATTCCGCGGACTACGCGGGCTCAAAAGATGGACGCCTTGTCATCGCAGGCAAACCTGGTCGGTTACGTGATGGTGATTCAGGCGGCTTATCACTGTCCGAAGATTTTCCCGATGATGATGACGCCGTCCGGCACGATCGCGCCGGCCCGTGTTTTTGTTATTGGCGCGGGTGTTGCGGGGTTGCAGGCCATTGCCACTGCAAAGCGCCTCGGTGCTCGGGTGGAAGCGTTTGATACCCGCCCAGTCGTCGCCGAGCAGGTTCGATCGCTGGGTGCCAAGTTCGTCGAAATCGATCTCGGTGAGATCGGCCAGACCGAACAGGGTTACGCCAAGGAACTGACCAAGGAGCAGCTCGACAAGCAGCGCGAAGGCCAGAAAAAGGTCATCGCCCAGTCTGACATCGTGATCACCACTGCCCAGGTGTTTGGCCGTCCGGCGCCGCGCATCGTCAGCCGCGACATGGTTGAGGGCATGCAGCCCGGCAGCATCGTCGTCGACATGGCGGTTGAATCCGGTGGCAACGTTGAAGGCTCGGTGGCCGGGCAGATCGTCGACATCAATGGCGTCAAGGTGCTGGGTATCAGCAACCTGCCATCCGAGGTTGCACGTAACGCCAGCGACATGTACTCCGCCAATCTTTTCAACCTGCTTGATGAGTTCTGGGATGGCGAGAAAAAATCACTTGATCTGGATCCGACTGACGAAATCATCAAGGGGTGTGTGATCACCCGTGATGGCCAGATCGTCAATCAGACCATTGCGAATCACTACGCGAGGTAAGTCATGGAAGGTGTATTTCTGGCCTTTGTTCTCATGCTGTCCATCTTCCTCGGCTTCGAGCTGATTTCGAAGGTGCCGGCGACCCTGCACACACCACTGATGTCTGCATCGAACGCAGTTTCTGGCATTACCATCGTTGGTGCGCTCCTCTCTGCCGGTAGCGATACCGCGTTCGTTTCCAGCTTGCTTGGTGGGCTGGCCGTGATCTTTGCGATGATCAACGTCGTTGGTGGTTATGTGGTCACCGACCGGATGCTGAGCATGTTCAAGAAAAAAGTTGATCCGAATGCGAAAGGAGGCAAGGCATGAGCCTCGAACTTGTCAACGTCGGCTACATCCTGGCCGCTATCCTCTTCATCATCGGTCTGAAGATGCTCAGCTCGCCCGCTACCGCGGTGCGGGGCAACATCCTGTCAGCCTGGGCGATGTTCATCGCTATCGTGGTGACTCTGCTCTACAAGAACGTCCTCTCCTTCGAATGGATCATTGCTGGTTCCATCATTGGTAGCGCCATCGGCTGGTACACGGCGAAAAAGGTCCAGATGACGGCGATGCCGGAAATGGTGGCCCTCTTCAATGGCTCCGGCGGTCTGTCCAGTATGTTGGTCGGTTGGGCTGCGCTCTACGAGCCTGGAAATACGACCTTCATCCTGATCACGATTGCGCTTTCGATTCTCATCGGTGGCGTGACGTTCTCCGGGTCCTACATTGCCTACGCGAAACTCGCTGAGGTGATGAGTGGCAAGGCGATTGTGTTCAACGCGCAGCGCCTCGTGAATGCGCTGATTCTGGTGGGCATCATCGTTTCGAGCGTCTTCCTGTGCATCGAGCCTTCGGTGACCTCTCCGTGGTTGTTCATACTGATCGCGCTCAGCCTGCTGTTCGGAGTGATGGCAGTCATCCCCATTGGTGGGGCAGACATGCCAGTCGTGATCTCGTTGCTCAACAGTTATTCCGGTCTGGCCGCTTGTGCTGCTGGTTTTGCGATCAACAACAACATCCTGATCGTTGCCGGCGCACTGGTCGGCGCGTCGGGGATCATCCTGACGCAAATCATGTGCAAGGCCATGAACCGTTCACTGGCGAACGTTTTGTTCTCGGGCTTCGGAGCCGTGAAGACTGCGACTAAGGTCGAGGGTGAAGTAAGGCCGATCAATGCAGAAGATGCCTATCTGATTCTGGAATCCGCGTCTTCGGTCACTTTCGTTCCCGGCTACGGGATGGCCGTTGCTCAGGCCCAGCACGTGGTTCGTGAACTAGGCGAATTGCTGGAGAAAAATGGTGCCGAAGTTACCTACGCCATCCACCCGGTTGCCGGCCGAATGCCAGGACACATGAACGTCCTGCTGGCTGAAGCCAACGTACCGTACGATCAGCTGGTGGAGATGGATGACATCAACCCACGCATGAACAACGTCGATGTGGCGGTGGTCATTGGTGCCAACGACGTCGTCAATCCAGCGGCCCGCAATGATGAAAACAGCCCGATTTACGGGATGCCGATCATCAACGTGGATCATGCGCGGACGGTGTTTGTACTGAAGCGCTCGATGGCTTCCGGTTTTTCCGGTGTCGACAACCCGCTGTTCTTTGGTGAGAACACCCGCATGTTGTTTGGTGATGCCAAACAATCGATCGCCGGGCTCGTCGCGCAGTTCAAGGGCTAGCTCTTCACCTCCACTCTTGGCAGTGGCCGGATTTTTCCGGCCGCTTGCCGATCAGCTCAGCGACTCGATCACCGTTTCACGCTGACCTACAGCGGTGGTTTCACGCCGGTATACCGATAGGTCGTGCTCTGTTTTGTTTCACCTGCAGCGCTGCCTTGTTTGTAGGGCAGTTTGTCAGCCATACCGAGATTGATGCGCGTTTGTGCGGCGGGTATTCCGCTGCCAGGCAGCTCGACGGTATAAACCAGAACGCTGGTTTCGATGCCATCGACCATCTCGGTTCCTGCAGACTGACATCCCGTGACCTTGATTTTGCCACTTTGCATGCTGGCAACGGTCTCCCGCTCAAGGTCGTCCATGTTCATGGGTGCGACGATCCATTCGTCGTTGAGAAACATGTAGAACTTGCCGTCTGCCTTGATCACTTCACTTCTGA
Organism: Gammaproteobacteria bacterium; assembly: GCA_031385325.1. GTDB lineage: Bacteria > Pseudomonadota > Gammaproteobacteria > Pseudomonadales > Azotimanducaceae > SYFY01. The sequence goes on along the minus strand of JANNBJ010000147.1, from coordinate 37,376 downwards.
AGTCATCGATCCGGGAGACGGCATGCCACGCGGGCTGTGCGACCTTGGCCTCGCTGGCCTCGATCAGGGGTGAGCAGGCTGCGTCCAGAGCCATTACGGCAGGTGTAGCCAGCATGGAAATTGTGGCAATCGACAGGCAATGAATGGTCTTATGCAAGTTGACGACTCCAGTCATCGTTGATGCAGTCAGTATCGCAGAATCTAAAGTTGGTGCGATCTCGCTGTGCATCCCGCGTTCATCGCAATTCGTTCGCCTTGAACGAATCTCGGCGTAAGATCGATCAAAACGTTGTTGGGAAAAAACATGTTGGAAGTTCTGGTCGCGGGGCTGCTATTGCTCGTTACACACTTCGGACTATCTAGCACCTCCATTCGCCCGACCGTCGTCTCAGCCATTGGCGAGCAGGGCTTTCTCGGCCTCTATTCGCTGGTCTCCCTCGCGACGTTCGGGTTTCTCATCTACCAGTATGCGGATGTCCCGCGGTATGAATATGCCTGGTTCCCCAACCCGGATTTGTACTGGATTCCGAAAGTGGTCATGCCGATTGCGACAGTTTTTTTGCTGGGTGGATTTCTGGTGCCCAATCCAACTCAGGTTGGTCAGGAGAAGCTGCTGGCGCAAGGCGTGGATACGCGCGGATTGGTCAGGATCACGCGGCATCCTTTCCTGTGGTCCGTCATTCTGTGGTCGCTGAGCCACATCGCCGTTAACGGTGACTACGTGTCACTGGCGTTTTTCGGCACATTCCTGCTGTTAGGTGGTATTGGTACGTTGTTGCTGGATGCCAAGAAAGCCAAAAAACTGGGCGATCAATGGCTGCCGTTTGCGGCGGTCACGTCGAATATTCCCTTTGTTGCGATCCTGGCCGGGCGTAACAAGTTCGTGCCATCAGAACTCGGTCTGCCAGCACTGATTGGTCTGGTGGGTTATGCCGCATTCTGGTTTGCACATGAGTGGATAACCGGCGTACCCGTGGTCTGATCCGGGTTATACAAGCGCGGCATCGAGGGCTGTAGTCAGACCCTGCCATTCACCCATGAAAAAGTGATTCGCACCCACCACCTGGTGTCGGGTCACACCCATCCAGGCGGCCAGCGCGGCAGGATCGATGTACTCATCAGCATCGCCATACACCACGTGGACCGGACAAGTTGGTGCTGGTGCGGTAAAGGGCATCATGCCAACCGGTGGGGCGATGAGTATCAGGCGCTCAAGGTTTGGCAAGGTGTGGGCTGCGCGCCATGCGACGGTTGCGCCGAAGGAATAGCCGGCGAGAATGAGTGATTCTGACGGACAGAATTCCAGGGCCCACTTGACGACGGCCACCAGGTCATCGGCCTCTCCCTCACCCTTTGCATGCGTGCCCTCACTCTGCCCGACCCCACGAAAGTTGAAACGCAGCACGCTGACCCCTTTGTTCAGGAGCGCGGATGCGGCTGCGTCCAATACGCTGTCATGCATGCTGCCGCCATACAGAGGATGGGGGTGGCAGAGGATCGCAATACCCTCGCTCTCAGCTACCACGCGATCCAGCATCGCTTCGATTGTGCCTGCTGGCCCGTTGATTGACAGTGATTCACTCATGCAGAAATGTTAACACCAGCTGAATCCGGTACCCCTTGAATTTTTGAGCAGAGCGCATACCGTGCCACCTCCGAATACGACAGAGGAGCAACGCATGCTGGAGGCAGTCAATCTGTCCCGACGATATGGAGACTTCATCGCCGTTGATGATGTTTCCTTCTCGATCAAACCTGGTGAAGTGGTTGGCCTGCTTGGCCACAACGGCGCCGGCAAGACCACCATCATGAAAATGCTGACCGCGTACCTGGAGCCTTCAGCAGGCTTTGTGAGAATCGATGGCCTTGATGTTGCGAACCATCCCGAGGCGACGCAGGCCCACATCGGCTACCTGCCGGAAAGTCTGCCGATCTATCCCGAGCTGACGGTTGCCGACTATCTGGCATACGCGGCCCGACTGCGTGGACTCGATCCTGCCAAAGTGGTACCCGCCGCAATTCGTGCTACGGAACTTGAACCAAAGTTGCTCGAACCCATCGCCACTCTTTCTCGTGGTTACAAACAGCGGGTCGGTGTCGCTCAGGCGATTCTGCACCGTCCCAAATTTCTTATTCTCGATGAGCCCACCAACGGCCTTGATCCCTCACAGACCCAGCACATGCGTTCGCTGATTCGTCAGCTGGCCGAACATGCCACGGTGATTTTATCTACGCACATCATGCAGGAGGTCAAGGCGATTTGTGATCGTGCGCTGATCCTGCGCCAGGGCAAGCTGGTGGTCGATGAGCGGCTTGCGGACCTGGTCCACACCAGCACGCTGCGAGTACGAGCCAGTGGTGGCGATGTCGAAAGTGTTCTGCGCGCGCTGCCAATGATTGCGAATCTTTCGGTTGATGATGGGGCCTGGTTACTGGAAGTTTCGGGCGCGGTCGATGCGGGCGCAGCCCAGGTGGCCCAGGCATTGGTGGGTAGTGGCGCCTCGATTCAGGAAATCACGCCGTTGCAGCAGGATCTGGAAACGATCTTCCGCCGCGTGAATGAGGAGGTCGAAGCATGAGGCTGTCAATCATTCGTGAAATCGAGCGCAAGGAGCTCAGCCTCTTTTTTGGTGCGCCAATCGGCTATCTCTTTCTGGGTGCCTTCCTGGCGGTAACGCTGTTCGTGTTCTTCTGGATGGAAGCGTTTTTCGCACGCAACATCGCCGATGTTCGACCCATGTTCGAATGGATGCCGGTGCTGATGATCTTCCTGTCGGCCGCCATCACCATGCGGATGTGGAGCGAAGAGCGGCGGTCAGGAACGCTCGAGTTCATTGCGACGTTGCCAGCAACGACGTGGGAGTTTGTGCTTGGCAAGTTCCTCGCGTGCTGGATGCTGCTTGGATTGGCTCTGCTGCTGACACTGCCGTTGCCCATCGTCGTGTCATTCGTTGGTGAACTCGATTGGGGCCCGGTCATTGCTGGTTACCTGGCCGCCATGCTGCTCGGTGCCGCGTACCTGGCCATCGGCCTGTATGTCAGCGCTCGGTCGGACAGCCAGATCGTTGCGTTGCTGCTGGCTGCGCTGGTCTGTGGAGTTTTTTACCTGCTGGGTTCAACGCTGCTGGTTTCTCTCGCGGGTGGCTGGCTTGCAGACCTGCTGTTGTCACTGGGTGCGGGTTCGCGGTTCGAGTCGATCACGCGTGGTGTTCTGGATCTGCGTGATCTTTATTACTACCTGTCGATTGCCGTGGTCTTCCTCGCCCTCAACGTCTACGCACTGACGCGAGAGCGATGGGCACACGATGGCAACAAGACCACGCACCGAAACTGGCAACTGGGCACGGCGCTTCTGGTCGGTAATTTACTGCTTGCCAATGTCTGGCTCGCAAACGTCGGCGGCATTCGATTTGATCTCACCGAAGGACGCATCTATTCGATCTCCGATGCAACACGTGCCTACCTCGGACAATTGCGCGAACCCTTGTTGATTCGCGGTTATTTCAGCGAAAAGACACATCCGCTGCTGGCTCCGCTTGCGCCACGCATGAAAGATCTGTTGCGCGAATATGAAATTGCCGGCAACGGCAAGGTTCGGGTGGAAATCGTCGATCCTGCGTCCAACCCTGAACTTGAAGACGAAGCCAACACCAAGTACAGCATTCGGGCCGTTCCCTTCCAGGTAGCCGATCGACATCAGGCAAGCCTCGTGAATGCCTACTTCGATGTGCTGGTGGTGTATGGCGACAAGTACGAGGTTCTGAGTTTCCGCGATCTGATCGAGGTCAAGGCCCTCGGCGAATCGGATCTGGATGTGCAGTTGCGCAATCCGGAGTTTGATCTCACCCGCAGCATCAAGAAGGTGTTGTACGGGTTCCAGGGTGGCGACTCGCTGTTCGCCAGTATCAACGAACCCATTACCTTCAAGGGATATCTGTCGGCGGATGCAAAATTGCCGGAGGCGCTGGTCGGCTATCGGGAAGTTCTGAACAAGGCGTTGAACGGGCTCGCGGCAAAGTCGGGCGACAAGTTCAAGGTCGAAATCCTTGATCCGGAGGAAGGAGATGGTGCGCTGGCCAAGGATATCCAGCAGCAATACGGCTTTCAGCCGATGGCGCTCAGCCTGCTGGATGCGAACCAGTTTTACTTCTATCTCACGCTGCATCAGAAAGGGCTGGTCGTGCAGATTCCGTTGCCCGAAGGGCTGACAGAAGAAGCCACCACCAAGGGGATCGAAGAAGGGCTCAAGCGCTTTGCCAAGGGCCTGCTCAAGCGGGTAGCGCTGGTCACCCCGACACCGGTGGGTGGTCAGTCTCCCTTCATGCCGCAACAAGGCAGTCAGTTCACGCAGTTGCGCGATTTCCTGGCCAGCGATTTCGAAGTGGAAGCCGCGACGCTCGACGAAGGTCGAGTGCCGGCTGGTGTCGAGATGTTGATGCTGGTGGATCCGGAAGGCCTCAGCGACAAACAGTTGTTCGCCGTTGACCAATATCTGATGCAGGGTGGCACGATGGTACTCGCGGCAGCGGCGTTTGATGCCCTGCTCGAAGAACAAAGCCTGGTGGCAACACCGCAGACTACCGGTCTTGAAGAGTGGTTGGAGCATAACGGTGTCAGCATAGGGCAGTCGTTGGTGATGGACCCGCAGAACACGCCGTTCCCGGTGCCGGTAACTCGCAAGGTGGGTGGTTTCAGCTTCCAGGAACTGGTGATGCTGGACTACCCCTACTTTGTTGATGTGCGTGATTCCGGCATGGCAGATCTACCGGTGTTCGATGGGTTGCCGCAACTGACTGTGCCATGGGCATCACCGATCGTGCTCAGCGAATCGGCGAAGAAAACCCTTGAAGTAACGCCGCTGCTGACCTCGAGTGCAGGGAGCTGGACGTCCACCGATACAAACGTCATTCCCAAGTACGATGACCAGGGATTGTCTGCCTTTACGCCGCAAGGAGAGCTGGCCAGTCAGATGATCGCGGTAGGCCTGCGTGGTCGATTCGAGTCGTTTTTCAAAGGCAAACCATCGCCGCTGCTCACTGCGGCTGCCCAGGCAGAGGTCGCACCTGACGGTGACAAGGCTGCTGACAAGGCTGCTGACAAGGAAACAAACAAGCCCGTATATGGTTCGGTCATTGAACACTCGCCGGAGTCGGCGCGTCTGTTTGTCTTTGCATCCAATGGCTTTCTCGCCGACCAGACACTGCGCATGGTGGGCGCGGCCGACGGCACGTTCTACGGCAACACGGTCCAGATGATGGCGAATCTGATCGATTGGTCACTGGAAGATGAAAGCCTCACCGGCATTCGTGCGCGCGGCAATTTCAATCGTACGTTGCCACCCATGGAAGAAAGTGAACGCAGCACCCTGGAGCTTGCCAGTTACGGGCTGGCCTTGTTCGGTGTACTCATCGTCTATCTGGTATATCGCCAATTGAGACGCCGCAAACAACGTGAAGTGCTGGCGTGGATGCAGGGAGGTGTGGCATGAACGGTCGCCTTGGGATACTTGCGGGCATACTTCTAGTGCAACTGGTTCTGGTCGCCGTGTTCGTTCTGAATGATCGTGGTGATGATGGCGCATCGACAAAACTTCTGGACTTCGATCCTTCGACCGTTGATCGAGTGGTGATCGCTGATCCCACCGAAAGTGTCGAGCTTGAACACGCCGGCAGTAAATGGCAGATCGGCGCGGTGCCGGTTGATGCAGAAAAGGCCGACAAACTGGTTAGCGACTTCGCGAATTTTGCCTCGCCCTGGCCCGTGTCGACGACGGCAACGAGCACCGAGCGATTTGAAGTCACGGCCGAAAAGTTTCAGCGCCACGTGACCTTCAAAAAAGGTGAAGAAGTGGTTGGCGAGGTGTGGCTTGGTACGTCGCCTGGCTTCCAGCGTGTGCATGCACGTCGAGAGGGTTCCGACTCTGTGTATTCGGTTGCGTTCAGCAACTTCCAGGCGCCAGTGAAAGCCGAAGAGTGGCTCGACAAGGCGTTGCTGGCTGCCGCTGGTGCAGTGAAATCTGTAGTCAGTCCGGCCGGGTTCAAACTGGAAAAAGGCAAGGAGGGCTGGCTGGTCGACGGTGTTGCGGCCAATCAGGACAAGGCGACTAGCTTTGCCGAGCGATTGGAAAATCTGCGTGTGCTCGGAATGGCAGACGCCTCTCTTCTGGAAAATTCCGGAACCGATAAGGGCACCTTCACCATCGTTGACGGCACAGGCGCATACACGCTGCAACTGAAGCAGGGTGCTGGTGAAAATGAGTACGCCGTGACCTCCTCTCGTATCGAAGGAACCTACAAGCTCGCGGCTTATCTTGCCGAGCAGATGCTTGAAGGCTCCGACGAACTGTTGGCTCCGGCTGCGGAAGACTCGTCGACGGAGGGCGGAGATGAAGAGCCTGATCTTTCTACGGGAAGTACTGGGAATGATGCACTGACACCTGCACTATCCGAATAGTGCAACGCTAACAGGACGATCAACACCAGGACGATCAATACGGGAGAGAAGGATGGCACGGTTTGCTGGCCTGATCGTATGTGTATGTGTACTCAGTGGCTGCATCACCAGTGGCGGCACGCATGGCGCAGGTGCACGCTGGCCAGGTGCCTCCGAGGCGTGGCAAGCGGCTCGAACTGCAGCCGCCGAACCGGGTACCTGGGTGCCGATAGCCGCAGCCGGACTACTGACGATCGATAATGCGGATGGTCAGCTGACCGATTGGGCCATCGATCATCAGCCGCTGTTCGGGCACGACGCTGATAGCGTCAGCAACGATCTGCGAAAAGCGACTTCCGCGTTGTGGTTGACGACGGCGCTGGTTGCACCCAGTGATTCCTTTGGTGACAAGTTGGCGGGGGTTGGCGCAGGTTTCGCAGCGGTGGCGCTGGAAGGCGCGGTCACAACCGGATTGAAAAAAGCGGTCGGACGCGAACGTCCGAATGGACGGAACGATTTGTCGTTTCCCTCAGGCCATGCAGGTCGTACGCAAGCGCTGGCGACCATGACTGCCTACAACGTCAATTCGATGGATTTGTCAGAGCCTGCACGGTTGGGCTTGGTCGGTGGATCACAGCTGCTTGCAGCCGGTACGGCGTGGGCGAGAGTTGAGGCAGGTAAACATCATGTGAGCGACGTGCTCGTCGGTAGCGCGATTGGCCATTTCATGGCGGCGTTTGTGCGTGAGGCGTTTTTTACTGGCGATACCAGCGCAATCGCCTTCAGTTATGAAGCACTGGATGGCGGTGGTGCAGTCACGCTGAGTCTTCGGCGCTGATCCACCGCGGGTGGTCTGCCTCCCTGCTCACCTGCTCACCTGCTCACCTGGCCACCTGGCCACCTGGCATCAGAGCATCGTCGAACAGACCCGGTTGCGTCCGTTGTTCTTGGCACGATAGAGTTGGCGGTCGGCGAGACTCAAGAGCTTCTCGATCTCGTCGGCTTCCGCCGTAGCGGTTGCAACGCCGATGCTTGCGGTCACCTTGACCGGTGTTCCCGACGTGCTCAGATACAGGTTCTTTTCGATGGATGATCGTAGTCGTTGGGCAAGTTGCACAGCGCCTTGCTGGTCGGTTTCCGGAAGCAGCAGTGCAAATTCTTCGCCACCAAGGCGAGCCGCAACGTCGCTCATCCGTTTGGCTTCGGTAGCAAGACGGGCCACCGCCACCAGTACCACGTCGCCGGTGTCGTGACCGTAGGTATCGTTGACCAGTTTGAAAAAATCGAGGTCGAAGATCAGTACGGATAATGCTTTGCCGTGGCGTCGAACCCGCTCCACTTCTTCTTCCAGCCGTTGCATGAAGATGCGTCGGTTGTAGAGTCCGGTCAGCGAATCGGTATGTGCCAGACGCTCGAGTTCCTTCTGCATTTTCCGTAGTCGACGCTCATCTTCACGTCTTACCGTCACATCACGAAATACCAGCACAACATCCGACAGCCTGGCCGACGGGTCCAGGCTCGAAAAAGCGACGTCGTAAATCTGTCCGCCAATGGTGATCTCTGCGTTGGCCGAGCCTTTTGCAGACAGTTCGCTGGGTGGCCAGTTAGGCATGAACTGAGCGATCGTGCGATCGATGACCTCTTCGCGTGGCATGGCGAACATGCCGAGCGCGGCCTGATTGGCATCGATGATGATTCCGCGATGACTGGCGACAACTACTGGATCACTCAGTTGATTGACAACCTGGTCCCGTACCACGGGTATGGTATCCAGCAGACCGAACCGTAACACCCCTCGATAGAGTATCCATGCACCCATGGCAAAACCCAGAGCGTGCAGGTCGAATTCCCCCATTCCCCGGTGCGCCGTCAGGGTCATGACACTGCCCAGGCTGGCAACAGCAGGGGCGGCGATCACCGCTGTGATAGGCCACCAGTTTGACTGCGAGACCGACAGCATGAAGGCGAGGATCGCGCTGCCACTGATGACGAGAACAAAGCTGTAGACGACCTGGATATAAAACCAGAGCCCCGGCTCAGGTTTTGCTCCATCACTGCTCGTGGTCCAGAGCAGATGATGATAGTCGTTGGTCAAAGCGATGATCAACGTCAACGCTGGTAACACCGTAACCAGATTGAGCATTTGACGGGAGATATGAATCTGTCGGCGTGAATAGCTGATACAGAACGCAAACCACGCGATCGGCGCGAGAATGATGCCGAGATAAGCAAGCTGGGTTGCAAGCTGCTTGAGTCGTGGGTCAACCAGGAGCATGGCCAGCGCTTGTCCTACCGATGCAAACCCTACCACCAGCATCAACATGAGCAGGCCGTTCACACCGGGCACGTCTTCGTTCTTGCGAACACGTGAATACAGAGCGGCAGCGACCAGCGCGGCAAGCAGTGGGGGAATCGACCAGGGCGTCAACACGAGCACGGCAGCTGGTCCTTGTTCTGCAGGAGTGGGGGCAAATCGGGCGTCCGGATATCCGCCTCGGTAGAGTCACCCATCGGCCCCATGCACTCAAATCGAAACTGGCTGCGAGTGACACGGATCACACTGTTGCCGTGCATCTGGCCAATCTCGCAACGAATTTACAGATTGAGCGTTTCGCAGCCGGTTTCTGTACCATGCCGCCACCTGCAGGCGAGTGCGAACCCCGTGATTGACCTTTACACCTTCGCCACCCCGAATGGCCGCAAGATTTCCATCGCCTTGGAAGAGATGAATCTCCAGTACGAGGTTCACAGCATCAACATCACCAAGGGTGAACAATACACGCGCGATTTCGTGGCCATCAGTCCCAACAACAAAATTCCGGCGTTGGTGGATCAAACCACCGGCGTCAAGCTGATGGAATCAGGCGCCATCCTCGCCTACCTTGCTGACACCTATGCTCCGACGTTGTGGGGTACCGATCGCTGGACCACGATGCAGTGGTTGATGTGGCAGATGGGCGGGCTCGGGCCAATGCTCGGTCAAGTTCATCACTTCGTTCGCTTCAATCCGGGCAAAGCACCTTATGCGGAGACCCGATATCGGGAAGAAGGCCGTCGGCTGTACGGTGTTCTCGATCAACATCTGGGCCGCGAAGAATATGTCGGTGGCAGTTATTCTATTGCCGATATCGCGAGCTGGCCGTGGATTTCCCGCTATGAGTACCAGGAGATGAACCTCGGTGATTACCCTAACGTGTTGCGCTGGTATCGAGCCGTGGCAGCCCGACCGGCGGTGCAGCGCGGCTATGATGTGCCCCGCCTTGGCCAGAGCATTCCTCTGCCTTCAGTCTGAGTTCATGCACCACGCAGGAGAATCCCGGCTATGAAAACGTTGGTGAACAAGTGGATTCGACTGCTGGTCGGTATCGCTGCCGGTGTGCTGGCGAGTTTCTCTTCGCCAGTGTTCGCCAAATCGATTGAACTGCACTACATGGCCTATATGGGTACGGCAGAGGCGGGCGAAATCCGTCTTTCGATAGACGTCACCGGCGCCGAGTACGTGGTGCAGGGAGAGGCCGCCTCACTGGGTCTCATGGAGTTAATCAAGGCGCTGCGGGTGCGCTTCACGGCGAAGGGCACGGTGTCCGATGGTCGCCCACGGCCCGTAAGTTATGAGTATCACCACCGCGACAACAGCAAGGAACGCCTGGTGACGGTTGCCAATGGTGAAGTGACCTATCGCAAGAATGGTGAACAGCGCCCTAACGAAACCGTCCAGCCGGGCATTGATCTGGTCAGCGCATTGTGGATGTCGCCACCATGCAGCGATCTTGGCAACGTTCATACCGGTAGAAGCCTGTATGTGTTTTCGTTGACCGAAGGCTCAGGTGATCAGTGCACGTTCAGAGTGGTCCGTGAAGATGAGACCTTTGACGTCGCCATCAGGTATGGCAACCGAGGTGGTTTGCGGGTTCCTGTCAGTATCAGCTCGACGGGGTTTTTTGCAGGTGAGGTCCTTCTGATCGAATAGCCCGGCGCCAAAACTTGCCTTCGGGAGCCGGCGTCGACAGAATCGGGCGCTTTCCACCTGAATGACGAGGCTCGTATGCGTGAGGCATGGATCATTGATGCGGTTCGTTCGCCGCGTGGCCGGGGCAAACCTGGTGTCGGCTCCCTGAGTAATCTCCACCCGCAACGTTGCATGGCACAGGTGCTCAATGGCCTGCGTGACAAGACGGGCATCGATCCAGCGGTGATCGAGGACGTGGTGCTCGGCTGTGGCACCGGCAGTGGTGATCATGCGCATGACATCGCCCGCATGTCGGTGCTCGATGCAGGTTGGCCGATTTCGGTGACCGGAGTCACGCTGCACCGCTTCTGTGGCAGTGGCCAGCAAGCCGTGAACTTTGCCGCCATGGGTGTCATGAGTGGGCAGCAGGAAGTCGTGATCGGTGGTGGTGTGGAGTTCATGTCCCGCTACTCACCGTTGCACGCCAACGGATTTCATGCCAACAACGAACATCTGCGCGATATTCATCCGCAGGTGCCGCAAGGTATCTCCGCAGATCTGATTGCGACGCTTGAAAGGTTTACCCGCGAAGATGTGGATCGTTATGCCGTGGAGAGCCAGGCCCGCGCCATGAAGTCCATTGAGGATGGCCGATTCAATCGTTCGCTGATCGCCATCAATAATCTCGACGGCACGCTGGCTTTGGGTCGTGACGAACATCCGCGTCCCGGTACAACGTTCGACAGCCTGAAAGATCTGCAGCCTTCATTCGCCAAAATGGCGGGGATGCACGCCGAAGGATTCAGTCGCCCCTTCATTGATATGGTGAAACAGATCTACCCGAAGGCAGGTCCACTCAACCATGTTCATCACGCAGGCAATTCATCCGGAGTGGTTGATGGTGCCAGCGCGGTGCTGGTGGTGAGCCCGGAGTTCGCCAAGGCGCATGGCTTGAAGCCGCGTGCGAAGATCCGCCAGGTAGCAACGGCGGGCACCGAGCCTCTGATCATGCTGACAGCGCCTGCGCCGGCTGCGCAGCGTTGCCTGGACAAGGCCGGCATGAAAAAGTCGGATATCGACCTATGGGAGGTCAATGAGGCATTTGCGGCGGTTGTCCTCAAGTTCATGAAGGACCTCGATGTTGATCACAGTGTGGTCAATGTCGACGGTGGCGCCATTGCGCTGGGTCACCCGATCGGCGCTACGGGCGGCATGCTGATTGGTACCGCAGTGGATCAGCTTGAGCGTCTGGATAAACAGACTGCACTCATCGCCATGTGCACGGGCGGTGGTATGGGAACGGCCACCATCATCGAGCGAATGTAAGCTGTAAGGCTTCCACCCGCTTTGTCCCGGCAGGGGCGGTGTAAGGCTGCGCCTCGCCCTTGCCCCACACCGGTTGTGGCCAGGCTGCGTCCCCTACATTTCGAGCAATGACATGGATGTGCAGCTGCGGCACCAGATTGCCGAGTGTTGCCACATTCATTTTTCCTGCCTTGGTGAGCATGGCCAGCCGCTCAGAAATGATGCCAACCTCCCGCCACATTTCCGCTTGAGCTGATGCAGGCAGATCGAATACTTCACGCACGTCGGGAATTTTCGGGACGAGGATGCACCAGGGATACCTGGCATCGTTCATGAGCAGTACCCGACACAGCGCGAGATCCGTGATGAACAGGGTGTCTCTGGCGAGTTGCTGGTGCAGCGAAAACGAGTCGTTGGGGAGGGCGCTCATTGAGGCGCTCTTCCACCTACCCAGACCGGGCTTGACCAGGCCATCGCATCGTTACTCTGGATGACCCGAACGTAGTAATAGTCACCCTCGAGAGTTCCTGCGTCTTCGACTTCGAAGTTGGCTTCGAGGGTTCCACTACTTGCCAGGCGGCGCACGGAGATCTCATCCTGATAGTCCGGAGCGGGAATTCTCGCCACCTGAGCGCCGCTCTTCAGATCTGTCAGTCTCACCTGCAGAGTCGCCGGATCCAGCTGTTGATGCTGGCGATAGATTGGCGGCGCGCCACCGAACTCAACGCCACCTTCGATGTTGAGTGTCAACGTCGCACCTGCCTTGACCTCAGCCAGTGTCAAGAGCAAGGTGCTGGCAGCGCCGCGACTGGCTGTTCTGAACATGTATTTGCCATCCGCGCCAGGTTTGATCGCCGACAGGCTGGTGGATCCGTTGGCGGCAACATGACCTTCGACGATGGTCGCGCCCGTGACTTCCGCAGTGCCCACCCAGGGCCGATAACCGCGAGGATTGTCGCGCTGATTGATCGGTTCTGCAGATGAGCTGAAGCTGATGGCCAACTGCGTTGGTTCGCCGCGTCGAAAGTCGGTGCCGGCATACGACTGAGACCACAGCAGCTGGTCATTCTTGAGGATCGATACTGATTCCAGTGGGGCGGTGCCAATGACCCGGCCCTTAAGTTTTCTGTTCTTGTTCATCGGCGCACGTGTACCCATGGGTGAGCCATTCACACCGAATTGCAGGATGATTCGCTCGCCAGTGGTTGCGTAGGTGCGCAGGCCGCGCAGCCCGTCGAAGATCGCATCGGTTCTCTTGTCAGTTGCGAATACCGCCCCAAGCCCGCCGCGCTGGGACTGCGAGCCTCCCACTGGCGCACCATAACCGGGCTGGCTAAGGTGATTGTCGGATGCGGCGGTGAACCCAACCTGGTGACCCTGGTCCAGATACATTCGGCCGAACCATTCGAAGTTGCCGTGCATCGACATGATTTCGACCAGTTTGGTGATCTCCGGGTCGGCCAGACGCCAGTCTCCAGCATTGTGGGCGTGTGGAATCGCCAGAATGTCCCGCAATGGGGTTGATGCACGGATCGCGGTATGCAGTCGTGGCAGGGTAGGGAATCGACGGCCATCAAATCGCTGGCGATCGGTTGGAGTGCGAAACAGAATGTTGTGATGTCCCCCGAATCGATTGTCGACAGTCCACTCATAACCCAGAAATGGAATGAACTTCTTCTCCTCGCTGTACTTGCTGACCAGTTGGCGCAGAACCTGCCATTCGCTGTCGTCCATGAAAACGTCGTGTTCGCTGTGGGTGACGTAGTCGAGGCGTGCATCGTCACGGGCGTAGCGCATGAAACCATCGGCGCTGCCCAATCCTTCTGCAAACCCGGAATGACCGTGTGTGTCACCCCAGTAGATTCGCTGGGTCGGTGATGTTTCAACGAGGATCGGATTACCTCGACCTTTGATTGAGCCGTCCAGACTTTCGACACGAATCTGCCAGGCACCGGGCGCCAGCAGGCGCAGGTTGTCGACGACGGTGATGGCGTCACTCCCGGCAGCAATTTCCGTCAGCGGTGTCTCGTTGGCAAAAACCTTCCAGCCAGGCATTTTCCCGGTGGCTCGATTGGCACGTGCATCTTCAGCACGTACCGATATGGAAAATGCTTCGTCAACACCGACCACCGATGGAGCAAACACGGCGACCCCGACCAATGAACCGCCACTGATGACGACCGTTTGCATCGGCAACCCGACGAATGCACCTTGTTGTTCGAAACTGATGTAGAGGGGCAACAGCATCTTGTCATTGGCGATCGATGGCATCAGCAGTCCCTTACTGCCCTGGCTTTGATCGCCATAGGTGATGGTCACCACGTCGCCGGTGGTCAGCGCGCCACTGGCTACTCGAAAGACGATACGCTCTGCGGTGCCGCGGAAACCGCCATGCATGCCAGGAAACTGCACCCGGTCGGCGACAAAATTCACGGTCGGGTTTGAACTCGCTATCGTCAGGTAGTTGTCACCTCGTGGTTCAGTGATTTGCCATTCACCGAAGTCGCTCATGAAATGACGGGCAATCAGGAACCCGCCACCAGGCGGGATGGCGCGGCTGCCAACGGTGATTTGTTGCGTAATCTGCGCGTGGGAGCGGGCCATGAAGGGACCGGGCGTGATACTCACGGTGCCGAGCATTTCGGGTGTCTTGTCGAGAATGGTCAGTTCCGCAATGGCCTGGTCCAACTGTTGATCCCAGGCGCTGGCTTCTGCTTTGTCATTGGTCGCATAGGTGATGATCTGGGTGAGATGCACCGGCAATTCCACGCCTTCCACGGCGACGGCGTTGGCCCAGGTCCACAGACGGTCAGCGCGGTCGGCACGATTGGCGGCGTTGGTAGGCGCCAAGCTGACCTCCTGGATCAGTGCATCGGCATCGGCGCGAAGGGTTGGTGTCAGGTTGGCAGCGTTAGCCAATGGCATCAAATACAAGACACAGAGCAGGGCACAAACACGAGACATGAGGCGTTCCAGGCGGGGTTCAGAACCCATTTATAGGCGGTTTGCCGACTGGTTGGAATCTGCTTGTCGAAATCTGTAGAGGAATGGGCTATACAACTGTACTAGGAGCCTGTCGGACTTGAGACTGATCTACTGCGCCGGTGGGAAGAGCGGTCCATTATTCCCCGATTTCTCTTTGCATAGTTCCACTATGCGCCTCGAAATCGTGAAAAACTGTCCTCGCTCTCCCACTCGGCTCGCGACGATCGCTCAAGTCCGACAGGCTCCTAGGCAAAACCAACAGAGGGTCGTCATGACTGCACTCACGCCTGCACCCGTACCGGTGGGAAACACAACCCCAGCAGTTGAATTCAAACTCGATTGGCTGAGTCAGCAGGGTGAGTGGGGCACACATGCGGTTGCCGGCAAGCAGGGACTGACGCTTGCCGATGTGGCGATCGGGTCGTACGGAGAAACACCCGAGTTCAGCGACAACATGACCGGCCGTCCACGTGGGGCGATGCCACGCAAGGCGTCGTATCGCATCGGCGGTTACAGCATTCGAACCCGCAGTGAAATCTGGCTCGACAATGCGTCCTTCCTGTATGAAGAAGCCTTGCAGCGACAATGGAGTTCGGCGACGGATGTGCCGTGGCATACGCTTGAGCCGTTGCCCGACGATATCGAGACCGCACAGTGCAATCTCGCCACCTTCCTCACCGAGGTTGAATTTGTTGCCGGTGATGTGCCCGCGCGCTGGATTGCCCAGACCACGCCTGACTACTTCGAACCGCGCAATTGCCTGCTGGCCCAGGTGATGGATGAAGCGCGGCACATGGATGTCTTTCGCAAACGCGCTCTGGCCAATGGCGGTGGCCTGACCCAGGCCACCGGTGGCACGGCTGGTGTGGTGGGCAGCATCGACCTCGCGCGGGATTTCACCGAAATGTCGTCCCGCCTGCATATTTCCGGTGAAGGCGCGGTGCTGACCATCTTTCGAATGGGCGAACTGATGGCCTACAACGATGCGGAAAAAGCCATCTATCGCCTGTGTGCGCAGGATGAGGCGCGTCATGTTGCCTTTGGCGTGATGCACATGCGCTACATGTCTGAAGCGGCGCCCGAACGGCGGGATGAAATCGAAAGTTATCTCGACGAGGCCGAGCGTCAGATTCTCGCCGGCTCACAGAATCCAGCGGGACAGGCGACGACCAGTTCCGATGCGTTGGCAGTCCTGTTGGGCGGCGGCCGCGACAAGTACGACGAAGGCATGAAAAAACTGCAGGCCATTCGTCGACGACAGATTCAGGAGTACATCAAGCGCGTTCGGTCTGCAGGCTACGGCGAGCGCTTTGACAATGGCCGATCGCGCATTCAGGACCTGATGGCGTCGACCGCCGCCTGAGCATCAACCCAGATTTCAGTCGACCATCTGACCAATCCAGCAAGGGGAAGTCGTGGCAGATCAGCATCCACCCAAGTACGGCACCGTGGCGCGCTCCAATCAGTGGGGCACACGGGTCAAGCCCAACAAGCATGGCCTGCGACTGGGCGACATCAACGTCGGTGTTTACGGCGAAATCCCCGATCGTTGGGAAGATCAGACCCGCAATCCACGCGGTGCAATCGCCAAAAAAGGCGTGCCGCCATTGGGTTATGCGATCCGGGACAAGGCTGACCTGTGGGCCGACTGTGCGGCAGATCTGTACGAAGAGGCGATTCAGCGTCGATTTGCCTCGGCAACGGATGTCCCCTGGCACACGATCAAACCCTTGCCCGATGTGCTTGAACGGTCTATTTGCCAAGTCCTTACCGAGCTGTGCCAGTACGCCAATTGTGATATCGAAGTGATCAGCCAGTGGCAGCATCAGATGGCCTATGGGTATCACGAGGTCAAACAGTTTCTCGCCACGGCAACCTTTGATGCGACACGGATGTACGAAACGTTTCGTAAACGGGCACTGTGCAACGGTGGCGGTCTGGGGCTGGAAGGGCCAGGTGAAATCAATCGCATGATTCTGGAAAGTCGCGGTGGCTGGAGTGAGACCGTCACTTATCTGTTGCTGATGCGCGGGTCGTACATGCAGACCATGCTGCGTTACCTGGAGCGGTATGCGCAGAACGACGCGGAACGTTCGATCTATCGATTTGCGCTTGAAGCCAAAGCCAGACAGATCACCTACGGTCTTGATCACCTGCGCTATTCGATCGCCCATGATGATGACCGTCGAACAGTGATGCAGATGTTGTTCTTCATCGGTGATCGAGTGTGGGCGCGTGAGCTTGGTGATCATGTCCTGCGGGAAGCATTATCGATCATCTTCGCAGGCGGGCTCGAAGATGCACCGACCGAAGGCAATGCCACCTACAACCGGATGATGCGCGATTTCATGAACGAATATCTTGGGATCTGCGAGTGGTTGGGTGTGAAGCGTGACCTGGCTACCCTGCCGGGCCGCATGAGCCAGTTTGTCATCGCAGCCGCTGGCTGATGCGTTTCCCAAGCCCCGAGTGGTTCAATGCCGTAGCAGCTGTTTTCAATGCGGATGATCGTTATCGCGGCGCTGGTGGCGGACAGAGCTTTTGCCGATTTGGCGTGATCGTGGGTGATGACATCGTCGTGGTGACGATGGATGGCCATGAGTGCAGTGGTGCTGAAACGGTGGACAGAAGTAGCCTGACGGACGTCGACTTTTATCTGGAAATGCCGAGGTCACAGTGGCTTGCGATGCTCAAGGACATCGCGACCAACGGACGCGCCACACTCAACCACACACTCAACACCATCGATCTTGATCTGGATGAAGGGCTGTCGAAATCGATCCATGGTGATCAATATCGTGAAGACCTTTTCTTTCGCTATAACCAGACCCTGCAATTTCTGTTTGATGCGTCCGCCAGAGTGCAGACGGACTTTGGAGCCTCAACATGAGCAGCACCCAATCGCCCGGTGACGTGAACTTCTTTGCACGCGTGCGCGAGGAAGTGAATCAGAGCGCGTCGTTCCGCAAGCTCGGCAGCGCTGACTTTTCGTTGGTGTTTGCCATTGGTGACACCCGTTCCCGCGTCGATTTCGAAGCCTTTGAAGTGGCCTGCGTTCGCGCTGCAACCACAGATGATGAGCGAGACGTTGACCTGGTGTTGCGGCTCGGGGCTCGCGAATGGCAGGACTATCTGAGTGCTCGCCGCGCCGGCGATGGTTTGAGTCTGCTCAGTCTGGATCTCGATCTTCCCGACGGGCTCATCACGGCGCGCAATCCATTGTCTCGGCTGACCTTTGAGCGCTACAACCTGACGCTGCAGGCCTTTGTCGATGCGGGCGCGGCGCTCGCGGCCTGACGGTGCCGCTCTACGAATTTCGTTGTCTCGTTTGTCAGACGCTGTCGACTGCATTTCGATCGGTTGCCAGTCGTGACGATGCGATGCGCTGTGAAAGCTGCGCCAGTACATGCGAGCGTGTGATCTCCGGTGGCGCGGTTCACCTGTCTGCCGCAAGCAAGGTCGCCCGAGCTGATCCCAAGTACGATCGTCTGGTTGACAAGGCCATGCGCAACACGCCGGCCGCCGATCCTGATCACTACCTCAAACGCATGCGACCGTTTTCGGACGCCAGCGACAAGTCGTAGGTTCCTGCTCCTGACAACACGCTGTCAGCAGCGGTGTGGCAGAGTGGCCGTCGATCAATGATGAGGGTAACGAGATGGATTCGATGGACGGCAAGTGTTTGTGCGGAGCGGTGAGCTTCGTTGCGCAGAATGTGGATATTAATGCCCACTGCTGCCACTGTTCGATGTGTCGGACCTGGTCCGGTGGTCCGGCAGTCTCGGTTACGGCGGGAGCGGTGAGGTTCAAGGGTGAGGAAAACATCGCTGTCTTTGGATCTTCAGCCTGGGCGGAGCGTGGGTTCTGCAAACAGTGTGGAACCAATCTTTTCTATCGTATGAAAGAATCCGGTGCCTATTACATGTGTTCTGGTCCATTCGAGGATCAGACGCGGTTTACCCTCGCCAGTGAGATTTATATCGACGAAAAGCCACCGACGTATTCTCTGGCTGGTGACCATCCTCGCCTCACGGGTGCTCAGTTTCTGGCGTCGATCGGGCAGGCTCCGCCACCGTAGGAGAGACCATAGCTACACTCATGGCCAACATGGTCTGTGCGATGTAGTAGAGCGGCAGCCCCCACACATAGTTGGGGAAGTCGGGCTTGACGAACTGGCCGGTGGCAACGGAAAGATCCGACAGATAAAACAGGGTCGCGCCGATCGATATCAACCACGTGCCACCTGCCCCTCGCGTACCCCAGGCAAACGTCACCATGACGCTGATGACTATCACGTAGGCCCACACGGCAGGTGTCATGGATGCGTCGACATAGGGCGACAGCCAGAACATGGCCATGCCGGAAGCCAGCACAACGGGTATCACTGTTTTCATCATGGCTCTCAAGCTAACGCCTTGGATCGCAAACGCCACGGTGTAACAGACATGTGCCAATAGAAACGAAACCAGCCCGGCAAGAAAGTACGTTTGGGATTCCAGCTCCAGGAAAGCATCCCCTGCCCATGAGAACGCAAGCCCGGTCAGGATCCATCGCCCGTAACGCGATTGCAACGCAGCACCAGAGACGGCAAGGGCGATGAAACCGGTGGATGCAATCAGCTTGGTGATCAGTGCGATGCCAGGCAATTCAGCGAGATTCGCCCCGACCAGGCTCACGCAGCCGATGGCGATTGTCGTCAAGGTAAGCCATCGTAATGTCATACCCCGACCCACTTGTTGCGGAACGCAAAATACACGGCACCGAGAATGCACAGCGCCGACCACAGGTAGTCGAGTTTCAACGGCTCCTTGAGATAGAACAGCGCAAACGGAACGAATACGGACAGCGTGATGACTTCCTGCATGATCTTCAGCTGACCCACTGACAACACCGTAAAGCCGATGCGATTGGCAGGCACCTGCAGCATGTACTCAAAGAACGCGATGCCCCAGCTCACCAGCGCCGCAATGATCCATGGTTTGTTCGACAACTCCTTGAGATGTGCATACCAGGCAAAGGTCATGAACACGTTGGAGAGCCTCAACAGGATGATGGTAATGGCAATGGGTGGCATGGCGCAGTCGGAATTGGGTGGTGGCTTCGAGGCAGCCTGTCAATTCACCCGCTTGTCCGCAAGCAGCGCCTGACCTTTTACCAGCCAGGACCAGCCGAAGGCCCAGATGCCGATAGCCTCTACCCAGAACACCAGTTTGTACTGCGTTATGAACAACCACTGCTTGGCCTGCACGCCAAACAGGATGAGCAGTCCGAGGCAGCCGATCAACGTCCAGCCACAAATTGCGTAGACGCGGTTTCGCTGTGTCTTGCGCTTCGAGCGCACCGGTCCGCCCTTGCGGAACAGCACCAGACAGAACCAGGCCAGCGAGATGAAAAAGATGCCTGCGAACGTCAGATGGCAATACCCTATCGTCGTCTGCGTGGGTGTTGCATCGATCGGCGGGGCGACCGGAAACAGCGATACACCGATCGCAGACAGGCAGGTGATGTCACCCGTGATGTCGTCCTGACGTTCATGGCCACGATACGACGCCATGAAGACGGCCAGCGCCCACATGCTGCCCACCAGAAAGTCCCGCATATCGGAGTAGTAGTAGTCGCTGATCGAGGGTGGCAGCGGCGATTCGTCAATCCACCAGTGACCGAGCACGAGGGCAACCGGCAGGACCAGTCCAATCCCTCCGACGACCTTGCGCAAGCCCAGGTAGGAGAGGACCAGCTCATATTGCGACGGTGGTAGAGGACTCATGGATGGTGATGCTTCCTGCTGGTTGGTGGCGCGATGGCCCGGGCCATTCGTCTGTGCGCGAGGTACAAAGCGGTTTGTATCTCTTTTTACATCCCGATGGGTGAACAATGCCTCAAATGGGGTCATTCCGAACAGTACCCGGCTAGACGCTTACATCCGGTCCGACTATGCTCTGGACTGCCCTTGATTTGAGCCTGCCCTATGATCGGTCTGGTGAAGTGATGCCAGAGACATTTTTTGATCTCCCGTTCTGGCTGTCGGTCGGCCAGATCATCGTCATCGATATCCTGCTCGGCGGTGACAATGCTGTCGTCATCGCGTTGGCCTGTCGAAACCTGCCTCATTCGCAGCGGCGCAAGGGGATTCTCTGGGGTGTAGCCGGCGCCATCGTGCTCCGCATCGTCATGATCTTCTTCGCGATCCATCTCCTCGCACTGCCGTTTCTGAACATCGTCGGCGGGGTTCTGCTGCTGGGGATCGGTATCAAACTGTTATGCAACGCCGAAGGCTCGGATGAGCCCGACATCGCCTGTAGCAGTTCGCTGTGGGGCGCCGTCAAGACCATCGTTATCGCTGACGCGGTAATGAGCCTCGACAATGTGGTGGCTGTAGCAGGCGCCGCCAACGGCAACATGGCTCTGGTGGTGTTCGGCATCGTCATCAGCATTCCGATGATTCTGTTTGGCAGCCAGTTTGTGATGCGGCTGATGGACCGTTTCCCGATGGTTATCACCCTCGGTGCGGCGCTGCTCGGCTGGATTGCCGGCGACATGCTGCTGAACGATGTGATCATCAGGGCATGGAGCGAGCAGCTGTCTGGCTGGACTCACTTCCTGGCGTCTGCAATCGGCGCCTTGCTTGTTGTTTTCGTTGGCAAGATGCGTAATCGACGAGCGGCATCGAAGCCCATCCACGAGGTGTCCTTGTTTGCGTCGCCCAATCGTGAGGCCCGGCCCCGGCGACTGCGGGTGTGAATCTTCGCGTGCTGGTTGCGGTGGATGGCTCGATCCATGCCAGACGAGCCGTTGAGCATGTACTGCGACTCGCCGATGCGCAGTGTTCCATCGATCTTCATTTGCTTACTGTGCAGATACCCGTGGAGTCAGGGCACATCCGACAGTTCATCCAGCGGGATCAGCTGGAAGCGCACTACCGGGATTCCGGTCTGGATGCCTTGCGGGAAGTGGCGTCACTGCTGGATCAACGCGGGCAGAAACACACGGCGCATATTGCCGTCGGTCATATTGCAGAGACAATAACGCGCTACGCCAGCGAAATGAACTTTGAACTCATCGTCATCGGCACGCATGGCCGGACGGGACTGCGCCATGCCGCCATGGGTTCGGTTGCCCAGGAAGTACTGAAGCGGGCCACGGTGCCGGTCACTGTCGTGCACAATCGCTGAGCGACTTACGCAACACGCCATCCACTTCCATCAAGGATGTCTGGACCGATACAGCGCCGGAGGTTCAAAGCTGCCTGCCCAGACACCTGATCGCAGTATCTGAGCCTGTCGTTGTTCGTCATTGAAGAGTTCGCGACCGTAGCCGATGGTCAGCGCGTAACCCTGTTCCACCATCAGCCGGGACAGACTGTTCGGTCGATAGTCTTCGTCCAGAAAGTCGCTCGGCGAGGTTGGCAGCGACACCTTGTCGACCACCATCTCGCATGCACCGATCACCCGCGTCTGACTGACCGCAAAAAACGGCAGGCAGACCACCTGATTGTTCTGTATCAGTTTTTGCAGGGCCATGACAGCGGCACGGCCGCATTGATAGTCGACACCCTCGGCGTTCTGACAGAGCTGGTCCCGCTCCATGGCATCAATGCCAAACAGATTGATCTCGACGCCGTTTACCAGCAGCGTCTCGCCGTCGATGGCATTGGCAATGGAAGGTCCGATCAGATCGTCCGGCCCGTCATCGATGTCGATCTGATCGATGTTATTGGCAACCAGAACACCGATGAGGGCGATGAGAGCCAGAGTCCAGCGTGGCCAGCCGATGCTGATCGGTTCCCGGTGCAGGCTCATGAAGATCTTGCGCAGTGGTGGGAGGATCGATCGGATGCCATAGATCATCACGGCGATGATGAGCACCGAAAAACCGACGAGGAGTTCCCAGTCGAAACTCGCGACGATGGCGGCTTCCTGTACGGCGACACTCCAGGTCAGTGCGAGACTGTTGCCGAAGAACACGCCCCAGTTGAGCAGCAATACCGCAATGCCGGTAAAGGGTGACCAGGGGCGGGCATTGTTGCGGTCGAAGATGTGGAGAACGGGCGGATTGAGATGGAAAATCTCGTGCACCATGACCTTTGGCAGGCGCGTCGTTTCGAGCACATAGGCCAGCATCGTCAATCGATTGGAAGTCATCCAGAAAGCAAACAGCGCAAAATTCAGCGCCGCCAGGGGCAGGATGGCCTTGGGAACCTGATATTCGCCCAGTGAAATGTAATCGGAACTGGCGTTCAGATTGAGCTGATTGAGACCAGCAAAGAAAATCGTCAACACCGTGCCGCCAAGGGTGATCCAGAAAATGTTCGATAGCGCTTCCATCGATCGGATCAGGGCTGCAGCCTGAATCGAGAGCGGGCTCAGTTGAACGTCGTCTTCGGCTTCGGCCAGTGCGTCAGGGACACTTTTCCGCAGCACCGGGAGGTTCGCTGCGTCTTGGGTTGCGGCAGGCAAGGTCGTTGTTTCATCCATGCGTGCGAGTAAGCATCAACGGCGGGGTCGTGTGCAACTTTCCGCCGATCCGTTTAATCTTGCCGGCCACTGTTTTTATCAAATCGGATCATCGAGGAGCACAGCTATGAAACTTGGCCTGATCAGCGGCTATTCCGGTCGCAAAATGGGTCTCAACCTGGACGGCATCAGACTTGCCGAGAGCATGGGTTATGACTCGGTGTGGACCTCCGAAGCGTATGGCTCCGATGCCGTAACACCTGCGGCCTGGATTCTGGCGCAGACCACGAAGATCAAGGTTGGCACGGCAATCATGCAGATGCCGGCCCGTTCACCCGCCATGGCAGCCATGACAGCGATGACGCTGTCCGAGCTTTCAGGTGGACGCTTTATCGTCGGCCTTGGTGCATCCGGTCCACAGGTAGTCGAAGGCTGGCACGGTGTGCCCTACGGCAAGCCGGTGACCCGCCTCAAGGAATATGTGGCGATCATGAAACAGATCTTTGCACGCGAAGGGCCGGTGACCTTTGAAGGAACCGAATACCAGCTGCCCTACAAGGGCGTCGGCGCAACCGGCCTTGGTCGGCCGCTGAAGAGCATCCTGAAATCAGAAGACCGTATTCCGATCTACGCCGCCTCGATCACCGAAGCTGGTGTGCAAGGCGCCGCCGAAGTTGCTGATGGATTCTTCCCGATCTGGATGGACCCGGACAAGTACTCGGTATTTGGCGGCTCCATCAGCAAGGGTCTGGCGACAAGTGGACGAACCCTCGCCGATTTTGACGTTGCACCGTTTGTTACGGCAATCATGGGTGATGACGTCGAAGCCTGCATGCAGCCGATCCGCGGCAACATGGCTCTGTACATCGGTGGCATGGGCGCGCGTGGCAAGAACTTCTACAACAGCTACTGCAAACGCCTGGGCTTCGAAGAAGCCGCGATCAAGATCCAGGATCTGTTCCTGTCTGGTCGCAAGGACGAAGCGATGGCCGCTGTACCCGCTGAGCTGATTGATGCCTGCCACCTGGTAGGTCCTGCAGATCGCATTCGTGATCGTCTGCAGCGCTGGAAAGCGGCCGGCAAGACAGGTCAGGTTGGCAGCATGCTGATCGGCAGCCAGCAACCGGCAGTGCTTGAGATGATCGCGAAAGAAATGCTGTAAGGCGTACTTTCCTAAAATCGTAAGCGCGAGGCCAGGCACGTCCTGGCCTCTTCATTTTCCGGAAGTGAACAAAGCAAAATAAGACAAGGCAAAAAAAGATGAGTGATGCCCTTTCCCCGCAAGTACAGGAACTGACCGCACGTGTGCGCCAGTTTGTCATCGACGAGATCATTCCGATCGAAACCGAATTTCGTTCGGAAGCCACCCATCATAGTCACGGGCCGAGTTCCGCATTGCGCACCAGACTGGTGGCGTGTGCTCGAGCCGCCGGCCTCATTGCACCACACTTGCCGAAGGAACTTGGCGGCTACGGGTTGACTCACTTCGAACAAGCCGCTGTATTCAAGGCTGCCGGTTACTCGCCTCTGGCTTGTATCGCACTCAACATCATGGCGCCGGATGAAGGCAATATGCATCTGCTGCACAAGGTGGCGACGCCAGAGCAGCAGAATCGTTTTCTGCGTCCACTCGCCGCCGGGGACACGCGGTCGGCGTTTCTCATGACCGAGCCTGATGGCGGCGCCGGATCAGATCCGGGCATGATGAAAACGACCGCGGTGAAAGAAGGCGATGATTGGGTGATCAGCGGCCGCAAGACCTTCATTACCGGTGCCGACGGTGCTGCGTTTGGCATCATCATGGCGCGCACCGAAAAATCGGCGACGATGTTCCTTGCCGATATGAAAACACCCGGCATCCGCATCGAACGTGTGCTCGACACCATCGATTCATCCATGCCTGGCGGGCACAGCGTCATCGCGCTTGATCGCGTGCGCGTGCCGGCGGAGCAGATTCTCGGCGAACTGGATGAGGGCTTTCGCTATGCACAGATCCGGCTGGCACCGGCCAGGCTGACTCACTGCATGCGCTGGTGGGGAGCGGCAGAACGGGCGCACGATATCGCGGCAGAATTTGCGACCAAACGCCATGCGTTTGGCAAGGCGATCATTGAACACGAAGGTGTCGGATTCATGCTGGCAGATAACCTGATCGACCTGAAGCAGAGCGAGCTGATGATTGACTGGTGTGCAAAGGTGCTTGATAGCGGCTCTCAGGGCGGCACTGAAAGCAGCATGGCGAAGACAGCTGTGTCGGAGGCGTTGTTTCGTGTGGCCGATCGCTGCGTGCAGATCCTTGGTGCAACCGGTGTGAGTGGCGACACCGTGGTCGAGCAGGTCTTCCGCGAGATCCGCGCCTTCCGCATCTATGACGGTCCGTCTGAAGTGCATCGCTGGTCCCTGGCGAAGCGGGTGAAACGAGGCATTCGGTACGCGCAGACGATCAGCTGAGTACGCCTGTTCAAACCGGTGACCTGGTCCAGACATCTGACTGAACAGAGACGTTTGGTGTGGAGGGGTGAACAATGAAGAACCGGCAGAGTCGATGGCAGCGCTGCAAAACCGCCTGTCGAATCGATGCTCGTGGCTGGCAAGGTGCAGGACGCGGTCTCCATCGTCTGGGCTGGATTGTGCTCGCCATCGCCTTCGCGGCGTTTGTGTTCCCCGAGTTCACCACCGAGCGGGCGCTCGGCAGTGCCGTGCTCATCATCATCGCCCTGGGTGTTGCTCTGGGAGGCTTCATCCTCACAGGCTTGCTGCGCCGCCTGACGCCAGGTTTCTGGTGGGGCTTCTGGTTGCTTCTGGCAGCGATTGTGGTGTTGACCGGCTCGGGGGTTGACCTGGCCATCAAAGGACACGTGATTTTTGTTCTGTTGGTGATGCTCGGTGCTGGAATGTCGGGCGGTAGTCTGGCCTTGTTGTCAACGCGCGGGTGGCGCTGGATGACCGGTATCGCCATGGTGGCGGGGCTGGTTTTGCTGGTGACGTTGGCCAGCTTGTCGATCATGCCGGGCTGGCAGCAGGGTACTGCGAAGCGTCCCGGTGTTGCCGTGGCGGAGATTGACCTGCCTGATCCGGGCAGCACCGGCCCGTTCACAGTGTCAACATTCACCTACGGGTCAGGTCATGATCGGCATCGATCCGAATTCGGACGAGCGGTAACGCTCAGGTCCAACGCCGTGGATGGCTCGAAGTTCATCGATGGGTGGGAAGGTTATGCAGGCTGGGCGCGAACCCGATACTGGGGGTTCGATGCGGCTGCGCTGCCCCTCAATGGCCGTGTCTGGATGCCTGACGGAGAGGGCCTGTTTCCCGTGGTGCTCATCGTGCACGGCAATCACGACATGGAAGACTTTTCCGATGCTGGCTACGACTATCTCGGCCAACACTTTGCGTCTCGCGGGATGGTCACCGTCTCGGTCGACGAAAACTTTCTGAACAGTTCTTATGCCGACCTGCTCAGCGGCATTGATGGCGGACTTGAGAAGGAGAACGATGCGCGCGGTTGGTTATTGCTCGAACACCTTCGTCAGTTATCCGAATGGAACAAAGTCGCTGGCAATGTGTTCCACCACCGACTCGATCTTGACCGGGTGGTACTGATTGGACATTCGCGTGGCGGCGAAGCGGTGGCTACAGCCGCGCTCTTCAATCGACTGCCGGTCTATCCTGATGACGCGCGCCAGAAATTCGACTATCAGTTCGGGATACGAGGTTTGATCGCGATTGCTCCGGCGGATGGCCAATATCGGCCGCGCGATCGAGAGACCCGCATTGTCGACGTCAATTATCTCACCGTGCATGGCAGCCTCGATGGAGACGTACAGTCCTTCATGGGCGCTTCGCAATATGCGCGGGTCGCATTCGATACGTGCCTCGACTGCTACAAGAGCAGCGTTTATGTGCTTGGCGCCAATCATGGTCAGTTCAATACCGGTTGGGGTCGGGCCGATCTGGCCTGGCCTGGACGGATGTTCCTCAACCTGGTGCCGATCATGGATGCGCAGCTGCAACGTCGGTTTGCCACGCGGTTGTTCACGGCGTTTCTCGAAGACACGCTGCTGGCACATTCGGCGTATCGCGAAGTCTTTTCCTCGGCACCTCATGCTGCACCCTGGCTGGATAGAACGGTTGAACTGGTCACCGATTTTCAATCAGGGCGGGAACTCGTACTGGCTGACTTCGAGAATGACGCGGATCTGGAGAGTGGCTCACTGCCCGGCGTACGTATTCTGTCTAACGATCTTACGCTGTGGCGAGAAACCGAGGTCGCGCTCAAGTGGTCGCCGCGTAATTCTGCCGCTGCGTTGATCGGCTGGGATCGACAGTCTGACCAGACGACGCCAAGCTATTCGATTGTTTTCGATCCGTTACCGGCCGCGCCGGCTGCTATCGCATTTTCGTTGGCGATGGCGCATGACAGCCCGTTGTCGAATGAAGACGCGGAGTGGGAATTGCCAGAGTCAGTGGACTTCAGTGTGGTACTTGTGGATCGTCAAGGTGGTCGCGCACGTGTCCCGCTGTCAATGCAGGGCGTGTTGCGAGCACCCGTGGAGGTGCAGACACGCAAACACGCATGGTTCGACGATACCGATCAATCGGAACCGGTGTTTCAGCGCTATACCTTTGAGTCTGCGGTGTTCAAAGACATTGACGTTGCCAACATCGCTGCCTTGATCCTGGAGTTTGATCAAAGCCCGTCCGGGGCCTTGTTCATTGACGACGTGAGCCTGCTCCCTGCAATTGCACAGGATGATCTCGATGCAATCGACGAGGCAGGGAATGCAGATCAGCCGACGATGAGTTCATCGGCCCAGGCTCCTCTCCCTAGCGGCCCCCTGCCTTCGACAGATGAGCGTTGAGCAGACGGATAGCGCCGTCCGACTTGAGTCGCGCCGAGTCCTTGAACTCGAGAGCTTTTTCCGAACTCGCGTTACCGTCCAGGCCTCGTTTGTAGACACCCTGACCGATCGCCGCAGAACGAAACAGGTTGTAGATGAGATAGAAGGGCCAATTCTCGATACGGTCACGACGTGCGTGCGCGCAGTAGTAAGCCACCATCTCTTCTTCGGTGGGTATGCCCAGACTCTTCAGATCGGCACTGGCCAACCCAGCGTCGTAGAAAGCTTTGGCATGGTAGTCCTGGCAGAGGTAGCCGAGGTCTGCAAGCCCGTCACCGAGTGTCGACAGTTCCCAGTCCAGCACACCAACGATGCGAGGTTCGGTTGGATGGATCAAGGTGTTGCCCAGCCGATAATCGCCGTGGACGATGACAGTAGGCCCTTCTTCCGGGATGTTCCTGGGCAACCATTCCATCAGGACATCCATCGCTTCCAGTTTTTCGGTCTGTGAGGCGAGATATTGTTTTGACCAGCGGCTGACCTGTCGTTCGAAGTAGTTGCCTGGCCTGCCGAAAGATTCGAGGCCGACCGACTCGGGTCGGACGTTATGAAGTTCTGCCATGACCCGTGCGAGATCGAGAAAAATTGCGCGGCGCTCTGGAGGTGTCAACGTGGGCATCGTGGTTTCGGCGAAGATCCGGCCTTGCACAAATTCCATGACATAGAACTTTGTGCCAATCACGCCCGTGTCTTCGCACAGGCAGTACATCTTTGGCACGGGCACCGCGGTTCCAGCCAGCCCTGCCATGACGCGATATTCGCGGTCGACCTGGTGGGCGGAGGGAAGTAACTCCCCTGGCGGTTGTTTGCGCAGGACGTAGGTTCTGGCAGGCGTGATGAGCTGGAAAGTCGGATTCGACTGGCCACCTTCAAACTGGCGGACCGTGAGTGGCCCGACGAAGTCCGCAATTGCGGTTTCGAGGTAGCGGGACAGTACCGCTTCGTCGAAACGATGGGCGTCGCGGACGGCGGTGAGTTGAACGTCAGTCATCGGTTACCCCGGGTGGATGAGCCGGGATGATAACAAACCACGCCGGACTGACGACGTGGATGCACACGCCTTGATCTGGGTTACTGCAATCTGCCAGTCTTGTGCAGGGACACACCACTTTTGACACTACTTTTGAAGCCATTGGGAGGATGAACATGAGCCACGCCAAGCGCGTCGCGGTAACCGTACCGGCTGGTCCGAAGCTTGAACACACGCTGGCCCGGCTGAAATGGGCAGAAGACAACGGCATTCCGGATGCCTGGTTTTCCGATTCGGGCGCACCCGATACGCTCACCCAGATTGCGGCACTGGCTCATCACACGACAAAACTGCGGATCGGTGTTGCGGTAACGCCTGTGTATACAAGATCGCCCTCGGTGCTTGCGGCCTCGGCCAATGTCATCAGTCAGTTGTTGCCCGGTCGCTTCATCATGGGACTGGGTTCATCCAGTCAGACCATCATGGGCCAGTGGAATGGTATTCCACTCGACAAGCCACTCACTCGGGTGAAAGAAACGACGCAGTTGGTACGCATCATGCTCACCGGCGCAAAAACCGAATTTTCCGGTGAAACGCTTCGCAGCAACGGCTATCGGCAGGCGCCTGCTGAAAATCCACCACCGATCTACGTGGGCTGTTTGCGTCCGAACATGATCGAGATGGCCGCTGAAGTCGGCGACGGTGTCATCTTCAATCTGTGGCCGAAGAGCGCACTGCCAAAGATGATGGAACACGTGAAGATTGGCGCTGCCAGGGCGGGCAAGGACTGGCGCGAGGTCGAGGTGGTGAATCGGGCCATGGTGCTGGTGACTGACGACAAGGAATATGGCCGCAGCCTGTTCCGCGCCGCCTTCGCGCCGTACTACGCGACGCCGGTTTACAACAATTTCCTGGCGTGGGCGGGACACGAAGAAGCTGCGGCGACGATTCGTGAAGGCTGGGCGGCCAAGGATCGCAACAAGACAGCGGGTGCATTGTCCGATGCGCTGATCGATGAAATCGGCATCATCGGTTCGGCGGACGAAGTACGTGAGCGGATTCGTGAAGATGCAGCCGGTGGTGTGCATACGTCGATCATCGCGCCACTAGCGGGCAAGCCAGAAGATCTGCAGCGCACCTTCGAGGCCTTTGCTGGCAAGAACTTCCGGTTCTAAAGCAACCTGTCGGAGCGGTCCGTTGACCGCTCCAGCCGACAACCAATAACAATGGAGATGGGGGAATCATGAGCTACCAGAAAATCATCGTTGACGATCCGCGACCGCAGGTACGCAGGATCACGCTGAATCGACCGGAAAAACGCAATCCATTGTCGAATGAACTGCGCACCGAGATGTTTGACGCACTGGAACAGGGTGATCAGGACCCGTCCGTCCGGGTGATGATCATTCGTGGCGCGGGTGAGTGTTTTTCCGCCGGATACGATCTGAAGGCCAATCTTGCGCAGCAACAACCGTTCTACTCGGCGGGTGGTCTCGGTAACTGGCCGCGGCATGTGGTGGATGGCTTTTTCAAGATCTGGGATCTGGCCAAGCCGGTTATCGCCCAGGTTCATGGTTACTGCCTGGCAGGCGGCACTGAACTGGCCACGGCGTGTGATCTCGTTTATGTCGCTGAAGACGCCAAGATCGGCTATCCCGTGGTGCGCTCGATCAGTCCGCCGGATAACCAGTTCTATCCGTGGATCGTCGGGCTTCGTCGTTCGATGGAACTGATGCTCACTGGCGATCACATGTCCGGCGTAGAGGCGGTGGATTGTGGGTTCGCCAACAAGTCATTTCCGCTGGCAAGTCTGGAAGAGCGCGTGCTGCAAATTGCCGAGCGTGTTGCCAAGGTGCCGACTGACATCCAGCAGATCAACAAACGCGCGGTTCATCGCCAGATGGATGCCATGGGCATACGTGCTGGAATTCGAGCCGGTACCGAAATGCAGACGCTGGCGACGTTCACCGCGTCCACCCAGGCGCATCTTGCAGAACTGCGCAAAGGCCTGACGGATGCGTTATCGAAGCGTGATCAGGACTTCGGCGACTACCGCACAACGAAGAAATAATCGCGCGGCTACAGTCCATTTGCGAGGAGCAGGTTCATGCAACAGTTGTCAGGCCAGGATGCGTCGTTTCTCTACTTTGAAACAGCGAAAGCACCAATGCATATCGGCTCGTTCATGGTCTATGACCCGAGCACTGCGCCAGGGCAGTTCGTACGCTTCAAGGACGTTCTTGCGCACGTGGAAAGCCGACTGCATTTGTCGCGCGTCTTCCGTCAACGACTGGTGCATGTACCTTTCAATCTGGATCATCCGTACTGGATTGAAGACGATGCGTTCGATCTCGAGTTTCATGTGCGGCATATCGCATTGCCCAAACCCGGCGACTGGCGACAGCTGTGCATTCAGGCAGCGCGGCTCCATTCACGCCCGATGGATCTGACCCGTCCGTTGTGGGAAATGTACGTGATCGAAGGGCTCGACAACGTGGAAGGCGCGCCTCCCGGCAGTTTCGCCATATTGACCAAGACGCATCACGCCATCATCGATGGGGCTTCCGGTGCGGAAATTCTCTCGTATCTGCACGATCTCGAGGCTGATCCGCCGAACAAGCCGGTCGCACAGCCCTGGAAAGGCGAATCTGAGCCAGCGGCTATCGAACTCATCATGCGAACGCACTTCAACAATCTCACGCAGCCGACCCGCTTCTTCGAAACCCTCGCTCGCTCGATGCCCGGCATGATGAAGCTGAGTGCGGGCCTCAGCTCCCAGAAGCTGAAACCGGTTGGTGTCGTGCCTCGCACCCGTTTCAACGGCAAGATCACCGGACATCGCGTTACCGATGGTCGTTCGTTTGCAATTGCTGACGTCAAGGCCATCAAGGATGCGGTCAAGGGTGCAACGATCAACGACGCAGTTCTGGCGTTGATCGGTGGTGCACTGCGCCGGTATCTCGATGCCAAGAAGGAACTGCCGAAGGAGTCGATGATTGCGATGGCACCTGTGTCGGTTCGTGGCACCGAACAGGGTGGCAGTGCTGGTAATCAGGTGTCGGGCATGCTGGTTGCACTCGGTACGCACATCGCCGATCCACTTGAGCGATTGAAGGCGGTGCATGACGCGGCGATGAATTCGAAAGCCATGACTGCGGCGATCGGTGCACGCACCATGACGGACTATTCCCAGTTCATCCCTTCATCGGTGGCCGCGCTGGCGGCCCGCATGTATACAGAAATGGGTTTGTCCGATTACACCACGCCGATGATGAATTGTGTGGTGACCAACGTGCCCGGACCGCAGCGCCCGCTGTTTTTTGCCGGCGCTCAAGCCGTCAAGATGGTGGGACTGGGACCCATCTACGATGGGATGGCATTGATCCATCCGGTATTCAGCTATTGTGGAGAAATTGCCGTGTCCTTTACCTCGTGTCGTGAAGTGCTGCCCGATCCTGGTTTCTATTCGGATTGCATCCAGGCGTCCTTTGAAGAACTGCGTGATGCCGCGCGGCTGGTGACTGCGTCATGACAAGCAGTTCAACGGCTATCGATGCCATTGTGGTGGGTGCAGGATTTGGCGGCATGGTCATGGTCCACCGACTGCGAGCACTCGGGTTGAACGTACAGGGCCTCGAACGTGGTGGTGATGTGGGTGGTACCTGGTACTGGAATCGTTATCCCGGCTGTCGCTGCGATGTCGAGAGCATGGAATATTCCTATCAGTTCTCGAAGGAACTCGAGCAGGAATGGAACTGGTCTGAGCGATACTCACCACAGCCGGAAATTCTGGCCTATGCGCAATATGTCGCCGATCGCTTCGATCTGAAGTCGTGCTTTCGCTTCAATACCGAAGTGGTCGGTGCAAACTGGAGTGAATCGGCTGGGCTTTGGCAGGTTCGGGTGGGATCTGGCGAAACGCTGACCAGCCGATTTCTGATCATGGCGACGGGTTGTCTTTCGTCGACCAACACTCCGGATTTTCCAGGGCTTTCGAGTTTTGGTGGCAAGACCTATCACACCGGCGCCTGGCCGCACACGGGTGTGGATTTCACCGGGCAGCGAGTGGCTGTGATTGGTACCGGCTCATCGGCAATACAATCGATTCCGTTGATCGCCGAGCAGGCTGCAGCATTGACGGTCTTCCAGCGGACTGCGAACTACAGCATTCCAGCGCACAACGCTGCGCTTGATCCGGCGTGGGCCAGGGACATCAAGGCTAACTACGGTGATCTTCGCGAGCGCAACTGGAATCAGCAGGCTGCATTTGGTGCTTTCTATCCGCGTAACGCTGATTCCGTCCTGACCGCGACGCCGGCAGAGCGTGAATCCCGATTTGAAAAACACTGGGGACTGGGGGGATTCATGTTCCTCGGTGCGTTCAGTGATCTGATGATGAGCGTTGAAGCGAACCAGATGGCGGGCGAGTTTGTTCGCAACAAGATCCGTTCCATCGTGCGTGATCCTGTTACGGCGGAGCTGCTGTGCCCACAAGGTATCATCGCCTGTAAACGGCTGTGCGCGGATACGGGGTATTTTGCGACCTACAATCTGCCGCATGTGCAGCTGGTTGATGTCAGCCAGCACCCGATCGAGAGGTTTACGCCCACGGGTATTGTCGCGCAGGGCAAGCTGTACGAGTTCGATGCCGTCGTGTTCGCCACCGGCTTCGATGCAATGACGGGCTCACTGCTGCGCATGAACATCGTCGGTCGAGACGATCTGGCATTGCGGGAGAAATGGCAGGCTGGTCCGCGAACCTATCTGGGCCTGATGACGGAGGGATTTCCGAATCTGTACATGATGACCGGACCGGGCAGCCCTTCGGTGCTGGCCAACATGATTACCGGCGTTGAACATCATGCAGGCTTCATTGCACAGCAGATCGAGTGGCTCGGCAATCAAGGCAATTCCCGGATTGAAGCAGGTGCGGATGCAGAGGATGCGTGGGTTGGCATGGTCAATATGCGCTCGGAAGCGACGCTCTTTCCACGCTGCAATTCCTGGTATCTGGGTGCCAATGTTCCGGGCAAGCCGAGGGTATTCATGCCCTACATCGGTTGGCCGGATTATGTGCAGCGCCTTAAGGAAATCGCCGGGGAGAGTTACCCCGGCTTTGCGGTGAGCTGAATCTATAGCCGGAGCGATCTCCAGATCGCGATCCGATTGTCCCGGATCGCGAAGCAGGGTCAGCTCCATACCTTCACTGCACTTCCAGTTCGACCTGCCGGCCACGAATTGCCCCACCGGACTGGTCACCACCGAATCCTTCAGCAGTACCCGTGTTCCCGCCCGTCCCTGGAACGTTGCCTGCGCCACGAATGGCCAGCTCGTCATTCAGGTTCTTGCTGATGACCGCGACCTGCCACTTGCCATCGGAACTGCCGACGTGGACGTTGGCATCAAAGGTGACGTAAGGCTTGTACGTCGCCGTCGGGTTGGTTGCGCTGAGAATGGTCCGGCTCTTGTATTGCAGGTTGCCGACAAGACCAATGACCAGTGAATCACCAATCGGTCGTTCGTAGCTTGCATAGGTGTGACCAGACCATTTTGGCGCGCCGGGACGAGTGTTGCCTTTGAGGTTCTGTCGAACATTGGCTTCGTTCTGGCCGGGTAGAAGTGTACAGCCCTGGTCTGGGCGCTGACCCACAAAGCAGAAGCTGTCGAAGTTGGTGAATTTGGATTCCAGGTAGCCGAAGGAGCCGCCTACCGTCAGACCGTCAATCGGTGTCGCCCAGTCAGCCTGTACTTCTGCACCGTACGTTTCAGATCCGCCGGCATTCTCCGTAACGAAAGCGAACTGTTGGGAGTTGAAGAAGTCGACCTGCAGATCTGACGTGCCAATGATTGTTCAGGTACGTAAGATGAGCGGACAGATTTGGTAGAACGAAACCAGCTCTCGTTCTCCCCCGGTTTCAACATGTCGAGGTTTCAAAATGTCATTACAGCTATTTCAGGGCGACCTGTCGCCATTTGCCGCACGGGTCCGCATCCAGATTCGAGCCAAGGGCATCAAGGATGTTGTTATGTCCTCAGCGCCTGGCGGCACCGGCAGTGCCGAATACAAACAACTCAACCCGACAGGCAAGATTCCCGCACTGCTGGTGGACGGTATCGTGATTGCCGAGTCGCAGACCATCTGTGACTACCTGGAAGAGCGTCATCCCGAACCGTCGATGTGGCCCCAGGACTTGCTGGCTCGCGCGCAGGCCAGACTCATAACCCGTTACACCGATCTGTATGTCTGCGGACCCATGTTCCAGACCACCTCGCATGCCAGTCGCAAGACCCGGGATCAGGCCTTTGTCGATGCAAGGCTGATCGAATTGCAGAAAGGGCTGACCTATATCGACCACTGTCGGGCGAAGTCAGGTCTTGCCACTGGACGTTATGCGATTGGTGAATCGCTGACGCTGGCCGATGCGGCGCTGGCGCCGGCACTGTTCTTTGTGACCAATTTTGTGGCCACCGTATTTGCTCGGGATGACTTGTTGACGTCCGGCATGACCACCTACTGGGAAGGCATTCAGTCAGATCAACACGTCAGCCCCGTCATCGCGGAGATGGCGGCTGCCCTCGCGGCGGCTCGAGCGCGTTGAGTATCTCCCATTGAAGATTGAGCGTGCGAAGGACGCTCAAGCCTTCGCCACCATCTCCTTCAGTTTGAATTTCTGTACCTTGGTGCTCGACATCGGCCACTCGGTCACAAAGTGAACCGATCGCGGCACCTTGAAGCTGGCCAGCTGTCCTTTGCAATGGGCGATGATCTCGTCGCCCGTTGCCGTCTTGCCGGGTAACAACTCGACAAACGCGACAGGAACTTCTTCAAGGCGCGGGTCAGGTACGCCAATGACCTGTGCCATCTTCACGGCCGGGTGTTTGGCCAGGTGTGATTCAATCTCGATGGCCGCCACGTTTTCGCCACCGACTTTCAACATGTCCTTGATCCGGCCGTGAAAACGAATCGCGCCGCGATCATCCAGACTGCACAGATCACCGGTGCGGAACCAGCCCTCATGAAAGGCTTCGGCGTTTTTTTCCGGCGATTTGTAGTACCCATCGAAGACGCAGTAACCCTTGATCCAGAGTTCACCGCGAGCATTGGTTGGCAGGTCTTCCAGTGTTTCGCTGTTGACCACGCGCAGCGATACTCCAGGAAAAGGTGTGCCGCAGGCATCCAGCCGCTGATCCAGTGTTTCCGATGGATGATTGAAGGAGATGACACCGCCAACTTCCGTCATGCCGTACGCGCCGGTTTGTACCGCCTGCGGGAATGCGTCCTGGAATCGTCGCAGCATGTCGATCGGTGCAACGTTGTTGATCCGCCTGATGGCTGACAGATCAGCCGTGCTGAAACGTGGATGCGAGATGATCTCGTTGGTGATGGTGGGGAACGCTGGAAAGGCAATCGTCACGCGTTCGGATTCGAGCATGGTGAGCGCGACATCGGCGTCGAAATGGGTGGTGGTCAACAGGGCTGCTCCGGCATCGAGACAAGCCATTGCCGGCAGAATTGCGGCCATGTGGAACATCGGCAGCGGTGCCCAGAAAACGTCGGTCTGGGTCATGAAATACCGCTGACGATTCATGTTGATGCCATTGCGGACCAGTATTTCATGAGAGAGCGGACAGCCTTTCGGGTTTGCCGTGGTCCCTGAGGTGTACATCATGATGGCTGGATCAGAGATGCTGACCTGTGCACGCAAGGCATCAATCGGCGCCGGTGTGTCGGACAGTTTTTCAAACGCCGTGCCTGAGGTGAATCCGGACGGCGCAGTGGAACCCAGCATCACCAGATTCCGAAGCATCGGTGCGGCGGAAAGACTCAACGATCCGGTAGGGGCGGCGCGCAATTCTGGAAATGCGTCATGGAGCAGTTCGCCGAAATTGGCGTAGTCAGCAATGAGATCGGTGGTGATGATGACCTTGAGATCGGCATTGTGAACCACGTAGGCGAGTTCAGGCGGTTTGTAGCGTGCGTTCATCAGTACCGAAACCGCGCCGAGCAATGCGGCGCCGTATACGAATTCCATGTACTCCATGCAATTCGGCATCAGCACGCCGAGGTGATCACCCGGTCGCACACCGAGTGCGTAGAGTCCACGAGCACGTCGGTAGCTTGCTTCAACCAATTCGGCAAAGGTGATGCGCCGATCAGGGAATATCAGCGCGGGCCGGTCTGGGTATCGATCGGCGGCAGCGAGCAGCTTGTCGCCGACCGTGGAGGCTTCGATACGCAGGTTTGGCAGATCGTCGTACATGCAGATTTCCGAATTCCTGGATGGCCACAAGACTACCGCTATTTTCCGGCTGCAGGAAAAGAAGTCGATTTCATTGGGAGTGCTGGAACCAGTGTCGTGAGTCGGTAATTCGCTGAAATG
>JANNBJ010000108.1:0-1839 GCA_031385325.1 Gammaproteobacteria bacterium | reverse complement strand
ATCGGTTAGGACGACAGCCTTTCACGTTGTAAAGACGGGTTCGACTCCCGTAGGGCGCACCAGTTTTATCGTTTGAGTCCTATAGGGAATTTAGAGCGAAGCCCGTTAACTTGGAATACCGCTCTCCCCCTTCCGTCTTGGTCCGCGAAAGCGGATCATCTATCTCGCGGCGGAGACAGGATGGTTTCTCCACTTTCGCGGAGAATGACGGATTTTTAGGATGATTCCATGAAGCCGGGATTTGCCCTAAAAGGAACCCGAACAAAACTGGGAATTGATGGTCAGCTGCTCGCCACATTGAGGTTACAAGCCACGCAGCTCCGTCGGTCGATACGCCGAACAATGCCTTGGTAAAATGGATCGCGTATCTTTTCGGGATGGAAATGGCCAGTGATCATTTCGGAAGGAATATCGTCCTGTAGACAGAACGTGAAATCCAGTTCCGGTACCCAATCCGACATGTTGACCTTAATGCGCGTCCATTCCTGCAACAGCGCCTTGGCAAGCTGTTCCCGCTCATGTGAAGTAACCATGCTGAGCGGCAGATCGACGGCAATTATGGTAGGCACACCCCGGCTCCGAAGTGTCTCATGTGCCTCGAATCCCAGCACGCATTGTATCCATTCGCTGCCGTAGAGCAGGTATTGACCGGCACGGCTGGCAAGCGTCCGATCATCCATGACGAGGTACAGAGCTCCAGTATCGCGCTCGCGGCTGTCAAACTCCCGAAGTCGCTGCTCAATTATAGGTCGTAGATAAGCGAGCCGATCTTCCTCCTTCACAATGCGCCGGACTTCGTCAGAAAGAATGCCTGGATTGTTTCGCCGAATGCCTTCTTTACTATACAGTCCGAAATCGTCGGTTCGGCAGCCATGATAGGTGCGCGAGGTCGCAAAGGACAGAGCGTCTGCCAAGCGCTCAACGACGTATTCGATCTCAAACTGAAGGATGTTTTGCGTCTTCTTCAGCCAGTCAGAATCGTCCCAGCAGATATCCTGCTCTCCCATCCGTTGCAGGTGACGGATGCCTTTTTTGTTCAGAAAAGGGCGGAGCCAAAGAGAAGTGACCGATGCCCAAGTGGACTGCGGCTCCTTCCAATTAACAATCGTACGTCGCCAGATTGCACTCATGCGCGTCTCAAGGTTTCGGCAATCTTAGCCGAGTCGGATTTTATTGCGCAGCCAAAAATTAGAGAGCACCTACAATGACATAGCGGTGCCCAGTTTCATCCTGTCGGGCGCACCAATCCTCTCGAGTTTGCACGGCGCGGAAGCCTTAACGCCAGAACTGTCATCGCCGGACTTGTTCCGGTTACCCACCGCTCAACGGATTGAAACGCTCGAGTTTGTTGCACCATAGGTTGCCGGAACAAGTCCGGCGATGACAGGCAGAAAAACCGCAACCACTACTCCAGCATCACCACCTGGCCCTCGTGGATCGAGCGGTCGGCGGCCAGCACGATCTTGAGGCTCTTGACGCCATCGTTCATGTGCTCGGTAAGATCGAGGTCCTCGCGGATGGCTTTCAGCAGGTAGCGCTGCTCGCGCTCGCAGAGATCGTCGTGGCTGGGCTCGTCGCTCATGTCGATGCGGGTATCGGGCGTTTTCATGTCGGCGTGATGCCAGAGAATCTGGTTGGTCTTGGTATGGGCGTTGATGTCGTCGGACTTCACGTTGCCCGCCGTCTCGGCCATGACGATCGACACCGAGCCCTTGGGGCCGATCACGTCCTTCACGAAAAACGCCGTCTCGCTCATCATCGGACCCCAGCCGGCTTCGTACCAGCCAACAGATCCGTCCGCGAACGTCACCTGCAGGTGCCCGTAATTGATCTGGCCCG
>JANNBJ010000084.1:0-4051 GCA_031385325.1 Gammaproteobacteria bacterium | reverse complement strand
GACGCTCGACGAGCCCGAAGTGATCGAGCCCGCTCCCGTAAATCCTGAAGCAGCGTCTGATCCACGCCAGGCAGCGTAAGCGGTCTGCGCTGCCGGTAAAAAAACTGCTAACGTGGATATCCTGAGGAGAGGAGCTTGTCCATGCATCGATTATTTTTTCTGCTCTGCCTTTGGTTGCCCAGCATTGCCTGGAGCGACCTGAAACTGACCGTCTTCAACTGCGGTGAACTAAGCTTCGATGATGTCACGTCATTTGGTCTGACCAACGAAGAGACCGACGTCCGCGAAATGATTGTTCCGTGTTATCTCATTGAACATCCTCGCGGCCGTTTGTTATGGGATACCGGCCTGCCGCAGTCTGTCGCCGGCCAGGGCGAAATGGATGTTCCCGGTGGTGGGCGCATGCGTTACGCGACATCGATCATTGACCAGCTCGCTCATCAAGGACTGCAGCCTGCAGATATCGACCTGCTGGCGATGTCGCACTTCCACTTTGACCATGTCGGTGGTGCCAACGCTTTCGCCACGTCGCAACTGCTGATCCAGCAGACGGAATACGATGCAGCGTTCCTGCATCCGGACAAGTTTCCGATCTTTGATACTGCCCTCTATCCGGATCTGCCATCAGCCCCGAAAACACTGCTGAATGGGGATCACGATGTCTTTGGTGACGGACAGGTCATGATCATCTCCGCACCTGGCCATACCCCAGGCCATCAGGTATTGCTGGTGCGGCTGAAAAGAACCGGACCGATTCTCCTGTCCGGTGATCTCTATCACTTTCGCGTGAGCAGACAATTGAAACGAACACCGTCGTTCAACACCGACGCGCCGGCCACCCTCAAGTCGATGGACAAGGTTGAAGATCTCATCAAGAGCAGTGGCGCAACGTTGTGGATCGAACACGACATGGCGCTGGCAAAAACCCTCAGGCTTGCACCGGCGTTCTACGATTGAGTGAAGTCGGGCAACGAGGTTTTGGTCCGCTGGCGGCCACTGCAATCGTCATCGCCAACATGGTGGGTACAGGAGTATTCACCAGCCTCGGCTTTCAGCTGGTCGACATCCAGTCACCACTGGTCCTCCTGCTCCTGTGGGTGGTTGGAGGCGTCATCGCCTTGTGCGGGGCGCTTTGTTATGCCGAGCTTGGTGCGGCGATGCCCAAATCCGGTGGTGAATACCACTACGTCGGTGAACTGTTTCATCCCTCGCTCGGTTTTGTCTCAGGCTGGGTCTCGGCCACCATCGGCTTTGCCGCACCGACTGCGCTCGTCGCCATGACTTTCGGCGCGTATGTGCAAGCCGTCTTTCCCACCGTTTCGCCGATGTTTGCGGCCTTGTTGCTGGTGATCACCACATCTTTCGCTCATGCCTGGAACAGACAAGCCAGTGCAACGGTGCAGATCATCTTCACCAGTCTTAAAGTGGCCGTCATCATCGGCTTCTGCCTCTCCGCCATGGTCTGGGTCAGTGATCCCCAAAGCGTGCCACTGACACCAACGGACGGCGATGGCAGATTGCTGGTCAGCAGCGCTTTTGCCGTTTCGCTCATCTACGTGAACTACGCATACACTGGCTGGAATGCGGCCAGCTATATAGCTGGTGAAATGACCAACCCCGCTCGACATCTGCCGCGGGTTCTGGCGCTGGGAACACTGGTGGTGCTGGTGCTCTACGTTGCACTCAACACTGTCTTTCTGACGGTGGCCCCGAT
The DNA here is from genome assembly GCA_031385325.1 of Gammaproteobacteria bacterium. Taxonomy (GTDB): domain Bacteria; phylum Pseudomonadota; class Gammaproteobacteria; order Pseudomonadales; family Azotimanducaceae; genus SYFY01. The sequence continues at coordinate 2,337 of JANNBJ010000084.1, read as the reverse complement.
CGAGGACATGGTCGGCAAGGTGGAAATCGGCTATATCGCGGCCAGTCATGCATTCGGTCAGCAAGGCGGCGAGATCATGAGTCTGGTGCTGGCGGCCCTGTTGATTTCAACGGCCAGTGCAATGATTCTGGCTGGTCCCCGCGTACTCAAAGTCATCGGCGAAGACTTCCACGTGCTTCGGTTTCTCGCCCGGGTAAACGCCCACGGCGTGCCCTACGTCGCGGTCGCTGCACTTTGTCTGACGACCATGGCGTTGATTCTGTCCGGCACTTTCGAAGCGGTGCTGGTATTCACCGGGTTCACGCTGTCGTTGAACACGTTGATCACAGTACTCGGCGTGTTTGTGCTGCGCAGTCGACGAACGGCTGATTCCCTGCCGTTTCGCATACCGCTGTATCCGCTGCCACCCCTGCTCTTTATCGCGCTGACCGTCTGGACTCTTGTTTTCATCCTGATCGAGCGCCCCATTGAAGGGTTATTCGGTGTGGGTATCGTCCTGACAGGCCTGGCCTTGTACTTCGTGAGCCGGCGAATGTCCAACCCGGCCTGACCGTTCGGCCGGCAGGTTTCAGGGAAAGTCTGATCTATCAGACTTTCTCGCGCGGTGCAGGGATTCACCACTATTTGTCATTCGTGAAACGCAGGGCCTCTTTACAAAAGACAGGGCGAGGAACACGAAGTGTTCCGACTCTGATCGATTTGCTGCAGCGAATTGATCAGAGTGACCTTCAGCATGGTTTTGCTTGTCGCCTGCGTCGGCTAGCCGATAAGCTGGTCTCCAACTCGCCAGGAACCACCTCGATGACACGTATGACACAGGCCGAAAAAGAAAGCTTTCTCGCCGCACTTCATGTCGGTGTACTCAGCATACCGCGTGACGGCGCTGCACCATTGTCAGCACCCGTCTGGTACCAATACACGCCGGGTGGAGAACTGTGGGTGATGACCGGCACAAATTCGCGCAAGGGCAAGGTGCTGAAGGAAGGATTGCCGGTCTCATTCTGCGTACAGAACGAGTCTCCACCCTATGCCTACGTCACCGTCGATGGCCATGTCAGCAGCATCCGGCAGTCACTGATGGAGGAGGAACTTCGGCCGCTGGCTCGAAGGTACCTGGGAAAAACTGCGGGCGATGCCTATGCGGATCGTGACGGGGTCACCGACACGATCACCGTGCGCGTGAAGATCGATCATTGGCTGGCAGTGGATTACGCCAAGAGCGGCGCCTGACTGGAAACAGCAGCGCCCCTGTTGCGGTTTCACAACCGCCCTGCACCGTTTCGTCGCATGGCCCTGACAACTTGCCGAACCAGTGCCACCCTGCGGCCATGTGGCAACATCTGACAGAACATCTATTGGGCGCAGTCCATCTTGGTTCAGCCTTCGCGGCACTGATCTCAGGCGCACTGGTGCTCAGCCTGAAAAAAGGCACCCGCGCGCACCGAAAAATGGGTTACTCCTATGTCACCAGCATGCTGGTGGTCAACGCTTCAGCATTGATGATCTATGAACTGTTTCAGCGCTTCGGTCCATTTCACGTGCTGGCGCTTTTCAGTCTGGCTTCGCTGCTGGCCGGGCTCGCCCCTGCCTGGAAGCGTTCACCAGGCTGGCAGCCACGACATGCGAGATTGGTCACCGGTTCCTACGTGGGCCTGTGTGCGGCTGCGGTTGCAGAGACATGCAGCCATTTCCTGGCACTGCCATTCGGCCCGACCGTCATCATCAGTTCGACACTGACGGTTGTCGCAGGTGTTGCGTGGATGCGAATTTCTCTCGCGCGTCGCTTCCCGACCGCGTTCTGAAACGGGTCAGGCTGCTCTGGCGGTAACCAGCCAGGCGGCCGCACCAAGCCGAACCCCAATCGGACCGACATGGGGCGCCAGCGCTTCCTTCGCTGCTGCCAGCGCCAGCTCGCGCTCGTTACCCTGCAGTTCGGCAAGCACTCGCGAGAGCGGTCCGATCCGCGTCTGAAACGCGATGGCACCCTCCAGATCGTCGGCCAGATGCAACGTCGGCGTGAGTGACTTGAAACTGACATCGCGGAAACCCGACTGCTGCAGAATGCCTTCAACATAACTGGTGTCTGCAAAGGCAAACGGATCCGGGCCGTTTGGTGGCGGTGGATTTTTGTTCTGCGGCAGAAACGGCTGCACTGCCCGACCGGCAATCGACAGCCAGGCATTGGCTGCCGCAGCCTGCCAGCAGGCAAAAACCAATCGGCCGTCGGCGGTCAACGCCGTTCGCAAATTGGTGAACGCAGCTGTCGGATCATCAAAAAACATGACCCCGAAGCGGGAAAACAGGAGCTGATGATCAGGGGAGAATTTCTGTGTCGAA
>JANNBJ010000083.1:0-22711 GCA_031385325.1 Gammaproteobacteria bacterium | reverse complement strand
AACCGCAGTTGCTCGGATGCATGCGTGCGTATTCACTCCGCCTAGAACGATTTTGTCGCAACTGAGCTCAGCCAAGAGTTTCGCTAGCCCAGTTCCAAAGAACCCGCTGTACCTCTTTTTTACGATCTCACGATCGTTGGGAGACTGCTTGAGCTCCGCAAGCAGATCGCTGCCTCCAGTTCCTCTAATCGTGATGCGATTGCCAGTGTCTCGCATTGAGAGATATGCGTCGCTAAGATCAGGCTGGAACTCCTGCCGAATCCAAACGATCGGATATTCATGTTCTCTTGCAAACTCAGCTAGATCATTGATAGCCCTGCATATGTCGAGTCTACGATCCGACAGCGGCGGTGAAGCGAAGAAATCTTCAAGCATATCGACGAACACGAATACTGGTTTCATCGGCACCTTTCCACCTTCGCCTAACGCCGCAGCTCAGCGGCCGGATGAGTGGGCGCGCCTTTTGCGACAGCAAAAGGCGTGAACACGAATCTGGTCCGTTGCAGCAGCTGGTTAGGCAGCTGCGCTATACCAGTTAGATTGACTAAACCAGAACAAGTGATTGTCATGGCAACTGCATTTTAGGTATGGCCGCTTTCTGGCTACCACTATCCTGCCTCTGCGCGTTGGTGCTAGTGATGTACGAGATATCTTCTGCTTCTAGCAAGTCGATTGTGGGCGGCTCTTTAGCATGCAGGTAGGCGACATAGGCGACGCCTCCATCGATCAGTAGAAGTCTCGCCTCCGCTCCGCCGCTAGCTGAAACCCTTGCGAGCTTCGATTGATCGATGTCGATATCACGTTCCCCTTCGGCTGCGCCAAGCACTCCTACACTCAAGAGAAATGTGAAAGCAAAGAATGGAATCCTCCAGACTTCGCTACTGGTCCATACCCAGTTGTTCTGTGATAGAGCGAGCGATATACCACCGAAATGCGAGCCAACCAAGATTGCCAATGGAACCAGCACCATTGCTTGAAGTCTGGCTGAAATCCCGAAATCGCCGGAGTGACGGAACCAGTACCCCGCGGCCAAGTAGCCGAGCATAACAACCGCCGTAACAACGAAGATCGACCTCTTCCGTATCTGGGAGTAGTTCTCGGCATGATCGGTGAAGGCAAAAAGAGTACCCATCGCGAAGGCGAGCGTTGGCCAATAGCTGAGAGAAAGTAAGTCCGAAACATCAAGCTTTGGTGTAAGCCAAGGAGTTCCAATGCTCTGGTAGTAAGAATCCGCTCTCTTCCACCCTAAGATGCATGCGAGCGTCCAGAGACCAAGTATCGAGGAGAGAGCTCGGGAAAGTGGGCTGAATGCGTTTCGATATGCTTCTATTACTAAACGATCCCAGCTCTCAGGGTCTTTCCTTTCTTCCTTCGAGTTTTCAGGCACAGTCTTGCTCCAGCTGCCTAACGCTGCAGGTCACTGGACGTGAACACTCGGCGCGGCTTTTGCGACAGCAAAAGGCGTGACGAGTGGAGCGGTCCAGTGCACCTGATTGTTGGGCGGCTAAGCACCAACACAGTCTCGGCGTAGGTGCGAATTACCGCTTGATGGAAGCTAACCACGAAATGCCTCTGGATGTTGCTTACCATCGTCTCCAATAACATCCCAACTTGCCTTTGAATCAACCCAAATGTGGTGCAATACCTGCAACGCATTGCCTCCGTCGGAGATCAATCCTGCCGGTATGAAAGTGCGACGACTGTCATTTGCACCCGGTAGGGGAGAACCACAATTCTTACAGAACCAGCACTGCCAGTCCGCATTAGGCTTCTTCCAAGTCGAGATGTTCTCTTCGCCGTGCGTCCATTGAAACCGCTCGTTTTCAACAATGATCACCGCGATTCCGGCGCTGCCGGTGGATCGACGGCAGATAGAACAATGGCAGATGAAAACGCCTGCGAGGTCCTCATCAACGGTAAATCCAACAGCGCCGCAGTTACATGCTCCTTTAACCATCTGTCGAGGCCTTCAGCGCGCTTCGGCAATCAGCGAAAGTTGGCGTCCCTACCAAAATCAAAGTTCCTTCGCTCGATGAATGGAAGATCGTACTGATGCCGTCCAACGCGATGTCGACTGCAACTTCACGGCCATATCCCACAGCTTAACTGGATCAAGTTCGCCTGCACTTGGCGCCAAAAACCCCTCTAGATCAACCACTTCTGCTGTCCTTTCTGGGTCCGTTTGCAGCGTATCGTCGCAACCTAATCCATCAGAAGCAACGCAAGGCTTCTTTTCGAGATAGGCTGCAGGAGGGTCGGATGATCGATAACCAGAAACCCAAGGGGCTCTTTTCTACGGTTCGAGATCGCATGCGTCGGTTGGTACTGGCTTATCGCACTGAAGAGTCGTACGTCGCCTGGATGCGGCGCTATGTCAAGCACTCGGGTGGTCGTCATCCTCGTGAACTGGGGGCGGACGATGTCGAGAGATTTCTCACGCATCTGGCTGCTGAACGTCGATGCGCTGCATCCACGCAGAACCAGGCTTTGTCGGCCATCCTTTTCCTCTATCGGGAAGTGCTCAAGATCGAATTGCCGTGGATGGAGAATTTTCAGCGTGCCAAACGGCCACAGCACTTACCGATCGTGTTGTCCGAGCAGGAAGTCTCGCGGGTACTCTCGTTGCTGGAAGACGTTCCATGGCTTGTTGCGAGCCTGTTGTATGGCAGCGGTTTGCGGTTGCTCGAGGCGCTTCGGTTAAGAGTGCAGGATGTGATGTTGAGCCGAAATCAGCTCATGGTCCGGCATGCCAAAGGTGCCAAGGATCGCCGCACAATACTGCCGAAAACGCTGGTCGGGCCGATGGAGCGGTAGCTGGAACAGGCAAAACGTGTGCATCAGCACGACGTGGAGGCCGGTTATGGTGGCGTATCTTTACCCTTTGCGCTGGCCAGAAAATATGGGGGCGCAGATCGCGACTGGCGTTGGCAGTACGTATTTCCCGCTTCGAGGCGAGGCGTTGATCCTCTGGATGGTTTGATCAAGCGGCACCACCTGCATGAATCCGTTATTCAGAGAGCCATGAAGACGGCGGTTCGGGGGTCCGGCGTCAACGTTCGCGCCAGCTGTCATACCTTGCGCCATTCGTTTGCAACCCATCTGTTGGAGGCCGGACAGGACATCCGCACCATTCAGGAGTTGTTAGGTCACTCGGATCTGTCGACCACACAGATCTATACACACGTGGCGAACCTCGGTCCCGGTGGTGTGAAAAGTCCGCTCGATCGGTTGTGAGCGTTACGTGTGGTCGCGTTGGCAGATGCGCAAACAAAAAGGGCGCCAAACGGCGCCCTTCGGTCCGCCAGAGCTGGTATCAGCCGAGCTTTTCGATCACGTCACCAAACAGCTCTGCGTCGCTTGGCAGTTCCTTGGTCTTGGTCAACGGCTTGGATACCCAGGTCTCGTTGATGAGATCGCGCCACGAAATATTGTGGTTGGTGCTGTTACCACCCCACGACCCGCAGCCCAGGGAGAACGTCTGACGCATGCCATTCCACAGATTGCCACTGTTGGAGGCGGCTTGTGGCTGGTTCACCATGACACGCGACGTCTTGGTGGCGTTGGCGAGTTTCATGATGTTCTCATCGCTGTTCGAGTAGATGCCACAGGAGTGACCCTGGCCCTGATACGACTGGATGTCGTTGGTCAGTTTGATCGCGTGGTCGATGTCCTTTGCGTGATACAGCGCCATCACGACAGATAGCTTCTCGCCGGAGAAGGGGTGTGATGGCCCGAAGCCGCTTTCCTTGACGATGAAGAAGGTCTTGCCTGCAGGCAGATCGACGCCGGCCAGCGCGGCAATCTTCTCGGCGGGTTGCGCGACGATGGCCACATTGAGATGGTTCTCGTCATCCCACAGCGTGCGCTGCAGCTTGGCTTTTTCCAGGTCGTTGCACAGGTAGCCGCCCTTCGCCTGTAACTTTCCCAGCATCTGGTCGTAGATCTTGTCGACCAGCAGCACCGAGTTGTCGGATGAACAGGAGGCTGCGAGGTCCAGCGTCTTGGAAATGCGGATTTTTTCTGCCGCGTCGTCGAGGTCAGCGGTTTCATCAACGGTGATAACCGCGTTGCCCACGCCCACACCCAATGCAGGTGTACCGCTTGAGTACGCGGCGGTGACCATCGCGCCGCCGCCTGTGGCGAGGATGCGATCGCACTGCTTCAGCAGCTCGTTGGTCAGATCGAGCGAAGGCGTTTCAATACCGATCACGAGGTCCGCAGGTGCGCCCATCTTGACGATTGCTTCGCGCATCAGGTCGCAGATCATCTTGTTGGTGAGTTTGGCGCGCGGGTGTGGCGCCACGATGATGGCGTTGCGCCCTTTGACTGCGTGTATCGCCTTGATGACAGGTGTTGCTTCCGGGTTGGTGGATGGCGCTAGTGCGCCGATCACGCCGATCGGTTTGGCGATCTTGACGATGTTGCGCGCCGGAATTTCTTCGATGATGCCGACAGACTTGTCATTGATGATGTCCATCAGCGTCGCGCGGGTCTTGCGAAAAATCTTGAGGAATTTGCCGTCGTAGTTGCCGAGCTGTGTTTCGTCCACGGTGAACTGGGCAATCTTCTCGGCGACGCCCGGTTTGGCGACAGCCCACACCATTGCGCGGATCAGGCCGTCTACCTGCTCCTGTGTGTAGTTTTCGATTTGTTCCTGAGCTTTGCGTGAGCGGGCCACCAGGGCGGCGATTTCTTCTTTCGGGCTGAGAGCGCGGTCGGCGAGTTGTTCGGCCATGGGTCGATCTCCGTTGTCTTGTTGAGTGCTCGATGGTCTGGCTGATCGCCACCGGGCTTATGGGTCATTGGCCTGTGTTGTCAGGCGTTTGGGCCGCTAGTTTAGCCGCATCGGCGCGAATTCGGCCATGCGCGTGTTCACCGATTCTTGCCCGGGATCAGCTTCAGGATCTGGCTTGCGGCATCGGGAATGTTGGTGCCTGGGCCAAAGATCGCGTGAACGCCCGCATCGTAAAGCGCCTGGTAGTCCTGGCGCGGAATCACACCGCCAACAACGATAACGACGTCCTGAAGTCCTTCAGCCTTCAGATGCTGGATCATCTCGGGCACTAGTGACTTGTGCCCGCCTGCGAGTGTGGACACGCCAACCACATGCACGCCTTCCTTTTTCGCCTGAGCAGCGGCCTCTTTCGGGGTCTGGAACAGAGGCCCCATGCTCACGTTGAAACCGAAGTCACCGAACGCATTGGAGATGACTTTCGCACCACGGTCGTGACCGTCCTGTCCCATCTTCGCAACGAAGATGCTCGGCGCCTGTCCTTCGATGTCCGTGAAAACTCGGATCTCGTCATGCACCTTGGTGAAGGTTGGATCGTTCTGGTAGCTCGCTGCGTAAACACCTTTGGTAGGCTTGGCGATTGCTTCGTGGCGCCCGTAAACTTTTTCCAGTGACAGTGAAATCTCACCGACGGTTGCCCGTGCGCGGCTTGCATCAATCGCCAGCTGCAGCAGGTTGCCACTGCCACTCCTGGCAGCGCCGGTCAGCGCATCGAGCGTAGTTTGTACGCGATTACTATCTCGGCTGGCCTTTATTTCGTCGAGTCTGCGGATTTGCGAGTCTCTTACTTTGGTGTTGTCCACGGCCAGTACTTCGAGGCTGCCACTGTCGCCATCCGAGGTGTATTTGTTGACGCCGACAATCACGTCCTCGCCGCGTTCGATGCGCGCCTGACGTTGTGCGGCGGCTTCTTCGATGCGTTGTTTGGGCATGCCGGAGATCACGGCCTTGGTCATGCCTCCGAGGCTGTCGATCTCGGCGAACAACTGGCGGGCGTGGTGCACGATCGACTGGGTCAGCGACTCGATGTAGTAACTGCCACCGAGCGGATCAACGGTTCGCGTGATCTGGCTTTCTTCGGCGAGGATGATCTGGGTGTTGCGCGCGATACGCGCCGAGAACGGCGTTGGCAGCGCGATGGCTTCGTCGAGCGCATTGGTGTGCAGGCTCTGAGTGCCACCCAGCACAGCAGCCATTGCTTCTATCGTCGTGCGTACGACGTTGTTGTACGGGTCCTGTTCCTGCAGCGACACACCCGAGGTCTGGCAGTGTGTTCTCAGCATCAGCGAGTTCGGGTTCTTCGGTTTGAACTGCAACATCAGGTCGTGCCACAGAATGCGTGCTGCGCGCAGCTTGGCAATCTCCATGAAGAAGTTCATGCCGATGCAGAAAAAGAACGAGAGGCGGCCGGCGAACTTGTCGATCTCCTGGCCGGTTTTCAGGGCGGCCCGAACGTACTCGATGCCGTCGGCGAGGGTGAAGGCCACTTCCTGCACCGCGTTCGCGCCGGCTTCCTGCATGTGATAGCCAGAGATCGAGATGGAATTGAAGCGCGGCATCTCCTGGGCGGTATAGCCGATGATGTCGGCAACGATCCGCATGCTGGGTTCAGGTGGATAGATATACGTGTTGCGAACCATGAACTCTTTCAGGATATCGTTCTGAATCGTTCCAGAAAGTTGGCGCTGACTAACCCCCGACTCCTCGGCAGCAACGACATAGCCTGCCAATACTGGCAGAACCGCGCCGTTCATGGTCATCGACACGCTCATGTCGTCGAGCGGGATGCCGTTGAACAGGATCTTCATGTCTTCGACCGAGTCGATGGCCACGCCCGCCATGCCAACGTCGCCGGTCACCCGCGGATGGTCCGAATCAAAACCACGATGTGTGGCCAGGTCGAAGGCGACCGACAGACCTTTTTGCCCGGCAGCCAGGTTCTCGCGGTAGAAGCGATTGGAGTCTTCTGCGGTTGAGAAGCCGGCGTACTGACGAATCGTCCAGGGTCGATTGGTGTACATCGTTGCACGTGGGCCGCGAACAAACGGCGCCAGACCCGGGAAGGTGTTGAGATGCGCGATGCCTTCCAGGTCGGCCACCGTGTAGAGCGGCTTGATCGGAATGCCTTCCGGACTCTGCCAGGTGAGGCCAGCCAAAGGCGACTTGCCGAGTTCCTGGGCGGCGAGCGCCTTCCAGGCCGTTTGATCTTTGGTCGGTTCGCTCATGGTCAGATGGTGTCCACGATCTTGCGCAGTGCTTCGCAGTTGGCGACACGTTCTGCGGTGTTGCTGCCAAAGAACCCGACGTTCAGCGCTGTGACGCCCGATTCCTTGAGAGCGATCACTCGCTCACGTACATAACTCTCTTCGCCGATGAGCGAGTTTCGCGCGAGGTATTCGTCGGGGATGGCGGCCTCGGCGGCTTTTTTATCGCCGGCAAGATAAAGATCCTGAATGAGCTTCGCTTCGTGTCCGTAACCGGACTTGGTGAAGATGTCGTTGTAGAAGTTCTTCGAGCGGGCACCCATGCCGCCCACGTAAAGGGCGAGCTGTGGCCGGCTCAGATTGCGCAGATGTTCGAGTCCTTTGCCGATGGCGACACCGCCGCCTGCGAAGATCTCAAGTGGAGCGCGGGTTGGATCCCGTTTTGCCTGACCTCGGGCGAGGGCGCCACCCCACACCACCTTGGCCGCATCGGCGGTATAGAAAGCCGGCAACCAGGCGTCGGCCAGTTCCGCTGTCATCTCGACGCTGTTGTCGCCGAGCGACGCCACGGCGATCGGTATGTCGTCCCGGACCGGGTGATTGATCAGCTTCAGCGGTTTGCCCAGCCCGGTGCCGAGATTCTGCGGCAGCGGAATCTGGTAGTAGCGTCCCAGGTGCTGGACCTTCTCACGGCGCCATACCATGCGGCAGATTTCAATGATCTCGCGAATTCTTCCAACCGGAGCTTCGTAGGGAACCCCGTGAAAACCTTCAATCACCTGCGGACCGGACGCGCCGAGCCCGAGCATGCATCTACCGTCGGAGAGATAGTCGATCCCGGCCGCAGTCATCGCCAGCAGGCTCGGTGTACGCGAGTAAATCGGCAGGATGCCAGAGGCAATGGTCACCCGTTCGGTCATCGATGCCAGATAGCCCATCGCGCTGGGTGCGTCGAAGGAGTACGCCTCGGGAACCCAGACGACGTCGAGGCCGGCCTTCTCCAGTACCTGGACTTCCTTGACGGTCTCCTTGAAGCCACCGGCGTAACTGAGCAGGGATGAAATTCGCATGATTGGGTCCTTCAGATCAGATGGAAAACGGTTGGAAACCGCAAGGGGAGTGAATGTACCTGCGTTGCGGTTGTTTTCGTAGCCGAACGCAGTTCAGAAAGAGCCGAACGCAGTTCAGAAAGAGCCAAACTCAGATCAGAACGAGCCAAACTCAGATCAGAACGAGCCAAACGCAGTGAAAGAAGTAGCTGTAGGTCAGGCGTTTGCGCAAGATCAGCGCATTGCGAACGCCAGGTTGCGTGCGCGGGACGAAGGAGCATGTTCGTGAGGTTACTGATCTTGGGTTTGGTGATAACCATGAGCGCCATGGTGCATGCGGATCAGCCCCGGAAGGATGAATCCGAAGCTGTCCAGCGCCTGTCGAACTATCTGCAGATTGATACGGTCAATCCGCCGGGCAACGAGTCACGCGGCGTCGCATTCCTGGCAAAAATTCTCGACGAGGCTGGCATCGCTTATGAAACCGGTGAATCAGCGCCCGGGCGAGGCAATCTCTGGGCTGTGCTCAAGGGTGGTGACAAGCCCGGGATCATGTTGCTTAACCACATTGATGTGGTTCCGGCGGAGCGATCGTTCTGGAATACCGAGCCGCTGTCCGGCGAAGTGCGCGATGGTTACGTCTACGGTCGTGGTGCGATCGACATGAAAGGCATCGCGATTGCTCAGCTGGAGGCGTTTCTGGCGCTGGCGAGGTCAGACAAGCCCCTTAATCGAGATATCTGGTTTGTTGCCACGGCAGATGAAGAGGCCGGCGGCGCCTTTGGTGCTGGCTGGTTACTCGAAACGCATGCAGACAAGTTCGCCAACGTCGGCTACGTGCTCAACGAAGGGGGAGCAGGGCGACAGTTCGGCGAGCAGGTTGTGGTGATGGTCGAGATCACGCAGAAAGTCCCACTGTGGTTGCGCATTACCGCGTTTGGCCGTCCCGGACATGGTTCCGCACCGCAACCGGAGACGTCTGTTACCCGGCTGGTGCGGGCCACGCAGAGAATCGCCGAGACGAAATTCCCACCTCGTCTGATTCCGGAAGTCGAAGCGATGCTCGAAGCGGTTGCACCGTTTCAGAAGGACGAACGCCAGGCGCAATTTGCGAACCCGGCGGTGTCCATCAAGGACCCCGACTTCATGTTGCGTACCCAGCTTGAGGATCCCGGCACTCACGCGTTGTTGCGCAATACCTGCTCTGTCACGCGCCTCGAAGGCTCGTCGAAAATCAACGTCGTGCCACCGCAGGCGAGTGCAGAACTGGATTGCCGGTTGCTTCCAGACCAGGACCCGCAGGCATTCATCGCCGATCTCACGGCCATCGTCAGCGACGAGAATGTGCAGATCGAAACGCTCATGAGCTTTACGCCGGCAATCAGTCGGACTGGCAATGAGGTGTATCGGGCCATCGAAGCCGAAAGCCAGGCTGCTTTTTCTGCGCAGGTGATACCCACAGTAGCCGGTGGATTCACAGACAGTCATTTCTTTCGCGATCGAGGTATGACAGCGTATGGCTACTCGCCATTTGTGTTTGTGCCCGAAGAGATGCGAGGTGTGCATGGCAACAACGAGCGGGTCTCGATAGAAAACGTCGTGCGAGGGTCCGAAGTGCTGACTCAGCTCATGAAGCGGATTGTGCAAGACTGATTTTAATGCCTTGATTCGTTGAGACCAGGAGATGACGGCATGAGTGTCGCGTTGTGGTGGATCGTGTTGGGCTTTGCAGTAACGATTGCCGAGCTTTTTCTGAACAGTTTTGTGGTTGTCTTCTTTGGCGCGGGCGCGATTGTTACAGGCATCGCCATCTGGTTAGGGCTTCCGTCCGATGGTGGCCTGCAGTACCTGCTCTTCACGATAGTCTCGCTGGGTCTGTTGTTCGGTCTGCGTTCGCGCTTTCAACGGTTGTTGCAAGGAAATGTTGCCGATGCGGGTGTGGACGATGACTTCATAGGCTTCGATGCGCGGATCATTGACGGCTTCGGCGCCACGGATCTGGGTCGTGGCCGTGTCGACTACCGTGGGAGCGCATGGCAAGCACGGTGCGACAAGGTAGGGTTGCCTGCAGGGCAACTGGTGAAAATTACCGGACGCGATGGCACCACGCTTCAGATTGAAGTCGTCGAGTGAATCACCGCTGACAAAGGAGCAAACGTAATGGACTTTGGTGCGATCTTTCTGTTTCTGTTTCTGTTTTTTGTGGTGGTCGCGTTGTACAAGACGGCGCGAGTTGTTCCGCAGCGCGAACAATTTGTCATTGAGCGCCTGGGTAAGTTCTCGCGGATTCTTGATGCCGGTTTCCATATCCTGATTCCCTTCATTGATCGCATTGCCTACAAGCACACCTTGAAGGAACAGGCGATCGATGTGCCGTCGCAAACGTGTATCACCAAGGACAACATCTCGGTATCAGTGGATGGCATCCTGTTCATGCAAGTGGTGGATGCTCGCGCTGCCAGTTACGGTATCGGCAACTACATGTTCGCCACAGCGCAGCTGGCACAAACCACCTTGCGTTCGGAGGTTGGCAAGATCGAACTGGAGCAGACGTTTGAAGCGCGTGAAACGATCAACGGACAAGTGGTGTCAGCGGTTGACCGCGCAGCAAGTCCATGGGGCGTGAAGATCCTGCGTTATGAAATCAAGGACATCGTGCCGCCGTCGGGGGTTCGCGACGCGCTCGAGAAGCAGATGCGTGCCGAGCGAGAGCGACGTGCAGTTGTCGCGGAGTCTGAAGGTAATCGTCAGGCGCGCATCAATGTCTCGGAAGGCGAGAAGCAGAGCATGATCAATATCTCTGAAGCCGAGAAGCTGAAGCAGATCAATGAGGCGCAAGGTCGGGCCGAAGAGATTCGATTGATTGCCGTCGCAACGGCGCAGGGGTTACGTGAGGTCGCGAACGCGATCAACGACCCAGGCGGTCAGCTGGCGGTCAATCTTCGTGTGGCCGAGCAGTGGGTAAAGGAGTTCGGGCGTATTGCCCAGGCGAGCAACACCATGATCATTCCGGCCAACGTCAGCGATGTCGCCGGTATGGTCGCCACTGCGCTCAAGGCGATGCAGAGTGTGGAGAAGTCGCAGGCACCCGGCAGTTGAATGATGCCGATGGCTGATCTGCAGTCGGGATCAGCGACTGGGTAGAAACTCTTTTGCACCAGGGTCCGGTGCTGCCCCATGCCAGGGCAGGCTGAGGCCTGCACCTTTTGTCCAGCTCACCGGGATGTTCAGGTGGATGGTGTTCGTATCGAGGTCAATCCCTGTAATTTGTGCGGGTGTTGGATGGCCTTCGATCTGGATCCAGTCACCTTCTTCGCCGTCGATACCGTTGCCGTCAAAAAACCATGAGGCGTCATCCAGTTCCAGCTGTGCTCCGGTGCCATCGGCCGAGGTAATGTGGGCAAGCGGCACACCGCGATCGATCACCTGGCTGTCAGGCCTCAGCGCGTAGTTGTGCTTCGATGCGTCGATGAAGCCGGGGTCGCCGATCACGGTGTTCTGAAACTGCCCTTTGGATGCATACCCGTTGACCTCCTCTGCAGCGCCAAATTCGTTATGCAGAACTTCACTGCCCAGTGGGCTGCCCAAAGCGTTGCCTATGAAAAGGTGACCGATGAAGGAGTCGCGATACACCACTTGCCCGGCACTGACACCCTGGCAATTTCCCTCTGGCGCCCAGCCTTTGTTGTCCCACAGGATGTTATTGGCGTACTTGTTGTCGGCGATGCCCTTGTCGTTGCTGGACTTCGCGCCAAACAGGGCGATGCCACCACACTGATTGTCATGGAAGACATTGTGATAGACGCGATTCCCGCGGTTGTACTGCGCCTCGGGCTCATAGCGTGTCATCCCGAGCCCAACGTTTGCACTGTGGAAGACGTTGTGGCGGATGATGCCTTGTTGCCCTGCGTATTGAATGCCATTGCCGCCAGAGGTGCTGTAGTAGGACACCGCTTCTGCAAAGACATTCTGTTCGATCAGGTTGCGGTGGCTGCGGTCCAGGATGTCCTTGTTCTGCGCAAATGAGCCGTTCCCGACCCACGCCGAGGTTGCCGCTTCACAATCGAACACGGCCATCATCTTCTGTTGAGGATTGCGAAAGCGATTGCTCCTCACTACGTTGCCGGAGCTGCACTTGATCGTCAGAAGCTCATGTCCACTTTCTTCAAACCGATTGCCCTGAACAACGTTGTAGTCTGAATGGACCAGCGCCATGCTGTCAGTGCCTCGACGGATCGTGTTGTTGAGAATCTTGTTGTAGTTGCTGAACCCGAAATAGAGGCCTCCTCGCTTGCTGAGTGATGGATAGAGATAGGAGGTGTCGAAGTCATTGTCACGAATGGTGTTGTGATGCGAGTTGATAGCGCGCAGGAAACCCGCTGATTCGGTAACCCGAATGCCACTGACTTCGTTATAGCTCACGTTGTCGAGCCAGATTGGTCCGTAGTCCTCGCCTTCGTCCATTGAGTCGATGTCGCGGATGGACACCTTCTCGCCGGCTTTGGCCCGGTAGGCAATCGGCGCTGCAGCCGTGCCTGATACGGTGAGGTGAAGGACCTCCTTGTAGTCCCCGCCACGAAGCACAAAGACCATGCCGGGTTTGGCGGATTGCGTGGCTGACTCAATCGAAGCCAATGCCGTCGCCGCGCCGCCACCGCACTTTCGCGCAATAGGATCGTAGGTTCCGGCGCAGTCACTCCACAGCGAGCCGTCGATATAGACTTCAGTTGAAGCCGCTGCCGCTTGACCAAAGATTGCGGTGCTCAGAACGATCGCGAGGAATGTGATTCGATTCATGAATTAATTGACTACCCGGCAGGTTCGGCAAACCTAGCACAACACTTGTGCCTGAACTGCAGGCCGGTTTGTAAATCAGGAATATTGGAAGAGTTTTGCTGCGTTGGTTCCCAGAATTCGTGTTCGGTGATCCCTGCTGAGGCCAGCTATGCTCTGACGAATCAACTCCGGTGCCTTGATGTTGGCGTCGATGTGCGGGTAGTCGGAGCCCCAGACAATATTGTCTTCGCCAACCAGATCGAGCATCGCACCAATCGTTCGCTCTTCGGGCTCTGCAACGAAGTAACAGTTGCGCCTGAAGTACTCGCTCGGTTTGTACTTGAGAGGATTGCCAAGAGCAGCCATGACTTCCCACTTTTCATCGAGCCGGTCCATCAGGTACGCAGCGAAGCCACATCCGGCTTCGACACTCACCAGCTTTTGGCGAGGGAACCGATCGAAGAATCCGTCGACCACCATCGCCGCGATTGCTGGCATCAACTGACCGGTAGCGCCGAGGCCAAACCCGAACAGCGTACCCGGCGCAGGTGCTGCTTCCCGCCAACCTGCAAAAGGGGACGCAGCGCCGGAAAAGCGAACGATCACGTGCAGGCAACCTGGCAGATCCGCATCGGTGAGCCGTTGCCACAGTGGATTGAAGTCGGAATGACTTGGACTCTTGCCGTCGATGGTTTCCGGTGGCACGAAGAGGCCTTTGAACCCGAGTTGAAGGCAGCGCTCAAGCTCCTTTGTTGCCTCGGGAACATCGCGCCAATTGACGGTCGCGATGGGTATGACTCTGCCCGGAATGCTCTGCGCAAATTCTGCGGCCCAGGTGTTGTAGGCGCGACAATAAGCCGACGCGAGGTCCTGATCGGCAGTTGGGAACGGAAGTATGCCGATGGTCGGGAAAGTCACTCCCGCGTCGACGCCCCAGGAATCCTGCAGTGCGGCGCGGGCGGCCGGATCGTAGCTGGCTTTTGGTGAACCATCTGCATACGTCAGATTGCCGGTAAACAAATCCACGCGATTGTGTTCAATGCCACCAAGACCTGCGAGACCGCCAGGCAAGACGATCTCCTCTCCGATGATGAGTTGCTCCTTGCCATGATCGTTGACCTCGATACGAATGGCGCGGTCGCGAAATCGAGGCTCCAGGTAGTTCTGCCACAAGTCAGCGGGTTCGAGCACATGCATGTCACAGTCGATGACCGGCGGCTTGTTCATTACCAGGAATTCTCCGGTTGATTGCGTAGATCAGCAGTAACTTGTGGGGTGGACACCGAAGTTTTCAGGCTTGATCGGACAACGTCTACAGTGCGCCTACGCAAGAAGACAAACCGCTCATACGCCCATGTATGAACCAACACACGCGCAGGTATACTGCCTCAAAATCCGCCGGACAACGAGCGGACGGGGAAGGCGGGACGGACCACGCCAAGACAAAAAGTGGCAAAGCGAATAACGGCTACGCGAACAAGGGAGAGAACATGCTCATTCTGACGCGACGACCAGGAGAGGCCATCAGAATTGGGGACGAGGTGGAGATCTTTGTGGTTGCCGTCAATGGCAACCAGGTTCGTCTTGGCATCAAGGCACCAAAGTCGGTTGCGGTGCACCGAGAGGAAATTTACGCGCGTATCGCTGCCCGTGCTGATGGCGAGCAGCCGCAACCTCCAACGATGGGTGTTCAAAAGAACTCGGATTGATACGGCGCATCCAATGCCGTGCTTCGATTGATGCAGCCGCGGCGTATGGGATGGTATCTTGCGACCATCCTGATTCCGGAGAGGCCATCATTACCCGCATTGCGACGATTACGCACGATATCGATTTTTCCTCACTTCACCAGCGAATGGCCTGGTACGTCGACCAAGGGATCCTGTCGTGCGTGAATAGTCTTGTCATGAGAGGGACGGACGTCCTGGACTTCAAGACCTTCGGATTCATGGATATTGAAAGCAGGCTGCCACTGCGGGACGACGCCATCTACCGGATGTACTCCAATACGAAGATCGTCACCTCTGTTGCTGCCATGCAGTTGTTCGAACAGGGTCGTTTCAAACTCGACGATCCGCTATCGACGGTGTTGCCGGAATTTGCGGACCTGCAGGTACTCCTGCCTGATGCCACTGAAGCCACCCACGTGGTTCCTGCCCGTGAACCGATCCGTATGCGGCACATCCTCAGCCACAGTGCCGGGCTTTCCTATGGATTCATTGAGCCAGGCTCCGTCATCGACAAGTCGTACATTGTAGCCAAGATCAACGCGTTGGGCGGCGATGAGCCAACGCTTGAAGAGTTATGCGCAAAACTCGCAGTGTTGCCATTGGCTTTTGAACCGGGGACGAGCTGGCGTTACAGCTTTGCCACCGATGTCACGGCGCGCGTAGTGGAAGTGCTGTCAGGAAAACGTTTCGACACCTATTTGCAGGATCACATCTTCAAGCCGCTTGGCATGATCGACACCGGGTTCCATGTGCCACCGGAGAAGCTGGACCGCTTGGTCACCATGTATGCGCCAGCCAACCTCTTCGACCCGATGGAGCCGGGTATGAACCGCGCCGAGGATCCCCTGACCGGTCCATACAGTCGGCCTCGCCGCATGCTGAGCGGTGGTGGTGGTCTGGTTTCGACGGTGCAGGACTATCTGGCTTTCATTCGCATGATCGTCAATGGGGGCAGCTGGAATGGCGTCACCATTCTCAAACCGGACACCCTCAGACTCATGCGCACGAATCAATTAGCCCCTGGAGTGCAGGTCGCCTTCCCGATGTGGGCGATGCCCGGGACGGTCTTTGGCCTCGGCTTTGCGCTGAAATCCTCGGTGAGCGAGAGCGAACCCGCCATGGCGAAAGATGAGTATCACTGGGGCGGTATGGCTGGTACCCATTCATGGATGGCGCCCAATGCCGGGATCACCGGGATGTGCATGACGCAGCGCATGCCTGGCTTCTGGCACCCATTCAGCCATGAGTTCAAGGCGATGGCGTATCAACTGGCTGGTCGATCTGCATGAGTACCAACGATTCACCAAGCGAGGCTTCAGACACCGGCCCGGCGCGAACGAACTGGCTGTTTCGTATTGCCACCTGGCTGCTCACGATCGGTTGTTTCTACCTGGTGTACGGCCGATTGGTGGCAGCGGCAGCCCGCGACTCGCTCAGTGTTGGTGATTATCTGGTCCGGTTTTTTGGCGAGGCGAACTGGCTCGCATGGCTTGCGTTGATGATCCCCTATTCGGTGTTCTTTTTTCTCGTCGACTCGCATGTCACCTGGCGGGTCGTGAAGTGGTTCAATGCGCCTGCGCTCAAACTCACGGATATCCTGCCGATCAGGGCCAGTGCCTACATTCTGTCGCTGGTGAACGAACAGGTTGGTAAGGGGGCGATGACGCTATATCTGTTGAAACGTCATCAGGTGCCCGGTTGGGAAGCGCTGTCGAGCATGATCATGCTCGGGTTGATGGAGATCTATCAGCTGCTGGTGTTTTCTTCGGTTGGTGTTGTTCTCTTCTTCGGCGTGGTGGAAGCTGCCTCCATCGAATTACCACTCGATCAGATTCTGCCTTCAGTATTGATTGGCGCAGCGATACTCTTGCCACTGCTCATCGCGTACTTTTCTGGAGCCATTTTCAAAAACAGCACTTTTCGCGACAAGCCCTTGCTGGTGGCGTTTCGTCGAGCGAAGCCGATCCACTATCTGCTGATTATCCTGTTCAAAGCACCCAATCTGATCGGCGCGATCATTGTTTATACAACATCATTGGCGCTCTTCAACGTCGACGTGAACTTCGCACAGATGCTGGCCTTCCTGCCTGTCATCTTCCTCGCGGCGGCGTTACCACTGCCATTCCATGCTGGTGCGCTGATGATGTGGACTGTGTTGTTTCCGGCCTATCCGGAAGTCGGTGTCTTCAGCATCGTGATGCATACCTTCTTTGTACTGTTCAACGCGACAATCGGTGTGTTGTTTCTGCCCAAGGCCAACAAGGAACTGTTTGGCTGAGGCTCAGTGTGTCGAGTTGCCGAACGAACTGCCGAGATAGTTCCGAGCCCTTAGCGCCATCGACACGAGCGTGCTCACGATGAGTAGCCAGGTGAATGCGACAGTTGCAGCGGCAAGATAATTCCAGATCGACAGAACGTGGCCGCCAATGACGACGCCCGGAACCACGTAGTAGGCGATCCCGTTGATGCGCCCCAGCGGGTTAGGCCGCAGTGATTGACCTTTCAGTACTCTGGAATCGAAAGTGTATTGAAGGAAGGCTACAGGGATGATGCATGGCAGATAGACCGGAATGTAGTTAGCCATGGCCAGTGCGCTGCACGCGCTGGTGACGAACACGGCATCGGTCGCGTGATCTGCAAATCCGCCGAACGGTGTCGCCTGTCCGTAACGCCTTGCCAATGGTCCGTCAAAATAGTCGGTGAGCACGGCGACGGTGAAGAGCACAGCCGCTATCAACCACTCGTTTTCGATGAGGCACCACGTGAGTGGAAAGGTGATTCCCAGACGAAGCGCGGTGAGCGCGTTAGCCCACGTGGCAATTGGCATCGCGATCAACGCGGTTCCAGCCGGAAGAGAGCGGCTCCTTCGAAAGCGGCGTCCTCCGGGTCCATTTCATACTTGCGAATGAATGCCTGTCGGACGACTGCCTGTGTCGCTGGATCGTCCAGTCTGGTTCCCTTGAGATCGTAAGTGGCATCGCCGATGCGAACACGAACCCGATCGTCCGCTTGAATGTTCTGAGCCCAGGTGGAATCAGAGTCACTCGCGCCGACGTAGAGAAATGGGTCGATGCCCACAGCCCAGATATTCACTGAATAAGGTTGTTCAGGATTGGTTTCCAGACTGATGACTTTCACGGCATCGCTGGCCGCCCAACTCTGGGGCGCAGGGATGGATTCGCCATCAATGGCACCGCCAGGAACAGGACCCATGGGACCACAGGCAGCCACAATCGTGATACCGCTGAAAATGATGGTGCGAACTACATTCTGCATGAGCGAGGGCTAGGCGTATTCGTGCTGTAATCGTACCTCAACTTCATGGAGCCTCTCATGTCGCGCGTTCTGATTACTGGCGCGAACGGACACCTCGGTCAGCGATTGATCCCTGCATTGCCCGAAGGGGTCGAGATCATTGCTGCCGTGCGATCTGCGAGGGCCGCACAGTCCATTTCTTCTCGCCGAGGTATGGAAGTCCGGCAACTCGATTATTCGCACTCGGGAGAATTCAGCAGCGCGCTTGCGAACGTGAACGCTGTTGTTCATTTGGCGGGCATTCTCAAGGAGACACCAGATAACACTTATTTCGGTGCGCATGAAGCCACCTGTCAGGCGCTGATCGACGGTGCAACGTTGGCCAAGGTGAAGCCGATGGTTGTTTACGTCAGCATACTTGGGTCTTCAGCCGGTCATGCCAACGCCTGTCTTGCTTCGAAGGGGCGAGCCGAGGACATCTTGCTGAACAGTGGATTGCCGGTAACCGTCCTGCAGGTCCCCATGGTCGTCGGTGCGGGGGATTACGCGAGTTATGCGCTGAAACGGCGGGCCATGTCGTCATTCAGTGTCGGCTTGCGAATGGAGAGCAAGGAGCAGCCGATACATGCGCGCGATCTCATCGCGGCGATCCTTGCGTCATTGCAACAATCACATGGTCGCCTTCAACTGGCTGGCCCCGAATCATTGTCGCGGCGTGCACTGGTAAGGCGCGCGGCAAAGGTACTGGGCAGGCAGACCACAGTCCTGTCCCTGCCTTTTGCGCTTGGTGCGTCAGTCGTCGGTGTCATGGAAAAGTTCATGAGCAAGCCGCCGGTTACCCGAGCGATGCTTGAAGTGCTTGATCACGATGATGCGATTGATCCCGAGCCGGCAACGACCAGGCTCGGAATTCATCTGACCTCTCTCGACGAGATGTTACGGCAGGCGCTGCAGTAACCAGCTGCGCATGGTCTTGGATACCAGCTCGCTCGCGTCCTGCTGAACAAAGTGTCCCGCGCCAGGTACAGTGACCAGTGTCAGATCCTTGTCCAGCCATTCCCAGGTGTTGTTCAGCGCGGCAGGCAGCAGAGCCTGATCGTCAAGGCCATGGAACATCAGCACTGGCATGGCGATCTTCGGTATCTCCGGCGCCGTAGTGGGCGCCTGACCTTCGACAGGTGGACGTGGATAGTTGGCCTTGTAGAAGTTCAACATGCCTTCAAAGCTGCTGCGTGAAAACGCTTCGACGTAGATCTTTTTCGCTTCCGCATCGTTGACCCAACCGGCAAGGCCTTCTGCAGTCAGGCCTTTGTGTGCATCGGGTTGTTGGAATCGGAAGGCATATGCGCTGTTCGATTGCTGTGCCTTGTTGGTCGCAAGTTCTCGCGCGAGACCTCGCGGATGTGGCAGGTTGAGGATGATCAGATGGCTCACCAGATCCGGCCGAGACATGGCAACGTTCCACGCGACAGCGCCACCCCAGTCATGCCCCACAACGATGGCAGATTTGGCGCCCTCTGCGGCAATCACCGCGGCGACATCAGCCACCAGATTTGGCATTGCATACGCAGCCACGCCAATCGGCTGATCACTCTTGTTGTAACCGCGCTGGTCGATCGCTGCGACGCGAAAGTGTGGTGCCAGTGTTTCCATCTGATCACGCCACGTGTACCAGAAATCAGGAAATCCATGGATCATCACCACCAGTGGTCGCTCACCATTCGCAGCGCCGGTGGTCACATAGTGAATCTTCACGCCGTCGTTGGTGGCGAAGTGATCCTCCACTTCCATTGCGTGAACGGAACAGAACACAAAGGACAGTGCGATCAGCAAGGCGGTTCGCGGGGTCATGGCTAAAACTCCGTTCAGTGCAGGTGGCGATAGAGAAATGGCAGGCTTGCATCCATCCGGTAGTCGATGCCGGAGTGCGAGTCCGGGAATTCCTCGTAAGTGTGGGTAATCCCGTGCCGACTCAGTTCACGGGACAGTTGACGTGCACCATAGTGCAGGTGGTACTGATCATGCCAGCCGCAATCGATGAAGATGCCTTTCAGTGACTGCAGGTTCTTCGCGTAACGCTGCACCATATGGACCGGATCGTGCTTGAGCCATTGGCGCCAGCGGGTGGTTATGAGTTCACCCGTCTCGAGGTCGAACGGCAGATGGAAACCATTCGGCGCGTCAGGGTTTGGATCATACGTGGCGGCCATGCAGAGCATCATGAGCGCCATCACCTCGTTGCCCGAAGGCCTGGGTTTTTTCCAGATGTGTTCCAGGAAGCGGTGTGCTCGCCCATCGTCCAATCCAGGCATTGCTCGGGACGCCTGTTTTGGCAGCCGATACGGGCCGGGTTTTTGCGCTGGCTCGCGATGTTTGGCCAGCACATCAAGTGCGGTCGGCCACTCGGCGCGATAGCAGAAATCGAAGAAGGCATCCCCAGAGTGATCTGCAACAGCGCCCCAGTATCTGGCGTATTTCATGCCATGCACGATGGCGCCATAACCCCCAGATGACTTGCCAAAACAACCACGGTGGTCTCGATCCGGATTTGTGTTGAAAGACTTGTCAATAAATGTAATGAGTTCGCGGGTGAGGTAGTCGGCGTATGCGCCGATGGCGCTCGAATTGATGTACTGGTTTCCACCCAGTGAAGTGAAACAATCAGGGAAGACGACGATGACGGGACCGATCTTTTTCTCTTTGGTGAGTCTGGCGAGCTGCTCGGGAACGTTTTCGTCAAAAGCTTTCCATGCGACATGGGATGGGCCAGAGCCCGTATAGCCCGTCAGATCGAACAACACCGGGTAGCGTTTTTTCCCATCGGTCCGATAGCCCGGCGGCAGCCAGACCGGAAACGTTCGAGTGGCGGGATCGCCCAGTGGGTTGCCTTCGAGCAGCGACGAGGTGTGCTCGACCAGCACAACCTGACCGGCAGGCCAGGTGGGGCGCTTGCGCATGATGAGATTTCCCGGCGAATTGGCGACAAGTGACTGCGGAGATTATCCGCAGTCACGGACCGCTGGTGTCAAGCGGTGTCGCGAAGTGACTGAATGCGTACTTCCAGTGGGGGGTGAGACGAAAAGAGTGCACGGAATCCCGCCTGCAATCCGCCAGAAATTCCAAATGCGGTCATGGATTCTGGCAGCACGGATGGCTGACCCGAGGCGATTTGCAACCGCTGCAGTGCCGAGATCATGGCCGGTCGGCTGGACAGTGTGGCGCCTGCGACGTCGGCGCGGAATTCGCGGCGACGCGAGAACCAGGCAACGATCATGGAGGCAAGAATACCGAGTACCAGTTCGGCGACGATTGAAGATACAAAGTACCCCAAGCCGTGACCGTTCTCATTCTTGAGGATCACACGATCGACAAAGTGCCCGATGATTCGTGCGAAGAACATGACGAATGTGTTCACCACGCCCTGGATGAGCGTCAGCGTCACCATGTCGCCATTGGCGACGTGCCCGATTTCGTGGCCGAGTACCGCTTCAACTTCAGCACGGCTCATGTGATCGAGCAGGCCAGTGCTTACCGCGACCAATGCGCTGTTACGGCTGGCGCCGGTCGCGAATGCGTTTGGTTGGTTGGAGGGGAAAATCGCCACTTCCGGCATGCCGATTCCTGCTGCCTTGGCCTGCCGTTCAACGGTTGCGAGCAGCCAGCGCTCGGTGTCGTTGCGTGGCGTTTCGATGACCTGAGCGCCAGTTCCACGTTTGGCCATCCACTTCGAAATCAGTAGCGATATGAATGCGCCTCCAAAACCGATCAGCGCACAAAAAACCAGGAGCGCCTGCAGATTCAGATCTATTCCGTTGGCCTGCAGGATCGATTCAAAGCCAAGCAATCGGAAAGTGACACTGGCGATCAGGACAACGGCCAGGTTGGTCAGCAGAAAGAGGACTACGCGCATGTTCCGGATACTCCAGTCGGATGGTGTGCACCGAAGACGATATATGGTTGGGAAAAGGGAATTCAAGGCCGGAACGGAAATGCCACTGACCGCACGGTTTCACCGATCCCGCTCGGTTATGTTCGGCCCGATAGATTCATTGAGTTCGGGTATGGCGGACGCCTTCCATAAGCATTCTGCAGCAGAAAATGAACTGGCCATGTTGCGTGGTGAGATCGCGAAGTGGCAGCAGCGGGTGCCTAAAATCACCGAACTGCTGCGCAATCGCAGTGATGCCCTGGCTGCGTCGGAACAGTTGAATCGTCAGCTGCGAAAGGCGCTTGCCGAACAGCAGGAAAGATTCGAACAGATCAGCGACACGACCGGGACTCCTGCAACGTCGATGGGCCGACCTGAGTTCGACGAGGAAGTCGTTGCGTTGCGGTTTGAGTCGCTGCGTCTGAAAAAAGAACTTGGCTCCCTGGAAATCCGAAATCGAATGCTGGCTGAAACTGTGGAAGTTCTGACACATCAGTTTTCTCGTGCCAACGGCGAGCTTCTGGCGTTTCGACGCGCGCGGGAATCCACGCCAGCCAGTTTGCCCAATGAAGCGCTAGATGTGCGAACCCAGGCTTTGAAACCACCGGCCGAGCGGATCCCCCCTGATTTGATGCAGATTCGTGGTGTCGGCTTCAAGACCCGAAACCGGCTCGTGGAAGCAGGCATAGACAGTGTCGCAAGCCTCGCTTTGATCACCGCCGATCTACTGGATGATCCAGCTTCCACGCTATTTTCGCTTGCTTCGCGTATTCGACGAGAACGATGGATAGAACAAGCCCGACAACTACTGGACTCATACGTCTCCACAGTCGATTGATTTTGTTTTTGAGCAGGCTCCCTGGCGAAGAATAGTTCTCAGCACTACTGGCTAAATACACATAAACGAAGGACTTTTTCTTTCGCATTCACCGGGCTATAGTTCAAGGACCTGAGAACGGTCAGCTTTGCGAAGGAAG
>JANNBJ010000079.1:0-24429 GCA_031385325.1 Gammaproteobacteria bacterium | reverse complement strand
GCTGGTGCTCGTGATCGGTTCTACCTCTCGCCTGGCTTCGATCTTGAGCAAGTGATCAGTGCTGAGAGTCAATTCGGTCGGAATGTGTGGGCTTTCCTTTGCCTCGAACTCTGGCAAAAACAGTTTCATGACGTACATGATTCGGCGCTGGCTGAATCCCTCTGGGCTGCCTGACGTTGTGCAATAGGCCACGCGTCTCTAGAATCCGGCCTCATTTTCCAAGGGACGGGCAAGAGACATGCGCACGTTGATTGCAGGGGGTAGCGGACAGATCGGTTCACACGTTGGAGAACGGTTGCTCGCAAGGGGCGATGAGGTACTCAACCTGGATAACCTGGCGACTGGCCGGGCAATTCATCTCCCTGATCAGACTCGTCTACGGAATGTGCGAGGCAGCATTGCCATCAAAGAGCTCGTCGACAGTGTGTTTGATGAGTTCAAGCCGGATGTTGTGGTGCATTGTGCTGCGTCCTACAAGGACCCGGACGATTGGTACAACGATGCGCTGGTGAATTCGGTCGGTGGTGCCAATCTCATCCATGCCGCCAAACGACTTGGGGTGCAGCGTTTCATATACTTCAACACTGCGCTGACCTATGGGGTCAAGCCGATCGAACAGCCGATCACGCTGGCACATCCGATTAATCCCGACAACTCAAGCTATTCGATTACCAAGACCACGACTGAAGAGTTCCTCAGGCTGTCGGGGCTCGATTACGTGACCTTCCGGTTGGCCAATGTGATTGGTCCGCGCTGTGTCAGTGGTCCTTTACCGATATTTTATGAGCGGCTCGTACAGGGCAAGCGATGCTTCGTAACCAAAGCACGACGTGACTTCGTTTATGTCAGCGATCTTGCAAAGCAGGTCGTACGAGCACTTGACGGGACGGGTCATGGCGCATATCACTTTTCTACCGGCGCGGATATTTCCATCAAGGAACTCTACGATGCGTTGGTGACGGCCTTAGGAATCAACGAGTATCCGCAACCTGAAATTCGCGAATTGGCTCCGGATGACGCGCCATCCATCCTGCTTGATCCTTCACGGACCTTTCATGATTTTGGCACCATCGAATTCACGCCGCTCGCAGATCTGTGCAAAGCGGCAGTGGACTATTACAACGAACATGGTGTGCACGGTGGCTATACGCACCTGAAGCACGATTAGTAATTTCGAACTTCCCAGGTTGAATTAGACGTATGCGGATACTGATCACGGGTGGGGCAGGTTGCCTCGGCACCAGTCTGGTGGACCATTGGCTGCCGATGGGTCATGAAATTCTGGTGGTTGACAACTTTGTTACGGGGCATCGCGGCTCGCTTCCGGACCACATGGGTCTAACTGTCGTTGAAGGCAGCATCACCGACGTTGAACAGGTGGAGCGGTTGTTTTCAACATTCAAGCCGGAATGGGTGGTTCATTCTGCTGCGGCTTACAAGGATCCGGACAACTGGGCAGAGGACGCCAGCACCAACGTTCAAGGCACGATAAACGTTGTGAAGGCGTGTCAACGCCACGGATCTCCTCGTCTCCTTCACTTCCAGACTGCGCTCTGTTACGGACGCCCGGACTCCGTACCTATTCCGATCACGGCGCCTGTTTCACCGTTCACGAGTTACGGTATCTCCAAAGCTGCCGGTGAGAAGTACATAATGATGTCCGGACTACCAGCGGTCTCGCTTCGGCTGGCAAATGTTACGGGTCCGCGTCTGGCGATAGGTCCGATTCCAACGTTCTATCAGCGGCTGAAACAAGGCAAAGACTGCTTCTGCTCGGACTCAGTGCGCGACTTTCTGGACATGAGCGATTTCGTTGCGATTGTTGATAGGGTGTTGCCCGATAGCGGCGTCACGGGTGTGTACAACGTGTCGACCGGTGAAGGGCACTCGATCAAGGAAGTATTTGATGAAGTCGTCGCTTACCTTGGCATCACGCCAGCCAAGCCGGTGCCTGTAGTCCCGGTAGGTGCCGATGACGTACCAGTAGTCGTACTGGATCCGACAGCGACCACCAAGGATCTCGGTTGGTCGGCGCAAGTAGGCTTCAAGGAGACCATTCGCAGAATGCTCACGTGGTACGACGCCCATGGGGTGACGGCAATCTACAGTCATCTGAAAGCCTAGATCCAGAACGCGCTTGGCTTTGTCTGGCACACGTAAATAGGGGGTGATGTGTATTCGATGCGCGGGGCAAATGTGTTGGTCGTAGGCGGCGCTGGCTTCATCGGCAGCAATCTGGTCCTTGAGTTGCTTGGACAAGGCGTATCACGGGTGACGATCGTCGACAACTTTCTGTCCTCTGACCCCTCGAATGTGCCGTTGGACGCCAGGGTGAATTTCGTGTTCGGCTCCATCACGTCGGACGCGATTCTCGCTGCTTTGCCAAACGATCTGCAATTTGTATTCCACCTCGCTTGCTTTCATGGCAATCAGTCATCGATTGCTGATCCAATGGCGGATCATGAAAACAACACGCTGACTTCGCTCAAGCTTTTTGAGCGATTGAAGGGCATGCGTTCCTTGACGAAAGTCGTCTATGCGGCGGCGGCTTGTGCGGTAGCGGAAAAAACATATGACGATCCTTCGCCTACCACGGAGGACCAACCTGTGTCGCTATTCCATGACAGCCCTTATTCCATTTCGAAACTCATTGGTGAGCTGTATGGTAACTATTACTTTCAGCGGTACAAGTTGCCGTTTGTGAAAGCGCGTTTTTCGAATTGTTTTGGTCCTGGAGAAATTCTGGGCGCGGGCCAATGGCGCGGCACGGTACATACCGTTTGGCGCAATGTGATCCCGACGTTTATCTGGAAGTCGTTGCAGGGTGAAGCGCTGCCGCTTGATAACGGTGGGAACGCGAGCCGGGATTTCATATACGTACGCGACATGGCTCTGGGGTTGATTGCTTGTGCTGAGCGCGGGGTAGCCGGTGAAGCTTATAACCTGGCGACGGGAAGGGAGACCAGCATCCTTTCGCTTGCAGAAACCATCAATGCGGCGACGGGAAACAAGACTCCGCTCGACCTGCGGCCAGCGCGAGATTGGGATCGCTCAGGCAAACGATTTGCATCTGCTGAAAAGTCTGAAAAGGACCTGGGATTTGTCACCAGCATTGATATTGAAGCAGGGATCCGTGAAACAGTAACGTGGACTCGTGCCAACTCTGATCTCATCCAGACGTGCATTCGTCGACATGACAAGATGATGGCGCAAGCCGCGAGTTGAAGTGTTTTCCGAATTGATTCGATTGGCCGGGTTCAAGCGTTTGCTTTTCGAAACTGCGTCAGCTGATGTTCGCAATAGATATGCCGGCTCAGCATTCGGCATCCTCTGGATGGTCCTTTTCCCGCTCGCCCAGTTGTGTATATACGCAGTGCTCTACGTCGCCATATTCAAGATCAGACCCTCTGGTCTTACGGAGTTCGAATACGTGCTCATGGTGTTTTCAGGGCTGGTGCCGCTCTTTATCTTCAATGACGGAGTCACCAACGCGGCTGCAGGGCTGCTGTCCCATAAAGCCCTCTTGATCAACACGACCTTTCCGATGGAACTCATTCCAGTGCGTGCTGCGTTGGCTGCACAGGCTCCACCGATGATCGGTCTGGTTGCAACATTGATACTTGGAGCGATATTGGGACGAACCGGTTGGCTTGCGGTAGTTGCAGTACCTTTGTTCTGGCTGCTTCTGCTTGGTTTTGTCGTCGGGATAGGATGGCTCCTTTCCCTGGTCTCCGTCGTCGTGCGTGACGTGCAGCATGGGATGGGCTTGATCATCATGATGCTCATCATGCTGAGTCCATTTGCCTATACGCCCGAGATGGTTCCGGAAGGAATGAAATTTATCATTCTGATCAACCCACTCACTTACTTTGTCTTACCCTTCCAGAGCGTTATTTGTTACGACCGCTGGCCGGATGCGCAGATTTTTGGCGGCATGGTTGCCTTGTCATTGAGCGCGTTCTTTTTTGGATTTAACCGGTTTGGTCGATTCAAACACGCGGTCGCTGATCATGTCTGAAGAATCTGCGATTGTTCTCGACAAGACTACGAAGATCTACAGATTGCAGGAGACTTCCCCGCAACGTCCGACGCTTGGTAGTTTATTCGGGTTTCGAAAGAAGGGTGTCGAGCAGCTCAATCAGGCTCGGGAATTTGTAGCGCTCGACAACATTTCGCTCACCGTTGCCAAAGGCGAGAGAGTTGGTCTGGTTGGACGCAATGGTGCCGGCAAGACCACTTTGCTCAAACTGCTTTGCGGGAATTTCACGCCAACAACCGGCACTGTGAAGGTGAATGGCACCGTGCAAGCCTTGATGACAATGGGTACTGGATTCCATCCCGATCACTCGGGGCGTCGAAATGCTGAGATGTCACTTAAGTACAACGGCCTGTCACCAGCCGATCAAACAGCAGCGATGCACGACATTGAGGAGTTCTGCGAACTCGGCGACTTTTTTGATCAACCTCTCAAGGTCTATTCGCTTGGTATGCAAGCACGTCTCATGTTCGCAGTTGCGACGGCAGTAAAACCGGAAATACTGGTTGTTGATGAAGTGCTGG
Organism: Gammaproteobacteria bacterium; assembly: GCA_031385325.1. Lineage (GTDB taxonomy): Bacteria > Pseudomonadota > Gammaproteobacteria > Pseudomonadales > Azotimanducaceae > SYFY01. Next base: position 19,869 of record JANNBJ010000079.1, on the reverse strand, counting down.
GTGCGGGAGATGCCTATTTCATTGCCAAGTCAAAACTTCGCGTTGAGCGACTGGTCAAATCCGGCTGCACAATGATCCTGGTTTCCCATTCCATGTCGCAGATACTGGAACTTTGCACACGCGCGATCTGGCTGGATCAAGGAAAGGTTCGGTTAAACGATGATGCGTTCCTGGTGGTCAAGGCTTATGAGGAATTCGTTCACGGACCAATCAACAGAATACTACTGCCGGAAGCTCACGACATCATGGCTCCCCAGACCAATGTAAAGGAGATTTCGACTGGCGAGGTGGTCGCTCGAACGTTGTCGCTGCCTGGCTCCGTGATGATGCAAGAGCCACACTTCTTGCCGCATGCCGAGGCCCCTGCATTAACAGCGGCGCGAGAGATTTCTCCAACGAGTCTCATGTTCCAGGCACAGGGAGGTATTTCCCGCTGGGACTCTTTGGTTGGCGTAAAGGTCTGCGGTTTTTCGATAGTGACAGAAAGAGGCGTAACTAACGAACTGATTACGTATCGACCAGCCTTGTTTGTGGTGACCCTGGTTGCGGAAGAGAGTGGCGAGTACAACCTCAGACATGGCATTGCCATTAATGACTACCTGGGGAATTGCATTACGCGAATTTTCAGCCCGCAAGACAAGTTCACGATACAAGCCGGTGAGATGCGGCAGGTTCGAATGTTGTTGAACCCGAATCAACTCGGATCGGGAAACTATGTCGTGGGAATCAGTGTGCTGAAGTATGGGCCGTTGGAAACCCTGAACTCAGCCGAACGGTATGATCTCCTCAGCAGAAGTTTCGTAATATCGGTTGGGCTGCCCGATTCACTCACTGCTTTGGAGTCGATCATGCTTCATACCGCCGAGTGGCAATTCGGTGCAACAAGCTAGAAGCGGAGTAACAGGTTGTCATTTGATCAATCCTCGGAGCGAGGAGACTCGCTGAAAGCCTACTATCTCAGAAAACCGACTTCCTATTTTGATGGGATCCCTTTGTTTTCCAAACGGGATCACTATGTAGACAATTACCGCAAGATCTCGCATGACCATCTGCTGGCGACCGCGGCAGGCGCTGGCAATCCGAACATTGACGAGGGGCTTTGGTTGCAGATGGAGGAGTCAACTCGGAAGCTGGTGTGCAAGCATTCCGCCGAAGGATCCAAGGTCCTGGATGCTGGCGTCGGGCTTGGTCGAGTCCTCGAACCACTGAGCAATCTCGATCGATTTGGCGTGGATATCAGTCTCGATTATTTGCGTGTCGCCAGAAGCATCGGCTTCAAGGTGGCATTCTCCAAGCTGGAAGAGTTGCCCTATCGCGACGAATTGTTCGATACCGTCGTGGCCTGTGATGTACTGGAGCACGTCATCGATCTGTATGCGTGCTGCTCTCAATTGGTGCGGGTACTCAAGAGAGGGGGCTCGCTCATCGTGCGGGTTCCCTATCTGGATGATCTTGACGCGTATCTGAACGAAGACTTGCCTTACGAATTCATACACGTGCGCAACTTTGATCTAGCAGGACTTCGACTGCAGTTCGAAAAAATTCTAGGCATGCAGTATGTAGAACACAGTTTTGTTTCTCCTTACCTGAAGGGGCACCCGAGAATGAAACTCAAGCTGTTGAAAGAAAATAATCCAACACGACTTCTATCATTGAGATTGGATCATCCTGCCCTCGACACGCTTCGTCGATCGACGGAAGTAACCGCAGAAGAATATATGAACTGGCTCTACGACTTGCGCGACAAAGAACCGGAATTGTTCGCAGAAATCGCAACAGATCTCGTTGAACCGCTGGAAATCAACGTGGTATTCAAAAAGAGATGAATAACCACTCACTGACAGACTACTTTGATGTCGTGGTCATGCTGACGTGGTCCAACTGGAAAGCCGGATCACGTAGCCATTGCCATCACTATGCTTCCCGGTTCGCGCAGCATTTGCCCGTACTTTTTGTTCAACCAAAGTTCATCGATCTGCAAATCGCGCGAACGTTGCGATCGTCGTTGTTGATTGAAAGAACGGAACTCGAAGGCGTCGAAATTTGTCACTACGATCATGAGCAAGACCGCGTAGCGGCGGTCGAGCTTCTAAGCCTGCTTCGGAACAAAGGGTATTCGCGGCCGTTGGTATGGATGTACAACTCCCGGGATTTCGCTCCCCTTGTGACCAGCCTGAAAGAGACAGGCAACTGCCTGTTTCTATTTCAAGCCCTGGAAGACTGTTTTGCACCCGCGAACGACCTGAGTGTGGAATCGGCCTCATCCATTGAGGAGAGTGTTCGCCGGACCTGCGCAGATATGGACGTCATTGTCTGCTTGTCAGACACAATCAGGCGTTCGTACAAAGACAATCTTGACTTCAAGGGATGCGTTGCAACGATAGAAAGCGGTGGGGAATCGCAGGCTGCAGCCTGCCTCATTGGCAACCGCAAGTGGGAACCCGGAAAGCGACCGTCCGCTGTCTATCACGGCGAAATTGATTCAAGGGTCGATTTTCAGTTGCTGCATGAAATTATCCATCTCATGCCGGATTGGGACTTCCTGTTCTGTGGAAAAGAAGATGGAACACTCTCCGAGTGGCGGATTCTCAAGTCCCACCCTAATGTCGAATATCTGGGCGACCAATCAAGCGTGTTGGTCGGCGAGCGAATGTTTCAATCAACGGTCGGACTGCTTCCGCTGGTTCAAGATGAGCGGACCTTCGGATCACTGCCGTTCGCATCATATGAGTATCCAGCATATGGCTTGCCGGTGGTAACGGTACCCATTGAGGCACTAAAAAGAGTTCCATCGACATTCTTCGAAGCAAGGACAGCTGCTGAGTTTGTCCAGGCGGCGATGGAAGCAAGCGCACTGCGCGCCGATCCTGACGTTGTGGACGCGCAATACGCCATCGCTGAGAAGAACTCCAATGATCGACGCTTTGACGAGACTGTGCGATTGATTTTGGGTGTTAGGCAGATGCTGGCTGCGAGCCAACCGCCGCTAAACGTGGTGATGTTGTATGACGACCGCTACACATACATCAGCACTATTCACGAACACCTGGATTCGTTCCGGAAGTATTCAAAAAATATCTTTCACTATGTACCTGCGACGGGTGTCTGGCCGGCATCGGACGACACCCTCCAGGCAGCAATCGACCTCTCTCTCTTTGATGTCGTGATTGTTCACTATTCCGTTCGTCTCTGCTTATACGACTATTTCACCGAAGGCTTGGCACGCCAGGTTGAGAAGCATAACGGTCTGAAAATGCTGTTCATTCAAGATGAGTATGAACGTACAGAAACCGCTCGGCGCTGGATGGAACGATTGCAATTCCACATCGTCTACACCTGTGTGCCTGAAAGTGGCAGGGAATTGATTTATCCCAGTCATCGATTCCCCGGAACGGAGTTTCTCTCCACGCTTACCGGTTACGTTCCGGAAACCGGATACCTCGATCAATTCGCGACGCCGATCGAAGACAGAGCCCTTTTGATTGGCTATCGCGGGCGCGAGTTGTCATACATCTTTGGAGATCTTGGCTACGAAAAGTACCGCATCGGTGTAGACGTAAAACGATTGGCCGAGGAAAAGTTCCTGCCGGTGGATATCGAAACAGGAGATGACAAGCGCATCTACGGAGATGACTGGTATCGTTTTCTGGGATCAGCTCGCGCAACGCTTGGGACTGAAAGTGGCTCCAACGTTTTTGACTACACAGGCGAAGTAGCAAAGGCAGTTACAAGAGAAAAAACGAAACAACCCGGCATTACCTTCGCAGAGATGCACCAGAAGGTAGTTCACAAATACGAAGGCCCCGTTCAGATGAACCAGGTCTCCCCGAAGATATTTGAAGCGATCAGGTTGAGAACAGCCCTCGTACTGTTTGATGGCGAGTACTCCGGGGTTGTCCAACCGGATGTCCACTTTATTCCTTTAAGAAAGGACTACAGCAACATAGATGAGGTATTTGGCAAGCTGGACGACCTTGACTACCTTGCGCGGCTGACCGATAGAGCGTATCGGGATGTGATTGAAAGTGGGCTTTATTCATATCGAAGATTTGTTGAAGGGGTCGATGCGGATATCGCCAAGCGTCAGATGTCCCCGCCGCGGATGGAAATTGTCTGCGTCCCAGCTATCGGCCGATTGCCCGATGGTACCAACGTTCCTATTCTGTCGCGCTGCGGAGTTGGTTTCGCACTGACCAATCGAGTCCTCGGTGGCTCGCTCCAGCGTGAGCAGGTTACCGGGATCATACGGGACATTGCGATAGCGTCAGATGGTGTGCTGCAACAAATGCCTGAGGTTATCTCAGAGACCACTGCAGTCGCGCCTGCTCCTCCACGATTGACGCTACGTATTGCAAGGCGGTTCTGGAGAGTACTTCCGACATTCATCCGCACTCGACTCATCAACAAGGCACACAAGCTGTTGAATCATGGCTCGAATGTACAGAGCACTTCATCTCCCGGCTTTCGGTTGATGAGGCTGACCTTCCGAGCATTGCCCGTTCGGATGCGCTCCAAGCTTCTCAGCCTTTTCACGTAGCAGAGAAAAAACACGATGTGTGGACTGGTTGCGTTGCTCTCCCCTGCTGTACGAATTGACGAGGCAATTCTGAGAACGATGCGAGATCGATTAACACACCGGGGACCGGACAGTGCGGGCCTTTGGCTGGCAGATCACCGCCGCGTCGGTCTTGCACATCGTCGACTGTCGATCATCGATCGATCGGTTGCAGCCGACCAGCCGATGCTCTCATTGGATGGCGAACTTCGCATTGTCTATAACGGCGAGATCTACAACTATGTGGAATTGCGCACTGAGCTTGCGCGACTCGGGCATTCCTTTCGCACCCGCTCAGATACCGAGGTCTTGCTGGCTGCCTGGCAAGTCTGGGGTGAGGCGTCGTTACAGCGCCTCAATGGCATGTTTGCCTTTGCGATCTGGGATCAGTCACGGAAGCAACTCATCGTTGCACGTGATCGCTTTGGCGAGAAACCCGTGTTCATCGGGCGAGGCAGGCACGGTGTACTCGGTGTAGCTTCTGAAATGAAGGCGTTGCTTGCGCATCACCTGATTCCCTCGACAGCAGATAGCCTCTCCCTTGCGCGTTATGGCGAGGGACTCTGGCGAGAAGACGATGAAAAGACGTTTTTCCAGAATATCGAACGCCTGCCTCCTGCCCATGCGGTTGTTTTTGACGAACAAGGACGCGAACGCAAACGTTGGCGCTACTGGACACCTGACTTCGGTCAGATTCGTTGGGATATCACACCTCAGGAAGCGGTTGAAGAATTCGACCATCTTTTTTCCGCCAGTGTTTCGATGCGATTGCGATCAGATGTCGCCGTTGGGTCGAGTCTCTCGGGTGGATTGGATTCATCGACGATCGTCGCTGAAATCGCAAAACATCAACAGGCAAAGAATCTTACGCAAAACACCTTCTCTGCGTGTTTTCCGGAGGATCCGACATTGTCCGAAGAGTCGGATATCGACACAGTTGTAGCACACACGGGAGTCCAGTCGTGGCGAGTAACACCATCAGCTGAATTGTTAAGCTCGGAATCGCGGCTTATTCATTGGCATCAGGAGGAACCTTTTCTTTCTGCATCAATTTATCTTCAGTGGACCGTGGCGCGTCTCGCATCCGAGCATGCAACGATCGTATTGCTGGACGGGCAAGGTGCGGATGAGGTCCTCGGTGGTTACCAATCGCTTTTTCGCCTGCATCAACTCGACTTGCTGGATCGCGGAAAAGTCGACGACGCGATCGCAGAAACGCGTTTGTTTAGTGATCGACTTGCTGTGGCAGCAAGAAAGTTTGAAGAGGTAGACCGACGCTTCAACCCTAATGTTGCATACTCCGAAGAGGCTCTTGAGGGATTGATAGCGAATCGTCCGCCGGTTTGGAGCAACGATTACGGTGCAGGCGTAGCGAGCTCTGAGCCCGGTAGCCGAATGCGGCGGGTACTGTCCGAGACCCTGCTTTACAACGGATTGCCTATGCTGCTGCGGTATGCAGATCGCAATGCGATGGCATTTGGAAGGGAGCCGCGTACACCTTATCTCGATCACCGCCTTGTAGATTTCTGTAATCAGCTTCCTGATCATTTCCTGATCAGAGAAGGATGGCAAAAGTGGATTTTACGCAAAGCGGCAGAGCGTCGACTACCCGAGGCAATTGCCTGGCGTGCTGACAAGGTGGGCTATGCCGCACCACTCGATCGCTGGTTGCGCGACAGTCTTCGTACCTGGTCCGAAGAGCGGTTGTTTGATCGGTCGATGCTTGAACAGCCAGGCTTCAACATTGACGAAGTTCAAGGGTTATGGAGTGAGCATCAGGCCGGGATTGCCAACCATTCGTGGGCGTTGTGGCGTTGGATCAGTCTTTCAGAGTGGAATGAAATGTCGCGCTGCGGATACTGGAGATGCGGTTTTTATTGAAGCGAGTCAGTGCCGTATTGATCGGTACTCGTTAGATGCGATCGTGTTGATTCACAATCGGCCTCGCTAATGCGCCGCTAGTCGCTTTACCGCTCGGCGCGAAGGGCTAAACATTTTTGCTTGCGTCATCCGCATCGTGCCTCTTCGCCATTGCTGCTTCGAGATCGCGACGTTCAAACGGGCGTCTCAACACGCCATCTGTCAGGATGTATTCCAGTGGCGTGGATCTGGATATTACGTTTAGCGACTCTTCCCCGCGTTTACGCAGTGCGATCGGGGCGGAAAAGATCTCGTACTTCGCGTCGTTTTTTACACGCTGCTCGACGATGGCATCAAAGCCAGAAACAAACTGACGGTAACTGTATCGATCAGAAAGAATGATGTCGTGATACGCCCGCTCAGTAAGCTCTTCGAGGTAGCCTATATCCTCGAGTTTCTCAAACACCTCATCAGCGTTGGAAAAGTCCTTTGCTAATGGAATGTAGTGTTCGTTCGGCTTGATTACGCCAGAATATTCACCTTCGAAACATACCAGCGCCGTCTTCAGACGGATCGATTCAAAAATCTTTGGTGAGATCTGGTTCATGTGAATGTGCCCCTCTCTGTGTTTGAGGTGCTCCTGGAAATATGACTGAAAGTCGCGACCACTTTCCCGGGCTGCCAAGGCATGAGGCCTTAGTGTGCCGTCAAAATCAAAAATATTGGATCCGCTTTCTGTTCCAAGAGTTGCACGCACTGACCCCACAAAGCGATACCAGGAATCTCCGTAGATACGCTTGCTATCATCAACCTCTATGTCGATTGCAACGTTCCTTGTGTCAGCCAGTGCCTTCATCTTCGAGCCGATTTCGAACTTCTCGTAACCCAGACTGCCGTAATGAAACGGAAGGATTCTGCCTCGGTAGCCAATCCTGATTGCCCTGCGTGACATCGGCACGATAAAACGATCAAGCCCCTCATCCTCGGGGACGAAGCCAGTCAAAGTCTGAATGAACTCGACGCCTTTGGCATGCTGTGGAGGGTAGGCATAAGAGATTCCCTGAGGTGGTACGCAGGTCATTACCAGATGTATGCCAGTTTTCCGAATCCAGTCCCAGATCACGTGCGTGCTTTCGTACTCATCCTGTACGAAGAGTATTTTAGGACCGCCAAATTGCGACAGCTTTTCACCGACGACACTGGAAAAAAAATCAGGTAAGGCTGCCGTCATCCCGTAATGCCAAACAATGGCATCGTATACGGAGAAATCCCATGCCTGCGGCCAGGATTTTGGCCCGCCGCTACGATAGTCTTCGAAGAACTTCCAGGCTGGATTGTCGGACGATGGCAGAAAAAAATAGTTATGGCGGGAATGCGTTCGAAAGGCTCGAAGATGTTCCTGAATTGTCTTTATATGGGCAAATGCGTCGTCATGCAGCATCAAAATGTTGAGGCATTTGTTTTTGCGAAGCTTTGTGCCCATCAATCGGGATACCTCGGTCTCAAGCTCGCGGAATCGTAAGTCGTACCCCATCTTGTAAGCGGCATCGAGCCTCTGACTGACCTTCTTAGGGTCTTCTCGGCTAGGAGCGAGCGTTCGAATAGCGTCCTCGAATTCAGCGGCGTTGTGAGCGATCGAAAAGTTATCCGGGTCTGTTTCCAGAGCTCTGATTGGTACAGACACGACGGGTAGCCCACAAGCCGTGTACTCGTACGCTTTGAGCGGAAGTGAAACTCTGATTGTATCGACGTCCTTGAACGGTATGAGCCCGACGACAGCGTGTTTCGAAAGGGCCGCGATCTGCTCTGGTGAAACCGCACCATGGTAGTGGACGTTCGGCTTCTGAAGTAACCGGGTCCAGCCGGACATTTCATCGGCCATGTGAGGTCGATCGTCCGCAAGTCCACAGAATGAAAAAACCCAATCCTGCATGCTTGCGACCAAGCGTTCCAACAGATTGAAATCAAGTCGTTGATTCACTCCACCTTGATAGAGTGCAACTCTGGGTCCGTCCTCACCGGGCGTGAATTCAAACGCTCTACTCTCAACCCAGAAATCATAGTCACATCCATTGGGGAGCGTTATCGTTGGTATTTTCAGTTCGAGGCGATCCACATAGTTTTGTCTGACCGACTCGGACACTGCAACCAGTAGGTCGCACGTTGGTACAACACGAGACATCTGCCTGCGCTGTTCTTCAGTAAAGAAAGTGAGATCGCGAACGGTGAAGTCTTCAGTCGCGTGAAAGACACTAAACCAGTCAGTTGATGAGTTCAGAAACGGCTCGAACTGAAAATTATAGACCCACAACAACGGTCGCCTAACGCCTGCCTTACGGAGGTAGCCCTTTATTGCGTTACTTTGTTCGTCGTCGAATGAGGCTGAGCAGTTGACGATTGTCAGTCCTCTTGTTCCGGAGTCTTCTTCGACGACACTTGAGACGGACAAGTTAGGCTGGAAGAAATATGTAGGTAGTCTGTTGGCGAATCTCGTTGCGTAGTGGTATCGGTTGCTTCTTGGCTCTGTCTTCCAGTTTGACCAAGTCAAGAAGACAACAGCGTCGAAAAAATCTTCGAATTGGTTAGTAACTGTTTTCATTAGCTGTTATCTGTACAAAAAGACATGATCAGCAAAGCTCCGGTTTTCGAAACCAACCTAGTCCGGCATTTTCTGTGGACCCAGAGTCGTCGGGAGAGTTGGGGTTCTTGAAATGTACTCGGACGCCGGCCCGAGGAGTATGCCAAAGGAGCAGAACGTCGCACGGCAAGCGTTGATAGAACAGTCACTAGCTGTAGGCCCGTAGAAGCTGAACTTGAGTAGTTTGCGCGTTTATTTTACGACGACTGCGTATAGATCCAGACCAGCTCGTTTGCCCCACGTCTTTAACACGTCCTTGCGATCCATGCCGGCCTCTATGGACTCGTCCATATTTTCTTTTTCGATGTTTATTTTGGAGAAGGCGCCGAGTCTTCTCTCGAATTCTCGGAGAGACAGCAACGCTGTTTCAGGGGCAGCGTTTCCATCAAGATCAGTATCACTTGCTGCCCGCTCATGCTCAGCAGTGCGACCGAAAGTTGCACTGCCAAACTCCTCGTCCACCAATTCCTTGACAAACGTATCGTGCTCATTGACCCATCGCCGATGGGAATAGCGGTTGTAGACCATCAGGTGGGCAGTTCCTTTGGGTTTCAACAGCCTGAAGGTTTCATCAATGCAGCCTTGAACATTGCCGGTATGGTGGAAGCAGCCAATTGCGACTACCGCATCGAAACTCTCATCTGGCAATCGATTCTCCAGAAAACTTCGCTGGATTGCGCCGCCAGGTAGTTTCATTTGTTTGAGTCGGTGTTTGACCATCGATACCGGTCCTAGCGCGATGTCGATACCTAGATAGTCCGCTCCAGCCTCTGCAATTTTCTGGCTAAGTGTTCCATATCCTAAACCCACTTCCAGTACTTTCTTGTTCGCGAAACTGCTCAAAGGTACATGATCGGCGAGGTATGGGTAATAACTCATGTACCAATCATCAAATCGCTGGAGTGATTCGGGTTGGTTGTCGGTTACTCCCAACATTTTCAGCCAGCTGCTCCCACACAGTGTGTTCCAGAACTGGGCATTGGCTTCATCAATCTCGTCCTGGGAAGGCTCTGGAATGTCTAGCATGTTAAGTTCTTACTGCTGAGCAGTTTTCTGATGAACGTTCTGTACAATTGCTCTCTTGGCTAAACTTTGCGAACCGAGATGGCAGGAGATCAATCAGGTCTAGTTGCCTGAATGAGGCCAAGGTTTGTTATGGTTGAAATGTAATTCGTATCACATCTGGTGTCGACTCATGTTTCTTCATGGCCGATCCTTCTCACCAAACTGCAATGGGTTGCAGCCATCGATTGTTTTCGGTCAGTGCCAGGTCAGTGGCCTCAGGTGGAGACTGGTGGTAGTTCTGATGCAGTTGCCAGCTTGTTTCATGCGCCGCGCAGCGACTTGAGCAATGGCTTGAGTGTTGATCGGAGTGACCCCGGAAGAACTAACCAAAGCTTGATCAACAGACGCTTCATCATGATTTGCGGACCAGCTGCTGCTGTGGGTTGTGGGGCTGGGTTAGCCTGGATCGGAAACATGGTGAGCGGCGTCGGATTGGCAAATTGTACGTGCTTCAGCGTCGAGCTAGGTGCTTGCGTGAGGCCGTGCACGGAATCTTGTAGTTGGCTGTCGACCTGAGTTACGAAGTTGGAATAGGAGAATCGGCCAGAAGCAATCAGCTCATCGTATGCCAGCCTTGCCAGGCTATCGACATGTTGCAGATCACTGAGCTGCCTGAATACATCTTCCAGATTCGACCCGTCCTTTCGAAGCGCGATGTAATGTCGATCCGGCTCCAGGATTCCCGAGTATTGTCCTTCGAACAGCACTAGCACTGTACGCAAAGCGATCGCTTCGAAGACCCTAGGAGAGATCTGATTCATCAAACCAGGTTGTTCGAGTGGCTTGATTACAGCTTCGTAAATTTGAGCGTTACCGACATGAGGATGCGACATACGAAATCGCGCCACTTTTTCAGGAAGTGTTCCGTCCCAATCAAAGACGTTACTCCCGCTCTCTGAGCCAAGCATTGACCGGCATGAAGCGACAAACGGATACCACGCCGCACCGTAAACACGCGCTTCCTCCGTCCACTCGATGTCCGTGCGTAGTTGATTCGAGTTTGCATAGGAGCGCACTAACTGCCCGATTCCTGCTTTTTCTTGCCCCAGTATTCCGTATTCAAGTGGCAAGTTTCGCCCGCGGTAGCCCACCAGGATTTCACGTTGGGAAGGAGGAACGATGGATAGATTTTCGGGGATGTTCTCAGGGGCATAGCCCGTCAAGACACTGACAAATCGGGTGTCTGGAAATTCGGTGGCCGGGTAAACCTTATCGATGTTTTCTGATGGGACTACGGTGAATACCAGGTCAATTCCGAGGCGTTTGATCCAGTACCACGCACGATGGGTGAAGTTGTATTCATCTTGGATAAATAGCCATTTCAGGCCGCCAAAGTTCTCGAATACTCGAACTGCACCTTCAGAAATCTGATCGTAAGGAAGTCGTACGGAGTAGTGAATGCCGATGGCGTCGAAGAACCCGGGTTTTATCGTCAACTCTTGGTATTGATCGTGATGCGCGAAAAAGAAGTTGTGTCGTGAATATTTCGAAAAGGCGCCTAGATGCTCATGAACCGTATTTGTGTAGGTTTGGGTGGCGTTGTAGAGAAACAAGCATTTCATCGAAATTCACTTCGAGAGTATTGAACGGTATCTGAAGTTCAGGCTTCCAGTAGAGTCTCGAGAATCGATTCGCTCGCATGACCTGAGCCATAGGGAAAAACTGATTGACCAGGTTTTGCGGTCCTGACGGCTGCGACGATGGAGTCGGTATTTGCTCCCGCGAGTTGGTTCCAGCCATTTTCGACGGTCTCCACCCATTCAGTCTCGTCGCGCATCGTCACACAAGGTACGCCGTAGAAAAACGCCTCCTTCTGGACGCCGCCCGAATCGGTCAGGATCACCTTCGCGGTTTTCTCGAGTGCAACCATATCGAGGAAGGGCAACGGCGCCGTCACGATCAATCGGGTCAGCTTGTTCTGCAGGCCAAATACGTCGATTTGTTTGCGGCTGCGTGGGTGCAGAGGCAATACCACCGGCATGCTCTCAGCAACAACATTCAGGGCAGAGAGAATTGCCTGCAGGCGCTCTGGATCATCTGTATTTTCTGCGCGGTGACATGTAGCCAGTGCATAACAGCCCGCGCGCAATTCGAGTCTGGAAAGGATGGAGCTCACTTTTTCAGCCCGTTCAGAGGAATACAATGAAACGTCATACATGACGTCACCGACATTGTGTACTCCTCGCACCAAGCCTTCACCGAGGAGGTTTCGAACCGCCACTTCCGTGGGACAAAACAAGAGTGTCGACACGCGATCGGCAATGATTCGGTTCACCTCTTCAGGCATGCGCATATTGAATGAGCGCAGCCCCGCCTCAACGTGGGCTACCGGAATGTGCAGTTTGGATGCGGCGAGTGCGCCTGCCAGGGTTGAGTTGGTATCCCCGTAAATGAGCAGCCAATCGGGGTTTTCGGTGAGCAACACCTCTTCTACTGCGCCAAGCATGCGGCCAGTCATCGCCCCGTGATTGCCACCTGCGATCGCCAGATTGTAATGAGGTTCGGGGATTTCCAGTTCCTCGAAGAATACACCAGACATGTTCTCGTCATGGTGTTGTCCGGTGTGGATCAGGATCTCTTTGATTCTGCTGGAATAGTCCTTTCGAATCGCTCGCGAAACCGCTGCCGCCTTGATGAACTGCGGCCTCGCGCCAACCACTGTAACGATCTTCATGCGAATTCTTTCATGCGACCGCGCGAATCACTGCACCGGCGATGCGCTCCTGGGTCGCAACGTCGAGATAAGGATGCATCGGCAGGCTGAATACTCGCCCTGCGACATGTTCCGAGTGAACAACGCTTGATGAGATCCGGCTCAACTTTTCGTACGCCGGCTGGCGATGCAGCGGCACGGGATAGTGAACAGCTGTCGGTACGCCCGCATCTGCCAACGCCTTCAGCACGGCTTCTCGACGATCTACCTGCACGGTGTACTGCCCCCATACACACGTTCTGTCGGGACGAACGGCCAGTAACTGTACGCCGTTACAACCTGCAAACAGCTTGCGATAACGTTCTCCGGCGATGAGTCGCTGTTCGATTTCCCAATCAAATTGTTCGAGTTTCGCCAGTACGATGGCACATTGGAGCGTGTCCATGCGGCCACCGACACCAATGCGTGTGTGGTAGTAACGCTTTTCCTGGCCGTGTACCCGAATTTCGCGCATCGTTTTTGCGAGCGTTTCATCGCTAGTGAAGATCGCACCGCCGTCACCGTAACAGCCCAGCGGTTTGCTCGGAAAGAAGCTGGTGCATCCGATGGTCGAGAGGGCGCAGCTCTGACGGCCCTTGTACGTGGCCCCAAAACTCTGGGCCGCGTCTTCAATGACAACGATGTTCTGGTGTCGTGCTGCAACCGCGTTGATTTCATCCATGTTCGCGGTCTGGCCATACAGCGAAACGGGGATGATGGCGCGAGTGCGCGCGCTGATGGCTGCCTCGATTTTCTGCGCATCGAGGTTGCAGGTGTCCGGTTCGACGTCGACGAATACGGGGATTGCTCCCAGGATCGCGATCACTTCTGCGGTGGCCACAAAGGTAAACGGGGTCGTGATCACTTCGTCGCCTGCCTTGACGCCGATCGCCATCAAGGCAATGAGCAGTGCTTCCGTGCCTGAGGCGACAGTGATGCAATGCGCAGCGCCGGTTCGGCTCTCCAGTGCCTGCTCCAGCTCACGCACTTCCGGCCCCATGATGTACTGACCATGAGCCAGTACTTTAGCCATGCGCGCATCGATACTGCTTTTCAACGTGGCGTATTGAGCTTTGAGGTCTATGAACTCGATCTTGTCATTCATTTTGGAGTACAGGATTCGTCGTCGATTTGATATTGGGCGCCGCACGTGCAGCTCACCATCCCCTTCCCTTTCAACTGGATGCCACACAGGCACATCCAGCCTTTCTGGCGGGCCGGTACACCAGCCATCAGGGCAAAGGGTGGGACCGGCTTGTTAACCACTGCGCCTGCCGCGATGAATGCATGGGCGCCAATTTCGTTGCCACATACGATGGTGCAGTTGGCGCCGAGTGTTGCACCTTTGCGGACAAACGTTTCGCGATATTCTTCTTTGCGCGAAATGGCAGCCCGTGGATTGTAGACATTGGTGAACACCATGCTGGGACCACAGAAGACATCGTCTTCCAGGCGCACGGCATCATAAACGGCCACGTTGTTCTGGATACGCACGTTGTTGCCGATGGTGACATCATTGCCAACGTACACGTTTTGCCCAAGTGAACAGCCTTCGCCGATACGTGCCTTGCTGCTGACGTGAACAAAGTGCCACACGCGTGTGCTCGCACCGATGGTAGCGCCGTCATCAACGATGGCGCTGTCGTGAATGGTTGCCTTGGGGTGAATTGCCATGTCTTCTCAGTAGTCCAGCGGTAACGCCACTCGTCTTCCATCTCTCGCCGAGAGGTAGGTGGCGATCAGCACCTCCAGCGATTTCAGTCCTTCACGGCCGTCAGTTTCCGGCTCGGCTTCACCACGCAGTACCTTGATGACATTGTCATAGTAGAGGGGATGACCGAAGCCATAGACCGAAGTGGTGGCGTAGTTGGCTTGTTTTATCTGCTCGTCTTCTGGTTTTGGCTCCGCAAATTCCCAGTGCTGAATTTCGTTCACCGCCATTCCGCCGACTCGGACAGTGCCTGTTTCACCCAGGATGGTGATGCTGCCTTCGAGGTTTTTCGGATAGGTGAGCATGGTGACGTTCATCGAACCGAGTGCACCTGAGCGCCACTTCACGCTGATCACGCCGGTGTCTTCTACTTCGATATTGCGTGCCAGGGTCGCGGTATACGCCTGCAGGCTTTCGATCGGGCCAATGAGCCAGTCGAGCAAGTCGACGTAGTGACTGGCCTGGTTCATCAGCGCGCCGCCATCGAACTCCCACGTGCCTCGCCATGCAGCGCTGTCGTAGTACTCCTGGGGACGGGTCCAGAACACGTTGATGTTGACCATGAAGATGCGACCGAAGCGGCCGTCTTCGATGGCCTTTTTTACGAGTTGAAGCGTTGCGTTGCGTCGGTTCTGTTTAACGACAAAGAGTCGCACGCTGGCATCGTCACAGGCTTTCACCATACGCAGTCCATCGTGCCATCGAGTGGCCATGGGCTTTTCGGTCATGGCGTGCCGACCGGATGCGGCCACCTCGATAACCTGCGAAGGATGCAATCCACTGGGTGTGGTCAGAACCACGACGTCAGCGTCAGTATCTTGCAACAGGGTTTCGAGCGTCGGGTAGGGATGCGCTCCGGTTTCTGTCGCCGCGCGACTCAGGGCATGTTTGTCGACATCGCAAATACCAACCAGTTCGGAGTCACCCGAATGCTCCTTGATTGCATTGAAGTGATTGGTGGCGATTCGTCCGCAGCCGACGACGGCGAAGCGGATTTTGCGGTTGGTGATCGGCGGTGGAAAACTGCGCATGAATCAGGCCTTGATGATGTTGCTGGACGGTTCGAGATAACGGCCGCGAGAGTCCACGATCAGGCGGGCGTGCTGACGGATCAGCGTGTAGTCGAAGCGATCGTGGTCCGTTGCGAGCAATACGCAGTCAAAACCAGTCAGCGATTCTTTGGTTAAAACGACACTGGACAGATCGAAGTGGTGCTCTCGCATGACGGGAAATACCGGTATGTGCGGATCGCTGTAAGCGATTTCGGCACCGAGGTCGTGGAGTTTTTCCATCAGGATGACCGATGGTGACTCGCGCATGTCGTCCACGTTTTTCTTGTACGCGATGCCGAGCACAAGGATCTTGCTGCCATTGATGGACCGCTGCGCAGCGTTGAGTGCGGTCGCGACCTTGCCAACCACATAGTCCGGCATCGATGAGTTGACCTCACCGGCGAGTTCGATGAAACGCGTGTGAATTCCATATTCGCGGGCTTTCCAGGTCAGATAGAACGGATCGATGGGAATGCAATGTCCACCCAATCCCGGGCCTGGATAGTACGGCACGAATCCAAAAGGCTTCGTTGCCGCTGCGCGAATCACTTCATGGATGTCGATATCCATCCGATCGGCAACCATCTTCATCTCGTTGACGAGTCCGATATTTACTGCCCTGTGAATGTTTTCCAGCAGCTTTGTGAGTTCAGCCACTCGTGTCGAACTGACCGGAATGACGCGATCGATCACCTGCTCGTACAGCGCGATGCCCACTTCGAGACATTCAGGCGTTGTACCGCCACAAACCTTTGGAATTGTCCGAGTGGAAAAATTCGGATTGCCGGGGTCTTCGCGTTCGGGCGAGTAGACGAGGAAGACGTCGACACCAACCTGGAAATTGCGTGATTTCAATCGAGGCAACAACTCTTCATCCGTCGTGCCTGGATACGTAGTGCTTTCCAGCGACACCACCTGGCCGTCACGCAAGTGCGGCAACAATGCATCGGCAGTATTGAGGACGAAGCTCAGGTCCGGTTCCCGATGTTGGTTCAGCGGTGTTGGCACACAGATGATCAGTGCATCCGCTTCACTGGCGCGATTGAAGTCCGTCGTTGCAGTGAAACCATTCGTGCGGGCGCGGTTGATCGCTGTTGATGGGATGTGTTCGATGTAACTGCGGCCAGCGCTGAGTTCATCAACTTTTCGCTGATCGATGTCGAGCCCAAGAACGCGATAGCCCACTTCAGAAAAACGTAGCACCAACGGCAGACCCACGTAGCCGAGACCGACGACGCCGATGATCGCTTCACGCGACTTGAGCTTTTGGATCAGTGTCTCTTTCATCGAACGAACTCCGGGCGAACGTCCCGATCCGACGAGTGGGGATCCAGATGTCTCCTGCTGGCATTTGCAAAAGCAGGGTGGGGGGCGGTCAAGGCCCAAAATCGAGCAGTAGTGGTCAAACGAAATCCCTTCGACGGCTTGTAGATATAGCGACACAACTTTTTCACGGACCCGGTTTCGGTCCCGTCGCAGTGCGACAGCGCTACCGCGCATGGATGCGAGATGGGCTGAAGCGCCGAGAGTGTCATCAATCACTGCGAAACCGTCACGGCCCCGTAGCGAAAGCGGCGCAAGTTTATTCGCAGAAGGTGGTGCCGTTCAATTTTATTGGTACTGATGATGATTGGTGGATTTTCCGTGCGAATGCACCAGGACTGCGCCTCGGCGGGAATAGCCGCGATTTACTGCACCAATATTGATCGGGATTCGACTGTCGCAGCCAAAGTCGGCTCGACGAAAGCTGGCCCGAAGATTGCTCAAAGCTTCCCGACCGGGCTGCCGTGATGCGATGGAAGCCCCAATCAGACGCTCGACCAACGACGACTGGAGTCAATATGGCTGGATCTACCGCTCTCGCGCTTGACCTCCCTCAGTACAGTGGCCCGCATCCATGGCAGATTGCGCCTTGGGCGAAGCTGGTCAGGCGGGCAATGCGCTACCGAACTTACACCCGATGGGTTGATCGCTACTGTCGGCCATTGACGATCGCCAGGCGGGAGCGGCTCGATGGCTTGCAGGGTCCCTGCATAATCATCGCCAATCACCAGAGTCATCTCGATTCGCTGGTTCTCTTCACCGCGCTGCCTGAAAAGATCAAGTCCAACCTCTATTTCGGGGCGGCGCAGGATCGATGGTATGTCAAAGGCAAGGCCAAGCTTGAACTCCAGCCCTGGTATCAGTCGCTGGTCTATGGGAATTTCCCGATTGTTCGTGGTGGCGGTTCGAAAGCACTTGATCATGCCCGCTGGTTGCTCCAGCAAGGCTGCAACGTGGCTATCTTCCCGGAAGGTACACGTACCACCTCGGACCGGCTAGGTGATTTCCGGCACGGCGTCGCCCGGCTGGCGCTCGAATGTGGGGTTCCGGTTGTGCCTGTATATCTGGATGGTTTGCGGGCGCTTCGGCCGAAGGGACAAAAACAAGCATCCCCGGGTCCTGCCCACGTAGAGATTCTCGGACCGATCAGGTTTGGCGACGGGATGCAGGTAGCTGAAGTGACGCAGACACTTTGGGCAATGATGAACGCCCGACATCGGCACCATCAGGTGGTGGCGGACGCAGCCTGAGCACACCAGCATTGCTCCGTCCGTCGTGTCAAAGCAAACCAGAAATGTCCCCTTTCTGGCAAAGCAGAAGTGTCCCCTGCCCGATGAGGTCAAGGAGGAACGCAGGCGCTTGCGCCGAGTAGTCCTTGACCTTGGTGTGCTTGTGACCCTGCGGACAGGGGCGTGACCATGCCCCTGCTCCCGGCGAGGGTGGGGTTGAAGGGGCAACGCCCCTTCCGGTCTGTGTCAAGCCCGTGCCGGCACGGCGGCGCGTCGCCAGGGATGATCCGGTGCGGGTTTGAAGGGTGGTTGTCTGGCTTGTTTCAAAATGGCCTGTTCGACCACCTGTTGAACCGATTTTCCGGTCTCTATCGGTGTGGGTGGCTCGCCGGCTGACAGTACCCTGTGCAGTAAGACCCGCCCTTCTTTCAACAGCGTGACGGTGCCATCAAACGCCTCACACACCGTCACCTTCGCACCGCGAAGCCGATGACCCTGACCGATTTCGGTGAGCTGGTATTCGATGTTCTGGAAGCGAATGCCGAGGTTCTTGCTGAGCATGCGTTGGTAGTGGCGTGTGAAGATCAACTGCAGATCTGTACAGTCATGCAGTACCGGCCGATGCGCATCCTCTGGATTGAGCGCGGCCCGGCCGAAGCGCTCGTTGTACCTCTTGATGAAGGCCGGCAGGAAGCCGTTGGCCGCAGCAAGGTCGCTGATGCGGTGCAGTCGCAGTTCCTTGACCAATCGGTCCTGCAGTGTCTGATTGGCGCGTTCGACGCGCCCTTTGGCTTGGGGGGAGTGGGCATGGATGGGCTCGATATCCAGCGTTTTCAGTTCGCGGGTGAACTGGGTCAGTTCGCCATCATGGTCCGGATGGTTGTTACGAAAGATACTGTGTTTGTCGCTGTACACCGCCAGCGGTCGTCCATACTCGGCCAGGTGGCGTTGCAGTGCTTCCATATAGGCTTGTGTGGTTTCTGCGGGAACCAGTGCCAGATCCGTGAGACGGCTGGTCGCATCGTCAATGAAAACGATGAGCGTACATACCGGTGCTCGCCCTTCGAACCAGTCATGGGGCGAACCA
Source organism: Gammaproteobacteria bacterium (assembly GCA_031385325.1). GTDB lineage: Bacteria > Pseudomonadota > Gammaproteobacteria > Pseudomonadales > Azotimanducaceae > SYFY01. The sequence goes on along the minus strand of JANNBJ010000079.1, from coordinate 657 downwards.
TCCACCTGGATCAATTCACCGAAGCGAGGACGGCGTGGTCGTGATGGATGTGTTCTGGGTTGCTTGCGGGTCTTCGGCCGCCACAATCCAGCATCGATCATCCACCGGCGAAGCGTTTCTTTCGAAACGACCAAGTGATGCATCTCGCGCAGCTTCTCGGCGGCGTGGGTCGGTCCGAAGTAGGCGAAATGCAGACCGACAATCGTCATCATGGCATCGCGCCGTTCCGTTGTGATGGTGTTGTTGGCGGGTCGGCCACGACGACGAGAGACCAGTCCTTCGGCCCCGTGTTGCCGGTAACGTCGGACCAGACGCTTGACCTGACGAATCGACAGACCCAGTTGTCTAGCTGCCGCTGCCTGCGACAGGGTGCGACGCGCCAAAGCCTCAAGGACTTGCAGCCGATCCAACTCCTTGTGACTCATCAGCACCAATCCCGTTGGCATCACACGTCCCCACCACAAAAGGGGACATCTTAGGTTTGCTCAAAGGGGACATTACTGCTTTGCCTCTACAGATTTTGTTTTTGAGCAGGCTCCCTGGCGAAGAATAGTTCTCAGCACTACTGGCTAAATACACATAAACGAAGGACTTTTTCTTTCGCATTCACCGGGCTATAGTTCAAGGACCTGAGAACGGTCAGCTTTGCGAAGGAAG
>JANNBJ010000073.1:0-8075 GCA_031385325.1 Gammaproteobacteria bacterium | reverse complement strand
AGCAAAAACCGGTCTTGGACCATGAGCTTCAGTCAGTCCCTCCATGGGTTCGCCCCAATCCGGTTTGGAACCGGCGCTGAGTAAGTCGCAGATGTCGACACCAACAGTTTATTCGCAGCGCCTCGGCGCAATCAGTAACGCACAGTTCCAGGCGGTGGCGACGCGGTTCGGTCTGGGAGCTTTTCTCGACGCCACGCCAACGACCAGCGGGTTGTTCGGCCAGAACGTTTTCATGCGCACGACGTCGGGTGAATTTGTGCTGCGCGGCGCGCCGCATTGGATCAAAGACATCGCTGATGCGACGTATCGGCAGGAAGATCGTTGGCAATTCACCAAGGAGCGGTTCTTTGCGGAACAACTGCATGACCGAGCCGGAGTGCCGGCGCCATGGCCGATGATGCATGATCAAACCAGTGACCTCCTGGGCTGGCCGTATCTCGTCATGCCGCGGATGCCGGGGCACTGTTTTGACGAGCGAGCGATCCTGAAGGCGCTGTCATCTGCAGATCGTGAGGGTGTCGCGGCGGCGCTAGGCCGAATGCTTGCGCAGATGCAGCGCTTCCACTGGCCGTTTGCCGGTGACTTCAGCACGGTGTCCATCAACCTCGCGCCCTATTCATCCAGTTATACGCAGCGGGTTATCGACGAAACAAGGATGTACACGACCATGGCGGAGGTCAATGGCGCAATCACGGTGGCCGATCGTGTCTACCTTGAAACCGCGTATTCGCAGGCCTTGGCAGCGGAAGGGACAAGACCGAATACGTTTGTGCACGGAGACTACAAGCTCAACAATCTGACAGTGTTGCAGGACCAGAACGGTTGGCGAGTTGCGGGAATATTCGATCTGCACGAAGCGCGCTTTGGCGACGGCGCACTGGATATCGTTCGTCAGACCTGTTCGTATCTTGATACCGATCCCCTGATGGCAGATCGGTTTGTTTGCAGCTACCTCGAAGGTGTCGAGCGGGATGACAGTCTCAAGCAGCTGATGCCATTGTATGTGGTGAATGACCGCATGAAGTTCTGGGAATATTTCTCCAGACCCGAGGTATCTGCGAAGTGGACTCAGGGAAAGACGTTCAGCGAGTGGTGTAGCCGGTACGTTCGCGAGGTGCTCGAAGTGCTGGACAGGGTGGATCTGCATGGCTGAGTTGGCGTTGACCAGAGAGGGTGTAGTTTACTTCCTGCATCGGTTTGATGAGCTTGCCTTGAAAGAAGACTTTGGTTTGATTCAGGACATGATTCACGCGCAGGCAGTGTTTCGCCTCCACGATGGCGACCATGTTGGCAGGGCGGCGATTCGCGAACTGATGGAAAAAAGCTGGCAAAGCAGCTCGGGACTTAAGAGGGAGCGCTTCTACCTCTCGGAGATTCAGGTGCCGACGGTCGATGAGGAGAGCGCTTCGGCGACCTTTACCTACAACTGGGTGGGATCGATGGGACCACAGTTGTTCAGCTTGCAGGGGAGAGGAACGCGTGTTGTGGTTGTTGTGGACGGCCGAATGCAGATCGTTCACGAACATCTGAGCCACTTACCACAACCGCAGTGACCAGAGTTTTCTGCAACGTCTTGTGGGTGCCGGGACGATGCCTTGGAATGCGAGTGACGAAATTTGCGTTGGTTCTGCTGACGGCGTTTTTCTGCGAGCACGCGGCTGCAACCGATTGTGTAATCCTGTTACACGGTCTCGCGCGCACGGCTTCGTCCATGGCTGATCTTGAGCAGGCCTTTGCCGAGCAGGGTTATGACGTTGCAAACATTGATTACCCTTCCAGAGAGCATCCCATTGAGGCGTTGTCAGAACTCGCCATCGAGGCGGGGCTGAATCGTTGTGCGCAGTCCGACTATCAGGCGGTTCATATCGTCACGCACTCACTCGGCGGTATTCTCGTGCGGTATTACCTCGCCCGACAGGAGATACCCAGGCTCGGACGCGTGGTCATGTTGGCGCCGCCAAATCAAGGCAGTCAGGTCATCGACGAGTTTGGCTGGCTGCCCGGATTTCATCTGCTCAATGGCCCTGCGGGTGATCAGTTGGGAACCGGAGAGGGCAGTATTCCCCTGCAGCTCGGCAAGGTTACGTATCCCGTTGGTATCCTCGCCGGGACGCACAGCATCAACTGGATCCTCTCCCTGGCGTTGCCCGATCCTGATGATGGCAAGGTCTCGGTGGAGTCGACCAGGGTGGATGGGATGGCGGATTTCATGACGCTCCCAGTCTCCCATCCGTTCATCATGAGTGATCCCGATGCCATTCGTCAGACACTGCAGTTCATCGAGACGGGGGAGTTCGATCGGTCCGAAACATGACGAGTCGATGCACGAGCCAACTGTTCGCGTTCTTCTACAGGAGAATTGTCCGTGATCGTTCGCCACATTGTTGATGATGTCGATGCAGTGCTCCCTTTCTACCACGCAATTGGCTTCAAGCTGAAAGAACGCTGGGGACCACCCTTTGCAATTGTCAAACGTGGCGCCCTGTCGATCTGGCTGAGTGGGCCGGGCACCTCGGCCAGAAGGACGCTGGAGGGTGGCGGGGTGCCTGCGCCCGGTGGCTGGAATCGCCTGGTGCTCGAAGTGAAGGACATCGACGCCATGATGGCGAAGCTGGAAACGCAGGGTGTTCGGTTCAGAAGCAGACCAATGAAAGGTCCGGGTGGCACGCAGATGCTGATTGAAGATCCGTCCGGTAATCCGGTCGAGCTGTTCCAACCGGCGAAGAGTGATTGAAGCCGATGTAACGCCGCTGCGAAGTTGAGTCTTCCTTTACACGCATTCGACATTCGTATTCCCCTGCGATTGAGATACCCGAGGTGAAAAAATCACAATGAAATAGCTGCTCTGCTTGCGGAGAACTGATCGGTCGCCGGAGCGCGGATTCGGGATTGCCTCAAAGAATTGACTGGCTGATACTCCCGCCCGGTTGGCTTCTGGGGTCGACGGTGCACTCGGCGCAGAATATGGCGTTCGAGTTCCACTCAAGGATAATGAATCTCGTAGGTGAGGGAGGCGCTTCGTGCTCATCATATTTGTTGTTGCCTATCTGGCAGTTACCATCACTATCGGCTTGCTGGCCGCGCGCCGGGTGCACGGCTCCCGTGACTACCTGGTAGCTGGGCGCAGCCTGCCGCTCTATATCAACGTCGCCACGGTGTTTGCCACCTGGTTTGGCGCCGAGGCGGTGCTCTCGATCAGCGCGACCTTCGCGATGGATGGTCTGAGCGGAATTCCCGGCGATCCTTTTGGTGCCTCCGTTTGTCTGGTGCTGGCGGCGCTGCTGTTTGCCCGCCTGTTTTACCGCATGAATCTGCTTACCATCGGCGACTTCTACAAACAGCGTTACGGCAAGCTTGTTGAAGTCATGACCAGCGTGCCGATTGTGTTGTCGTATCTGGGCTGGACCTCGGCTCAATTGACTGCGCTGGGCTTGGTGATCCACCTGTTGACCGGCGGCGCGCTCGAGTTGAATACCTCGATTCTGCTCGGTGCCGGGATTGTTCTGGTGTACACGATCTTTGGCGGCATGTGGTCGGTCGCCATAACCGATATGTTTCAGACCGTCATCATCATCATCGGTCTGTCACTGATTGCCTGGCTGGTGGGCGATCTTGCGGGTGGTGCCTCGAACGTCATTGCCCACGCAGCAGCGGACGGCAAGCTTGAGATGTTTCCCTCGGACATCGATGCGGCCGGACTGTGGGCCATGGCGGGTGCGTTTTTTGCCTTCGCGTTTGGGTCGATTCCGCAGCAGGACGTCTTTCAGCGCATGACCAGCGCCAGGAATGAGGATACCGCTGTGCATGGCACGATCATCGGCGCGCTGATCTATTTCTGCTTTGCATTTGTGCCCATCTATATCGCCTATGCGGCACTGGTTGCTGATCCTTCACTCAGTGATCTGTTTGCCAACGAAGATGCACGCGCTGTCCAGAGCATCCTGCCCAATTTCGTGCTCGGCGAGATGCCGTTGTGGGCGCAGATCATGTTTTTTGGCGCGCTGTTGTCGGCCATTCTGTCCACCGCCAGTGGTGCACTGCTTGCGCCAACGGCCACGTTTACCGAGAACATCCTCAAGCCCTTTGTGCCGCACCTTGGCGACAAGCAGTTCTTGCTGATCCTCCGAATCGTGCTGTTGACGTTCACAACGAGTGCACTGCTGTTTGCCTTGAACAGCAGAAGCACGATGTACGAGATGGTGCAGAACGCCTACAACGTCACGTTGACCGGAGCGTTCATTCCGTTGATTGCCGGCGCCTACTGGAAGCGGGCGAGTACCCAGGGTGCCGTGTGTTCAGTGGTGTTTGGTATCGGTACTTGGCTTGCGGCCGACACAGTGGCCGCGGATGCGTTGATCCCTCCCAACCTCGTTGGTTTGTTTGCGTCGGCACTGGGCATGCTGCTTGGGACGATGGCGCCGGAGTTCATCAAGCACAAAGGCATGTCCATTGAACGTGCGACACACGCAGGTTCGGGGAAACACGCAAGCGGACACGCTCATGCTCAGGTCGAGGGAAAGCACTGAAGTGACACTGATCCGTCGGCTGGCGTCTTGTGTTCGCTCACGGGAGCTGGCGGAACTAATCGAGCAGTTTTGTATCGAGCGAACGGACGACTTCAGCGAAAAGTGATCGCCTTCCTGCATACCTCTCCCGTTCACGTGGACACGTTTGCTGGTTTGATGCAGGCATATGCGCCTGATGTGGCTGTTCAGCATCTTGTTGACGAAGCGCTGCTCCGCGATGCGCAGACAATTGGTGCTGAGGATGCCACCATCATTGCGCGTGTCACCCGGCGGATGAACGAAGCGGCGGAAGACGGTGCCCGTGTTGTGGTGTGCACTTGTTCGACCATTGGCGGTATCGCCGAAAAAGTTGATGCTCGTGGCCGCTTTCTGCCGATGCGGATTGATCGTGCCATGGCCGATGCAGCGGTTGAACGGGGCGAGCGAATCCTCATCGTGGCCGCGTTGGAAAGTACGGTCGGACCGACGCAGAGGCTGGTGGAAGACTCAGCATTAACACATGGTCGATCTGTGATCATCAGCACGCTGGTGATCCATTCCGCCTGGCCACATTTCCGGAGCGGAAACCTGGTGGCGTATTACGCGCAGATTGAACAGGTGATTCGCAATCAGGTGGGAAACGCGGACGTCATTGTGCTGGCCCAGGCGTCCATGGCACCGGTTGCGGAGACGTTCAAAGGTGCCGAGGTGCTGGTTCTATCGAGCCCGGAATTGGGTGTGCGCCGAGCAATCGACGCAGCTCAAGTTCGTTGATGGGTTCAGCCGATGGAGCTTTGCGTCCGTATCCTGGACACAAACTCCAGGTGCTTGTCGTGATCACCGGCAAAGCGAAGAACAAGATGACTCACGCCGGCTGAGACAAATTCCGCGAGCCAGGCAGCCAGACCTTCCGGTACTCCGGCATAACAGGCCTGTACACGACGCATCATGGCAGGCGGGGCAGGAGCGTAATAACGGCTCAGGTAGTCTTCGAGAATGCGCGCAGCCTCGGCGGCATCATCATGCAGTGAGATCGTGCAATACATCGCACCCGTTACCGCTCCGGCCCGATTGGCCGCTTGCGCGCTTGTTTGCACCTGTGCCCAGCGCTCTCGCCATACCTGTGCGTCAGGGCCCAGCGGGAACCAGCCATCGAAGTGTTGGCCGGTTCGCACAAGGCCGGGCAGCACACTGGTTCCCATCCAGATGGGTGGTCCACCAGGCTGGCAGGGTGTTGGGCCGAGTACCTGACCCGCGAGTTGCCAGCGGCCGCTCCAATGCACTGGCTCCCCTGACCATAACGCGCGACAGAGCCGCAATCCTTCCAGCGTGCGGCCAAGCCTTGATTCGAACGGTACACCTGCAGCGGTGAATTCGGCGCGAATTGCAGGTGTATCGGCGCCGATGCCGACACCGAGAATCAAACGGTCTTCACTGATCTGATCCAGTGTGGCGACTTGTTGCGCCAGAACCACTGGATTGCGCAACACCGGCAACAGGATGGCAGTGCCCAGGCTGACGCGTGTGGTTCTTGCGGCGACGGCTGCAAGAATGGTCAATGGATCGTGGCGCGGGCGGGCCAGTAGTGAATCGCCTACCCACAACGAATCGAAACCGAGGGCCTGGGCATGTTCAGCCAGTCGCAACAGCTCGCGGGTTTCGGGTTGACCATTCATCACCCGTTCCCGGGTGGGCAGCAGATAGCCGATGGAGGTTGTCATGGTTGGGAGTTCCGGTTGGCCCTATTGGTTTTTGTGGATTTCCGTGGCGGAAGCTTATCGCTGATCAGCAGTTTCGCGAACATGATTGAATTCGATGCCGTTCATGGTCGCCAGGCGCACGGGTGTTAGAGCAATATTGAAACGGTCGTGGCAGCCACACCCGCCAGCAGCAGATAGGCGCTGGTTGAACGGTTAAGCCCGCCCTTCGAGAACGTAGACGAGAGAACCGCTTTGACGAAGGTATTGCAGGTCGCCGCCACAACGATGCCAAGTGATGCGGTGGAGGCAGGTATCGAAGAGAGTGACGAGACGGAGGCGAGCGACTTTCTGGCGAGGGTCAGGCTGATGGCATCCACATCGGTCAATCCGGACAACGCGGCAGCGGCATAGATACCTGCATCTCCAAACAACGCCTGCACCCATGGCACCGCGATAAACAGGGCCGTCAGGAACGCAGCGAACCATGCAGCGCTGAGGAGGTCGAGCGGATTGCCGAGATTCAGGGCGCCTGGATCCGGCTGACGCGCAGGCCGTTTGGTCAGGGACAGGAGTATTGCGATCAGCGGGATACCGATCAGCGTCGCCAATCCGGGAACTATCGCGGTGAGCAAGGCTGGGTTGGTCACTGCAACCAGAAAGAGCATTCGCATGGGCATGATCGTACAGGCCAGCAGAATACCTCTGCTCAGCGAAGCGGCCAGCAACGGTTGTTCGGCACTGCGTCGTGCAAAACTGGCAGTCACTGCAGTGGAAGACGTGAGCCCTCCCAGCAGCGCGGTGACCAGGATGCCGACTCTTTCTCCGAACAGGCGCAGACACACATAGCCGAGCCATGAAAGGCTTAAAACGAGCAAGACAAACCAGCCGATCATGTGCAGGTTGAGACCTTCGATCCAGAGATCGTGGTCCGGTAGCAGAGGCAACACCACCGCGGCCACAACGAGCAACTGCAGGGTCGACAGCAGTTCCAGTCGCTGGATGTGTCGCAATACACCGTGTATTTCCGGTTTCAGTCCAAGGATCAACGCGGTGATCACTGCGGCGGCGATGGCGAGCGATGCGTCCTGCCGAACTGCCAGAAAACCCAACACCCACGTGATGAGCAAAGCGATCTCGGTTGTGTACCCGGCAGCTTGTTTTGCTCTTGACGACTTCAGATAGCCAACGACTGCAACAACAGCCACACCGAAGAAGATGATGACGGCGAAGAGATCAGGCTTGAGCAGTCCACCCAGTCCGCCGGTCAAACCAACCAGTGAAAACGTTCTTACTCCCGGGCCATCGTCGGCATCTTCTTCCAGCGTGGAGTGCTTCCAGCCGCGCTCCAGCCCGATGATCAGACCTACCGCCAGTGCGATGGCCAGTGATTGTGCTGTTTCTACATCCACCTGTTGATGTCCAGGCCGTCTCGGTTGAGCCGTAGACGGGGTTGGTGACGCTCGTCAACGCTCAATCAACGAGACCGCAGGAAAACGGTATCGATTTCACCGCCGAGATTGTCCAGTTCATAAGTCAGTGCAGTCCGTGTGGCGTTGCGTCCGGCCGCTTGTTGATAGTCATTGATTACGGAAACCAGGATAGCCAGCAGCACTTCGTCTTCGGCCACATTTTTCTCGGCGGCAGAAATTACTGCCTGTTCGATAGCCGCTTTGGCGATACTGTACTTGCTCATTCGAGCACACTCTCAACTGACGGCAAGTGGATGGATTTTTACCGCAAGAACGTCACAAGCCACTCCGTGCAAAACGGCGTTGGCGGTTGACCCAAGCAGCAGACCAAGCCCGTGGCGACCATGGGTGCCAATCACGATCAGATCGGCACCGAGGTCCTCCGCCAGCGCACGCACTTC
>JANNBJ010000056.1:0-17895 GCA_031385325.1 Gammaproteobacteria bacterium | reverse complement strand
AGTGCCAATCACGATCAGGTCGGCACCGAGGTCCTCCGCCAGCGCACGCACTTCAACCGCAGGCGAGCCCAGTTTGACGTGGCAATTCGCTGCCGGAATTCCGTATTGTTTCCCTAGTTCCTTGAGTTGAACACCGGCCTGCTCGATGGCCTCGTGTTCGAAGGCGACGGCGCCGCTGGTGATCGGCGCCATGTCGAGCCCACCGTAAACTCGTGCCAGTGGTTTGACGATGGTGACGCCGAAGGTCGCGGCGTTGTGGGCTTCGGCGACCGACCTGGCGGCTGCCAGTACTTCATCAGCTTCTTCGCTCAGATCGACTGCGACCAGAATGCGGTGGTAACCCATGATGTGCTCCGGTGCCTGTGATGGCTGTCAAGGAAGAGCAGATCCTAGGCCGCCGTTCGAGTCAGTCCAATGGTGGCATACCAGCATCGTCCTTCGGGAATTACCTAGTGATCAGTACGCGGCGGGTGGGTACTCCCGTAGAGTCGAGAACGCCTGTTTTACCTAGACTGCGGCATGTCGTTGCATATCTGGACCCATGGGTCTCTGCCCGACCCTCGACTTGAGGTCAGTTATGAACGTATCGATGGCACCAACGTAGTCATGACAACAGGCATCACCTATACCCGTCGCAGTCTGCTTCAATAGGCATCATGCAAAAGACAACAAGCAAAGACTCGTGGTTGCGTGACAATGCACTTCAGGTCATGGATGCGGTGGTTGATGCCATCGTCACGATGGACGCGGAAGGCATCATCACCTATGCAAACGAGGCGACCTACCGCCTGTTTGGATATCCCTCGGGCGCATTGGTTGGGCAACCTGTCACCGTTCTGATGCCGGAGCCGCACCGGACACAGCACGCGCAGTACGTGAGTCGTTTTCTAAGTACAGGATCGGCTCAGATCATCGGCATCGGCAGGGAACTTACCGCCGTGACCCGTGATGGAAAGCTGTTTCCGATCTACCTCGCAGTCAGTGAAATCAGTACCCCTGTTGGCACTTTTTTCGCGGGCATCCTGCGTGACCTCACCCAGCAGAAGCTGGCACAGGAAGCACTGCTCGAGCAACAGGACCGGCTGGCCCGCGTGGGGCGTCTGAGTACGATGGGGGAGATGACTGCCAGCATTGCGCATGAAATCAACCAGCCTTTGACCGCGATCTCGATGTACGCACAGGCCTGCAACAAGCTGCTTCAGAGCCCGAGTATCGATCGTGAAAAGTTGATGACGGCCCTCGAAAAGCTGACGAAACAAACACTTCGGGCCGGTGCGATCATTGAGCGTATTCAGCGTTTTGTGCGCAACGAAAGTGGACAAAGGGAACTGGTGAATCTCAATCTGCTGGTGCGCGACCTGGCGCATTTTGTCGCAGCAGATGCACGATTGAATGACATTGAACTGGTCTACGAGCTTTCACCGTCGATGCCCTCTGTGTTCTGTGACCCGATACAGATTCAGCAGGTTGCGCTCAACCTCATCCGCAATGCCATCGACGCCATGCAACAGATTGAATCAAAGTACGGGAATGTGCTGATCGTTCGCACGACCCATGTTGATGACTGGGTTGAATTTGCAGTCGTGGATTGTGGCACTGGAGTATCCGCTGACGAGGAAGCCCTTGTCTTCAGCGCTTTTCACACCACCAAGAAGGACGGCATGGGGATGGGGCTATCCATCTGTCGCTCGATCATCAACCAACACGGGGGTCAGATGAGCTTCACTAACAATGCGACCCACGGCGCAACGTTTTATTTTCGGCTGCCAACAGGAGGCGAGAGTGAATAACCCAGCTTGTGTATACATCATCGACGACGAAGAGCCGGTTCGCGATTCCATTGGCATGCTGCTCGAAACTGTCGGGCTGACACATCGTGGATTCCCCGATGCGCACTCCTTTCTCGCTGCCTGGAAACCGGATTGGACGGGATGCCTGGTGCTGGACATCCGAATGCCAGGCATGAGCGGGCTCGAGTTGCAGGAAGCTCTGCTCGCCAAACATTCTCACCTGCCGATCGTCTTCATCACTGGTCATGGTGACATTCCGATGGCCGTAGAGGCCATGCGCAAAGGCGCAATCGACTTCATTCGCAAACCTTTCCGTGATCAGGAATTGCTGGATCGCATCAATGAAGCACTGTCGATTGAAGCAGCGCAACGGGCTCGTGGATCGAGCATCGATCAGGCCCGTCTGCTCTACGCCGAATTGACGCCACGCGAATCTGAGGTTTTCGAGCGGGTCACATCGGGGCAGGCAAACAAGGTTATTGCAATCGACCTGGAAATCAGTGAACGAACTGTCGAAATTCATCGTAGCCAGGTGATGCACAAGACACATTCCAGATCCCTTGCCGATCTGGTGCGTTTGAAACTGCGGCTGGAAGATGCGGCCGAAAACGCAGACTGAGGTGTACGCGGGAGGGACTTGTCCAGAGGATCGATAGGTAGATTTCCGAATGGGAGCGCGGAGATGGTTTGACTAGTCTGCGCAGCATGAAGAGTAGAAACAACACAGTGACGGAACCATCGGTCTGCCTGATCGACGCAGATCCTGCAGTGAGGGACAGTGTGCGCAGTCTGGCGGCGCTGTATGGACAGCCGGTGCGCTGTTATTCCACAGCGCGCGCCTTTCTCGACGATCTGGTTCATCTTCCCGTTCGCTGTGTTGTCTGTGAAGCACGTCTGCCCGATGAACGGGGCATAGAAGTACACCTGACAATGATTGACAGGGGGTTTCGGGTTCCATTTGCTTTGCTGGTGAGTCGGGATTTTGCCCGGATGGAAACCGAGGCAACCTTCTTTGGGATCAACCTGGTGATTCCCAAACCGATAACCAATGTACAGGCGCTGATGGATTTCATTCGTCAACATTCCAGAATCATGCATGGAGCTGTCGATGACTTCTGATATCTCCGACACTCGAATTGACTGGACATTGAATGCGCCCAGCCCTGCCTTGCAAATGCTGCTGGAAGATCACAAGACACTCGGTGGGGTAATCGACGCGCTGGAGCTATGTCTCCTGCAGATTTCACAGCGCGATCCCTACACACTGGATTTGCTCGCCAATCTGATTGACTACATCGCCGAGTACCCAGACCAGGTGCATCATCCCCGGGAAGATCGAATTATCGAGCACCTCATCGACAAGGGACTGACGCCCAGCGAGCGGATCATCGTCGAGTTGACGGTTGCCCAGCATGCTGAACTTGCGGCAGCAACGGCAAGTATGGAATTGGATATCGACGCGTTGCTATCGAAACAACAGGGTGCAGGTATGCAACTCGACCACGACGCGCGCATCTATCTCGCCATGCAGAAAGAACACATGCGGCGTGAAGAGCAACAGCTGTTTCCCATGGCGGTTCGGCTGCTCACAGCGACCGACTGGAGCGAGATAAAAGCCAGCGAGACCGACGTACCCGATCCGCTTCGGGAGAGCCGACTGAATCGATATGCGAGCCTGCTCGCACTGCTTGATGAATGTGGTTGACGGGCGTTCTGACTGACGCCACCTTTTTTGGTATTCGCTCGAACCGTGCTCTGGCTGATTCTTGTCGTCAGTTGATCCCGGAATCAGAAGAAAAGCGAGGTCCCGTTCCGGGGAGGGAGAGAGCGAGAGAAGGAACGGAACCTCGTCAAAGAGAAATATTGCACGTTATCCGCGACGAGAACACTACGGGATTTCCGTCAGGCCCGGTGGGAATTGCGGATGGCAGCGGCTGTTTTGCCTGCCTACGATCAAATGAGATTGTCTTTCCTCGAAGGTAACATTCGAATGAACCTGACCACGATTGCCAGCCATCTGAATGAAGGTTTGGTCGGTGAGGTGGATCGCCTGGTGGCGCTGCCCACTGCGACGACGTGTATCCATTGTGTGACCGGGGAGTAAGGATCACCGATGAAACTACAGTCGGTTCTGACTCTCGTGGACAAGCCAAAACATCCCCAGACGGCGCTTGCCCGGACCAGGAGGCTGGTCAAGGAGAGCGGCGCGCGTGTGCATCTGTTGTCGTACTGCTGGAGTCCGTTGGCCGATAGTGATGGTGTATTCGCGCGTGATCAGGATCTGGCAATCAAACAGGCGATGATTGCTGAACGACGCAGTTGGCTGCTTTCGCAAATGGTTGATGCCCCCGAACTGGAGCGTGCCCGAACATCAGTTCTGTGGACCAAGGACATTGCCAGTTCGGTTGAAGGGATTGCGGAGAAGAGTGGCGCAGATCTCCTGATCAAGTCGGTTCATCAGTCGGGAACCATCCTGCACACGCCCCTGGACTGGGCGCTACTGCGAACCGCAAAGATTCCCGTTCTTCTGACGACCACTCGAAGGCGAAAGCAAAGTGGCATCGTGCTCGCTGCGATAGATGTCAAGCGGCAGGATCGGGCGCACCAGCGTCTGAATCGTCGCGTACTTGACGCGGCCCACACCATGGCGGCGCTCGAGCGGGGAATAGTTCATGTCGTGGCTGCGGCGGAATTGCCGAATGCGCTGATTGATCTGGATATTCTTGACAAGCGAAAAGCGCAGCTTCGGGCCAGGTTGTTAATGGAGAGTGGATTGAATGAACTTCTCAAGGCGTATGACATTCGGAAAGCACATCGTCACATGCCGATCGGCAAAGTGGGGCAGGCCGTGAACACGGTGGCTCACCAACTGAACGCCGACATGCTGGTGGTGGGCACCCATGCGCACCGATTCAAGCAGCTTGTTGGCATCGGGAACTCGGCGGAAAAAATTGTTGCAAGGGCAAGCTGTGATGTTCTGGCCGTGCATCCATGAGTAACAACAAAGTCGAGATCGATCGCGTCGTTCAGGAAATTTCCGGCAATGAATTCCTCGCGGGGGTGGAAGCCACGACAATTGCAGGCCATTTCATGGAGTGGATGGAATCAGCAGCGTTGATCCAGGGGCAGGCACTTCAGGACTGGGTTCAAGATTGGCAGGGAACCCTCAGTGCAATGCCAGGCGGGAACGCGGGGCAGGTGTGGTTTGAGTATCTGGGTCGGCGAATGGCTCACGCTTCTGAAACCATGCTGGCCATGCAAGCGCTCAACGAGCGCGAATTCAGTCGCATGCTTGCGACGCATGCGGCGCTCCTCGGTCATAAACGAGCATAGTGGCTGTTACACCAACTTATCCGCGCAGCTGCCGACACCTGTTGGGCAAGTTCTATTGCTGATAGTACGGACTATACTCCGGTACCTTGAGTGAATATGTCGACTGGAGCAGTGTTGTCAGATCCACCAGTTCCTGAACGGACATGACGTCGTTGTAGTAAGGCATCTTCGATGTGCCGTCGGGATTCACGGTGTCTTCATGAGAGCCACGTGACAATCGATGCGATGGATTGATGATCGACGTCACCAGGTCGCCATAGGTTTTTACGCGACTGACCGGGCCGCCCAGAACGACTTCGATGACTTCGTCACCACCTTCTTCGGGTAGCAGCTTCTTGAACACACCTTGCAGCACGTGGCATGACCCGCAACCCAGGTCGACGAACGCTGCTTTGCCTTTTTCAACATCACCAGGCGGAAGAACGAACCCCTGCGACTGGCTTTCGCAGCCGACCAGTCCCATGGAGAGTGCGAGCACGGCACCGGTAGCGAAGGAGCGATGCAGCATGGTGATCCAATCCTGAGTTTGACGAGATCAGACATGGTGGAGCGTCTCGATGGTCTTTCCTATGGGGGGTTACCGAAGTGAGACCGCTGCCAAGGTGCATGGTTTCCACGATAGGTAACACCTTTCAGTGAGCGCAGAGTGTGGCTGATACGCAGTGTGTTGGTAGCCGGAGGGCGATCAGTTGAAAACGACCGGGCTGGTATTGATTCTGATTGGTTTGTGCGTGATCTCGACAAGTGCAGCTGCCGACAATTCCGTTGATCGAGGCGCCTATCTGACGACTATTCTCGGCTGCGGTGGTTGTCACACTGAAGGCGCCTTGTTGGGAAAACCCACTGGCCCCTGGTTGGCGGGATCCAGCGTGGGAGTTGCCTGGTCCGACTATTACGAAGGCAGGCCACCAGCCGTAGTATTCCCGAGCAATCTGACATCGGATCGCGAAACCGGTCTCGGCAACTGGTCCCGGCAGGATATTGCAGGTGCCATTCTCACGGGCGTGACCCATCAGCGAGACGTGCTCGTTCCTGTGATGCCGTGGCGAAACTACAGCCTGTTGAAAGAGCGGGATGCGCAGGATATCGCGGCGTATCTGAAATCTCTGCCAGCGACCGAGAAGCGGATTCCAGCCAACGTTCCGGTTGGGGGTACCGCTAAGGACGCCTATATCCGGGTGGGGGTGTTCATCTTCGATCCGGCGAACGGTGGTGAGAAAGTCCTCACGCAAAATGGCCCTCTTCATGAAAATCAGAATGCGCGTTGATTCGGCCGAATACTCAAACATACCTTGTGGCTTCCGGGAGTAGAGAAATGAAAAAGTACCGTCACATTCTTGTTGCGATTGACCTGACGGAAGAAGCCCCTGAGGTGCTTGAAAGTGCGCAGACACTCGCAGGCCTCTATGGCGCCTCGTTGTCTGTGTTGACCGTGATTCGGCCGCTGACTTATGCCTACACGGGTATAGAGACGGCGACGATGGGTCAGGCGCTCATGAACTTTGAAGTTGAAGCAGAAGCCTCTGCGCGCAAGCGGCTGGAGTCGCTGTGCGCCCCGCTCGGAATACCGGCTGATCGCAGACATATCGTCTTCGGCATTCCGGCTCCGGAAGTGCGCAATCGCGCCAAGTCGCTGGGCGCAGATCTGATCGTCATGGGGTCTCACGGCCGTCACGGCCTGGGGTTGATTCTTGGTTCGACGGCCAATGGGGTTCTGCACGGCGCGCCGTGCGACGTGCTGACGGTACGCATCTAGCCCGCATTATTCATGAAGGAACCTAGCGAGGGCGTCCGCAGCAGGTCATTCATGAATAATGCGGGTTGGTATCGACGCACTTAGGACCCAGCTGACGAATCACCCACCGACCCACGTAAAGACGCACGTAAAGACGCACGTAAAGACAAAGAGGGATGGCATGAAACGTAATCGTTCGCTACCGATGCTGGTGCTGCTTGCGGTGCTGAGTGCATGCGCGGCGGCACCAATGAACAAGGGTTCTCACTGTACGGTCGAACCTGGATCGATGAGTGGACTGAACACGTTCACCTGGAACACTGTGCCGGCGGTTGATCTGAATGATCAAACTGGTTATGTCAGCCCGGTGATCGTCAAGGGGCTGGAACAAGCGGTGATCGGTGAACTGAAAAAGAAAGGGTTCCATTTTGTCACCGAGACACCGGATGGTGTCCCTGCCGACCTTCGTGTGGCGCTGACCTTTCGAACGCGTCGGGAAGTGCTGTCCATGACCACAACGAACTCACCCTGTGATTCCACAGACTGTTGGGAGCGAGTGGACATGGGCACGGCGCAGCGCATGGAAATCCAGACTATCGGCTTTCTCGCCGCCGATGTGTATTACCGCGGCGAGCCGGTCTGGCGTGGTTGGGTTGAGCGGACGTTGTATCCGGAAGACCGGGATCACGCAGAAAAAGTATTGGGTACCGCCATACCGGCGTTGTTCGAGACCTTCCCGCCTTAACAACAGACGATACAGTGTTTGGCAAAGAATTGACGGCGGATGAGTCCTTCGCCCTGGTCGATCTGGGCAAGATGACTATTCAGGCCAGGAACTGCATGAACTGCCACACGCTGCTGGGTAATGGCGCGTATTTCGCACCCGATCTGACCAAGGCGTGACTCGACCCTGGCTGCGGAAATGACGCAGCCAGAGAGATGTTGATGCTCATGTTCCTTCAGGACACGGTCACCAACGCACGCACTTTCGGTACTGGCCGGCGAATGCCAGACCTTGGTCTGACGGCAGCCGAGGCGCGTGGTGTCATCGCCTATCCGAAGTGGATGTCGGCGATCGACACGAATGGCTTTCCAGTCAACTTCAAACCGTTGCCTCAATCTGACGTGGCCGGAGGATGAATGTGAGCACACCTCAAACTGCGTCGTCCTTGTCAGGCCATGGTCAGAAGATTGCGGCGCACTATTTTGTCGGTGCGATGGTGTTGTTCCTGGCACAAACCATCTCCGGAATGGTGGCAGGACTACAGTATCTGTACCCTGACCTGCTGCATGGTGTGCTCGACTTCAACGTCAATCGCATGGTTCACATCAATGCCATGGTGGTCTGGCTGCTGTTCGGCTTTCTTGGCTGTTTGTACTGGCTTGTCGAAGACGAAGCCGGTATTCCGCTGGTGGGTGCAGGCCTTGCGAAGATCAACTTCTGGATCCTGACGCTTGCGGTCACGGTCGTAGTCGTCGTGTTTCTCGTGGTCCAGACCGGTGCCGGCGAGATGGCTTCCATCTGGCTGATCAACGAAGGTCGTGAGTACATGGAAGCACCACGCTGGGCAGACATTGGCATTGTGGTTTGCATGCTGGTGTTTTTCTACAACGTCACCGCGACGTTTGTGCGGGGTTGCTGGAGCGGCATCGCCGGCACTTTGGTGCTCGACCTGCTTGCCCTCGCGGGGCTCTACGTGGCCGGCATGAAACACGCAGCACAAAGGACCTGTCAGGTGCCTTCGATGTGCTTCCCTTGGCGGGCCAGCCCGCGATGGCACGGTAGCCAAAACCGGAGATTTCAATGCCTAACAGGATTGTTTACGTGACGCTCGTTGGAGCTGCGCTGCTTGTATCGATCAGCGCACAGGCAAGTGGTGACAAAACCCGCGGTGCAACCAAGGCCACGCTTTGTGCTGCCTGCCAGGGCATCAAGGGAATCAGCAGCAATCCAGGTTGGCCGAATCTTGCCGGTCAGCAGGCCGGTTATTTGATCAAGCAGATCAGGGCGTTTCGAGATGGCGCCCGGGTTGAACCCACCATGGCGCCGTTTGTGCAGACACTCACCGATCAGGACATTGACGATCTGGCCGCGCACTATTCCCAGCTCAAGCTATGCCCTTGATGGACTTGATGCTGGACCGAACCAGGTCAGTTGGTCATAAACCAGGCATCCGTGGTCGCTCCCACTGATCCATTCGCGTTATGCTCGACCAGCGGACGACAATTCGGGAGAGCAGGACGATGGTCATGCAAACGGGCTTTCAGACGATCGGAGTGAACAGTCTCACACCGCATATCGGCGCAGAGATTCAGGGGGTGGACCTGTCGAAGCCACTTGATAACGAGCAGTTCAGCGAAGTGTATCGGGCGTGGCTTGACTGGAAGCTGGTGGTATTCCGCGACCAGCATCTCTCCCAGGATCAGCACAAGGCGTTTGGTCGCAGGTTTGGTTCGCTGCACGTGCACCCGATGCAGCACAGTTATGGCGGTGATCCGGAAATCCTCAAAGTGAAAACGACCAAGGATTCACGCTATACGGCGGGTGAAGCCTGGCATACCGATGTCACCTGCGATGAAGTGCCGCCGCTGGGTTCAATGCTCTACATGACCCAGACACCCGAAGTGGGGGGCGGTGACACGCTGTTCGCTGACATGTACCTCGCCTGGGAACTGCTCAGCGAGACGATGAAGGGCATGCTTGAAGGTCTGACGGCGGTACACGATGGCGCATTGCCGTTCCAGTCTTCGTATCGTGTTGCGCCGCCGGATGGCAAGGAATATCCGCGCAATGAGCACCCGTTGGTGATCGTTCATCCGGAAACCGGTCGCAAGGTGTTGTACGTCAACTCCGGGTTTACCTCTCACATCAAAGGGTTGGCCCCAGCCGAGAGCAAGGCCATCCTGCAGTTCCTGTACAACCACATCGCGTCGACGCCGCGTCTCTATTGCCGAGTGGAATGGCAGCCGAATACGCTGACCTTCTGGGATAATCGATGCACGCAGCATCATGCGGTGTGGGACTACTATCCCCACTCTCGTTATGGCGAGCGGGTGACGATTGTCGGAACCGAGCGGCCGCGAGCGGCTTGAAGGCAGGCTGGGGGAACTCCCTGGAGTAACCGGGCCTTACTTTTTCCACACCCGCTTGCCCCCTAACCAGGTCTGCAGTACGGGCACGTCCATCAACTTGTCTGCATCGATCGTGAGCGGGTTCTGACCGAGCACGATGAAGTCGGCGAGTTTGCCCGGTTCAAGCGAGCCCTTGAGATTTTCCTCGAAGGTGAGCCACGCAGCCAGTCGGGTGTAGCCTGTCAGGGCTTCCTGAATGGTCAGCTTTTCGTTTTCTCCGTAGATCTTTCCGGTCATGCCCTTGCGGGTTACTGCGGCGCGAATGCCGACGAGGGGTCCGAGTGGCAGGATATCGCTCGACAAGGCCACCAACACACCATGGGACATCGGTGAACGCAGCGGATTGTTGGTCTGCAATTCGGCATTACCGAGGTAGGCGGCGTATCGACCTTCCAGCGTATAGGTAAAGTTGGGCTGCTGCGTGATGCTGATGTGATTGGCCGCCATCACCTGCATTGTCTCGTCCGCGGGGCGAATGGTGAAGTGGTTGAGATAGTGGCGGTGATCGGCGCGTGGTGTTGTTAGCAGCATCGTCGCCAGTTGCGATACCACCAGTTCGATGGCCGCGTCACCAATGGCGTGGACACCAATCTGCCAGCCGGCGCGATGTGCTTCATCGAAAATCCGGGCCAGTTCAGCCTCACTCATCGTCAATGATCCACGATACTCACCCATGCCCTTGTAGGGTTTTTTGGTAAACGCTGCGGGGCCAGTGAAACCCCCATCTGCAAAAACCTTGATGGCACCCAGGCGAAGGTGTTCATCACCCGCGCCGGTTCTGCTGCCAAATGCGGCCATGCGTTCGTTACCTTCCCAACGAACCTGAACAGCTGCGCGAGGCAGGGTTCCTCGATGTTCGGTGTAGACGTGTTGCCACTCCGGATAGTGGTCGATTGAATCAGCCGCCTGCACGATGCTGGTGATACCCAGCTTGAAGAGGTCACGCAGATTGCTGATGAAACTGTCGCGGACGATGTCGTCGGTTGCAACCGGCGCCAGATCAAGCAGCAGTTCATGACGTTCACGGATGATGCCGTTGAGCCGGCCATCCCTTCCTTTTTCAATCGTGCCGCTTTCCGGTTGAGCCGTGTGTTCATCGATCTTGCCGATGGCCAGCGCCGCAGAATTGAAAACCGCGCTGTGTCCTCCCGCTCGCGTCAATCCCACCGGATTCCCAGGTGCCGCGTCATCCAGGTCATCCCGCAGCGGTCGGCGCTGTTCGGCGAGTACGTCTTCAGACCAGCCGTAACCGGTAATCCAGTGACCTTTTGGCAGGGCTGCTGCCTTTGCCTTGACCAGGGACGTGATCTCGACAATGGACCGCACTTTCGTGAGGTCGATGTACCAGGGTGGATTACCGCTCATATGGGTGTGCGTGTCGATGAACCCCGGCATGACAAACTGCCCGTCGAGATCCAGCGTCTTGTGTGCGTTGAAACGTTTGGCGAGTTCCTCACCACCGATGGCAACGATTCGATCATCCCGTATGACCATGGATGAAGCGGTGGAGAAGCGAGAGTCGATTGTCGCGATCGTTCCGTTGTGAACCAGCAAGTCGACGGCTTCTGCTGCGTTCACCGAGGCAAAGGGAATGCCAGGAACGGACAGGAGGGAAACGAGGAGGGCAGGCCGGGTGGTTCTAGTCGGTTTCATGACGGGTGGCTCCTGTTGGTGGCAGGAGACGATTGTGTCTGATTCGCCCATAAAAAAGGCCGGCATAAGCCGGCCTTTCTTTCACTTCACATGACCGAGGTCATGTCGGTGAATCACACCTCAGAGCTTCACGCCCAGTTCGAGTCCCCACTGCAGTGGAGCACCGTACATGGTGAAGTTCCAGAGCGCGCCGACCGAGTTGGCCGACACCCTGTACTCTTCATTCAGCAGGTTCTTGCCATAGAGGGTGGCGTAATAGCGATCTTCTGCGTCGTGCCAGGTCACGTTGGCGTTCACCATCACCCGCTCCTCAAACTGCGTGAAGGTCGGTTGACGAATGACTCCGCGACTCGCTGCGCTTTCATCCAGCGGGCTCATTTCGTACTCGGACTGGTAGTGGCCACTCAGTACAAACGTCATCGAAGCACCCGAATCGAGCACCAGATCGTAAGAACCTTCAAGCCCGATCTGCCATTCGGCGGCAAACGGAATGTCGAGGCTGGTCAGATCCAGCGTCCCAATCGTGTTGTTCACGAAGAAGTCGAACTTGGTGTACTCCGCGTCCAGCCAGCCCAGCGTGCCCTTGATCTGGAATGCATCGGTAACGAGCCAGGTTGTTTCGATCTCGATGCCCTTGGCTTCCGACTTGCCGGCATTCAGGGTGATTGTTTCCTGGCCAGGCGTACCGTCGGCGTTGGTGAAGCGGAACACCTGGTTACGCTGCAGATCTTCGAACTTCGTGAAAAACGCGGCTACGTTCAAACGCAGACGGCTGTCCAGCAAGTCGCCCTTGTAACCCACTTCGAAGTTCATGTTGGTTTCAGGGTCGTAGGCGCGGCAGGTGATGACCTGTGAACAGGTTTCAGCAAAACCGCCGGACAGGAAACCCGTCGAAATGCTGCCGTACACCAGCTGCTTGTCGTCGAGTTCGTAGTCGAGCACGGTTCGCCAGGTAATTTCGTCCCACGTTTCCTTGGCATCAACCTGGATCGCATAAGCAGAGTCAGGCAGCACAGCATGACGCTGATCGATCTGCGATCCTTGCAACCCAGCCCGACTGACTCGACCGGAGCCGAGGTCGATGCAGTTACTGGCGAGGTTCAGCGGTAATGCAGCATTTCGCGGCCGTGCATCAAACAGTTCGGTGAACTGGTTGCATGGACCACCACCCCCTGTGGGTTTGATGAAGTGTTTCTTGTCCTGGGTCCAGCGAATGCCGGCCGTCAGACGAAACTTCTCTGCAAACTCGTAGGTGCCGTCGACATAGAAGCCGAGTGAATCCCTTTCTTGTTCTACTCGTCCGGTACCCGGATCACCCGTGAAGTTACGCGCATTGAAGAAGTTCAGGAAACCCCGGCTATCTACCCCACCGGTTGGAATCAACCCAGTCAGGCCAACCGTCGCGTAGGAACGGAAATCAAGGTCATCACTGGCGTACACACCACCGGCGATGAAATTGAGCGGACCATCAAACTCGGACTGCAGACGGATTTCCTGCTGGAACTGATCACGCTCCAGGTTTCGGGTGGCGTCAAACAAGGAGACAAACGCTTCCCCGGTGTAGGTCGAGGGCAAGGTCTCCTGCTGATGTCGGAAACCAGTGATGGACTTGACGGAGAACTGATCGAACGTCAGTTGCTGGTTCAGGTAGTAACCATTCACGCTCACCCGATGGCCATCGCGAATGTTGATCCCGTTACCCTGCTGGCTCATGCCGGTGCTGAAGGGTTTGTTACCTACACCTGCTTGATGAATGCCCGGGAAGCCGAGCAGCGGCAGCAGGAATCCCTCGTTGGCCGGGGTTTCGTTGATGCCCGGAGGGGAATCGGAGTTGTCATCGATCTTTTCATAGATCGCGTAGGCTTCGTACATGTCGTTGGGTTGCCAGAGCAGCTTGACCTTGCCGGCAAACGTTTCCTTGCCACCCAGCCGCTCACCAGCGCCCGCAGTGGGACGATTGCGGATTTCCGGAGGAATCAGGGATGCCGGAATGCCAAGGAATCCATTGCGCAGCGTCGAAGTATCCTTGTCGTTGGTGTAGAAACCATCTTCCTGGCTATAGCTGCCCGCGAATCGCAGGCCGAGCTGGCCTTCGATCAATGGAACATCGACTGCGGCCTGCAGTTTCTTGGTATCTGCGCCACCCTTGTAACCACCCATGCCCACACGTACGTCGGCACCGAACTCTTCGAGATCCGGACGGATGGTGGTGACCGCGATCATGCCGCCGGTGCTGTTCTTGCCGAACAGCGTGCCTTGCGGACCGCGGTAGATTTCTACCTGCTGAATGTCGTACAGCTCAACCAACTGGGTTTGCACGTGGTTCAGCGCAAACTCGTCGATCATGATGCCGACGCTGGGATCCTGCGTGGTCAGAATTGAGATCGAACCCGTACCGCGGATACCACCGGCCAATGCGTTGAAGCCGGTCTGGTTGGTCAGCGTGACGTTTGGTGCGAGGTCGGCAACTGCACGGATGTCGTTGGCGAATGATTTGTTGATTGCGTCGGCGGTGATGGTGGAAATAGCGATTGGCGTGTCCTGCTGACCGGCCTCCCGCTTGGTACCTGTTACTATGATTTCTTCCAGCACAGATCCCGACGCCTGTTCCGCCGCAAACGCCTGTGTTCCTGCGAACATGGAGGCGATGGCGATTGCAGACATCGAGAATCCGCGCCTTGCGGCGGAATGCTCTCTACCCATGAATTCTCTCCCGAAAATTTGACTCAAGCTTGCACGTCTGTGGACTTTTTGCAGGGGGTGCCTCGCCAAAACATCAGGTCCCGGAACTGCGTTTCCCCAAACCATCCGGGACCAAACCAGCGAGACTATCGATTACCAACAGTCGTGACGGTTTTGATCCTACCCGGTAATTCACGTATAGGCTAGATGGCTCCTTTTCAATATGAAAAGAGTATGAGTGATTGCAGGGGATCTGGTCATGATGGGGAGATGAAACCCCTCATGAAACTCGCATAGCCCAGTTTGACGGGCTTGCTGTCCGGGACCCGAGCGATCGCCTTCGGCGTGCTGGACAGCCAGAACGAGTGGTACTGTTTCTTCTGGCCGAACTGGTCCGGTGCAGCGCGAGCGAAGCGTCAAATTTCTCAAGTGGCAGCGCTTGGAACTCGATTTCCCCGGTACGTACCCGGTTCAGGCTCGAATGAAACAGGCGGGCGAGCTTAGGTTTCTAAACCGACAGCCCCTGGCTAGTTCAGTGCGAGTCTTGCCTGTTGGTCATTGGGGCGTTTGTCAATTGCAATACCTGACCAGCAACTCATCAGCCGAAAAGACAGAGGTAGGCTAATCGCCAACCTCCATCGAGGCTTCCTGGCCACATCGCCGGCGTCGAGCGGCGGCGCCGGGTTTGTCTAACAGTTCAGTTTCAGTTGCGACCCAGACTGGCCTTGACGGTCAGCCCATACTGTCGAGGCTGCGTCGGTGCAGCGAAAGCGAACAGGGTTGCGACCGGAGTGCCACCCAGCCGTTCAACGTCATCGTTAAGATTTTTACCCCACAGCGATGCGCAGAATCGACCATCGGCAGACTCCCAGTTGAGTTGGGCATCCCACATGCCAACCGGCTGACGATCAAATCCGACATCGTTTGGCACTGTCAGCACCATCTTGCTGGTGTAGGCGTAACCCACCATCGCCGAGAAGTTGCCGATGGCCACGGCCGGGAAATCGTATCGGGCGCCCAGGTTCAAATCCCACTTCGGTGCGCGCACCAGATCGAGTTGCGAGTTGTCGGTAACGATGCCATTGCCGAGCAGATCCGCTTCGAAATTCTTGTATTCGATATCGAGCCAGCCGACATTCCCGTACAAGGTCAGACTGTCGACGGGCAGCACGCTGAACTGAATTTCGACCCCGAGTGCTTCTGCGCCTGCGGCGTTGTCGGTGAACGTTTCCTGGCCGGTAGAGGTCGGTGCAGCGCGAATGACACCACGCTGGAGATCCTTGTACTTCGAGAAAAACACGTTGGCGTTCAACTGCACGCGATTCTCCAGCCACTGGCTCTTGATACCAGCTTCATAGTTGTCGACCTGCTCCTGGTCAAAAGGTACCGAGAAGACGGCGAAAGTTCCGGCATTGTTCACGAATCCGCCCGACTTGAAGGCACGCTGCCAGTAGGCAAATAGCAGCACGTCATCCTGGGGCTGGTACTCGAGTGCGATGCGTGGAGAAAACGCATTCCAGTTTTCGCTGACCGGGCCGAATCGAACGATGGGGTCGAAGTCATGCACGTCGGTGGGATCATTACCGGCAAACGGCACGCCATTGCATGCCGGCTTCGGGATACTGCGTGGGGTGCGGCCCGGAGGGCAATTGCTGTCGTTGATGGCCATGCCGACGACATCGTCTTTCTTTTCGTACGTGTAGCGACCACCCAGGCTGAGAGTCCACTGGTCCATGAATTCCCAGTCGACCTGGGCAAAGGTTGCCCATGAAGTGCGCTCCTGGCCATTGGTACCCCAACTCAGGAATGGGTTATCCCGGCTGAATCCACCACCGCCGAACAACTGGCTGTCGAGAAAAATCCACAGGTACTGCTCGACCGTATACTCGTCCTGAAAGTAGAAGGCACCGGCGATGATGTCGATATGGTCATTGACCGTGGTTCGATAACGCAATTCAACCTGTGACGATTCAAATTCCTGGAGACGAGTCGACGAAAACACATCCCAGTTATAGCCATCGGTGTCCGTGGTGATGTCCTCTTCTTCGTCACGATGACTCAGCACCGCTTCGAAGGTGCCGATATCCGTATCGTAGGATGCATCAACCGTGACGCTCCAGATGTCCTGCTTGGTCTGATTCGGGTCGAGGTTGAAGCCAACTTCGAATGGATCGCTGCCATCGCCCTTGATATTGAAGCGGTCATCGCCAAACGGATCCTTGCAGGGGAATCCGAAGAACTGATGCACCGCCGGGCGGCCGCTCGGGCCGATACCGAGCGGTGGGGGCAGACTGCCCGGCTGATAACACTGGCTCCAGTTTGCGGTGCCGTCCCCCTTGTCCTTCCAGATTTCGCCAATGACGTCGACGCGCAGAGCATCATTGGGCTCGAACCGAAGTGATGGCCGCACGTAGACCGATCGATTGCCGTTCTCTCGATCGCCTTTCTTGTCTTCGTCGATCCGGGTGACGAGGGTTCGGGTAGCCGGGTTGTAGCTCTGCACGAAAATTCCGTCGTTCTTGAAGAAACCGGCCAGTTCGTTGTAGTTCGCGGCCACCCGGAACGCCAGTTTGTCCTCAATGATTGGCGCATTGATCACGGCACCAAACTGATGACGACCGGCATTGCCGGCCTCCGCCTGAATATCCAGCCCGAACTCGTCCATTTCTGGTCGCTTCGTCCGTACCGATATTGCACCGGCGAATGCATTGCGCCCGTACAGGATACCTTGCGGTCCGCGTAAGGCCGTGACTTCTTCAACGTCGAACAGGTGTAACAAAGCGACTGCGTTACGTGAGTAATAGACGTCGTCGACGAATACGGCGACGACCGGGTCGGCGAAACTTTCGATACCGGCACTACCGACTCCTCGCATCGAGTAGGATCCAGCCGCAGCGAACAAGCCCACGTGCTCAAGCTGAACGTTTGGCACTGAGGCGTTGAAGTCCTCCAGTGTCGTTGCGAACATGCGCTCCAGCGCCTCCCCGGAAAAAGCACTCACCGCCTCGGTCATGTCCTGTGTGGATATCCCGGTACCGCGCTTGGTGGTGACGAGAATTTCTTCGATGACGCTGTTGTCTGCTTTTGCAGCTTCTTCGGCTGCCCAGCCTGCAACGGGAAACGTGTTTAACAGTGCGGCGACAAACGCACCGGTTCTCAGGAAACACTTCATTGATCCCCCTGTGCCGGCTGTCCCGGCTTTCCCCAATCTTGATAAGGCAGGTACGGAACGGCAGGTACCAACCGAAAGTTGTCAGTGAACAGGCATTACCCCAACCTGAGCCGACGCACCGATTTTGCTCACGATTTCGTTCCGGTGACAAGTTGTAAAACCAGTCCAGATGATCAAATCTGGCGTTTTCCCGGCGCGCTGAAAAATGTTGCCCGGGGCATAGCCCCCCTCAGGCTTTGTTCCGGCTAGTTGGTTTGCCCAACAGCCGATCCGAGATGATCCGCAGTTGTATCTCGCTCGTACCTTCGAAGATCTTGGTCAATCGGGCATCACGCCAGTGCCGTTCGACGGCGTGCAGTTTGGTGTACCCGGCACCGCCGAGAATCTGCAATGCGTCC
>JANNBJ010000021.1:0-1936 GCA_031385325.1 Gammaproteobacteria bacterium | reverse complement strand
AGTAGTGAAAACGCTGGGTGGCGCGGACCTGCGTGCGCGCAGGCGTGCTTGACAGCACGTCGAGCACGCGGAGGGAGCACGCCCAGTGTTTTCGCTGCTTTCGGCGTCCGCAGTAGATCATTCATGAATAGTGCGGGCTAGATCTCCCAACGCCGCACCTCAGCACCACGGTGCAGCTTCTGACTCTACAGGTGAAATGCGACGCCGTATTCTCCGGCGACTTGAACTATCTTGGGAACGTCTGTGGTCCCTGGCGAAATCTCTCGATCAAGCGCTGTGAACACCCGTACTGCTTTACTCGCGCCTCCAGTGACTTCCAACATTTCACCTCCGCCCGCTCCGTAACTAAATGAGTGAATGGTTCCAGCCGGGATGTGAACCAAAGTACCGGTGCAACACGTCGTTGTTTTCCCGTCATAGACAAATTGAACTTGCCCACTGGTAACGAAGAACGACTCATCCCACGGATGGCTATGTGGGGGTGGTCCCGACCCTTCCTGACCGGACTGCAACGTAAGTTGCTGGCTCTCTGACTCGTCACTTGAAACCAATACAGTGACACTCGTTCCTGCAACGGACAATGCAACGTGTCGATTATCCGGAGTCACGATTAACGGCTTTTGCTTCATGGCTTCTCCTGCCTTGTTAGTCTCGTTGAAAGTGTCGCTTGTCGGCTGTAAGCCGATGTTAGCCCGCGATTCGTGTTGATTGTCATGGGTCCATCCTGGTGATCATCCAGCTACACAGGTAGTCCGGGTTCCCGATTTTGTCGCCTGTAGATCTGGAGGCAGTCGGAATTCACTGTCGTTGGCCACACGGATCTGTATGCCCTTGAACCCAGCGCTCTCAACAATGCCGTGGAACGGGCGCTGTTCAATGAGTTCCCGGAGTAGCGCAATTCAGTGATGCCAACCAGCACATGCTTGCCGATGAGCTCTGTCGCGAGTTCGTGGTTGAATGGAGGTGATTCGTCGTTCATACCCAGTTCGGACAATTCGTGATCGGCCGCCATTCGTTGTCGGGCGAACACCACGCATAAGCTACCTGCCAAACTGGCGGCGGATTTGCGTATGCATGACTAATGTCAGTTTGGTCGGTTGGAGTGAGTTGTTATGCGTCACCTGGAAACTCGGGGGTAGAGATGGGGAGTTTCGATGATCCTGTCACTAAGATCGACATCAAGATCCGGCCAATAGTAGTGACCGGGTTGCGGCTCCTCCACATTCATGACTTCGCCAATAGGGGCCTCCATAAACCAGGGAAAATCTTTGAATGAAAGGAACTTCTCACCGGTTGCGCTCAGCAGCCAGATTCCGTGTCTTGATACGTTTGTGACCTCAGCGGCCGAAGTGCTCTCGCCAAGCGCTGACGATTTCATCGCGATGCCTCTCAACCAATGAACGAATCTGCCGTAATTGTGACTCAGAATGCCCGTAGCTGCTCGCGATGTTGATATCGGGCTATATCCAGAAATTGGCTTCTCCATCCTGCGACACAACGTGAACATGCATTCGGGTTTCCTCCCTGGAGAAAAAGAAGAAACGGTAGGGACCTTCACGAAATACTGTCGGTGACATCGAGACTGCTCAGTAAGGACGCCTAACGAATGACATGGACCTTCCCGTCGAGCGGACACCGCTCGACAATGGAAGTACCAACTACCCAAACGAGGGGAAGATCCCTGTCAGAGGTTATTCGCTTCGGTATCGATCTGTCCAAGTCTGTTTTCGTTCTCTATGGCGTTGATCAACAAGAGCATTGCCAGCTAAAACGTACGCTGAAGCGGGCCGAAGTACTCACCTGGTTCGCCAATCTTCCCGCGTGTCGCGTCGGGATGGAAGCTGGTTCCGGTGCCCACTATTGGGAGAGGGAGCTTGGGAAGCTCGGCCACCAGCCTTGTATCATGAATCCGAAGCTGGTCGCGCCGTATCGCCAT
>JANNBJ010000015.1:0-35060 GCA_031385325.1 Gammaproteobacteria bacterium | reverse complement strand
CTTTGGATCGGGTGGTGGCGGTTTCAATCTGGAGTGGAACACCTCCTGGAATGTGCGCTCTGCCATCGGTGAACACGGCTGGAGCGCAGAAATGCGCATTCCCTTCAAATCACTGCGCTACAGCAGCACAGAAGCACCGGTGTGGGGTCTCAATTTTCAGCGCAACGTCAGGCGTACCAACGAAGTCAGTTTCTGGTCGCCGATCCCCCGCCAGTTCACGATCAACCGGGTTTCGGAAGCGGGCACGTTGACTGGCTTGCAACTGCCCGATCAGCGCAATTTGAAAATCGCACCTTATGCGCTGGGTCAATTCAGTCGCGGTGGAAGACAACCGTCTGGCACACACTTCGACGAAGAGTTTGGTCTGGACGCCAAGTACTCCGTTACCTCGAGTCTGACACTCGACGCCACCTACAACACCGACTTTGCACAGGTCGAAGCCGATGAACTGCAGGTCAATCTGGATCGGTTCAGCCTGTTCTTTCCGGAAAAGCGTCCCTTTTTCCTTGAAAACGCCGGGCAGTTCACCGTCGGTTCACCACAGGAAGTCGAGCTCTTTTTCAGCCGTCGCATCGGTATCAGCACAACCGGACGGGCACTGCCGATTGTTGGCGGGGCCAGACTATCGGGCAAGATCGGCGAAACCACCAACGTTGGCCTGTTGCAGATGCGTAGTGAACGACTGGTGGGAATCGCACCGGAAAACGACTACACGGTGATGCGTGTCAATCAGGAGCTGGCGAATCGTTCGAGTCTCGGCATCCTGTACGTCGGACGCGACGGCGATGGGACAGTGACCGGCAATGACAGAACCGACTACAACCGCACGTACGCCGTCGACGGCAGATTAGGCGTTGGCGAGAACGCTCTCATCGAATCCTATTTCGCCAAGACGGAAACCCCGGCCAGGCGTGGCAAAGACACCGCTTTTCGGGTGCGGGCCAACTACAACGATCCGCTATGGAGCAGTGCACTGGGTTACACGAAAGTGGGCGAGAACTTCAATCCCGAAGTGGGTTTCCTGCGTCGTCGGAACTACGAAAAAGCAGACATCTTCCTGCTCCGGCGATATCGACCGGCCGACTGGTTTGGCATTCACGAACTACGTCCACACGTCGCGTTTTTTGGTTTCTGGGACGACAGTGGTTTCTGGGAGTCCGGTTTCACCCACATCGACAATCACTGGGAGTGGCGCAACGGTATCGAAATTCATACAGGCGTAAACCTCACCCACGAAGGGGTGCAATTGCCGTTTGAAATCAACCGCGGCACCTTCGTCATGCCCGGTGAATATGATCACAAGGAAGCACAGCTGGTCTTCAAGACCGATGAGGGCAAACGCCTGAGCTTCAGTGTCGAGAGCAAGATCGGCGGATTTTTTGGCGGCGATCGTGTAAACGCGAACACCAGCGTTCTGTTTCGGGGCGGCGAGAGGTTTTCTTCCGAACTGAGCTGGATTCACAACAACATCGATCTGCCGGTTGCGAACGGTGAATTTGAGGTCAACGTCGCCCGTCTGCGCATGTCCTATTCGTTCACTCCACGCCTGCAGCTGCAGATGCTCGTGCAGAAGGATGATCGTACCGACTTCACCGCAGTCAATTTGCGATTCGCGTGGTTGCAGACGGCCAATGCCGGTCTCTATCTCGTCTACAACGAGATAGACGACGAAAGCCTGCGTTCACCGCTGCACAAGCAGCGGGAACTGGTCATCAAGTACAGCCGGATCATTGATCTGTTATGACCGCCCAGGTATCGCCGGCTTGAATTGAAACTGTCGATCCTTGATTGACTGATTCCTGATGGCGAGAATTTCTCGCCATGTCGCCACCAATCCATGTGTCGCCAGTGGCAGATCAGATGCTATCGCTTGACGAAGCCTGGGCAGATTGTAGAACGGCACACCGGGATACATGTGATGCTCGAGGTGATACTGCATGTTCCAGTAGTAGAACCCGACCAGAGGCGAGCAGGTGAAGGTTCGAGTGCTCATGCGAAAGTCGGGCACATCGGGGTTGAGCCCATAGTGTTGCGGCATACCGCAGGCGAACCCAAGCCAGCCGCAGTAGAACGTGCCGAAAGTAAACACCACGATGCCAAACCAGAAGCCACTGATCACAAACGTCACTGCAATCAGCGTGTGTCCGATCAACAACGTCCACGCCCAGTTTTGATGCGCACGACGCGCGGCTGGAGCAGATTCGGGCAGGACGTGCTCGTACCAGTCTCCGTCGATATGACCCCGGGCATGGCGCCAGACCTGCTTCAACTTGAGCCATGTTGCCCGTGGATTCCAGGCCAACATGCTCAACCAGAATTCCCATCGGCGAATACTGAAGGTCTGCGGCAGGGCCACTTCCCCATCATGCGCACGGTGACAGGTGGCCTGATGATGACGGACATGACTGTGCTGATACCACAGGTAATCGGACCAGCTGATGAAGGCATACACCTTCTCGAAAAATTCGTTCAAGGCCTTCGACTCAAAGACGGTGCGATGCTGAAGTTCGTGAATGGCAATGAGGCCGGTGAATGGGCCCATGGTGCCGTGTGCAAACAACGTGGCCATGAACAGGGGAACGGACCAGGGCCAGTTGGAAAGGCTGACGTTCAGGTAAGCCAGATACGCAAGCACACCCGTCGTGACAAACAGCCCCAGGTGCCCGATGGTCTGCAGCCAGCCGCGCAGATTGCTGCGCTTCATCAATTGACTGAGTTGTCCCTTGTCGATGGGACTGCGATACCAGCTGATACGGTAATCATCGGAATATTCACGCGCCACGATCTCCTACCTCGCGCAGTCGGACGATTTTGCCCCGATGCACTGATCCTGCATGACCTGTTCGACATAACTCGAACGCACCTGAATCGCCCAGCGACCACCATGTTCAGTGACCACGTACAGAGATTCCTGCGTGTGCAAAGGCTTGTCGTACTTGTCATAGCGCGTGAATGAAACCAGCACGTGGACCTTGTGACGGCCACTCTGCACTACCTTCTTGTAATCGTAACGGCTATACGACCAGCCGGTTGCCTGCACGGTGTCGAACTCGACTTCCTTGAGATAGTCCGCCGCGTTCGCCCAATACCTGGGATAACCGAGACCATCAACCCGCATATGTGGATAGTGCAATGCATCAACAAAGGCCTGGGCATCGCGCGCATTGAATGCGTCGATGTACGCATCAACCGCACGTAACGCCGCGGCCTCCTGGGATGACCACTGGCCAGCGCTTTCAGCCGAAGACTGTTGGCTGATCGACGCGAACAGAATGATCAAAAGCCAGTTCCGAATCTTCAACATCTCGCTCTCCCCTCCATGCGATGTCGACGGCTACTCTGGCATCCAGATCATCACGATGTCCATGACATTGGTGCCGGTTGGGCCGGTCATCAGATGATCACCCAGCGCTGCGAATAATGCATAGGCGTTGAAATCTCGCAGGCAGGTTTCAGGGTCGAGACCCACGGCAAGCGCCCGCGCCAGGGTATCGCCGGTAAAAAAAGATCCTGCAGCGTCGGTCGGTCCGTCAGTGCCATCGGTTCCAGCAGCAAGACCAACTACATCGTTACGCCCTTCCAGCGCGGTCGCCAGCAGCAGTGCCAGATGTTGCATGCGCCCGCCCTTGCCTGACCCCTTCGGTTCCACCGTTGGCTCCCCACCTGCCAGCAACAACACCGGCCGGGATGCATGGGCCGCAAGATCGTCCAACGCCTGCAGCAACAGCGTGGAGCAGGTCCCGACGTCTCCTTGTAGAGGATCGGTCACTCGATGCACGAGGACACCGTCCTGCCTGGCCCTTTGTTCTATCGCATCCAGCGCATCTTCAAGACTCGCAAGCAACCTGTATTGCGCATTGAGAAAGCACTCATCGCCCGGCTTGGGCGTTTCACGACGCGCGCCCGCCTCACCGTGTTCAAGGTGGACCCGTACGGTCGATGGTAGTCGTTCGTACAAACCTCGACCGCGAAGAATGGTCACGGCCTGCGAATAAGTGGTGGGATCAGCCACCGTTGGCCCGGAGCCGATACTATCGGGGTCGTCACCAATCACATCCGATACCGCGAGTGTGACAAGGCGTGCCGGGCTGACAAGACGAGCCACGTTGCCACCTTTCAGGCGCGACAAATGCTTGCGCACCGAATTGATGGCGTGAATATTCGCACCACTGGCCAGAAGTAAACGCGTGACCACCTGTTTATCAGCCAGCGATATTCCGGGTACCGGTGCGGCCAGCAGCGCTGAAGCTCCGCCGGTCAGCAGAAAGAACACCACATCGTTTGCCGTCACCTGAAGGAGAAACCGTTCGAGTTCGGTCGCGGCAACTTCACTACTCAGATCCGGAACAGGATGGGCCGCTTCCAGGATTCGTACACGTTTATCAAGTGGTTCCGTGTGACCTGTCTTGGTAACGATGAGCCCTTGATGGAATCGATCACCCAGGGAATGAACGAGCCCGACAGCGAAAGGAACTACCGCTTTGCCAGCACCACAGATGTAGACATGGCCGTCCGCCGGCAAAGCGACGTCGATAGAGAGACCCTGCCCCGGATAACACCAGCGATCCTCAACGATCCGGGTATGCTGCTCCAACAAAGTTCGTGGCTGGACCGCAGCCAGCCCAGCCTGGAACAAGTTTGTCAGCCAATCCCTAGCTGGCGACAGCACGCTGCGCCAGAAGCGCGCGGATTTCAGCATGCCGCTTGGCATCGATTTCGTAGCGCAGATAAAACAACACACCGCTTAGTGAGAGCGCGTACACGCACGGACCCTCGAGAAAACCGAGCCACCAGATCGTTTCCGCAGGCACCGTCCCTGCCACTGCGCCTGCCGGAAACTGAATCAGATCGATCATGACCCCACCAACAAGCGCCCCTGCGGCACCTACCAGCTTGGTCGCAAAGGCGCGTGAAGAAAAAATCACACCCTCCCGCCGACCACCAGATTCCAGCTCCACTTCGTCGGTGATATCGGCAAACATGGAGTTGAAACTCGCGAAGATCGCCGGCAGGCAGAGGCCTTGAATGAAGTACTTCGCACAGTAAATCCAGAAAATCAGCGGCGAACCGTTTTCAGGGAACCAGGAGACGTCGAGCAACCGGGGGACCAACGCGAAGTTTGCGTTCAGCACGACAATTACTGCAGGTATCACCAGCGCGCGGCGCTTGTCCAGCTTGCGCGTAATGATTGGCGCGAGCGGCAAACCAATCCAGATACCGATCAATGTCGCGAAGGCAACCAGCGACAGACTTTCCGTCGTCAACCCCCAGAAGTGCACACCCATGTAGGGGCTCAGAACTGCGTCCACCGAGACGGCAAACGTGGAGATCAACATGCCAACAAAAATCAGCCTGTAGGATCGATTGGCAAACACCTCACTAAAATCACGCCACGCCTGTTTGAAGCTGAGTTCGGTGGTGATCTTCACGACGTGAAGGAAGGGGATTTCCTTGCGGGTGCCTACGCAGCAGATCACGATGACAACGACGATGCACACGGCAAAAAACAGCCCGAAAGGCGCATACCCTTCAGGATTGAGTGTACCCGGGCTGAACTCTGGTGTGGTCGGGAAGAAGTACCGATAGCCAATAAACGACACAACTGCCGCCGCGGTAATCGAAAACACGGTGCTATAGGCGTACACCGTCGAACGTTGATGATAGTCCTGCGCCATTTCTGCACCGAGCGCCAGATGCGGAACGTAATACAGCGCCAACGCGCCGCGCACCAGCACGGCAAAGCATGTCAGCCACGCGAAGTATCCCCAGTCACTCATGCCATCTGGTGGTTGAAACAAGGCGGTGAATGCGAAGAAAAGCGGGACCGCCGACGCCAGCATGAACGGATGACGTCGTCCCCAGCGCGATTGAGTGCGATCGCTGATGACGCCCGCCAACGGGTCCATGATGGCGTCAAAGATCAAGGCAACGGCCAGAGCCAGACCGGCCATCCAACCGGGCAAACCAATCACTTGCTGGTAGTAGAAAACCAGGAACACGGCAAAAGCCTGGTTTTTCATACCTTCCGCAGCCTGGCCGATACCATATGCCAGCATGGTCGGCTGGGACAGCTTGCGTACATCCGTCATAGATATTCCTGGCTAGATCGCGAGCTTGAGCAGTGAGGCAAAGTTCTTGAAGTAGAACGCCTCGCGCGCGCTCACCGGAGTGTTTGCCTCTTCAAGGGTCTGATCAAATCGACCCAGCGGATCGCGACCACCCTCAGGATGCGGGAAGTCGGATGCAAACATGAACACATCGGGACCGGCCTGATCGATCAGCCAACCCGCATCCTCGTAGGGAAACAGGCTCACACGCACCTGTCGTTTGAAGTACTCCGACGGCTTCATGGTCAGTCCGTTCAACAGCGGTTCCGATTTACGAAATGCCATGTGACCCTGATCCAGCGTGCGCAGGAATCCAGGCACCCAGGTCGCACCCAGTTCGATCACACCACACATGAGTTTCGGGAAGCGCTGAAATACCTGGTCGTAGATCATCGCGGTGAGGAAGTTCTGGGCAGAATGGGCGATGGCGTGGAAGTCCTTGCCACGCAGATTTTCACCACCGCCAAGCCAGTCCCTTACTTTCTCGTGACCGTTCTTGTGATAACGAGGATCGAGGCCGCGACCGCTGCCAATGTGCAGAATCACCGGCACACCCTTGGCTTCAAGCAGACGCCAGACCGGATCGTGATCCAGATGGGCCGGAGATCGATCCACCACCGGCTCCGAACTGACCCAGATGGCACGTACACCATTAGCGATCGCTTTCTCGGCTGCAGCCAGTGCCCGCACAGGATCACGCAACGGCACATATCCCACGGGAACGAGCCGCGCATCGGCACGACCGAAATCCGCCATGCGCCGGTTCAGCATGTCCGTCCCGCCATACAGCACATCGAGATCCTTCGACGCCGCGAACTGTCCAATCGCAAACGTTGGAAACAACAACTGTTGTTCGAAACCAAGCAGATCCAGCGCGTGGCTGCGCTCCGCCGGGTCAGTCGCGCCATAAGCGCCCCAGCCTTTTGGACCAGAGATCAGCGGTTGTTCCAGCAGCGACCTGGTCGCTTCCGGATCGGCGCGTCGTTTGGCGGCTGCATCGATGAGGGCAATGATGTTGGCCCCGCCTTTTTCAGTTGCCAGCGGCTTGATGAGACCTTGCTGTTCAGGCGTCGCGTACTCGGTCAGCCAGTCGACGGTTTCCATCAGGTGGCTGTCGGCATCAAACAAGCGGCGACCATTGGTATAGGTTTTCATCAGCTGGGCATCCGGCAAACACGGTGAGCCGGATCATAGCGGACGGGATGCGGCCATTGCGAGCCGCACCCAGTCGATTCAACGGTGGACTATTTTTTCTCTCCACCAATCAACCGATAGACAACCGCGCCGAGTACACCACCGACGATCGGGGCAACCCAGAACAGCCACAGCTGTGACAACGCCCAACCACCGGCAAAAATAGCGACGCCAGTGCTGCGCGCAGGATTTACCGAAGTATTGGTCACCGGAATGCTGATCAGGTGGATCAAAGTCAGGCACAGGCCGATGGCGATGGGCGCAAAGCCAGCGGGTGCGCGCGAGTCCGTCGCACCAAGAATCACCACCAGGAACATCATGGTCATGACCACCTCGATGATCAGCGCCGACATCATGCTGTAACCACCCGGTGAGTGTTCGCCGTAACCATTCGACGCAAAACCGCCAACACCTTCGAAGCCCGGCCCGCCACTGACGATCAGGTACAGTACGCCGCCGGCAACGATGCCGCCCAGAACCTGGGCAATGATGTACTGGACCAGTTCACCGCTGCCAAAACGACCGGCCGCAAACAAACCAATGGACACAGCGGGATTCAAATGGCACCCGGAGACATGGCCAATGGCATAGGCCATGGTCAACACTGTGAGCCCAAAAGCCAGCGAAACGCCGAGCCAGCCAATGCCCACCTCGGGAAATGCTGCAGCGAGTACCGCGCTGCCACAACCACCCAGCACCAGCCAGAATGTGCCGAAAAACTCGGCAATCAACTTGTTCATGGAACCCCCCTACGTGATTCAGTTCTACCCACATTTTTTATTGCCCGTCAGCGATCTCGCGCCACTGACGGTCAATGGATCATCTGCTCGTCGCCCCTTTCACGACAAGACAATCAACACCGCCAACTGTAAAAACAGCTCTCCCCGGCAGGCTGACGGATAACCCGGGTTGGCAGGCAGGATCGGTTAACATCCATGGACGGTCAGCCGTTGGGGAGATGGCGTCGTATGGTTCAACCAGCAGTGGGTAGTTTCTGGACGTATCTGCGTCATCGGGAAATCGGCTGGCGACCAACCGGCGCACTGCGCTGGTGGTTGCTCGGTCTGATCGTCCTCGGCTGGGCCATTGAACAGTACGAAGGCCTCAAGACCGGTCCGGTGCTGGTTTACATACTGGAAGAGTTCGACAAGACACTCATTGAGTGGGGTTATGTGGCCGCAGCCGCAGGCCTGGTCTACAGCTGCGGCGCACAGGTGCTCAGCCGAGCCGCCGATCGCTTTGGCCGGCGACCGCTCCTCGTCTGGCCAGTGGTCGGTTATGCCGCTATTTCCGTGTGCGGCGCACTGGCGCCAAATTTCTATACCCTGGCTGCTCTGTCGATGGCCGGCAGCTTCCTGATGGCAGGCATGAACCCGGCGGTGCACGCCGCGTCACGAGACCTCACACCGCAGATGGGACGCGCCATGGTGTATGCCTGGGTGTCGCTGGCGTTCACCGTTGGCGCTCTCTTGTCGACAGTGATCGCAGCCAACACGCTCCCGCATTTTCCCGGCTGGCGCCCGCAGTACTGGATTGGCGCGATTCTGGGTGTTGTCACCGCGACCCTGCTGTTCCTGTTTTATCGGGATCTCACGCCCGTTGTGCGTGGCGCTGACAACACCAGTAACACGGGCATCGAGATACCGGGCCACTACGACGAAGGTCGGCTGATTTATCGCAGCTGGCGTCTGTGGGTGCTCTCCGGCACCATCGTTTTCTGGTCGCTCACGTATGTCACTGTGTCGGCGTATGTGCCGATGTATCTCACGCGGCACTACGGTCTCGACCCGGCCCGAGCCGCAGCTGTGACGTCGGCATTCTGGATCGTTTTCACCGCAAGCGTATTTGTGTCTGGCTGGCTGAGCGATCGATTGCGGCTGCGCAAGCTGGTCACGGCATTCGGCGCGATCACCACCGGCAGCTGTTTCATCATCGGCTCGCAACTGCCCGTGGGAACGCCGGAATCCACCCTGGTCCTCTTGTGGTCCTGCACCGGCTTTTTTGCCGGGTTCATTTATCCATCCTGGTGTGCACTGTATTCCGAAACCGCCGAGAGCATTTCTCCACACGGTGTCGGTCGTGCCTTCGGGATCACAGCGACCCTGTCACCAATCGCCGGCCTGTTCCTGAACCTTGGGTTGCCACGGGTGGTCGCGAATTATGGCTGGCCCACATGGATGCTGTGCGCCGGCTTCTGCTGCATTGGCGTTGCGATCCTGGTCAGTGCCGGTAAAGGGCCCTGGTGGTCTGCTGCGCACCACGATGACTCTTCAGCACAATGACTCTTCAGGATGCAGACAGCTTGCGCTGTTAGACTCTCGATTAATTGTCCAAGGAATCGACATCAAGATGTTTTTGCATTTTCCCTCCAGTCGCTCGCTTCGCTTCCAGTCCGTCTTGGCCCGATCACTCCTGACCCTTTGTCTCCCACCAATGGCAGCCCTGGCCGTGCCAGGTGTAGCGATCAACGTCGAAGTCAAGGAAACGGGTGCCGATGTCGTGCAACAACAGATCGACATCGTTGGGCAGTCCATCAAGGTGGATATCGCCGGTGATCGTAATGGCAGCGTCGTGTTTCGCGGGGGTACCGATGAACTGATGACAATCGACCACGACAAGAAGGAGTTCATGCGGGTGGACAAAGCCAGCCTGGATCGCATGGCTTCTACCGTCTCCGGTGCCGTGTCGCAACTCGACAGCGTCCTGGCGAATTTGCCTGACGACCAGCGAGCGATGGTGGAAGGCATGCTGAAGGACAAACTGCCAACGTCAAGTACGCCCGGCAAGCGCCCGTTGCTCCGGTCCACAGGCAAGCGTGCTTCCAATGGTGGTCAGGACACGCGACAAATAGAAGTGCTGGTCGATGGTGTCAAACGCTCGGAATTCTGGGTTGCGCCGTGGGCGGGTATCGATGCACGGGTGAAAGCCGCTGTCGAAGACATGTCCGGCTTCATGCTAGGGGTCATCGACAAACTGCCGGCGTCCATGACCGAATCCATCAAGACCAGTGGTTATGAGGTCATTGGTGAACTGGGTGGAATGCCGATGCTGACTCGTGAATACGATGACAAGGGCCAGGTGGCGGTCGAGTCGCGAGTGACGTCAATCGTCAGCAAGGACATTGATGTGGCGAAATTCGATCCGCCCGCAGGCTACACGCAGAAAGCACTGCCACTGTAGCCACGTGGCCTGGACACAGCTCTCAGGTAAAGAACTCACTAAAAGTATTTGCTCGAAGAATTACAGAACGTTGTTTTGCACGCACGTCCACAAGCCCAGCGAATAGTCGGCAAAGATATCGATGCCGAGCGCTGACTTGATCAGATAAAGTGTCACAAAGCCACACACGGCACAGAACGACAGAAAGGCCAACAAGACGAGCAACGCAAATGCGTTATCAAAGGCCTTTTCCTGCGCGGACATGTCGCGGCGGTTGCGACCGGCCAGTACCGCAAAAAAATAGCGGTGCCGACCTATCGGAACGCTACCCCGAATATCCAGCGGGTGTCGTCCCCACTGACGGGTTGCCACTGCGTCCTGCATGGCGCTCAGCTGAGCCTTCGTAAACGTTCTCGCCACGGCAGCCGGCATGCGACGCAGCAGATCGCGGATCTGTGCATCGCCATCGGCAGACAGGGGAATCGAATGTGCAGGTGCGGTCTGTTCCATGACCGCATTGTCCGTCATGCCGTCTGGACGGGTTATCTAACCCGTCCTGCCCAACCCGTGACAGCGCTCACATTGTTCGCGCCGTCAGCACCATCCATCAAGGGTTCAGCTCTCAAGGTCGCGAAATCCACTCGTCGATCAGCATGTGCATGTGTCTGGGCTTGGTTTCGTTGTAATCGGAAAACTGCACGTAGTCCCTCGGCATGGTGTGCAGTCCTTCCTGCACATAGGGCAGGTTGCGCACATCCTGGTTGAACACCTTCGCCAGCATTCCCAGCTCCGGCGCTTCGGTCCAGTCATCGTCCGCACTCAGCCAGTGAATCGTCGAACACGGGGTGTAAGGCACACCGTTCTCGGGAATCGGGGCAAGGTAGATCGCTTCCATGATGCACTCATCAACCTTGCGTCCATTCGGGCGGAATCGATAAACCAGGCGATTGAACGAACCCCACGGATGAAAATTCGGGAACAGCGTAAAAAACACCGAGGCAAATTCGATATCGGAGATCTGATCGGCGATGGAAGGAATGACTTCCTTCAGCGCCTCCCGCTGCGTCTGGGCAAACGCAAAACGGGGATGCGTGGCTTTTTTGCTGTCTGACTTGTCACCGGTCTTCAGACCGCCACTCTTCAGCGTCCGATCTGACATCGCTCGCTCGAAAGAACTGACATCCAGTTGTCGGCCGCCAACCCAGTCACACAGGTGCGGGTTCACATCACCGAGCGTGCCTTCAACACAATCGCCTCGCACCGTGTACAAACCTGTTTCGCCCTTCGGTGTCGAAACCTGGACCAGACCGGCATCAGTACTTTCGTAGACCCAACCGTTCAGTGGATGGCGAACTCGCAGCTTGCCGTCATTGGGCAGTGCGTCCCACTCCGGCGTGCCCTGGCTTTCCAGGGCCCCGCAGCGGATAGCCCGTGAATAGTTGCCAAACACGTCGTACTTGGTGTCCACATCGTGCACACCGCCGAGCAGGATCTGCGGATGCGTGGCGATGACGTGGTAAGACTCCATGAACGCTTCCGAAGCCACTTTCCAGTTGCAGCGAATGATCTTCGCAACGTGAACCTGCTTGAACCGCTTTTCATACGGCAGCAACTGAAAATTGCTGGGCAGATCGCCGAGGAACGACTCCAGGGACTCACAGTCCGGATCCGGATTGATGAAGATGAACCGTCCCCAAAGCCCGACTTTGACTTCCTTCAGCCCTTCATTTTCCGGCTTGAGCCCCGGGTAGTCCCACTGACAGGGAACCTGGCGCAACGTCCCATCCGTGTTCCAGGTCCAGCCATGAAACGGGCAACGAAGCTCTTTGGCTGCCTTGCCAGGCGCTTCCCGCAACTTGCGGCCACGGTGCAGGCAGGCATTCCAGTACGCCTTGATCTGCGTCTGCGAAGTACGAACGATGAGAAAGGACAAACCCGCAATGTCGTAGGGAATGTAGTCACCCACACCCGGAATATCATCTTCATGACAGGCCATTTGCCAGGCCCGTTTCCAGATCTTTTCCACCTCAAGGTCGAAAAATGCGGGAGATATGTATCGCTCGACGGGCACTCGGGTCGGGCCGGGCTCAATTGGATTGTCTTTTCGATACGACGCGGGGATCGGACGGGAATCTTCGTTCAGCAGCTTGTGGAAGGCCGCATCGAGGGTGCGAACGCCGGGTTTTGTTTCAGCCATGTCGGGATACTCAGCTTCTGGATCGCTCTACTATAAGCCGGGCTGGTGTCCCGGATAAACCGCTGACCTCGCGACCAGCGGTCCTGGACCTGATCCCGGCAAGCCACGCTTGCGCAAACCGCTCGAAACAGGCCGGATTCAATTGCTCGGTGCGAGCGATATGCCGCTCAACGAGGTGACACGGCTTCCATTGGCCGCGTTGTACAGTGCCAGGGTCTCGGCATCAGAGGACTGTCTTGGCACACGAATCCGCACCGCGCCATTCTTCGCGTTGTACCAGAAGGGAAAGTTCAAAGTGGTTTTGTCCGACGGATGCCACTTGGCAGCATTGTTGGAGCCATCGACATCGCTATTGATGTTCGCGGTGTGATTCGGTGCCAAGGGGTTGAGCGGTAGTTTGTAATTCTGAAACCATGCAACATCGATCGTCGCAGGCCACGTACCGTTCACCTGACGGTACAGATCGATCTGTTTGCTGATCACCTGGATCGCCTGACGGGCGCTGGGGACCCCAGCCTCCTCATCCGCACCTTCGATATTGACGACAACAACTGCCGCGAAAATCGCCAGCAGAATAGCCACGACCAACAATTCAATCAGCGTAAAGCCGTGCCTGCACCTTGGAGTACCGTTGGCAGTGGTTACCCGATCGGCTGGAATTACGCGACTCGACATCTCCCCATCCTAGGCGACATCCGATCGCGGCTGTGTGACGCCTGTCCATGGTCCGCCATGGCCCGCTTCTCTTTGAGAAGACTGTCTCAACTCAACTGAGACAGCCTTTCACGAACACACTAATCTGCGTCAGAGCATCGAGCGATTCCGGCGCGTCGGGTGTCAACACCGGCCACACATGAATCAGATCCCTGCCTTCGAAATAAGTGACTTCGACACCCGCAGCGCGGGCCTTTGATTCAAACCGACGGGAATCATCCAGCAGCACTTCACGCGTGCCGACCTGAATCAGCAGCGGTGGCAAACCATGCAGATCGCCATACAGAGGCGACACCTGTGGATCCCTGAGTTTGGTGCCGGCATACATCGTCGCCATGGCGCCAATCGCTGCGGCGCCAACCAGCGGATCATCGATGAGGCCCGGTGCCAGAGTTGCTCCGGTCCCGGCCAGATCAACCCATGGGGATAGTCCAATCGCGCCAGCGGGCAGCGGATCACCTGCCGCGCGAAGTGCAAGCAAAGTCGCCATGGTCAAACCACCGCCTGCGGAATCACCCGCGATGACAAGGTTCACAACACCCTGCTGACGCAGCCACCGGACGACCTTTACCGCATCATCAACCGCCGCCGGATAGGGATGTTCGGGCGCCAGTCGATAATCCAGAACACACACCGTGGCCTGCGTCGCACGCGCCAGTCGACCCGCGAACTCCCGATAGCCGGTGTGCGAACCGATCACGTAACCACCACCGTGCAGATAAAGTATCGTCAATTTCGATCTCACTCCGCGCACAGACACCGAAGACGTGGCAACTCCACCGGCACTGACAGGGACGATGTCCACGTCTGCCGGAATGGGATTCACCGCCAGCGTGGCGTCATAGTTGGCACGCTGTTCAGCAAGCGTCGGCGCCGCAGTGATCGGTGCGGCGCGCAAGGCCTGAACCAGAGCTTCATGTTGTCGACCAGGAGTCTGCGCGGCAGAAGGCGGCTGAGCGAGGCGAGTGTCAATTCGAGTCCGATTTTTCGTTTGGTTGAGGCGCGTAGTGGACGCTACGCAACGAAAACAAACGGAAAATCGGGCCGAATTGGCGCCGCCGCAGCCAGTCGAGCTTCTGCCGCGCAGACTCCTAAGCATGATCAATCACGGTTTGGGAATTTGGCTGTGAGTGTTGCGGCAGACCACACCCTCGTCAACCAGGCATTGCAAAGTTGCTCCTGGAAAAAACTTGCGACCTGAATCGCAATTCCGCAGCCCTGTGTCCGGAACCTATGCGCTGGAGCACCCGAAGATCAGGCGGTCATCTCTAGACTGGACTGGAACCTACCCACTCGACCCGTACCGCCAACGCAGATGACGACCGCCTACCGACCCGAAATCGATGGACTAAGAGCCGTGGCCGTGCTGCCAGTGATTCTCTTCCATGCCGGTTTTTCCTGGTTCAGCGGCGGCTTTGTTGGCGTCGACGTGTTTTTTGTCATCAGCGGCTATCTGATCACATCCATCATTCTCGACGACCTGTACCAGGGCACTTTCAGCCTTGCGCGGTTTTATGAACGGCGTGCACGAAGAATTCTGCCAGCCCTGTTTTTTGTCATGGCCGTCTGCATTCCATTTGCCTGGATACTGCTGATTCCCCGCGACCTCAAGGACTTTGGCGAAAGTCTCACAGCGGTTGCGACCTTTTCGTCGAACATACTGTTCTGGCTTGAGAGTGGCTATTTCGCAACCGAAGCGGGCCTGAAGCCGCTGCTGCATACCTGGAGTCTGGCGGTCGAGGAGCAGTACTACATCCTGTTCCCACTCCTGCTGATGATTTGCTGGCGATTCGGCGTTCGCTGGATCGTCTGGATCATCACCCTCAGCTTGCTGGCGAGTCTTGCCTGTGCGCATTGGGGTGCTTATCACAAGCCTACCGCAACGTTCTATCTGCTGCCGACCCGGGGTTGGGAACTTTTTCTTGGCGCGCTGACAGCTTTTTATCTGCGCCACCAGAGCCACCTGCACAACAACAAACCAACGAACAGAACCTGGGTGCATGAACTGAGCGGCCTCACAGGACTTGCGCTGATCATCACCGCCATCGCAAGCTTTGATCGGAGTGTTCCGTTTCCCAGTCTCTACGCGCTGTTGCCGACGGTTGGAACCGTCCTGATCATCCTTTCGGCACAGGGTGGCACCATGGTCGCGCGTGTGCTCGGCAGCCGCATTCCGGTTGCCATCGGGCTGATGAGCTACAGCGCTTATCTGTGGCATCAGCCACTGCTGGCCTTTGGTCATTACCAAAGCCTGCATGAACCTTCGATGCTGTTGATGGGCTTGTTATGCGGTCTGACCCTGCCACTGGCCTGGTTAACCCTGCGGTACATCGAGGCTCCCTTTCGAGACCGAAATCGCTTCTCCCGACGATTCATCTTTACCTGCTCGGCTAGCGCCGCCGGTGTGTTCATTGTCCTGGGCCTCACCTTGTCGGCACTGGACGGTGTACCTCAGAGGCTACCGCCCGAAGTGATCGATACGGTTGGTCTGGGACCAAAGTACGTCGGCGAGCGCGACGCTGACCACTGCAATCTGCATCACGAACACTTCTCTGTGCCGGCGTGCATCAAGGGTAGCAATACCCGTCCGACCGTTGCGCTGATCGGCGACAGTCACGCGGCATCCCTTGCGCATGAGCTGACACGTGAGTTCGAACGTCGTGACGAGAGTTTTGTGCAGTACACGAAGAACGGCTGCCCGTTCGCCAGACATCTCCAGAATTCGGAAGCCCAGCCGTGCGATCGATTTGTCGACGACGTCATCAAGGACGTCAACAAAAAAGGCCTGGACACGCTGATCCTGCTGGCGCACTGGTCCTCATACATCCACGAGTACGATTTCGA
Organism: Gammaproteobacteria bacterium; assembly: GCA_031385325.1. Classification (GTDB taxonomy): domain Bacteria; phylum Pseudomonadota; class Gammaproteobacteria; order Pseudomonadales; family Azotimanducaceae; genus SYFY01. Next base: position 18,845 of record JANNBJ010000015.1, on the reverse strand, counting down.
TAACGGCATTGGTGGCAAGTCAGTGCGGCATGACGTCTTCTACACCGTGCGAGGCACGCCGCTGTCAGCTGATATAGCTGTCAGGCGTCAAGCCATTCTGGACGCTTATGTCGACACCATCAGAGGTCTGCAGAATGGGCACCGCAAAATCTATGTGGTACTGCCAGTGCCTGAGCAAGGCTGGGACGTGCCAAAGTACCTGGGCAGAATCGCGATGCGAGGTGATCCGCAGGTCGATGTTCCGCCTTCACCGCTCTCGGTCTACCGAAGCCGCAATGCTGATCTGGTGCAGGCTTTCAACAGACTTGCCAACGAACCGTCCATCGTTTTCGTGGATCCAGCCATCGTATTCTGTAACGTGCCCGACCGATCAGGTTGTGTCGCGTCGATATCAGGTGAACCGCTCTACTACGACGACAATCACCTGACAAACAAAGGCGCAGCCATGTTGCTCCGCGAAATCCTCAGCCAGATCGCGTTGCACGAAACGCCACGCGGGGAAGGCTGAGGTCCTCACTACCCGCAAAGTTTCGGCGCATCAACAAAGACAAACCCGGGTCTGCCTGACTACACTCCGGCTTCACCATCTGGATCAGGAAGCACCGCATGTCCCGTATGGATCGTATGAGCGCAGTGGCGCAGGGTTATATCAATCGCAAGCAGTACGCTTCCATCGAGTGGCTGGTGCAACGCCGCGGTGAAACCCTGACACGGGGTCAGGCTGGTGTTGCCGACATCACCTCCGGCGCGGCACTGCCGAAACAACCGATTTATCGCTTGTACTCCATGACCAAACCCGTGGTCTCCGTACTGGCACTGATTCTCATCGAACAGGGCAAGCTGCGGCTGTATGACGCGCTGGTCCAGTTCAATCGCGCCTTTGCGGGCATGCGAGTGCTGCACCCGGATGGTCGCCTGGAACCGGCCAATCGATTCATCACCGTTGAGGACCTGATCACCCATCGAGCGGGGTTCACCTATCCCTTCATCCACGGGTGTCACATCTCACCTTACTACCGGCAAGCCCGCATCCTCGAAGACGGCATCATTGATCTCGATGAGATGATGGCGCGTCTGGCCAAACTGCCACTCGCCTTCCAGCCGGGCACCCGGTTTCGTTACAGCGTCTGCACCGACGTACTGGCCCACGTCGTCGAAAAAGCTGCCGGGATGACGATTGACCGTTTTGCTCAGCAGGAACTGTTCGATCAACTCGGAATGGTCGATACCGGCTACAAGGTGAAACCAGCCAATCTCGATCGCCTGCTGCCGATGTACGGCACCGGTGATCTGTTGGCCGTTCCGGCTCTCGATCTGCAGCCACACACCCTTGAAACAAGCGACGCAAACGACTTCTATCCGCCGAATGTCGATGGTCACAGACGTGGTGGCCATGGTCTGTTTTCAACCATGGACGACTATGCCGCGTTTGCGCGCATGTTGATCAGTGGCAAAACTGCGGACGGCCGAACGATTCTGTCCCGGCCGATGCTGTCGATGATGCGCGCCAACCGCATCCCTGCCGATCAGCTGCCACTGACCATCGGACTGCAACCCCTGCCTGGATATGGTTGGGGGCTGGGCGTGAGGGTCATGCTCGATACCGGACGCGCGCTACAGCTCACGAATGTGGGTGAACTGGGCTGGGCAGGGGCTGCCAGCACTTTTTTCTGGGTAGATCCTGCTGAAGAGATGATTGGCCTCGTGATGTCCCAGTTTCTGGGTTCGGCGCTGCCACTGGCGGACGACATGCGAACGGCGGCCTACCAGATGCTGGGTTGATCGAGCTGACTGCGGTACAAACTTCGCAGACCGTGTGGAGCGAAAACCGGATTCATTCGCTCCTGGACTTTGACTCGTTCGCGGCAAAGCCAAAAATGCCCTTGGCCATGAGCGATGTCTCGCCTTCGCGACGCAGCTGATAGACCTGCGCTCGTATCGTGTGGATCCGCTTGTCATCCGGCGCCGCCTGGGCGGCCAGCTCCACCAGATGACAGGCCAGTCGTGGATCACTGGCCGCCAGTTCCAGTCCGCGTTCGGCAAGCCGCAAGGCACCACCCGCCAGTGCCGCCAGTTCCGCCGCAAGCCTGGAATCCGGAGCGGGCTTGAGGTTGGCGGGATTACCGTCATACCAGCCACCGTACATGCGCCAGATATTGCGAACGACAAACTCGGGTTCGTCATACATCGGTCGCAGATAGGGCTTTTCAAGGATCGCAGGATCGATCTTCACGGCATGCACGATATCGTTGAGCCGTGCACCCTGATTCATCATCGCAAGCGTCGAACTGACCAGAAACTCCAGTGCGTCGGCAACATCGGTGAGTACCATGCGAATTCTCGCAGACCCGGCAATGGGCAAACCATGCGCAGGCAGAAACAGTTCAGCGCCCTGCTCCGCCATCGCTCGCATCGCCGCTGCCCACTCCACGGGATACCGTTGCACCTTCTGCGGATTGCCGGCGTTCGGGAAATTCCAGATGAAGAAGTCGCCGGCACAGATCGCCTTGACCTTTGGAATCCAGGACCACGTGTGATCGTCTGTTTCACCCTTGGCATGGCGCAACTGAACCGCAAGGCCACCAACCGCAAGGTTCAGTTCATCGCGATACGTCAGATCGGGTTTTGGCGATGAGGTCGGCAGAAAGGTGCCGCCTGCCGAAATGTCATACCCTCGTTTGCGAAACTGGCCGAACTGGCGTTCGTTGATGATCTGATTGTACCCATTGGTCAGGTTGTAACGGTCGAAGCGTTTCGGCACATTTTCATGGCCGACAATACGGAGCGCCGGATGTCCCGACTGTTCGGCATCAGCGACAAACGCGCCCGCGCCGCCAACATGATCCACGTGTCCGTGGGTGTAGACGACGGTATTGAATCGCGTTTTTCGCCAGCCGCGTACCGCTTCGACTACCTTCCGGCCACCTTGTTCATTGGACGTATCGAAAGCAATCAGGCCGTCGTCAGTATCAAACAGAACACAGTGGGAAAAGGCTTCGACCACAGCCACACCATCGGCAATGACGGACAGCTGGTGATTGATCCGGTTGATGGGACCGACCGCATCAGCCCCCTTGCCTTCATCGATCACTGCATTGGAGAGCGCAATCAGATCCGCCATCGTCTTCTCCTTTCATTCACGCCATTCACGCCATTCACGCCATTCACGCCATTCACGTGCTGATTCTCCGGCACTTACATTGAAATGATGTCTATCCGAAAAACAGGGTGGCGCTGCCCTGTTCGATTCGCTGCAGGATCAGCGCATGTTCCGGCAAGTGCCAGGTCTCCCACTCCGCAAACGCACTGTAGCCGAGCTTGGCAATGTGTTCATCGTCTGCGGCCATCGCCGAACGCAGCACGGCGGATCTCGATGGTTCACGGCCGGGCTGCAATTCGGCCGACCCGTACGCCGGTGCACGGATGATCAGATAGGCAGCAGCAAGGCTCATCCAGAGTGCGTCGGAAACCTTGTTTTCATCACCCACCCATGGAGCCAGCAGATGCACAGCCTGGCTGCCGGTGACCATGTGCAGCGCAAAGAAGTGCCCGTAGTCGAGATAGATTCGAGCCGCTTCACGCGCGAGATCGCTCAAGCCCACGGAGGCTCCACGCCAGCGCACGAGTTGCCTGAATTCCGCCATCCCACCCAATTGACCAAGCTGGATTCCGAACATGTCCGTGGACGCGGGTCGATGTCCAAGTACCGGGTGAGCACGCAATCGGTGGAACAGCTCGGCAGGATCACTCTGCTCTCGAGGGCCATCATCCACTGGCACCGGTTCCCATGCACTGACCCAATAGGCCAGCGCACAGGCGAGTTCGGCAGCGCAATCACCCTCAACTCCGAGCGCGGTCCGGATGAGGGGATGTAATGCATCAATACCCGCAGTCTCTATCAACCTGGGCATCCACTCACGAAGTACCGCATCCCGTCCCTGCTCTTGAAGCGCGCTTTCAAAGTAGCGTCGGAGTCCAGGATAGAGTTGCCGCTTGCCCCGACAATCCGGCCACACCGGACCAACAATAGTCCGTTCCTTGAATCGTTGTGGTTCCAGTCGTTTGGCGTACCGATCCCGAAACTGTCTCATTTCATCGTCCGATGCACCCAGTCGCCTGAGTGACACCAGCGCCATCGGAAGATGATCCGACAGCATGGCAGCACCATAGTAAGGGTCATGTTCAGCGCCACTGCGAAGCATGTCCTGAAGCACCGAATCCTGGATACTCACGTCGGGCACCTCTCCAAAAATGTTGGATCATTGATCCGTCTATTCAACCACCTGCACCGACAATCGATCAAATTGTCCTCGCTCATCAATGGCCAGGATGGCCTGGGTCCCCGGCTCCGGCAGAGACAGCTCAAACCCACCTTCACCTTCGCTTAAGCCCGCCAGCTTGTCGTTGACGAGCCAGTACACACGAGCCGTAGCGCCTCGCGCCTTCAACTGAACGCGAGGTGCTCGCCCTGATCCGGGCGCAGACCGCAGCACCGCACCCGGAACAATGCCATCGATATGCAGGCTGCGTACAGAGCCAACCGCTTCGGTGCAGCCGGACTGGATCGGCGGCAACGCTGACCTACGTTTCTGTTCAACGGAAAGCCAGGGTGTCGCGAGCAGCGGCCAGTGTGCAATCCGTACCATCCGGGTCACACCTGCCGCACACCGAGGTGGCACCCGGCGCCCCGTGTTCTGATCGATGGCGACGTTACTGACCAGCGTCATGTCATCACCACGCCGGGAGACACGGGTTGGTGGCAAGTTGCCGTCGAGCAGCCATGCGGTTTGTTTGGCGTGACAGGCAGATGCACGTTTGCCAACTTCAGGCACCCCTGTTGGCCAACAGATTTCGCGTGCCGATACGGACGCCGGTGGCATGGAAGGTGTTCGATCCGCTGCAGAACGCGGCAGCGCGCGCAGGAAATTGACCAGCATCGGCAATGCGGTCACTGCGCCATATTGTCCCGGCATGGGCGTGCCATCCGGTCGACCCGCCCACACGCCAAGCGTGTAGGTCGGTGTTACCCCGAACGCCCACGCATCCCGATATCCATAGCTGGTGCCGGTCTTCCAGGCCAGTCGCACATCATTGATCATGCCGCTGGCCAGCTGCTCAGGCAGTGGATTGGTTTCCAGAATGTCTCGCACGATCCAGGCGGCGCCTGGGCTGAGCACCTCTCGATCCTGCACCGGTTCATCAACGAGCATACGAACGGGACCACCAATTCCACCATTGCCAAACGCGGTATAGGCTCCGGCAATCTGATCCAGTCGTGTACCTGTGCCACCGAGAATGATCGACAGATTCGGAACCGCGGCCCGCGGCAGTACCAGTCGAACACCAGCATGACGCAGGCGCGCCGTAAATCGGGCCGGGGTTATCTGCTGCAGCAATTCCACAGCAGGCACATTGAGTGAACGGCGCAGCGCATCGGCAACCGTGACGGGGCCATTGAAGAAGTCGCCAAAGTTGGCGGGGCGATAACCATCAAAAGTCTGTGGTGCATCCACCATGAGGCTGGCGGAATGCACCAGGCCAGCATCCAGTGCCAGCCCGTAGAGAAACGGCTTGAGCGTGGAACCCGGCGAGCGTATGGCGCGAATCATGTCAACATGACCGAGTCGGTCTGCATCGGCAAAACGCACAGATCCCACATAGGCCAGCACTTCGCGGGTGGTGTTGTTGACCAGCAGCACTGCCGCAGACGATCTGGCGGGCAGGCGCGAGATCTCCGCCGCCAACCGTGATTCAAGCAGGCGCTGCAGTTCAACATCGATAGTCGAGTGCAGCACCCGTGCATCAGCATGTTCACTTCGCAGTCGCTCGGCGAACAAGGCAGCCAGCATGGGCGGCACCAGCCGCCTGGACACCACCGGCTCCTGCACGGCTTCATTCAACGCAGCCGCTGGCCACTGACCTTGCCTGCGCAGTCGGTCGAGCACCTTGTCACGCGCCAGACGCGCAGCCTCCGGATGCCGGTCCGGGCGCAGACGACTGGGCGCCTGGGGCAACACTGCGAGCAGCGCTGCTTCCGCACGGGAGAGTTGTTTTGATGGTTTGCCAAGATAGGCCCAGGACGCAGCCTCCACACCTTCCACCGTGCCACCAAACGGCGCACGTTCAAGATAGATCGTGAGAATTTCCGCCTTGGACAGTCGCCGCTCGATCTGCAGAGCCCGCACGATCTGCTTGAGCTTGCCACCAATGTGGCGCGGGATCGGTTCAATCAGGCGGGCAACCTGCATCGTCAATGTCGAACCGCCGGAAATGATCTCGCCATACCGAAGTGTCTGATAGACCGCGCGCACCAGCGCCAGCGGATTCACGCCAGGGTGCTGGAAAAACCAGCGATCCTCATACCCGAGCAGTGCCTGCACATAAAGAGGTGAAACGTCGGCAGGAGTCACCGGATATCGCCACACCCCATCGACGCTGACAAACGCCCGCAGGGGTGTGCCATCCCGGGCCAGTACCAAGGTACTGGCCCGCGCCATCGGTGAGGGAATCGGCGGTGGCAGAAGCAGATCCAGCACCACCATGAGAAACAGCAACCCGACAACGACTGGAAAGCTCCGTTTATTGAGAGCTTTCCTGACCCTCAAGGCGGCGTGACGTTGACACGATCCTGTCCATTGATGCCGGTTGCGCGCATCGCCGGTCGATACATGTCTTCAACACTGACCGGTGGCACCAGATAACTCCCCGGTGTCACTGCCCGCAGCAGATAGAACAACTTGACCTCAGCGCCTTCATAGAGGTTGACGGCTGCTGCATACCGGTCATCCCGATACTCTTCGAACCGCGCCGAGCCTGCGCCAATCTGGCCCGCTATGTCGACCCCATCAACCTCGACCCCCGTCCACTGCGCGACGTCGGTCAGGTTCAGATTCTCAACCTCGAGACCGCCAGGCAGCAGGTCCGTGATCAGCGCGTCGTTCATGGCGCGCTTGCTGCGCACCGTGATTGCGGCGACCAGCACCTCTCCTTCCTTGAGGGCATCCCCCGTGAAAGCAGTGCCATCCGGTCGATACCAGCGCCGCTCGATCTGCAGATCATCCCGACTGGTGATGATCGGTTGACGAGGCACCCCGGCCAGTTCATGCACGACAAAGAGATCACCCTCGCCCTTGGGTAACAAGCGCGTGCCAGCGGCGGACGCAGCGTTGGTATCGATCAGGCTGCTGAAGTAGCGCCGATCGGTCAACGACTCGGTCGAACCCGCCCGCTGAACATCGAGGCTGAACACCCCGTCATTGCCCGCCACCATGGCCTTGCCCAGCCGAAGAATCGCAATCTCCTCCTGCGTTGACAGCCACTGATTGCCGTCGTTACCTCGCTCACCCAACAGATCACGCGACGCCTGCTGCGCGAGCGCATCGGTTGCCGGTGTCGACATGCCCTGCTCTCTCGCCAGAGCGGCCATCAGCACATCATCACGCAACTTCGAGCCGTAGTCGCCGAGCCACTCCGGGCGCTTCCACTCCCGCGTCGTGATGTCCATGAACGCGGCCGCCGCGCGACTCTTGTCGCCGGCAATCGCCAGCGCCGCTCCCAGGTGTGCCAGCGGCAGCGGGGCAATCAGTTTTTCCCGCTCGTTGTCATAGACGGCCCGCAAGGTACCCAGCGGCGCCTTGCCGGCCAACGCCAGCACGTAACCGGCATGCGCGAGTTCCGCCAGGCGCATGTGTTCGTAGTGCTCAAACTCATAGTGCGTGTTGCCACCCTTCAGAACGTCCTCAAGCAGTCGTTCGAGCGCCTTGTCGAGCATGGTGGACGGGATGGCATGACCTGCAGCGCGAGCCTGCAGCAGCAACTCCACAACATAGGGGGTAATCACCGAACTGCCCTCGCCTTCACCCGGCCACAGACTGAAGTGACCGGACTCGTTCTGCATGGTTGCGAGCCTTTCGAAAGCGGTTTCCAGGGACGCCGCCCGCGCCGGACCGGAAACATCGATCGGCTGGTTGTTCTGATCGCGCAGACTGCTGTCTTCAATACCCAGACGCGACCGCGTTTCGTCATCCAGCAGCACCAGCGGCATGGCCTTGGATGTCGTCTGCTCCGCACAACCATAGGGATACTGCAGCAACGCCTGTGCAGACTGGACATAGGGCATCGGTGGCAGACGGCCAACACTGATGCGCTGCACAATCGACGCCGGGTACAACCCCTCACGCAGTCCACTGTCGGGCAACACCGTTGATCCACCGGTTGCAGAGGCCAGCTTCATGCGCTGCACGGCCGGCCAACCGGCACGAACCACGACACTGAAGCTCCGATCCAATGCTACATCCATCCCTGCAAGTTTCACCTGGATGCGGCCGACCCCAAACCCGTCACGAGCCTGCACGGGAATGGTGAGTGTCGTGCGTTCGCCATCCGCCAGTGCAACGGATTTGGGCGCGCCGATGACACTGACAGGTCCTTGCGTCTCGAACTGCAGACTGAATTCACCCGGCTTGCCACTCGCATTGTCCAGATCAAGGGTAATGCGACTGTCATCACCGGGTGCAAGCACTCGCGGCAGACTGGCTTCCATGATCACTGGCGCACGCACGATGGTTTCATGCTCGGCGGCGCCATACTGCTGATTGCCATACACCACGGCGCGAATCCGCAGCGTACCGTTGAAATCCGGCACATTGACCGCGACTTTCGCCTTGCCATCTGCATCCAGGGCAACCGGCGCTGCGAGCAGGTCAACAATCCGGATTTCGGTATTCGGTCGACGGCCTTGTGGCAGCGCCAGCACAGCGGCATCACCGCCATAACGAAGCCGAGCCTGATTGCCAGCAAAACTCTCGATCACTCGACCGTAGACATCGTAAGCATCAACACCAAATCGCCGCGGCGCGAAAAACCAGGCGGCGGCATCTGGCATCGGAAACGACGTCATGTTGAGTACCCCCGCATCAGTGGCGGTGAGCCGTACGTTCGCTTGTTTACCCGCCAGCGATGGTGCAACCACTTCCAGCGTCAGTGGCTGCATCGGCCGCATGGTCTCTACACCCTTCAGTGCCACGTCGATCTTCCGATCACCACGATTCAGCGGGACATGCGCAATGCCGACTGCCCGATTGGGTGTAATGGAATCGGCGCTTGAACCTGGCCGAAACACCAGCGCCGTAAAATACAGATCGTGCCGGTTCCAGGCCGGATCGAGAGGCAATTCAACCGTCGTCCCTTGACCCACGGACATCGTGCGATGCCACAGCAGGTCATCCCCTTCCAGCATCAGCAGGGCCGGCCCTTCGTGGGGTGCGGTAAGTGTGATGGTGGCCGTCTCACCATTCGCGTACGACGGTTTGTCAAACACCACCTTGACCTTGTCGGGGCGAGCTTCAAGCCCGCGGCTTTCGCTGCTCCCCCAACCGGCTTCGAACGGCTGGCGCAACACCAGTTTGGTCACCGGATCAGTAATCTCCAGACGATAGCTCCCCCACGTCACCGGCACACTGAGCTTGCCACGCGCACCGGCGGTTATCGTCAATTCGGTGTCCAGTATCGATTCATCCCGAGTCGTGAAATCAAAGGTCCAGCCGGTGTTGTCAACATAACGCCACTGGTAGTCGCGCGCCTCACGAATCACTTTGACGGCAAGTCGATCAGCGGCCAGCAGATCACCCGCCGCGTTGGTACGAACGATCTCGAACCCGGCTTCCGCATCGGGGCTTGCCCCATCTGCCAGATCAAAGAGGGGGCGCATGCCCACCAGCTCGCTGGCCGGCCAGACCGTTCGCTTGAGGCTTCTGGTCACCGCGCGTCCACCGGTTTCGTGCACGCTGCCCGCCAGCACAACCTGCATCGGTGTTGACGGGGGTGCCTCGCCAGGCAAGGTGATCTCCTGAGCGAATTTGCCATCGCCATCGAGCCGGACGTCAATCAGATCATCCACCGCTTCCGGCATTTCCGCCCTGGCATCACCAAAATGAAAATCCTTGAGCGTGTCGATCGGATGCGGCTCGGGCAACTGCACCAGTCGCGCGGTGAAACGATTGCCAGCTGCCGGCGCGCCGTGCAGGTAATCCGCATCCACACGCAGCGGGAACACGGCACCGGCCTGTAGATGATCGGCCGTTGAGGTCAACTCGAGCTTGAGGCGTTCTGGCAGAAACTCTTCAACCCGGAAGGAGAATCCCTGCGCGCGATCACTCGATTCAGGATCGGTTGCGAAATCCACTGACCAGCGGCCCGTCGCCGCATCGGCCGGTAATGAACGCGTGAATTCGTAGTAACCCAGTTCACCTGACCCAAGTTGCTGTTGAACCACCGCTTTGCCGTCCGGCTGCCTGAGGGTGGCAAACACGGGTTGCGCGGGAATGGCTGCGCCGTCGTGATCACGCAGCAGTGCCGAGACGGTAATCGTTTCTCCGGGCCGATAAAGATCACGACTCGCCCACGGAAAGATCTCCACACTGCGTTGTGGTCTTCCGCTCACTGCAAACTCGGAGATATCCAGTGCAGGCTGATTGAAAGGCAGCAGCGCCAGATCATCGCCTTTTTGTGCCAGCAGGAGATGCTCGCTTTTCAGGCTGTAGTTCTCGAAGCGGGCCACGCCATCACCATCGGTTTCCGACTTGGCGATGAGGATGCCCTTGGCGTCACGTACCACCAGTTTGACGCCTGACTTCGGCTCGCCACTTTCCAGCGACGCCGCGTGCACCAGCAGTCCGGTGGGATAGTGCCGGACGTGCAAGCCGATATCGCTGACAAAAAACAGACTCGTGTCCTGTTCGTACGGGAACGCACCACCACGCTTCATGACAGCGAAATACAACCCTGGCGCTGACAGTTCCTGGATGTCCCGGATCGGCAGATACGTCAGTGTTCGCTCGTTCGGTACGCCTTCGATGGCAAACCGGTTCGAGTACACGGAGTCGGCGTACTTGGCCATCTGTTCAAGCGACCAGTAACTGCGTCGACCACCCGCGGAGAATTCGCTTAAGAATGTGTTTAGATGTTTGTCACGCACACGCAGGAATTCAACATCCAGGTCCGCAACGTTTACCGTCACCACTGGCAGACCACGCGATTCATGCGCCGGCAACACACTGCCTTGGCTTGCAAACCCCAGGATCGGCTCCAGCGGACCGGTGTGGACAGTCTGGTCCGTATCCTTGCCGATGGTTGATCCGTCCACCGCCGCAAGTGGTGCCTTCAGCGTGACACCATAACTGCGGTTGCTTTCAAGATACGGGAAGCGCAATTCGCGGCCGTCGTTTTCCAGCACCCAGCTGCCCGACGGAACACCACCTTCGCTGTCCTTGATGGCCAGCAGATCATCAAACTTCTGGGCACCCGCCAGCGGCATGGAAAACGTCAGCAGAATCGAAGCCCGGCCGTCATAGGTCGACGCATCGGCAGACACCAGTGCGAAGCCATCCACGGCGGCAGCAGCTTCCGTGGTCTGCGTTATATCGGTAGTCGGCTGACCACCGCCACATCCTGCCAGAGCGCCCAGCAGAAACAGGGTCGAAATCAACAGACGAAGGAAATCAGGGAAGCAGCGCAGCATTGCGGTACCTTTTCTCGATTGAGTGGCTTGGGGGCCGGTGAGTCGTGAAGATGGAAACGCCGGCAGTTTACGCCGACCGAAACCCGCGCAGTACAGGTGCGCGGGACTACTTGACCAACATTTTCTGCCGATACGCTGCAGCCCCGACCAGCAGCAGACCGATTGCGATCGGACCCATGAACATCGACACCAGCCCAAGCGACTGCGCCACGGCCAGGGGATCACCAAAAACATAATCGGTACAGGCGGCAACCAGCGTTGGCCCCAGAGCGAGACCGATGACATTGGTAGTCACCACGTACAAGCCGTTGATGACTCCGCGCATTTCGTTCGGGGTGACCATCTGCATGGCGGAGGTAATCAACGCCAGAGGCATGGTCACGGCAAAGCTCGCGCCGGCAATACAAGCCAGCGCCATGGTCGCCGTATCCTGAAATGGCAGGGCAACCAACAGGGTTGCCGCTGCGGCCGCTCCGGCCACCGCCACGCGCAGTGGCGCATCGAAGTAACCCCAACGGATCAGCACACGAGCAATGAGCGGCCCTGAAAGTACACCCGCAGAACCCGCTAACAACGCGATGACGCCATACGTTCGTCCGGCATCGGCCAGATCCCAGCCATAAACACGAACCAGAATGGTTGGAGTCCAGCTCTGCAGGCCGTACAGCATGACAATGATGAAGGGAACACCCAGGTGAAGGGCCACATAGATCCGGTGATTGGCACGCATGTAGGCCCAGACTTCGCGCAACGGTGGCACCACCAGCCCGGTTTCCTTGCGCCCGGTCCGCATGGGTTCACGTACCGTTGCGATCAGTGCGGCGATCAGGATACCCGGCAAGCCAACGGCAATGAACGTGAATTGCCAGGGCGCAAGCGTTCCCACCAGCGGCATCTCGATCGACGTCACTGTCTTCGTCCAATCGAGAACCTCGGCACCTGCAATCATGGCAACGCCTGCACCGATGTACGGTCCCATCAGATAAACACTGATCGGTCGCGACAATTTGTCCGGATGAAAGGTGTCAGCCAGCACCGACCAGGCCGCTGGACTCAAGGCAGCCTCTCCGGCACCAACCCCCATTCGCGCAATCAGCAGCTGGGTATAGTTGCGCGCAAGTCCGCAGGCAATGGTCGTTGCACTCCACACCAGCACACCACCAACCATGATCCAGACGCGATTGAATCGATCGACCATCCGGCCCACCGGGACACTCATCAACACATAGGTCGTAGCAAAGGCAAAACCCTGCAGGAAGCTGATTTGCGTATCCGAGATCCCGAGATCGGCGCGAATCGGCTCAACCAGCAGATTCAGTACCTGTCGATCAACAAATGAAAACGTGAACCCCAACAAAAGTACACACGTGACAGTCCAGCCGTGCCGCGCCGATGGCCAGCTGGCCGGGTCATCCAGTGATGGAAGTACTGAGCTGTTTCTGGAGGTCATGGGTTGATGGATCCGTTCACATCGGCCCCAGCTGACGAACTTCGGCAGACAGATGCACCAGATTCATGGATTGAATCTGCCAGCCGGTACCAGGCACAAAAACAACCTCATCCACGTAGTTCCCCATCACCAGGCGCAGGCGATCGTCGGGCCATACATGCCAGGCCTGAAGATAGCTGGTCATGCCGGCTGCGCCGGCGACGATCTGTTCATGACCACTGGCATCGCTTTCGGTCGCAAGGGACCGGATATCGACGATCTGTGTGCCCGCCAGATGCTGGGTGACGACATAGTCGTTCAGCGCTTTCATCACCACCATGGCCCAGCCATCAGGACCCGTCGCCTGCAGCGGCTTGGCGGTGGCACCGGTCACCTGGATGGACGCCTCCTTGGTGAAGATCCGATGATAGATGCGCCGGGCTTCTGCATTGGCATCGGTGTTACCAGTCATGCCGAAGAGATCCGTCGCCCGGCAGTACCAGCGGCGCAGATACTCGATCTCCTGCCGTGCCTGCACGACCAACGGCGATGCCGCAAACGAAAGCACTGTGGACGGGATGGTGGGTGTGTAACTCACGCCTTGTTGTCAGCCTTGAGATAACCACCGCCCTTGACCACCTGCTTCACCTGCGTGAATTCGAGAATGCCTTCCATCCCGCACTCACGTCCCCAGCCACTTTGTTTGTAGCCACCAAACGGCTGGGTCAGCGACACACCCGCCATATTGATCGCCACGCTGCCGGCCTTGATTCGTCGAGCCATGGATTGCGCAAGCGTCGTATCCCGCGAATAGATCGAACAGGCAAGACCAAAGCGCGAATCGTTGGCGATGGTTATGGCTTCTTCAATACCCGAATAGGGTATGACTGCGGTGACCGGTCCAAAGATCTCTTCTTGTGCCACGTGCATGGAATTGTCGACATCGGCGAGTAATGTCGGCTCATAGAACCAGCCACGATTGAGATGCGCCGGGCGACGCCCACCTGCCACCACTCGGGCGCCATCTTCTTTGGCCCTCGCAACATGCGACTCCACACGAACCCTCGCCCGTTCAACCGCGAGCGGTCCACGATCGGTGGCAGGATCAAATGGATCACCAATGTGGAGCGAACGGAAATGACTGGCCAGAGCGTCAACCACTTCGTCATAACGTGAACGCGGCGCGAGCACCCGTGACAGATTGACACACACCTGCCCCATGAAGCCGGTCGAGCCAACACCGAGGGTCTGCATCACCTCGTCGAGATCCACATCTTCGCCAATGATGGCCGGTGATTTTCCGCCGAGCTCCAAAGCCGTCCGTGCCAGCCGATCGGCTGTGCGCTTCACGACATCCACACCAATCGCAGTGCCACCGGTCAGCGCGACCATATCGATACCCGGGTGCCCAACCAGATGCTGGGTTACCGATGTTTCTGCAGCGAGCACACTGACCACCCCCGCAGGAAACGCGGCCTCTCGAATGGCTTCGGCAATGATCCGGGAGGTCAGCGGTGACTCGGGTGCATGCTTGACGATGACGGTACAACCCGCCAGCAACGCCGGAATGACCTTCATGCCCATCAGCACGATGGGGCCATTGAACGTCATGATGCCGAGTACGGTACCAATGGGTTCTCGCAGCAACAGGACATCACCACGATCCTCTTCAAAGGGCGCGCGAGCAGCGTTGGCCAGTGCACCACGCCAGATGCTGACTCCGGCGCCATCATTGATCATCTCACCGTGCGCGATGGTGGCACCGGATTCAAACGCCCAGGCTCGATTCATCGCGGGCAGACGAGCTTCCAGTGCATCGCACAATCGGGTACAGATCGTGATCCGCTCGCCAACTGACATGCTGGCCCACGGCCCCGAGTCAAAGGCCGTCCGCGCAGCCAGCACAGCCGCATCGGCCTCTTCGATGGTTGGCAGAGCAACACGCGCCACCGACTCTTCAGTGGTGGGCGAAACAACATCGATCATCTCGCCAGACCCTTTCTGCCATTGGCCACCGATGAACTGGGCATCCAGTCCGTGGATATGAACGTCAAGAGAATCAGGATGCGCTGTCATGATTGTTTGTGCCCCTCTGGCTGGTTTGATGATTCCTGGATAGACATTTTTTAAGATCAACGATAGTAGTACGCAGGGGCCGGTGCACGATTTGGCAGTACCGCGACCGTCTCATCCACTTCGCGGTAACAGACCGAGGCAAACAGCTCGGCTTCCAGGGTATCGAGGTAGGCCGCCAACGGGGTTGCCACTCGACCGACGATAAACTGTTCTGCCCGGTCGAACCACAGCTCGGTCAGACAATCCCACGCACCAAAGAATTTTTCCCGCTCGGCTATCCCCTTGGGTGTAAACCCCTCCGCTCCCGGTTCGAAGAACTTGCTCATGACATCAAGCGGCGTACGGAAGTTCATGACGAGTCCGCGCAACCCCGGTAGTTGAACCAGACGAGCCGCATAACGGCCTGTCAGATAACTGCGAAACAGCTCCGACGGTATGCCCGGCTGCTGTTTCGCAAACTGGGTGAGCTTGAAGACCTTTCGTTCCGGCCGCCGGACTGGCATGGCGACATGTTCCACCACCATGAACTGGAAGGGTGAGCCCCCATACAACCACGGCCCGTCACCACCAACTGCGGCCACCCGAGGATCATCTTCGAGCCCGTGCGGCCCCGCCTTGTCACGGGCCGGGGTTTTTGCAGACAGATAAGTCTCCAGTGAATCAAACAGCAATTGACCCCAGCCGT
Organism: Gammaproteobacteria bacterium; assembly: GCA_031385325.1. Lineage (GTDB taxonomy): Bacteria > Pseudomonadota > Gammaproteobacteria > Pseudomonadales > Azotimanducaceae > SYFY01. The sequence continues at coordinate 3,137 of JANNBJ010000015.1, read as the reverse complement.
CCCACAGTGTGTCAAAGCCAGAAAATTCATTGCGGGTGATGTCACTCGCGGCAGGTCCGAGTGTCTGTTCGATGGACGCGTTGGCACGAACGTTCAGTACATAACCACGAATGTTGTTGAGCCTTCGACCGTATGAATTGTGATAACCCACATGGGCCGCACGATATTCATCGTGGGTGAGGTCGGGATGGCGGCGAACAAAGCCAAATACTTTCAGCACGAGGATTTCCTAGGAGCCTGTCGGACTTGAGCGATCGTCGCGAGCCGAGTGGGAGAGCGAGGACAGTTTTTCACGATTTCGAGGCGCATAGTGGAACTATGCAACGAGAAATCGGGGAAAAATGGACCGCTCTTCCCACCGGCGCAGTAGATCAGTCTCAAGTCCGACAGGCTCCTAACGATAGTAGAACGAGGGCGCAGTGCCCCGGTTCGGCATGACGATCATGTTTTCGTCCACCTCGACGTACCATTGCGCAGAAAACAGGTGACGTTCGGCGGCGCACAATTGTGGATGCAGATCCGGAGCCGAGCGGGCTGCAACAAAGGCCTCAACGCTCTCCAGATGCAGTTCGATGGCACCATCCCATAAGGCACAAAAAGCTCGACGCATCGCCTTCCCTTCCGACGAGAACACCCAGGCATCAGCCGGGTAAAAGTCCCGAATCGCGGCGTCCTGATCTGGGTCGCGAAAGTTCAGCGTACAGCCGTACAGACCGGCAAGTCGGCCGGTTAACGATGCGTACTCATTCAGCACGCCCCGCCGGAATGCGCGTTCATCGAGCGCCGGATTGCGGCGAAAAAACAGCATCAGCTTGGTGAGTTTGTGTTCCGGTCGTTCAACCGGAACAACGATGTGCTCTTCCATGTGCAGGTGACAGGAGCGGAACTCTGTCGGCCGATCCGGCAGGGGATCAAACAGGAAAGGTCCATCCCCGAGTGTCCAGTCCGGGTCGACCTGTAGCCCACCTGACATGGCGCGTGTGGGTTCAGGTGTGCCGGCTTTCGACCAACTGCGCTGGCTGTCAAACCACACTTCGGGGAAACCATCCCACAGATCAAGAAATCCGGGTGGCTCATGGCGGACGATTTCGTTGTGCAGCAACCCCAGCCGCAAAGCCAGCGTTGAGTTGAGAGGTGTGTTGGCCCAGATGTTGACGGCGTATCCGCGGATGTCCTTCAGCCGACGGGAGTTGCAACAATGGAACCCCACATGCCCGGCCCGATATTCATCGTGCGTCAGCAACTTCGAATTGCGTTTCAAGAACGCGAATACCTTGAACACCTCGTACTCTCCCCCGATCCCTCAATCCTAGCTAGATGGTACACGCACCGATGCTTTCAGTCGGAGCGGAAAGTTCGGATTGGCTTCCACCACCAGCCTATCAGTGCGGTGGCAACCACCGAGATCACGCCACCCAGGATCATCGTATTGGCAGCGCCGATGCCAGCCGCCCAGAAACCAACCCAGATGGTCCCGACGTTGTTCGCAGTCTGGGCCGCCAGCACCATGATCGAGAATGCTCGACCACGCATGTGATCGGGAGTGGTAAGCATGACCGTGGTTTGTCTGACCGCAACCGTCACGGCATCCGTCGCGCCCAGTAGTCCAATCATCAGCATGCCCATCCACAGCGAATTCGCCAGCCCGAATCCAAACATCGCAAACCCATAGGCGAACGAAGCAAACAGCACCAGCATGCCCTTGGCGCGATAGCTGGCAAACAAGGCCGCAACAACCGACCCGGCGATGGCACCAACGGAATTGGCCGCTCCCAACACACCAGTGGCACTGGCACCTCCGGCGAACAGGCCCAGTGCCAGCACCGGCAGGATTTCACGATAAAAGGAAGCCACCGTGATGCCGGTGTCAAGCAAGAACAACCCGGGCAGAATGGGGTGCCTGGCCACATAGCTCAAACCCGCGCGGGTTTGTTCAAGTTGTGAGGTTGACGTCAGCTGCCCGCCTTCCGGAAGGCCGGACGCCCGAATACCCAGCGGCGACAGGGTAGCCAGAATGCCCAGCAGCGCACCGACCATGAATGCAGTGGTCAGTCCGGCACCGAGGGAGATGGCCGCGAACAACAACGGCGCGGCTACCGCAGCAACGTTTGCGGAAGCATTGTCGTTGGCCGCCGCTGGCAACAACAGATGCGGTGGAACAACACGCGGTACCATGGCCGAGCGTGCTGGACTTGCGAACATCTGTGACGCCGAGGTGATGGCGATGCCCACAAACACCAGCGTCGGCGTCAACAGGTGCAAACCACTGAGTACACCAAACGCCAGCATGACGAGGCAGGTGCCGGCATTGGCCGTGAACAACAGACGTTTGCGATCCATGCGATCTGCCAGCGTGCCGCCCCACAACAACGCGGGGATCTGCATGACAAGCTGGATGACACCGATCGCACCGACGACAGCCGCTGAACCCGTGGTTTCCAGCAGCCATTGGGAAGTTGAAAAAATACGCAGCCAGACGACGATTGACGCCGACATCATCGCGCCCCACAACAGTTGATAGTCCCGCACGGCAAATAGCTGCCAGCTGGAAGTTTTCAGTACTGGATCGGTAGGCGCCACGAACTAGTCAGACCATCAGCGTCGGCAACGGATCGGCGACTTTAACCGCGAACGTTGGGCAGCGCGAGCCGGCATCGCCAAAGGTAACCCTGATTAATTCGCTCCTGCGAATTAATTATGTCCAAGCACTTCGCTGCAGCGAAGTGCGGAGGTCGGAGCCGAAGCGGCTCCTCGCCCTGTCTTTGACAAAGAGGCCCAGCGTTTCACGCATGAAAAATGGTGGTGCATCCCTGCACCACACGGGAAGGTCTGATCGATCAGACCTTCCCTAAATGACATGCGCCTGCAAATACCCCATTCTCCGGCGGTGAACTCAACAGTTGGAAGCTTTATGAAATCAGCGCTGAGATGGGCAATGGCAGTCGGTATCGTACTGGCCATCGTCACTTTCGCATCCCCTCGTCTACTTGGTTTTTCGATCTGGCGAACACCAGCCTTGTTACCCGTCGCCACCGGGCTCGCTGCCAAGCTCGGTTGTTCTACCCACTTTTTATCCGGCTTTGCACAGGACCGAATCGTTGCTGACCTCATGTCCTATTCGCCGGTTTCCAAACTGG
>JANNBJ010000072.1:0-5914 GCA_031385325.1 Gammaproteobacteria bacterium | reverse complement strand
CTACTACGCGACCAACGATCGCATGATGGGGATCTCCGGGCTGGCGGGCGATCCGGCCTATCCACCCAAAACAGCCATGATGAAGCCGGTGCCACTCGGCAAGACCGGCACTCGTCTCGCCAAGGCGTTCAATACACTGGGTTGGCATTGGTGGCCTTCCGACAGCGCAGTGGCCACCGAGGACTATGACGGTCGGGCACGATGCATCAATCTTGGTCATTGCCTGCATGGCTGTGCGCAGGGTGCCAAGGCGAGCACGGATATCACCTACTGGCCCCATGCGATTCGCGCCGGTGTCGAACTTCGTACCCGCTGTCGAGTGCGTGAAATCACCGTAAATGCCCAGGGCATGGCCACCGGTGTCATCTACTACGACGCCGAGGGCAAAGAGCAGTTTCAAGCCGCGGAAGTCGTGATTCTGGCTTCCAACGGTGTCGGTACGCCGCGCATCCTGCTCAACTCGACTTCACCACGATTTCCGAATGGTCTGGCCAACGGCAGTGGCCTGGTGGGTAAAAACCTGATGTTCCACCCCTACTCCAGTATCGTCGGTGTATTCGACAATCCGATGGATGGGTATCGCGGACCGAGCAACACGATGTGGAGTCAGGAGTTCTACGAAACCGATCGCAGCCGCGGCTACGTACGTGGTTACACCTTTGAGATCAATCGCGGTCGTGGTCCCGTAGCCACCGCCCTCACCGGCCTGGGTCATGGCCGTATTCCCTGGGGCGCAGATCATCATCGCGCCTATCGCGAACACTTCAACCGCCTGGCGGGCATGGTTGGCATCTGTGAAGACCTGCCGGAATTGCACAACACAGTGACCCTGGACCCGACACTGAAAGATGCCGATGGCATCCCGTCACCGCGCTTGAACTACACGATCAGCGAGAACAGTCGAAAGATGCTGGATCATTCAATCGCCCGCGCGACCGAGATCTTCAAAGCAGCCGGCGCAACCGATGTACTCGCCGAGGCACCCATTACTGCCGGTGGCTGGCATCTCATGGGCACGGCGCGTATGGGGAATGATCCACAGACTTCGGTCGTCAACGAGTGGGGACGCAGTCACGATGTGAAAAATCTCTTCATCATCGACGGCAGTGTGTTTGTCACTTCCGCCGGCGTGAACCCCACCTCGACGATTCAGGCGATTGCCCTGTACGTTGCCGATTCAGTCAAACAACGCCTCGCCAACCTGTTCGACTAACCCCCATGGACAACATCGCTTCGGATCATCCGCTCACAAGGGACCAGCAACAGGCGCTGAAAATCCTTGCCGGTCTGATGATTCCCGCCAGCACCGAGTATCAGGTTCCTGGCGCAGATGATGACCTGATCTTCGCGGATATCCTGCAGACCGTGATTCCTGAACATTTGATCGCAAGGCTCGTCGTGGGACACCTGAACGATCTGACCAGAGGCCACTTCGCCAACCTCTCAGCGCCAGAAGCTCAACAAGCCGCCCAACGCTTCCGCATGTCAGGTTCACCCCTGGTCGGCTTTGTACATGCGCTGGTGGCACAGTGCTATTACCGTGACGACCGTGTCATGCGATCACTGGCCATGGATCCTCGTGCGCCATTTCCTGAAGGTTTCGAGGTTGATGAAGGCGATTGGTCGCTGCTCGATCCCGTACGTGCACGCACCCCGATGTATCGCGAACCGCCCAGATAGTCTGGATCAGCTGCACCGGCCTTCGCCAAGGTAACAATGGTTGACGCAAGACTCTCAATGAGCACCGGTCCGAGCGTAAACACACCCACCTAGGAGTCTGCGCGGCAGAAGCTCGACAGGCTGCGGCGGCGCCACTTCCGCTCACTTCAATTCGTCACGCAGTCACTGCGCAGTTACGAGCAGCGCGTACTTGGTCGCGCCTGACATCGCCCGTTAACCCATCTAGGGGATGAGCGCCGAGCGGCTGAGGACCACAATCCCTGAACAAACACCTCGGGAAGGAGAGGATTCGATGAGAACGATATGGAAGCCCTTTTCGGTCGCTGCGGCGTACCTGCTGCTGACACAGACTGTATCAGCGGTTGCGGACATCAACGTCGGCCACGTGCCTGTCGAGCACGCCAAGAGTGGGCAGCGCATACCACTCACGGCAAGCGTCAACGGCGACGACGTTCGCGTCGCACGCGCATATTTCCGGTCAGCGGTCACTTCCCGCTACTTTTTCGTACCACTACAACTGCAAAGCAGTGGCGAATATCTCGGCGTGCTCCCGGCGCCGCGTCTAGGCAGCGACAACGTCAACTACTTTCTGCTGGCTGCCACTACTGCAGGTCAAATCTTCAAGACCGATTCGTATGAGATCGACGTGGAGGATGACAAGGACGCGCTGGCTCGTTCCGAAATCAAGGAAGCGAAGGACATCGAGATCGATCTCGACAAGTTTGAAAAAGCCAAGGACCAGATTGACCGGCTTGGAAAGAAGCCAGATGCAGCCCAACAGGTCCCGGTAGGTAGCGAAACCGAACTGGACCAGACCCCGGTAATCCCGGGCTTTGCAGACTTCATAATCGCAGCCCGCCAGGAAGAACTACTGGCTGGGGCGGTCCCGCTCGCTGCCGCTGCTGCCGCGGCGGCAGGTGCATCGGGCGCTACAAAATCGGCTGGCGGCGGTCTGGGTCGCACCGGCTGGATCCTGGTGGGTGGTGCTGCCGTCGCAGGCGGCATCGCTGCCGCCAGTGGCGGTGGTGGTGGCGGCAACAACCAGTCAGCGCCGCCAACCGGCGTGCAGATCGGACCTGATGCATTGCCACCCAACGGTACCCAACAGGCACCCCTGGGCATCGAGCTGATTCCAGTCGCCGGGGCTCCTGTCTCGCCGGTGCGAGTACGCTACAACGGCAGCGACATCGGTTCCTGGAACGGCACAGTAACCCAGAACTTTCCGATCTCGGCGGTCGGAGGGCGTATGGAGCTGATCCTCACGCAGAGTGTTACGGGAGGCAGATTCATCTGCCACTTCCGAACCAATGGCGGCCAGGTCGGCGGTGGTTTGTTCAACGGCAATGCAGGTGACTACTTCATCATATTGCCACGCTGACCGTCTGAGTCCCGGCCCGAACTCTCGGACCGGGCCAGACTCTCCCCACTAACGTCAACGATCCACCAGGGCCTCGGCAGCGCTCATGCGGGAGGCTCTGAACGCAGGGTAAGAGGCGCTGATCGCGCCCGTGAACAAAGCAAAGACGACACCAACCGGAACGGACAGTAGTGACAGATGGACCTGCCACTGCGCGAGTACCTGCACAGTCGCAGCCAGCACCAGTCCCAATACAGCCCCGACTACACCGCCAATCGCACAGATCCAGACAGCCTGGAATACATAAAGCGTCAGGACCCTTTGAGCGCTGGCACCAACGGCCATCCGCAGGCCGATCTCCCGCGTCTGCTCAGCCACGGTCGCCAGCAGACTGTTTGCAATACCAATTCCGCCCACCAGCAGAGCCAGTCCCGCAATGGCACTCATGATCAACGTGAACAACTGTTGCGTTTCATCAACCTGTGCCGCCAGAGCGCGAGGCACGACCAGTAGAAAATCCTGGTCACTGAAGTGGGTACGCACCAGTGCGGCGGACACCGCGGCGACTGCTTCATCGAACGCCTGCTCACTGCTGACCTGCACGATCAGACCGGATACCGCGTGGCCGGAGTCTCTCCCGGCCCAGGCCGAAAACGGCACAAAGATGCTTCGATTGAAGTCAATGGCACTCAATCCGGTTCCCTCCGTCACCAGTGGTGCGTGCGGAGCAAGGATTCCGGTAACCGTACAGGCACGCTCCTCGACCAGCATGGATTGACCCAACTGAAGCTCAAGATCCCGGGCGAGCTGCGAACCCGCGATGCAACTGGCGGACACGTCTGTATTGTCCTGCCAGGGTACACCGTACAGAGCGGCCAGATCTTCCAGAACAAAAAAGTCGGCTGGCACCGCCAGACGCACAACCTGGCGCTGCGACCTCGCGGACTGAACCACCACATCCGCCTGACGATGGAAATAAGTGGCGAGAATAGCAACACCACTTTCCCGATTCAGGCTATCGGCATCACGCACTGTCAAGCCTCCGGCGCGGGAGAAACCGGTCGGTGTCACAGGTTCAACCCTGATCTTGTCCAGCCCCAGTGACTCCGCGCCAGCCAGTGCTTCCTCCCGGGCGCCATCTGTAATGGACATCATGGCCACCAGAGCCAGCACGCCTACACAGATGCCGATGGCGGATAGTGCCGACCGGAACGGCCGCGAACAAACATCCAGCCACGCATCCTGCAAATCCAGGGACCACTCACGCGAGTGCATCGGTAACCTTGTGCATTCTTACCTCCCGCTGCGCAAACGCCCTCGCGAAGGGGTCATGAGTTGCCATCACCACGACTTTGCCCTGGTTAGCCTGATCCACCAGCAGAGACAACAGCAGGTTGGAATTTACATCATCAAGTGCCGCAGTGGGTTCGTCTGCGAAGATGATTGCCGGATCCAGCAACAATGCCCGGGCGAATGCGACACGTTGAAGTTCACCACCCGACAAAGTCGCAGGGGAACGATCGGCAAACGACGACAGACCGACATAATCCAGCAATTCATTAACCCGCCTCTCCGCGGCATTTACCGCAGCCAACCTGGCGTAACGAATTGGCAGCGACAGGTTTTCCCGAACGCTACGGCTTCGCAGCATGTGCGGAGCCTGAAACATGAATCCGAATTCCGCATTGCGGATGCGCGCCAGAGATGCGTCGCTGATCGACCAGAGTTCCACCCCGCCCACCAGTACGCGCCCTGAGGTCGGCCGGTCGAGACCAGACAGCAAATTGAGAAGAGTGGATTTCCCGGAACCGGAAGGACCTGTCACCGCAACAAACTCACCACGCTTGACACTCAGATTGATCGGTTGCAAGACGACGATCTGGCGCCCACCAATTTCGAATGCACGACACACTCGCCGGGCCACCAGATAAGGAGCGTCAGCGGAGTGCAATTCGCTCTCCTGCTTCAAGGCCATTGAGCACCTGCACCCAGCTGCCATCACTCTCTCCAGGCACGATGCTTCGATCCGTGCGCGAGTCCGAGTCATCCAGAACAGCAACCACTGGACGCCCATCGGCGTAACGCAAAGCCTGAACCGGAACAGCCAGTGCTGCATCAACACGTCGATAGACGATCGTCACAATGGCTGACATGCCGACCTGTACCCCGCGCGGGGGCTGGTTGAATCTGACTTCTGCAAGAAACTGCCGCGGCCCGTCTTCAGCAGGCTCACCGATACTCGCAATGCGAGTGAGCACACCCGCCGGCCGCTGACCAACAAAAGCGTCCAACTCGATCTTTGCTCCCAGTCCTGGCTCAAGTTTGGCAACATCGATCTCGCGAATGAGCAGATGGACATCGAGATCCGAGGTATCCGGAATCTGCAGGAAGGTCTGGCCAAGCCACACCGCGTCGCCCACCTGCACCTTCCGTCGTTCACCATCGGTCGGAATTTCGGCATACAGAACCGTGCCGGCAATAGGAGCGCGCAACTCGACGTTGCTCAATTCCAGGTTGGCTTTTTGCACCATTTGTCCGGCAACCACCGCTTCCTGCATGATCTGAGCCTGGTCTGCTTCCAGTCGCTGTTGATCCAGCAACGCCGTACGATCCACCCGGGCCAACTCCGCGCGTGCGCCATCGAGCTTCAATGCGACTTCACGTTCGGTTCTGGGTAACTCGAAACGCTCATACCCCGCAAATTCATCACGTGCAAGTGCAAGTGCATCGGCAGCATTGCGCAGACCATCAACCGCAACCTCCAGTTCCTTGCGTGAGATGTGCCCCTCTTTGAACAAGGACTCATAGTCGAGTTGCTCAACTTCGGCGATATGCAACGCGCGGGCAGCTTTGTCGACTGCTGAGCGCAAACGGCGC
>JANNBJ010000091.1:0-22357 GCA_031385325.1 Gammaproteobacteria bacterium | reverse complement strand
CAGCGAAAACACTCGGCGTGCTCCCTCCGCGTGCTCGACGTGCTGTCAAGCACGCCTGTGCGCGCTCCGGTCCGCGCCACCCAGTCTTTTCGTTACTCTCGACGCCCTCGCGACGTTCCTTCATGAATAATGCGGGCTAGGCGAAGCGCTGGCACACGAGGTCTATCGGTTCGGTGTTCGGGTGGTGAACGTCTCGCCGGGCGTCATCATGACCAACATCTTCGAGAACTCGGCGGAACAGACGCGCTATGACAAGGCTTCGCCATACCAGTCGGTGATGCGGCGCAACGGCAAGATGTTTGCCGCGGGATTCAAGCGCGCCGTGCCGCCGGAGCGGGTTGCACAGGCCATCTACGAATCCATCTCCACCGATGAGTACCGACTGCGCTGGCCCGTAGGACCGGATGCCGAAGGGTTCATGAAGGCGCGTCACAGCCTGCCTTCCGAATCCTGGATCGAGGTGGCCGACGCAGCGGGTGCAGAAATGCTTTGGTGCACTGTCCGCGAATGATCAGACAGGCGTGTTGGACCTGCTCGGCTCGAACATGTTGGCGGACCTGGTTCGGCTGCCACTGACAACACCGCTCCGCCGCGTCAGGAATCGGCGGGTTGTGGCGTGATCGTTGATCTCAGGTCGTCCGGATCAGATTGATGATGGCATTGCACACCTGCTCGGGCGCGACTTCCTGAACGAAGTGTCCGCCTCTCTTGATGGTGGTGTGCGCTAGCCCGCGGGTGCCGGGTACCTTCTCGAGGAATTGCTTGTCCAGCCCTGCGGTGACCGGGTCATTGTCGGAGAACGTGCACAGAAACGGCTTCTCGAACGTCGTGAAGAATTCCCACGCCTTGCGTTGGGCTTCAAGTGACGGTGAAGTTGGCAGGGTAGGTACCTGGCTGGGCATCGCGCGCGGTCCCATCTTGTATCTCGGGTCCGGGAACGGCGCGTCGTAAGCCTTGGCCAGATCTGTTGGGAAAGGCGAGTGCACACCCGCGTTGTGGAGCATGAACCTGAACGCTCTGGAGAGACTGGAGCGCTGTTCCATCGTCATGGACATCATGAAGCCGATGGGCATGTTGTCGTTTTCCCAGCAGAATTTCTGCCAGAAGGCGAATTTCCTTGCCGGATCACCGGACATCTGGCTGAGAGCCTTCTGCATCTGCAGCAGTGACGGCGTCGGGGCGTTGGCACGGAAGTCCTCGACGGCTTTTACCGTGTCAGCAGGAACGTCCGGGCTGTAGGGCAAGCCGGTGTTCGCCACGATCACGCGCGCGAACCGGTCGGGATGGTCGACGACGAGGCGCAGGCCGATGAGGCCACCCCAGTCCTGACCGAAGAAGGTGATCGCGGTGAAGTTGTTGCTGACGAGCCACTGTCCCATCCAGTCGACCTGCCGCTGGTAGGAATAATCTTCGCGTGCCGCTGGTTTGTCCGACTTGCCGTAGCCGGGCAGATCCGGCGCGATGACCCGCATACCTGCCTGGGTGAGCAGCGGAATCATCTTCCGGTACAGATAGCTCCATACCGGTTGTCCGTGCATGAGCAGCACCAGTGGACCGTCAGGCGGACCTTCATCCACGTGGTGGATGCGCAGGTCGGCGCCGTCGTCCGTCTGGATGAAGGTGTAGTGCGGGGCGAACGGATAGTCGGCCAGATCAGCGAAGCGCGCGTCCGGGGTTCTGAGAATCTGCATGGGAGTAGCCTGTTCCCGATGGCCGTGGATGATCAGGACCGAAACTATCAGTTTGCGTCAGATAATGTAGAGCATTATGTTTGGGCGAACGGCGGATGAACACGGGCGAGGTGGCATGAGTCGGATCGGCTGGACATGGTGTGTGTTGAGCGTGCTCTATGCAGGCTTCTTCAGTTGGTATACCTCGTTCGGCGGACCGCTCACTCCTCCGGAGATCGAGCATTATCTGACCGTCCTGCAGCAGCGTGATCCGCCAGCAGCGCCCGCTGCCATCGCGCTGCTTCGTCGATTCATGGAAGAAGATACCGGCGATGACTTTGTGATGATCAACGTGATCGACATGCATGACACACCCCTGCAGATCGAAGGTGTCGAACCGGGTGATACCAGCGATGACGTGCTCGGCAAGTACATGCACTACATGTATCCGGCGCTGTTTTCGCGTGCGTCGCACCCCGTGCTGTTCGGCGATGCGGCGAACACGGCCATGGATCTGATGAATGCACCAGGCATGGAGCGCTGGACCCGCGGCGCAGCCATGCGTTATCGCAGTCGGCGTGACCTGATGGAGATCGCCACCAATCCGGCGTTCTCGGGTTCTCACGATTTCAAGGTCGCTGCCATGCGCAAGACTATCGCCTTCCCGGTGGATCCCTGGTTTCAGCTGGGTGATCCACGGCTGCTCATGGCACTCTTCCTCGGGCTGATTGGCTGCGCGCTCAGCTGGTGGCACTCTGCAGCGCTCACGAACAGGACGTAAATTCAGATGCTTACACTGCACTTTTCGCAGTTCTGCCCGGCGAGTTGTTCCCAATCGATGAAGGCTGCCTGTTCGAATGAGATACTGGATTTTCTCTCTGCGCCATTCCAAAGGCACCGCCCGTGTTTCCCTCACCTGTCCCGATTCGACGCCCAGCCCTCCACCGAGCCTGCCTCGCCACAGGAGCTTTTTGTCAGTGCAGTCTCTGCGCGCTGACCACGCGGCCTGCGAAGACGGTCTCGAGCACCACGGTGTCGCTGATCTGCTTCGCCGGAATCTCGAACAGGTTCCGATCGAGGATGATCAGGTCGGCGGATTTTCCTGGCTCGATGCTGCCCGTTTCATTGTCGAGCTGCATGGCGATTGAACCGTTGCGTGTGACGATGTCGATGGCATCAGCGAGGCTGATCGCCTGCTCGGGCGCGAGCGCACCTGGCAAAACACCGTGCGGGTCACGGCGCGTCACCATCGCTTCGATCCCCGGCCAGGGATTCGGCGACGGCACCACCGACGGCCAATCCGATCCATACACCATCAGCACACCGGCATCGAGCATGGTTTTGATCGGCCAGAACTGATTGGCGCGCTCGCGGCCGATCACCGTCGCCATGAATTCAACCAGTGGTGTCGGGTACCACAAGACCGGAGACAGCTCCGCGATCGCGTTCAGCGACTTGAAACGGGGGATGTCGACGGGGTTCGCGAGCTCTGCGTGCGCAATCTCGTGACGAAGTTTTGTATTGCCATTGGCGTTTCGCGCAGCTTCGATCGCGTCAAGTCCGGCGCGTAGCGAGGCGTCGCCGGTGGCATGCATTTTCACCGTCATGCCGAGCTTGTCGAGCCGGATCAATGCGGCATTCAGGTCTGCGGGTGAGTGCTGGAGTTCACCCTTGAAACCAGCGCCGTGCACCTTGTCGGGCAGGTACGGCTCGAGCATCGCTGCGGTTCGTGTTGGCGGAATGCCGTCGACGAAAATCTTCGCGTAGCCGGTGCGCACGTTTGGTGTTTGACCGTCCATCCACCGTTCAAGATTGCGCGTCTCGTCGGTGTCAGATTCGGTCCAGCTCGCGCGCCACGGGCGGCTGGTGGCGACACGCAGATCGAGTTTGCCCTCTCGATCGAGCGCTGTGTAAGCATCCACCGAATGACCATCGGCTAACGCGTCCTTTATCGCCGTGATGCCGAGTGCGTTGATTTTGGCTACGGTCCAGAGGATGGCCTGCCGATATTGCGCGTCGGTGCGCAGTGGCAGGCGCTTCATCGCGCCGTACGCCGCGTTGTCGAAGAGGATGCCCGTCGCCGCGCCGGTCTTCGCGTCGCGCACGATCACGCCGCCATTCGGGTTCGGTGTGGACGCCTCGATGCCGAGCAACGCCAGCGCGCGCGTGTTCACCCAGGCATTGTGATAGGTGGAGTCGATCAGGAAAACCGGATTGTCAGGTGCCACGGCGTCGAGCATTTCGCGCGTCGGCGGTTGCTCCGAGTCGAGTGACTCCGCTGCCCACTGGCCGCCGCGGATCCACTCCCCCTTCTTTGCCTTGTCAGCGCATTTTTGTACGTTCGCTGTGATCCCGTCGAGCGGCGTCGAGAACGGAAAGCTGCACTCGAACAGATGCTGAAAACCGCCTTCGACGGGGTGCTCGTGCATATCGTGGATGCCGGGCATGGCCATGCGCCCGTCCAGATCGACCACGCGGGTTCTCGGCCCTACGTGCTTTGCGATCTCGTCATTGCTGCCGACGGCTTCGAATTTGCCAGATTTGATGGCGACCGCTTCGGCCCACGAGCGTGTCTCGTCGACTGTGTAGATCCGTCCGTTGCGGTAGACGGAATCAGCCGGTTCCGGCGCGGCGTGGGTCTGCGTCGCTGCGGTTGCCAACGATGTGAAGATCAGCTGCCCGAGCAGAAGACGTGTGCGCATTCGAAAACCTCTGTTCCTGTCGATTCATTTCGAGAAGCGCACCCCGGCCGAGCCTTGCAGGCGATACGTATGAACCCAGTGCGGTCGTGATCACGTCATCGGCCGCAGGATCCGGTGCTGTCAGTCTGGCGGCACGATGGCGCCACTTCGGGCCGCTGCAGACTGTCGAGCAAGGCGCTTTCGATGCCACTTGAAGCACCGCTGATGGAGGCGGTTCTGCCCCTTGAAGGTGTCATTCGAAGAGCTACCCAGCCTTCTGCCTTTGCTTACCTTCAGTTGTACTGCCATTCAGATCAATCGGATCAACATGGATACCGTTTCGACGAGCACGAACTGACGAGCCGCCTTTGCCGCTCCACCGCAACGCAGTAGCCAGTGAATTGCCGATGATCGACGCCGGTCGGGTGTTGTTCTGGTAGTAGTCGTGTGCTGATTGGCGCAAGGCCTGGCAAGCGTGCTCATCAGTGAGCAATGCCTCGACCTGCTCGACGCAGTGCTCTGCCGACGCAAAAAATGCGACGTGTTGGCCGTCCACCAGCGGGGTTGGCAGTTCATAACTCAGCGGCTCGGCGACTACTGCCTTCGAACCCGCGAGGAGTTCTGGCAGACGCCAGCCAATGGAGTCTGCCAATCCTCGTGAAAACACAACCACACGACTGTCCCGGACCAGTTGCAGATATTCCGGTCGTTCGGTCGAGAGTTGGGTGAGGACATCAGGGCAGCGCCTTTTTGCCTGATCATCTGGAAAGATGCCGCCAATAAAGCGGGAACCAAAGTGAGCCTTGAGCAGCCTTGTCACGGTGATCCTGTACTCGTTGAAGGACTCTACCTGCTCCGCATCGGGTCGACCGGCGGACTTGAAGAGCCTGGTCTGGAGCAACACCTGGGGCAGCGTGGGTGCGTTCGGAGGCGCCTCAAGTGTTTTGCTGTCGAGGTGATACCCGGCATCGTTACCTTGCCGGTTGAGGGTCAAATCCAGTGCCATGCGCGCCAGTTGCCGAGGGCTCACACGGTTCCACACGCGAGTTGCCCTGGCAAACAGGATTGTTCGTTGCCAGAGTCTGTTCTGGTGGATGCTTGAACAGGGATAGTTCAGTCCGTAGGGGAAAATACGATCGGTATAGTGTGGGTTTTCCTTGGCCCAGGGTCGTTCGGCCGAATCGAGAAAAGTCTGCAGATAGCTTCGCTTGAAGTAGGCATCGCAGTGCGTGAGCCCACTCATGCTGGAGATGCCTGCCGAATCCATCATGTCATAACAGAGGGACAGCTCCTGGCCTGACGTAGAATCACCAAGATCCAGATGGAGTACATGCTGGTTGTCGGCAAATCCATAAGCGCCATTGCGCTCCTCGATGCGATGCCGTGGTGAGCCGGAAAAACGAAGCGATATATCTCCGCTCGCTTCGAGGTCGAACAGACCCGCGTAGATCTGTGACGTGTAAGCGCTCATTGAAACAGGGTAAACCGTGACTTCCAACATTCCCTGGGGTCCTCTTGTATCGTCTTCTTGTTATTGTTTTTCTGGATCTTGTGTCTGGTCAGGAGCTTGAGACCTGAGGACTCGGCTCCTTCGAGTGTCTTTGCGTCTTCCAGTCCTGTTGCATCTGGAATATCGAATCAGGCCGCCAGCCTCGGCGGGTGTGAATCGAAAAAGTTCGTGCCAACCGAGACGTACTTTTCGCCATCTGCATAAACGAACCGGTTCCGATTGGCCTTGGCAAAAGCAGCTTCACATCCAGGCACGAGACGTTCGTGTAACTCGATGACCAGAATGTTGGTGCGGTTCAACCACGCAGGTTCGCTCAACAGTGGGAATTCGGCGCCCTCGATATCCATCTTGAGGATCAGGATGCTGTTGGCATCGTAGGTCTGAAGGAGTTCATCGAGGGTAATTGTGGCAACTTCTTCGATCACGCTTTCGGACGTGTCGGCTTCGTTTTCGATGATGTTGAAACCCCATTCACCACTGCCACGATTGCGCAATGTCCTGATGCGTGGTGAGTTCGCGGGGACCAGGGCGGCCTGATGGGCGTGAATCCTGGGGTGCGCCGCAACGTTCCTGGACAGCACGGCGAAATTGTCGGAGGAGGGCTCGACGGTGACGACGGTTGCCAGTGGATAGAGTTTCGATAACGCGATTGCGGCAGTGCCGATGTAACCCCCTGCATCCAGGATCAATCCACGCTGGTCCCGAGGAAAGGCGTGTGCCAACGAGGCGAATTCCCCGCCCAGCGTCCAGCGGGCAACGTCCAGGTCGGGCGTTCCGGTGCGCACGAGTATTTTCTCGTCGGCGATGCGCACCTCAACCAATTCGTGGTGATTCCGGGATTTTGCGATCCAGAGGTGTTGTAGCGCCGACAGGGAGTTCTCTCGGTGAAGCTCCCGAAACAGGCGGATTTCCCGGCGTAGTGTTCCAATCATCAGTAGCTGCCCTCTGGGTTGAGCCGCTCTCTTTTTTGAGGCAGCTTATGGAGTTTTCTGGAAATGATCAAACAAAGTGACAATAAATCTCGGGCGCACCCTGCATTCCCGTAGGCCATAGTGGTCCGCTCGGGCACAATTTGCGATCCAGTCGTCCGACCCGACGTTTTCTTCAATCCAGGGAATAACTGCATGACCGTTTCAGGGACCACCGTTTCAGGGACCACCGTTTCAAGGACCCCACTCCAGGTGGCCTTCCGCAAATGTGAAGAACTGATCAGCTCCTTTGCAGCAGTGCCAAACCCCGGACTTTATGACGGTCGTCGACTGTTCGCGATCTGGGTGCGCCAGTTCCCGATTCCTGCGGGAGTCAGCACGTCGTTTGTCTACCCCGGCGGGCTGCCGTGTTTGGTCGTGCAACCGGAAGGTGTGACGCCAACGCGGACCATTCTGCATATTCATGGCGGGGCATTTGCGAGTGGCAACGGCAGCGACTTTCTGGCCATGGGTGCGGCCATTGCACTGGCTGCACAAGCGCGTGTTGTCCTCGCGGAATATCGATTGGCACCTGAGCATCCCTATCCGGCCGGTCCGGAAGACTGCCTTTCGATCTATCGAGGGTTGCTTGCCCTGGGCGTTGACCCGGAAACCTTGTCGATCAGTGGTGATTCCGCAGGTGCGACTCTGGTGCTATCAACCATCATCCGTGCGCGGGACGCCGGATTTCCACTGCCTGCCGCCGCTGCGCTGTTGTCACCGTGGGTCGACTTGTCGATGAGTTGTGAGACCTACGTGACCATCAAGGATCCGACTGCAACCCGCGAATCTCTGCAACCTTATCTGGCGGCCTATCTGCAGGGCAGGGATCCTGCTGACCCCGCGGTGTCGCCCTTCTTTGCAGACCTCAACGACCTGCCGCCAGTGCTGATACAGGTCGGTTCTGCAGAGGTCTTTGTTGGTGAAGCTACCGGGCTTGCGACGAAGCTGAAATCAGCCGGAGTCACGACGACGCTGGAGATTGCGCAAGACATGCCCCACATATGGCATCTGTTTGCATCCTTCCTGCCAGAGGCTAGACAAGCTATCGAACGCATCGCCACGTTCTTCACTCAACATGCACGGCACGGATGAGATGGCAACCCGGAAACCGCCCGTAGACTCAGGGCTTGCACTGGATGTTCAGACCTATGTAGCACTCGGCCTGGACCGTGCCGCGCCTGAACCGGTCAATGGTCGTTCCAATGCCGACATCCTGCCGGCGCTGAATCATCCCGGCGACGCCAGTTATCATCCTTGTCCGGAAGCCTTCCCTGATGCGGGGGTCCCGACCGGAGAAGTGATCCGCCATTCGAGCTGGGATGGCGCTCGTTCCTACCCGGGCACGACACGCGATCTCTTTGTTTACGTTCCTGTTGACCTGGATCGCACACGAGCGGCCAACCTCATTGTTTTCAATGATGGGGTTGGTTATCTGAGCCGGCGCGGATCGGTCCGTGCCGGAATGGTGCTGGATACCCTGCACGCAAAGGGCGCGATTGAATCGACCGTCGCCGTGTTCGTGAATTCAGGACGCCCAGCGGGCAGTGAGCCATCGCCTACGAAAGCCTACGACGCGACATCGCTGCAACGCAGTCTGGAATACGATGCGCTCACACCGGACTACAGTTGTTTCCTGCTCGAGGACGTGCTGCCCTTTGTTGAAAACAGGCATGGCCTGACGATCACGAACGACCCGACTCGCAGAACAGTGTGTGGCATGAGCAGTGGTGGGATATGCGCGCTGACGGTTGCGTGGCACTACCCTGACCGATTTGCGCGGGTGATAAGTCACTGTGGTTCGTTCACGAACATCCGCGGTGGCCATGTCTTCCCTTACCTGGTGCGCTCAACACCACACAAGCCGATCCGTGTCTTTCTGCAGAGCGGGGCCAACGATGGCGCCACCATTTTTGGTGACTGGCCGCTGGCGAACCAGACCATGGCCAAGGCGTTTGAGTACACCGGTTACGATTTCCGGTTTGAATTCGGTACGGGTGGCCACACACTTCGTCATGGCGGTGCATTGTTTGCAGACGCACTGCGGTGGCTGTGGCGGGACGTCCTTCCCGGCGTTGCGGCCCAGACTTGATGACCGCAGGATGTTGCACCTCTGGTTTGTTCACCCTGATTAACCGTGTAGAAGGAAAAGAGGGCAGCGCAACAGCATGAATTCCGATCGCTTTACCTCCGAACACATCGACACCTGGCGCCGTGAAGGCGGAGTGTTGATTGAAAATTTCTTTACCTCGGCCGAAGTGGCCAAAGTGCAAGCAGATTTCGAACTCGTTTTTGGTCGCACGCAAGGCGCGGAGGCAGGGCTCGACAAGAAGCGCGACGGCGAAATCGGCCGATTCAATCCGGCCCAGTTCAAAACCTTTGAAGCCGTGCCCTTTGATTGTTCACCGGCACTCAATCTGATTGGCGTCCACCCTGCGCTGATCCGGTTCGCGCAGTCAGCACTCGGTTGTGCGGACGTGCATCTGTATCAGTGTCAGGTGTGGGCCAAGTTCACTGGAGATGCGGACTACGATCAGCCCTTTCACTGCGACTTCGGTAATCACACCCTCACCGTTCCGGCAGAGGATGATCACCTGAATTCAGTAACCATCCTGTGTTACTTCAGTGATGTCACGCAGGCGCATGGCCCGGCGCACTACGTGGCCCGCACTGACAGTGCGCGGGTAGCCGGCCCCGAGGCAACGCTGGCGCAGGATCCTCAGGACCATCGTAATCTTCAACAGGCGCTCCAACCGTTCGAGCGCTCCACGGCGGCGCCGGCCGGCAGCATCTTTCCTTATGGCATCGACATCTATCACCGTGGCACCAACATGACCGCCCCTCGTGGTCATCGTTATGCGGTGATGGCCTGCTACAAGAATGCGGCCAACAGCAGCATCGGCTATCACGCCTGGCCGTTCCATCATCTGAAGCCATGGCAACGCATATTCGAACATGCCACACCTGAACAGCTGGCCTGTTTCGGGGTCCAGCCGCCTGGGCATCCGTTCTGGACGCCCGTCACGCTGCACCGTGCGCAGGTGCGTTATCCAGGTTGGGATCTCACGCCTTGGCGAGAGGCGATGGAGAAGAGGTAACCCGACACGTCAAGCTTCAATTCGCAGGAGCGAATGAATCGGGGCTAGGAGTCTGCGCGGCAGAAGGCGGCGCCGCGAGGCGAGTGTCAATTCGAGGCTGATTTTTCGTTCGATTGAGGAGCATAGTGGGTGCTATGTGACGAAAGCGAACGGAAAATCCGACCGAAGTGGCACCGCCGTAGCACGTCGATGTTCTGCCGCGCAGACTCTTAGCTTAAGCAACCGTCACTTCAGGTCGAAATCCAGTTTGCTGTGACGTTCGACCACACGGGTCTCTTCCGGTCCCCAGCTTCGATTGACTCGTCGACCACGCTCGACACCAGGGCGTGTTTCGATAGCTTTCGCCCATCGAACGACGTTTTCGTAGCTGGTCACATCGAGAAACTCTGCAGCCCCGTAGATGTTGTGGAGGACAACCGCGCCATACCAGGGATAGATACCCATGTCAGCGATGGTATAGTCATCGCCGATGATGTACTGGCGATCCGCCAGATTACGATCCAGCACGTCGAGCTGACGTTTTACTTCCATGGTGTAACGGTCGATCGGGTACTGCATCTTGCTGGGAGCGTACGCATAGAAGTGTCCAAATCCGCCACCGAGATAAGGTGCACTGCCCATCTGCCAGAACAGCCATGACATGCACTCTGCACGTGCCGCGGGTTCAGTGGGCAGGAACATCCCGAATTTTTCGGCGAGGTAGACGAGAATTGCGGCGGACTCGAACACCCGCGTTGGTTTCGGTGTGCTGCGGTCGAGAAGCGCAGGAATTTTCGAGTTGGGATTGATGGCGACGAAGTTGCTGCCGAACTGATTGCCTTCGCCGATGTTGATGATCCAGGCATCGTACTCGGCTGCTTCGATGCCAAGTTGAAGCAGTTCTTCCAGCATTATCGTGACTTTCACGCCATTGGGTGTCGCCAGCGAGTACAGCTGCAGTGCGTGTTCCCCGACCGGCAACTCCTTGTCGTGGGTTGGACCTGCGACCGGTCGATTGATGTTGGCGAAGCGTCCACCATTGCCCTGTTCCCAGGTCCAGACCTTTGGTGGCGTGTATTCGGGCGTGCCTGTTGTCTCACTCATTCGATTGCTCTCGTATTGTTAGGGTCCTGAAAATTCTTATCGCTCCAGTACTCGCAGCATATCGTCCACGTTGGTGAACTTTATCCGTGGTCGTTCTGCAGCGAACCCGTTGCGCACTTCGACATCATCCAGTTCCTGCCAGTGATTGAAGCCGACGAATCTTGGCTGTCGCGAAGCGATCAGCGAGAACACCGATTCCTTATCTGGTGCAGAGGGTACAAAGCATCGGCCCGCAGCCGCGTCTTCGATCATACCGGTAACCGTTTCCTTTGCATCCGTCTTGTTGCTGCCGATGACACCCGACGGCCCTCGTTTGATCCAGCCCACCACATACAACCCATGCAGGGGCTTTTGTTCCGAGTCGATCACGCGGCCCGACGCGTTGGGAATGACACCTGTGGACGCATCGAATGGAACTTCGGGCAGTGGTATCCCGCGATAGCCCACAGAACGAAACACCATCTGCACTGGCAATACTTCCTCTGCATCGGTGGCGCGCACGCGGACGCTTCCGTCGCCACCGAGAAACGATTCATTTTTTACCATGCGGATGCCAGCAACGCGATTGCGCGAGTCGGTGAGGATCTCGGTGGGTGAAACCATGAAGCGGATGTTCAGCTGCTTGTCACGTGCCACAGATGGTCGCTGCGAAAAAGTGTTGATGATCTCGACGTTTTTTTCCGCGTTTCGATCAGTGGACGCGGCAAGTGCCATGCGACTGGCATCATCCAGTCGGGCTTCATCGGCGCGAACAACGATGTCGGTGTGCTGAAGTGCACCCATTTCGCGAATTTCTTCCGGAGTGAAAGCGGCCTGTGCCGGACCACGCCGGCCGAGGATGGTTACCGTCGTGATCTTGCTGGTGCGCAGTGCAGCCAGCGCGTGGTCTGCCATATCCGTCGTGGCCAGTTCATCGACACTTTTGCAGAGCATGCGAGCGACGTCGATGGCCACATTGCCGAGCCCGATGATGGCGACGCTGCTCGCCTCGAGGTCAAACTTGTGATCGGCGTAATGAGGGTGTCCGTTGTACCAGGCGACAAAGTCGGTAGCCGGGTGGCTGCCGATGGCGTCCTCGCCGGGGATATTCAGTGATCGGTCGTCCTGTGCCCCGGTTGCGAAGACAACCTGATGATAGTGACGACGCAGATCGTCGAGAGGGATGTGGCGGCCGAACTCGACGTTGCAAAAAAAACTACACGCCGGTGATGCGGCGCTCTTGTCATAGGCTCGAGTGACGCTTTTGTCCTTCTGATGATCCGGTGCAACTCCCGCTCGCACCAGGCCGAAAGGGGTTGGCAGCTTGTCGAACATGTCGATCTCGACCACGAGCCCATCTTGCTTCAGCAGATTGCTCACCGTGTAGAACCCCGCAGGACCAGACCCGATGATGGCCACCCGGAGTGGATTGCTGTTCGATCCGATAGCGGACATGTTGACCTGCGTTTCACTGTTCGGTTTTGAGTCTACCGAAGAAACGAGAGATGGGGGTGCGCGATGGATTTGGGTAGGATGTTTTAGCGGTGTGCCAAGTTGAGGCACACAAGTGATGGCTGCTTTGCCGGGGAGGGAAAATGGTCGGAAGAGTGTGCGCACGCCATGTTTGTGTCTGGTCGTTGTCCTGGTTGTTGCTGGCGGGATGCTTGATCCAACCCGCAAATGCTGCAGATGGCGAGACGACTATGGCGGCTGGTGAGGCTGCTGTCTCCTCTGCAGAGCAGAAGTCAGCAGCGGTCTGGCGCGCGGCGCAGGAGGCGATGATTATCGGTCCTGCCGACGTGCCGCTTCGTGGCCTTGCCAACATCGGCGTTCCGGAAAGTTATGGGTATGTGCCGGTCACGGAAAGCCAGGCGCTCATGGAAGTGATGGGCAACCAGGTCGACACTCGTTTTCTCGGCCTGATCTTTCCACTGAGCGAAAAAGCCCAGTGGTTTGTTTCGCTCGACTATGAAGATTCGGGATACGTGAAGGATGACGATGCACGGGATTGGGACGCAGATGAACTGCTGCAAAGTCTGAAGGATGGTACAGAAGCTGCCAATGAATGGCGTCAATCCGAAGGTTTTTCACCCCTTGAAGTTACCCGTTGGGTCGAGCCGCCGTCCTATGATTCGACGCACCATCGGCTGGTGTGGTCTGCCGAAGCGAAGCTGCGGGACGAGGAGGACCCGAATCCGGGCATCAACGTCAACACCTACGTACTGGGTCGTGAAGGCTATATCTCGCTGAACCTGATTACCTCCGCTGCAACGGTGAATGGTGACAAGCTGGTCGCCAGAGAACTGCTGAAGGCTGTGTCTTTCAACGAAGGCAAACGTTACGCCGACTTCGAACCTGGCTCGGATCGGGTCGCCGAATATGGCCTCGCTGCGCTGGTCGGTGGCATTGCCGCGAAGAAGCTTGGACTGCTCGCAGTCATCGCCGCATTTTTCGTCAAGTTCTCCAAGATCATTCTTCTGGTTGTCGCAGCATTCGGCGCCGGGTTTGCGAAGTGGTGGAAGGGTCGCGCAGCCGGTCGCGATTAAAGGCCGTGTGAAGGGCTACGGCAGCCCTTAATCGACACCGGCCTTTTCCAGGATGACCCGTGAAATGCTGGTTGATCCGCGTGACGCGCGCAGATGCGACCCCTCCATGAAAAGTCATATTCTTGAGGGGCTGTGCGGTCACTTCACTTTCACCACCCGATAAATCGTCGCGGTGCCACTGATCTCGTTGCTGACCACAACCAGGTTTTCGTGCGTCGGGCTGTCGTCGGCCTCGATGAAGAGGATGCCTTCCGGTCCGAGGTCTCCTGCAGTACCCAAGGCCGCATTGCCTGCAAATTTGCGGTTGTTGATGTAGGTGACAAAGCGCGGCTGCGTTGGAATCTCCAGGTCGTAGACGGCGACGCCGCCGATCCGCTCAAGCCCCAGGAACGCATAGGTGCGACCGAATGCCTTACCCACGGCGAGTCCTTCGGGTTCCGGTCCTTTGTCGTCGGAACGTTGATCGAAGCTGTTGTTGGCGGCATTGTCCGAGTTGAAGCGGCCGGCGACCGCGGTCTGACGCTCGAGTTCGTCACCCGTATCGGCGATCTTCACGCCGTTGTCATCCCAGACCGTCATCGAACGCGCACCGAATGCATAGAGCGCATCGAAATCGCCGTCGTTGTCGGTATCGCCGAGGGTGGAGGTTATCTTCAGACGACCCAGCTGGGCATTGCCTTTCAACGCAGCTGCAGTCGGAAACGCAGTCGGGTCGAGAATCACCGCATTGGGGCCCGTATTGGTGCCGACGCGACGCTCCTCGTCGAATCCGGCAGAGGAGCGACTGTCGCCCTCGTTCGCGGTCACGAGATATGTGCGACCTTTGCTGCGAAACGACGCGATGCTGTCCGGAAGATACATCCCGAACACCGGCCAGTTGGCAATCTTGATCGATGCTGTGTTTGACGGTCCGTCACGATCACTGGGATCAAGTCCGTTGCCGGTATTGCGGTGATCCTTGAATCCGAGCGGGACCACCTGGGTGACCATTGCATCGCCGATGTTGACGATCGCGAACGCATTGTTCTCCTGAAGCGTCACCCACGCGGTTTTCGAATCGTGGCTCACGGTGATGTATTCCGGTTCGAAATCCCGAGCAGCGTTGGCATTCGGCCCAAACACGCGCACGCCGGCGGGCACGTTGCCGTTGTAAGCGCTGAAATCGGCAATCCGAACCGCGGCTGGTGTAACACTCGCAGCGTCACCATTCACCGTGATGACGGCGATCGCGCCTTCCGGATCCACGGCATACGTATTGTCCGGCTCGCCTTCGCAGGCGATCAGTGCAAATTGCCCGTTCGGTGTCCAGGTCACCATGTCCGGCAGTGAGCAGATCGCGACGGACGAAAGCAGGTTACCGTCTGCATCATAGAAGGCGGCTGCTCCCGGCGCCTGTTTCGGATTCGACTCGATGGCTGCGGCCAGCACGCCGTCGTGCCATGCCACACTGTTGGCCTGGGTGCCGATTGCGGAGATGTCGATGGTCTTGAGGAAAGCTGGCACGGCCGGATTGCTGATGTCGACGATATCGATGCCGTTCTTCGATGCATTCACGGTGAAGAGCCGTTGGGTTTCCGGATCATGCGCGCTGATCTCGGCGCCGCCCTGTGCATAGACACCAGTGGTGTAGGTACCCACAACTTCCAGAGTGATGTCCTTCTGATGACCTGCCTGCGCCTGAGTCGCAAGCGCTGCGAGCAATACCACACTGAACTTTCTGAACACGTTGATACTCCATGGCGGCAGATTGCTGCCCGCAAATTGAAATGGCCATGCCGACTTTCGCTACCGAACATGTCGTTCTGATGAAGTTCAAACAGGTCGGAAGTGACACGACTGGCTTTATCGTGTTTAAATATCTTTAACGTGTTAAAGAAAGTCGTCGATGGATCTGGTCACTGAACAACGCCTTGCCCGCCGGTCAATGATTCTCGCCTCGGTTCGGCAGGTGATTGTTGATCGTGGTTATGAGGCGGTAACCATTCGCGATCTGGCTGAAGTCTGTCGGGTCAGTGTACCGACGCTCTATAACCAGTTTGGTGGCAAAGACCAGCTGCTCGCTGCGGCCATCGAAGATCACTTCCAGAGCGCATATGACGGCCAGGATTTTCAGCGCGCGAAACCGGGACTGGATCGCCTGCTCACGCTGATCGATCAGAGCGCGCATCAGTTACTGGAATCGTCGACCTACCATCAACGGCTCATTTCGGCATTTTCTTCGTTGGGCGCAACCCAGGAAGTTCAGATGCGGGTTGCCACAGCATTTGCACAGGTCATCGTCGCGCAACTCCACATCCTGCAAGATAAGCGACAGTTGGCCGATTGGGTCATACCGGCTCAACTGGCAGGGCAGATGGTGGCGGCGTGCATTGGCACCGCAGTGCAGTGGAGCGGGGGAACCATAGTCAGTGAGTCACTGCAGTCGAGCATGCGTTACGCCATGGGTCTGGTGTTGCTCGGTACGGTGCGCGGGCAAAGCCTGGCACGAATTTCAACGATGGTGCAGGAAGCGCAGGCCACGCTTCCGGCTGTACCGGAACTGGCCACCCACCTGAATGGTCTGAACAGTCACGAACAAGGAGCACATTGATATGGCACAGCCATTTCCCAAGCACGAACATCTGGTCGGAGGATTCGAGCCACTGCGCATGGAGTGTGATGCACCTGACCTGGTGGTCGAAGGTGAAGTGCCGCGCGAACTGAAAGGTGTCTTCCTGCGCAATGGTCCCAACCCGCAGTTTGCACCACGCGGTGATTACCATCTGTTTGCTGGCGACGGCATGTTGCACGGCTTCTATATCGCCGATGGCAAGGTGTCGTACAAGAATCGCTGGTTGCAAACGGTAAAGTTTCAAAAAGAGCGCGAAGCGGGCCGTTCACTGTTTGGCGCGATGAATCCCATGGCATCCGATCCGAGTGTGCAGGGCATGCGCACTGACGGGCTGGCCAACACCAATGTGATCTGGCACGGTAACAAGTTGCTGGCACTGGAAGAAGCACACGCCCCGTTTGCCGTTGATGTGCACACACTGGCTTCCATAGGACCACATACGTGGGGTGACAAGCTGGTTGGCCCAATGACCGCGCATCCGAAGATTGATCCGGAAACCGGTGAAATGCTGTTCTTCGGCTACAACGCCGATGGCATGTTGTCCGAACACATGTCCTTTCATGTGGTCGACAAGGCCGGCAATCTGACCCGCTCGGAAACGTTCAAGGCGCCCTATGCGGCGATGGTCCACGATTTTCTGGTGACGCGTGATCATGTGCTGTTCCCGATCATGCCGCTGACTGGGTCCATGGAGCGCGCCATGCGTGGTGCACCGCCCTATGCGTGGGAGCCGGAAAAAGGCGTGTTTATCGGCATCATGCCGCGCAGTGGAACGGTTGCCGATATTCGCTGGTTTGAAGGTCCCGCATCGTTCATGTTCCATCCCATGAACGCGCACACCGAAGGCAATATCATTACCTGTGAAGTCTGCGAGTTCGAAGAAGCGCCGTTGTTCCCGCTACCGGATGGCACGCCTGGCAATCCAGCCAAGGCCATACCGCGGCTGACACGATGGACGTTTGATCTGGCCAGCAACACCAATACCTTCAAGACCGAACTGCTGCATGACGTCGCCTGCGAATTCCCGCGTCTGGATGAACGACGTGCCGGGCTCAGCTATCGGTATGGTTATGTGGCATGCGATACCAACCCCGAATTCAAAGTGGGTGGGTTCAATGCGATTGGTGTCGTGGACCACAAGACACGCAATCTCAGCATGTATGACGTGGGCGCGGGATGTGCGACCAACGAACCGATCTTTGTCCCTCGCACGCCGTCGAGCCCCGAAGGGGATGGATTTTTGCTCGCCAACGTCTATGACGCGAACCGCCGGGCCAGCCATCTCGTGATTCTCGATGCACAGAATGTGTCGGCCGGGCCGCTGGCCAAGGCCTATCTTGATCATCGAGTGCCGTTTGGCTTCCATGGTAACTGGGCGCCGCTGTGACGTCGGTTGAATCGATGTTGAGCAAACAGTTGAGCAAACAGTCGAGAAAACAGACGAGCAAACAGACGAGCAAACAGACAGACGAAGGGGAGGTCTCAAGATGACAACACAGAAGCTGCCACCGGTCGAGGAGATCAGAGCGCTGGTCGGACACCGGTTTCCCGGCGGTTCGTACACCATTGCGCATTGGGAAAATTTTCTCCTGACCGAATGCACCGGCAGTGCGCCACTACCTGATGATCTTGCGCATCCGGCGGCCCTGTTCCACGTGCCGATACTGGGTGCAAGAACCAGCATCGGCGAGATGTTTGCGCTCGGGCAGGCAGACTCGGATTCGTCAATCGGCATCGAGAGTTACGACTGGGAGTTCTACGAGCCATTGCGCGAAGAACACCAGTACCGGATCGATGCGGAAATCGTCGAGGCGGACCGCCGCGAGAACAATGGCCGGACCTATGACCGGATCGCTTTCCGATTTGATCTGCGAAACTCGGACGGCGCACCCGCGGCGCGAACGACGATAACCTGGCACTACAATCGGGGGCGACGATGAACGTAAAGCCTGGCGACGATATTCCCGAGTGGGACATGCCCAGTGTGCGTCCCGAACGCATGCGTACCATGGCTGCGATCCTCAGGGATCCAAATCCGGTTCACTGGGACAAGCGCGCTGTCGCGGCCAGGGGATTGGGCGATCACACGATCAACCAGGGTCCCCTGGGTCTGAGTTACATGGTCAACATGCTGCACGCATGGACCGGGCCACGCAGCGTGCGCCGGATTGTCATGCGCTTCCCGCTGCCGGTATTTGATGGCGATCACATCGTAGCCCGTGGCAAGGTGACGGCCGTTCGCGAGGAGCATGGAAAACGACTCGCAGATTGCGATATCTGGCTGCATCGTGAAGGTACTCGCAATCCCCTTGAAGGCAGTGCCACGGTGGAATTGCCGGACTGATTCGCTTGGAAATCTCCGGGACGTCCTGGTTGATCAGGACATCCCAAAATTCTTTTCTCACATTTTCGGAAACTAGAACATGACGATGAATCGCAAAGTCGTGCTGGCCAAAAAGCCCGCACACCTGCCGACGCTCGATTGTTTCGCAATTCAGCAGGAAGAACTCGCATCACCCGCTGCGGGACAGGTGCTGGTCAAGGTCGAACACATCTCCATCGATGCCTGGGTCAGTACCATGCTTGGTGCTGGCAGCCTGCATGGCGCCTTGCCGTTGGGTGGCACCATTCCAGGACTGGGTATTGGCCGGGTGCAGCAGAGTAGTGACCCTTCGCTGAAAGAAGGAGATGCGGTGTTTGGACCGGTAGGCGCGCAAACGCATCTGGTGGCTCCGGCCGCCATGTTCCGCAAGCTCGACACAAGTCAGATTCCGGCCCGCAGTTATCTGGGCGTGCTCGGACTGACCACAGGCATGACCGCCTGGGTTGGTCTCAAGTCCGTTGGTGGTCTTGTTGCGAGTGACACCGTAGTGGTGTCTGCAGCGGCCGGTGCCACCGGTTCGGTTGCCTGCGAAATCGCGCGCATCGTTGGCGCACGTGTCATCGGGATTGCAGGTGGTGCTGAAAAGGTGCGGTATCTGACGCAGGATCTGGGTATCGCGGCAGCCATTGACTATAAAAGCGATGATGTTGGCAAACGCCTCGCAGAACTTGCGCCACAAGGCGTCAATCTGTTTTTCGACAATGTTGGCGGCACGATTCTCGATGCGGTGCTGGACAATATTGCCCCGGAAGCCCGTGTCGTCATTTGTGGGGCGATCTCCCAGTATCCCCGTCTGGATCAGGTGACGGGTCCCAGTCACTATCTGAAGCTGGCTGAACGCAATTCAAGCATGCGAGGCTTTACGGTTGATCATTGGTCGAAGGACCATGCTCAGGCCGAAGCGGAGTTGAGCACGTGGCTCAAGGCAGGCAAGTTCAAACTACGGGAAGAGATCCTCGATGGAATCGAGCGATTCCCCGAAGCCATCCTGATGTTGTATACCGGCCACGTTGGGAAGCTGATGGTTGCGCCATAGACCGGTGACTGGAAATCAGCGCTTACCCTGCGAGTGTGTTCCAGAACGCGTAGACCGGATCATTCGGGTAGAGGCCACCGCGCAGAGTCAGCGACTCGTACATGCTGCCAGGTTGATCTCGCTGATCCGTAGACGGCTGTTCGATGATCCAGTCCGAGATGAACGTGCGGTGGCTGCACTTCCAGGCACCGTCTACCAACTGGTAACGATCGACGTAGCGGCCGCCTGACAGGGTGTCCTGATCACCGTGGTCCGTGCCGGCAGTGGCCGTGGCGATGACGTAACTTTCCGCTATAGCGGACTCACCCTGCACTTCAATCCAGATGTTGTTCACGGAGTGTGACATCCGGCGAACGTTCAGTGCCGCGTTACGCATGAGTTCACAATAGCCTTCGACGTCGCCTGAGTAGAATTCACCGAGGTCGATGGTCGCACCCGGCGCCCATACGGACCGCAGAAGGGCTGTATCACCGCGATCGAGCGCTCTGGCCTGAGCCAGGATCAGTTCCTGAATGTCCACCTTGGCCAGGGCGACCCTGACTTGTGCTTCCAGTTGCGCCGATAGTTCCACAGTGCCTCCGCTGTTTCGTTCCAACCCGTTCCTGATGCCCCATGACGCCAACAACTTTGCTCCGGGATCCGCGGCGCTCTTCGAGCCCCGGTTGTAAGGCGCATCGAAACCAGGGAGTCCGCTCCCGGTTGCCGGCTGATTGATGTTCCAGTCAAGGACGTAAGTCCGGTGGCTCAGCCGCCACCGATCATTGCGCCGCTCATGACGATCAAGATAACGACCGCCGATCAATGATTGCACGGGCCCGGTCCTGGTGTAGACAAAAACGTAGCTTTCGGAGATGGCCTTTTCGCCCCTGATCTTGATCCACATGTTCGAGGGGCGGTGCATGGTGATGTTGTCGGGCTGCGCAGGACCGCCCGCCAGGATTTCGCATAACTGCTTCGCGGGGCCGTTGAAAAAACCGTATACGACCTCCGCATCGTCGTGCCAGGCCGACTTCATCAGGGCTGGATCACCGCGGTCGATGCCCCGTTGTACCGTGGAGATCGCTTCGCTGATGGCGTCTCTTGCGACGAGATGCGCAACCTCTGCCGGAAACTCTGCCGTCCCCATGTGGCTCCCTGATTCGGACCTTGATTGGAGCGTAGACTTCATCATTGTTCCAAGGTTTACAACTTCGGCTGCAGCCGTCGACCCAGACCTTTGACATCCCCGGCTGGAGGACGTCTAATTTCGGCGAAATCAATCCGGTACCACCATGAACGACATTGTGAAACATCCGTTGGCGATGGATGGAAAGGATCCGTCGAACCTGCGGGGTGATCCGGTTGACCCGGAACGTTACTACTCCAGATCGTTCATGGAGAAGGAGTGGCAACAGCTGTGGACCAGGATTTGGCACATCGCCGGCCGGGAACAACAACTGGCTGAGCCCGGCGACTTTATCGTGCACGACTTCATGCGCGAATCGGTGATCGTCGCAAAGCAGCCCGACGGCTCGTTGAAGGGGTTTTACAACGTCTGCAGTCATCGCTCGCAGCGACTGGTGTGGCAGGACAACTCACAGAAGAATTTTACCTGTCCCTATCACGGCTGGGTGTGGGGCCTGGATGGTGTGCTGAAAGATTGCCCGGATCGCGAGGACTTTCCCCAGGGTGATCCCGTTGGAAAGTTGAAGCTCACTGAAGTTCGTGTGCAGACCTGGGCGGGGCTGGTCTGGTACACCATGGACAACGAAGGTCCGGATCTGCTCACTTATCTGGACCCGACCGCTCAGCTCTACAAGAACCATCAGTTCGAAAAAACAGTGCGGGTAAACTGGCTGCGTGTTGCGCTCAACACCAACTGGAAGTTCTGGTCCGACAACTTCAATGAGTCGTACCACACCCGCACCGTACACCCTCAGGTTCCACCTATCATCGACCAGGATCACTTCACTTCGCGGTACGAAATGTTCCCCATGGGCCACAATCGCATCATTCAGATGGGGCGGCCTTCGCTGCGCGACCGTTTGCCGGAAGGAGTACCGCACCCCTTTGACGATGCGTTACGCGCCTGGGACATTGATCCGGATTCCTATCCAGACTTTGCAACCAAGGCCATGCAGGGGTGGCTGGACCTCAAGGCTGCGAAGAAAAAACTCTGGAAGGAAAAAGGTTTCTTGCACTACGAGCACTTGAATGACGAGGAGTTGACGGAAAGTCCGTTCCAGGTTCTGTTCCCCAACGTCGCCTTATCGGCTTCTGCGGATTCCTTTCTGCTCTGGCGGTGGGAGCCCCATCCAACAGATCCTGAAAAATGCTTTTTCGATCAATGGACCATGGCGTATCCGATTGCAGGCCAGGCGGAGTTTGTGCATCGCACTGCCGTCAATCCGCTGCGGCTGGTTGAGGCTGAGCTGGACTTTCGCGACTACGACAACGGTGCAGGCGTGCAGGAGTATTCGGATCAGGTGGTCTTTCAGGACTGGCAATTGACCGCAGGTCAAACCGCGGGCTGGCGGTCGAGAGGTTATCAGGAGCCGTATTTCGCCGCGCAGGAAACCCGGGTCAGGCGCTTCCATGAGGTGCTGAATGACTACATCGCAGGACGCCCGCCGGGACGCTGAGACGGCGGTTCAACCGCTCATGGCGCTTGCTCTAGCCCGCACTATTCATGAATGATCTACTGCGGACGCCGATAGCAGCGAAAACACTGGGCGTGCTCCCTCCGCGTGCTCGACGTGCTGTCAAGCACGCCTGCGCGCACGCAGGTCCGCGCCACCCAGCGTTTTCACTAC
>JANNBJ010000090.1:0-38371 GCA_031385325.1 Gammaproteobacteria bacterium | reverse complement strand
ACTGGCGTCTGGCCGCGATTGGCCAGGGTGTCTACAAGCGTTACCTGGTGGGTGCGATGGGAGAGAACCGAGGCATGGATCTGGAGGTGTATAAAGCCAGCAACCGCAATCGTGCCATTACTGCGTTGCAGTTGTTGGGAGAGTAAGCGAAGTCTCGAGCTACTCGATTGCGGGCAACGAACCGAGGGGCGTACCGTCTTCCAGCGTGACTGACACCGGACCGGTTGCTGCGTCAGGCAGACCAAGGACCAGGCATGGATGGGTGATTACCTGAGCGACGACTGTATCGGCCGCCGGTTCACGCAAGGCCACGACCACCGTGATTTCATCACCGGTTGCGGTCGAGGCTGATATCAACTCCAGTGCATACCCCGCAGTTGGTTGTTCACCGCGGGAAATGGCGATCAATCGTTGATCATCGCCTGGCGTGTTGGGTGGAGTCGTGATTGAGCCGATCATTCTTCGACCTCTTAGGTGCGCGACGTCCCCAAGCGTGACGGCGTGTACTCCCGCCTCGAGCGTGGTGCAATTGGCCTGGTTCAGCACCTCAGTCACCGCAACAGACGCGGTTGAACATCCATTGCCCAATATCGCCAGGAGAATGCCTGCCCAGGTTCGATTCGACTTCACCGCTGAATCTCCTTGTTGGCGATATCTGGCTTCTGAATCGGGTAACCGGAATCCGGAGTCCCTTCTTGACTGTCTGATCCGGCCGCGAAGCTGCCGAGGTTCGCGCGGAACCCGGTGGAGAATACCAGGCCAGAGCGGTTCGCGTTGACCTGCAGGATGTCGGGTGAGTCGAGCGTGGCATAGGCGCCGCATGCCTCAGCCGGATCGCACAGAAAATCGTCGTTGTTCGAATCGGTGCCGGCAAACATACGATACTGACCGCTCGGTACGTTGGTCATCGTGAATGTGTATTGACCACCGACTGCGCGGGTGATCACCGC
This sequence comes from Gammaproteobacteria bacterium, assembly GCA_031385325.1. Lineage (GTDB taxonomy): Bacteria > Pseudomonadota > Gammaproteobacteria > Pseudomonadales > Azotimanducaceae > SYFY01. The sequence goes on along the minus strand of JANNBJ010000090.1, from coordinate 37,421 downwards.
GGGCAGTGTGGAAGTACCAGACGTCGTGCTGACCAGGATAACGAAATGCAGACCTGCGTTGGCGGAGACGCTGATCGACGACACCTGCATGATGATGTTGATGTTGATGTCGTTCGTGTCACTGACAATGGCGAGTGTCGCGGTATACGTTCCATCTGCGAGCCCAGATCGATTGACGCCAATAGCGTAAGTGCCGATTCCGCTGCCCGGAACGCCGCTGTTGCCAACTGTGAGCCATGGCTGAGACGGCGTGATCGAATTGATCTGGATGGTGCCTGTGCCAATGTTCAGGAGCGTCAGCGGCAGGGAGGTTGATGTTGTCCCGAAGTTCAGCGTGCTGAGGGTTGCACTCAGCACCGGCCCAGGATTCACCCCTTGTCCCGCTGCCAGACTGGTAGCCCTTGTCAGGGCTTTTTGTGCGTTGATGAGTCCGTGGCCGAACGAGTCGTCGCGCCCGGCGGTTCCCAGGTCATCTGTCAGCTCACCCGCCTGAAGGGCTGAGTCGAACTGCGCTGGTGTGAGGTTACGATGCACGGCCTTCATCAGAGCAGCCACTCCGGCGACATGTGGCGCAGCCATCGACGTGCCATTGAGGATGTCCCAACCGAATTCCACGGGGCCAGAATTACCATCGTTCCCCATCGTGCTGACTACACCGTCACCAAAGCCGTCGCCATTGATGTCGGTGGTGGCGTTACCGCCAGGTGCGGCAACATCGATGGTTGATCCACGATTGGAGTAACTTGCCAACGAGTTGGTTATGGTGGTTGCACTGACGGAGACTACCCCACTGTATGCGGCCGGGTAACTGGGCGCAGTAGTCGATTCGTTACCTGCCGCGGCGACGATGATAACGCCAGCAGAACGCGCCTGATTGATCGTATCCTGCTCGGTCTGGGAAGAAAAAGTACTGCCGAGGCTGAGGTTGATGATATCTGCGCGTCGTGGCGGAACAGTGCCGGAGTCGTTTGACAGGCCAGCTGCAAACCGTATGGCCTGGAGAACGTCGAAGGTGGTTCCACCATCCACGCCGAGGGCGCGCATCGGCATGATGCGCGCATTCCAGGCCACACCTGCGACGCCGATGCCGTTGTCGCTTTCTGCGGCAACCGTGCCGGCGACGTGAGTTCCGTGAAAGCTGGAAGAACCACCGTTGGCACGATCTCCTTCGTCATTGGGATTCGAGTCGATGCCATTGCCATCACGGGCGCGGCTCGCGCTGGAAATGAAGTCGTAGCCGGAAATGAGTTGCGCGTCGAGATCCGGGTGGCTCAGCAGCACGCCGGTATCCACCACCGCGACGATCACTTCTGTTGAACCAACGGACACATCCCAGGCCAGCGGCAGATTGATATTGTTGTAGTGCCACTGCAGACGATACAGCTGATCGTTTGGTGTTCGCAGCAGGTGTCTGATTCCATTTGGCTCGGCACACTCGACGTCGCTGCGTTGGCTCAGCTTCTTGACCTCGTTAAGCGTGGCTATTTTCAGGCGTTGCTCGGCTGAAACGATGCCACCTTCTGGTAGTGCACCTGGGATGTTGACAAAGGCCTGCACGGAAGCCGTACTGGCATCCAGTTTGTAGAGGTGGGGATCTTCCGTCTGGGCTGCAGGATTAACAATGGAGAGTGGCCGCATGTTTGCAGGGGAAAATGCGGCGTTGCGGGTCTGCAGGATGATCTCGCCAGGCACGAATTCATCGTTCAATCGGCGGGAAGTTACAGGCGATGCGTTGGCGGTAAGGTCCTTACCGACGTTCAGGACATAGTTGCTTTCGCCACTGAAGGGAAATACTTCAATGAAATACGTACCGGGCGCCGTGATGTCAATGGATTCGGTCTGTGTAGTGCCTTGCGATGTGTTGACCAGATTCTGATTGGCGTCCCACAGCCGCAGATCGAGATCAGCAGCCGAGTCGCCAACGGTGAGCAGCACTCGCTCGTTGCCGGTGAGCGAGATGCGATAGAAGTCGCCAGGATCGCCCGCTGCGAACAGGTTGCCAGAGGTGGAGCCGGTGTTCGGAAGATTCGCAAAACCACCGAGGGCTACGGGATTGGCGATGTTCTGCGCTTGCGCGAAGTTGTTGTTCGCAACGACCGTTGTGAACCGATCGTTGGTATCGGAATCGATCGCACTGGAAGTGAGGATCTGAATCGTCCCGGATAGCGAGAATGTCGAGGTTGCAGTGCTGCTGGTCACGGACCGGGTGGTTGACGCGGTAGCGCCATCGTCGTCCGTGACTGTCAAGGTAACGGTAAAGCTTCCAGCCGTGGTGTAGGTCTGCGTTGCAACCTGGCCCAGCCCGGATTGGCCGTTACCGAAGTTCCATGCAAAGGACGCTATCGAGCCATCCGAATCGGTCGACGCGCTGGCATCGGCGGTAACTCGCAAAGGTATGGCACCGCTGGCCGGGGTGACAGTGAAACTTGCCACCGGAGCGACATTGGCCGGTGGTGGGGGGGGAGGTGGTGGACTGGAGCCGCCCCCGCCTCCGCCCCCACAGGCGGATAGCAGCGACGTGAGGGTTATGAGAATGAGTGCAGATCGCAGCATGGGGGGTCTTCCCGTTTTACTGGACAGGAGTCTGGCACACGTTGTCTCAATGATGCGTGATGTCATCTGCAGGTACTGCTTTCAGGGATGTTGCGGTGCTGCAGGCGCGCGAACGCCCGGTTGGGTATTCACTGTGCTGTGTCTGGTCGTGAGGTCTGTGAGAGGGGAAAAAGGCGTGTAGAAAAAAGGCGTGTCAGCAACCGAGGTTGACTGAACGCGGCTTCGCTTCTGGGGGAAGGACACTAGAAAGGGAGGACTGCATCGAGAAGCCGCTCACGCCGTAAAACCTTTCCTATGTACGCATTATGTACAGTACAAAACTTGTGTCAACACTATTTTGAAGATTTTCTGTACAGGTTGTCGTGTACAAGATTTCAGTGTGGCCGCGAACGCTGCTGTTCGGCGGACAACATCGACTGAAGGGCCAGTTCCAGTTGGGCTCTGGCATGAGTTGTTTCGACATGGACGTGTTCGTACAGATCAGCGGATGCGGCATCTCCTTCTGCAACGAGGCGATGCTGGTCGGCACAATCGAGCGCAAACTCGCTGAACGCGTTCAGCTGGGTAATCAGGCTGACGAGATGGCCAGGCAACCCGTTTGGATCATGGCTTGAACCTGCCGCGTCGATGAGCTCTTCATCACTGAAAGTCCCCGGAATCGCCTGTGCGCTACGAAGCGTTGCCCCGGTCAGGCGAGCGCACGTACTTTCGATCTCGCTCCAGGTCGCGGGCCACTTGATTGTCGGTATGCCTTCGGCTTGTACGCTCTCAACCTGCTGAGTATTGGCGAATTGATAGATCAGCACGACTTGTGTCTTCTTGGCCGATTTTTCGCTGATGAATCGAGCCGGCTCAATTGAAAGCAAGGGAACTTCGGCGATGATCACGTCGATATTGCTGCCAACTGCCGCCCCGTCGGCGGCAAAGGTGTCCATGTTGGTCCAGCGTTCGTCGACAGTGATGCGAGCAGTTTCCTTCGCTGTTTTTTCCAGCATCAGCAGATTGGGCCCGATCAACCCGACTCGCACACTGCGTGCAGCGGCGCTCGTGGTTCGGCTCGACAGCCGGGCATCGAGGTGTTGATCCGTCAACTCGATCAAAGAGCTGATGGAATGACCGGCATCAATGAGGCGTTTGATCTTCTGCAACCGATCAAGCTGCGATTGGGAGTAGTACCGGGTCTTGCCCTGCCGATGGTCCGGCACCAGCTCGTAGCGGCGTTCCCAGGCGCGAAGGCGCTCCACAGATAACCCGGTAAGTTTGGCTATCGTGCCGATGCGGTAGTAGTCGATATCTTCCTGCACAGAGCTTGCTGCCGACGATTTTTGCAGACGTTGTACGGAATTCTAGCCGCTGTTGAGCGTATGTCCAAGCTCTGTACAGGTCGTGTACGTTAAAAATCCGACTGTTGGGTGTACTTACGGATCCTGCCTGTACAGCAAATCCGATCGAAAGCAGTCGAATTGAGCACGAGGGTTGAAGTACAGGAAATGAGGAAGGCGTGGTGAGCATGACCGAAGGACATGCTCGTTGCGGTGGGGAGGGAGAGAGAGATACCGCACCACGCCGATTTCGCCATGCCGGGGGAGGCCGGAGGGGAAGCGGCGCATTCTACGAAAGTAATGTTGCAATGCAACACGAAAATGCATCGTTCAGTGTAAAAAAGTTGTCGAATTGTGAAGAGCTCTATCGAGTGCCCCATGCATGGACTGGTGCAGGGACGTGAGCCTGAATTTTGCCTTGAGCTCGCCCAAGCGGCACCATTGATAGCAGATCATCAAATTTGCAGGAGACAACGTGCACGACAATCTTGGGGGATTCCTGGCCAAGCGGGCTTACCTGACGCCGGAGCGAGAGGCGTATGTGGACAGCCATACTCAGGAACGCCTTTCTTTCAGGCAGCTCAATGCGCGGGTCAATCAGCTGGTGAGCAGTCTGCTTGCCGCCGGGATGCAAAAAGGCGAGCGCGTCGGTCTGCTGCTGATGAACAGTGCGGAGTTCATGGAAGCCTACTTTGCGCTGGCCAAAGCTGGCGCAGTGGTTGTGCCGTTGAACTGGCGTCTCGTTCCGGACGAGCTGGAGTTCATTCTCAGGGACAGTGGGACCCAAAGGCTGATCTTTGGCCACGAATTTGTCGATGCGGTGACCGAACTGCACGGTCGCGGAGATCGGACGCCGATTCGTCAGTGGTTGCACGTCGCCGATATCAATGGGCCATCGACACCCGCCTGGTTTGCCGAAGACTATGCCGCGTTCCGGAATGCCGGTAAGTCCCATGAGTTGCCACTTGGCGCGCGCGGCGATGACATGCTGTACATCATGTATACCTCGGGGACCACAGGGTTGCCGAAGGGCGTGGTGCACAGCCATCGCACTGCCATCTGGGGGGTACTGACGATCAGCGCGAATGCAGAATTTTACGCGGCTGACCGATACCTTGCGGCGTTACCCATGTTTCATGTGGGCGCCTTGACACCGCTGGCGGTGAATGTCTATCGAGGTGCGACGTCGATCGTCATGCGCTCCTTTGATCCACTGTTAGCCTGGCAACTGATTGACCGCGAGCAGATCACCACTGGACTGGCGGTACCGGCGATGCTCAATTTCATGCTGCAGGTCCCGGACTTCGGCCGTTTCCGGCGTAACCAACTGCGCTGGATGATGACGGGCGCAGCACCGGTTCCCGTCCAGCTGATGCAGCAATACTTCGACATGGGCATTCAGATCCTGCAGGTGTACGGATTGACGGAAAGCTGTGGACCGGCCTGTTTGATGGATGGAGAAAACGCACTTCGCAAGGTTGGCTCCACGGGCAAGTCGTTTTTTCATACGGAAGTGAAGTTGATCGGCGAAAACGGCGAGGAGTGCAAGGCCGGTGAGGCGGGGGAAGTTCTGGTGCGTGGCCCGCACATCATGATCGAGTACTGGAACAGACCAGAGGCAACCGCAGAGACTCTTCGCGATGGCTGGTTGCATACTGGTGATGTCGCGGTAGCTGACGAAGAGGGGTTCATCTACATCCAGGACCGCATCAAGGACATGGTGATTTCGGGTGGAGAAAATGTCTATCCGGCCGAAATTGAGGCGGTGCTCATGACCCATCCGGACGTCGTCGAAGCTGGCGTCATTGGTCAGCCAAGCGAACGCTGGGGCGAGTCACCTTTTGCCATCGTGGTTCGGCGACGTCCTGATCTGACGGAACGGGAAGTCATCGAATTCTGTCGTGGCAAGCTGGCTGCGTTCAAACAACCGAGGGGCGTAGCCTTCATCGATGTGATCCCGCGCAATCCGAGTGGCAAGATTCTGAAGCGAATTCTGCGCGAGCGGTATCCCGGTCCAGCTGCCGTGTGACACGGCGTCAGGTGTTATCTGGGTTCAGGCGAAGCGACCGAAAGCGATGACTCCCCAGATGAGCAAGGTGAGGACGAGTGAGATGAAAACTGCCGCCGAACCCATGTCCTTGGCACGTCCAGCGAGCGCATGATGTTCTTCACCCACACGATCAACGACAGCTTCGACGGCGGAGTTGAGTAATTCAGTAATGATCACGATGCCAAGTACGGCGATGAGCAGTGCCCGTTCAACGGCTGTTGTTCCTAGCCAGAGCGCGATGGGGATCAACAAGGCCGCCAACGTCGTTTCCTGCCGGAATGCTGACTCAAACCGCCACGCAGCCCGCAACCCACTGAACGAATAGCGGGTGGCTGCAACCACTCGCGCGAGGCCGGTTTTACCTGGTTTGCTCAATCGCTGTGGTCTGGGCAAGGGCCGTGTTCGACCTGGATTGTCGAGTGGTTGATGCCGAATCGATCCTGCAGGATCTTCTTCATCAACGACGTCGCGCCGCTCACATCAGCCCCCAGCGCGAGGTTTGCGTGCAGCGTCAGGAGTGGTTTTTCAGGCGTGAGTGACCACGCGTGAACGTGGTGCACTTCCAGCACGCCAGGTACGCTCGTTACCAAAGCGTCGCGAATATCCCGGACATTCACCCCGGTTGGCACGCCTTCCAGCAGGATATGGGCGCTGTCGCGAATGATTCGCCATGCCCCGCGCGCCAGAACCAGTGCGATGCTGCCGGCGAGCAGGGGATCGGCGTAGAGCCAGCCCGTGAAGTAGACAGTGGTTGCCGCAATGATTGCGGCAGCGGAGCCCAGCATGTCGCCGACCACATGCATCGCCGCAGCCCGGACGTTCATGTTGGATTCGGTGCCATGCAGCATCCTGTAGGCCACGATGTTTACCAGCAGACCGATAATGGCAATCGCGAGTGTTGGCAGCACCACCATGGTTTCTGGTGTACCCAGACGATGTATGGCTTCAAGAACGATCCAGAACACCAGTGCGGCCAGGGTCAGCCCGTTGACGAAGGCGGCCAGCACCTGGAAGCGGTGATAGCCGTAAGACAGTTGGTGGTTGCCGCTGCGACCCGATAGGCGGGCTGCGTACCAGGCAAGGCCCAGGGCGGTAGCGTCCAGCAGCATGTGGCCCGCATCGGCCATCAGTGTCAGTGAATTGGTGAACCAGCCACCAACAAATTCAACCAGCGTAAATCCGGCGATCAGAACAAAAGCACGTAGCAGAACTTTTTCCGTGGCATGTGATGCATGGTTATGGTCCGGGCCATGTCCATGCCCATGTTCTGGCTGCTGGTCATGCGCAGCGTGATGCGAATGATCGTCGGCGTGACTGTGTTCGTGATCGTGAGTGTGGGCCACGCTGGGTCCCGTTAGCAGGTCGATGCCCGGATTATAGCGGCACAACAACCTGGAGAGGCGAACTGTCTCCCGAACCCAACGGGGAGCGGGCTGATCGGGGAAGCGCTGCATAACAAGGGTAACGTCTGCAGCACAAAGATCTGCCATCCACGACAAGTCGTAACAGAGAGCGGTTCGGACAACACTTACAGCAAGGTCTTTGGATCGATGCCGAACATCACCTTGCCAACCACTTCCAGTGTCGGCTGAGCCACCATGACGTGCTGGGTAGCCACATGGATGTCGCGCAGACAACGCTGCAGCGGATTTTCCTGGTAAATGGCGCTGCCACCCGCTGCGTGGTACAGCTTGTCGACAGCGGCGACCGAACTCCACGTGGCATGGGTTGCGGCCAGTCGCAGTCGTGCCTTTTCTTCCTGCCCAAGCCGGGTGCCTTGCTCGGCCATGGCATATACATCGTCGATGGTGCTGTGGATCAAGGCGGTCGCAGCGCGGACCCCAGCTTCCGCTTCAGCCAATTGCTGCTGTGCGCTGGAACGATTGGCCAGCGCCCGGGTACTACCGGTTGGTACTTTGCCACCGGCTAACCGGATGAACTCGTCGATGGCATGTTCCGCGATGCCAACCGCAACACTCGACACACCTAGTGCGAGCAGGCCAAGCGTCGGAAACCGGTAAAGCGGCGCGTCGATGCGAGGTTTGCCCCCGAGGACGACCCAACGACCGGCGGGTACCAGCAGATCCTTGACCTCGATGTCATTACTGCCGGTGCCGCGCAATCCGGACACGTGCCAGTTGTCATGGATCGTCACGTCACTCTTGTGGAAGAAGACCAGCAGGGTCTCGGGCAAGTCGTGGGAATTGCGCCGTGGTTGACCATTTTCCATGACCAGACATCCACCGCAGATCCAGGTCGCAACATGTGAGCCGCTGCCGAAGGGCCATCGACCGGAAACACGGAGGCCATCCCCTTCGGGAACGGCGCGTCCCAGCGGCGCCGTCACACCAACGGTGATGGCCAACGGGTCGTTCCCATACATGGATTGTGCCCATTCATCTGGCAGAGACGCGCTGAGCAATCCGGTGGTGCTACCGATCATCAGGTTCCAGCCAACGGCGCCATCTGCTCGTGACAAGGCAATCAACGTATCGACGAATTCTGAGGGGTGAACCTGCAAACCGCCGTAGATGGCGGGAACCACCATGCGAAACAGACCGGCACCGGCGAGATCTGCCGCCAGCGAGGCTGGAATGCGCCGCGCCGCTTCGATGGCCAGTGCTTCATCCCGAATACGATCAAAAAACGGCGTCGCACGAGCCAAAGCTCGGGATTTGATGGGCATGAAAGAGCGTCCTGATTTGGAACAGATTATTGCGGAATACAGGTCGGCAGGAAAGACGGAATGACTGCCGGGGGCTCCTTGCCCCAGGTTCTGAGCCGCACGTAGTTACCGTATTCACCGAGGAAATAGACACTGCCGGAGGTGTCGCTGGTAATCACCGCAGTCACTGCAGGCTCACTGTCAGCGGCGAAGTGATTGTCACCGAGATGTTTGAGTCGAGTGAGATCCCGCCCGCGAGTGAGGGTCAGTTCGTTTTTTGTTGAGGTGATGGATACTCGCGGCATCTTGCAATCGCGCCATGCTTGAATGTCGAAACGAGTGCCGACCGGGTAGTACTCGCCGTCCGGCGACTTCTGCAGCGGCTGGGCAGGCGAAGGCGCGGTGATGGGAAGCTTCAATGCGCGAATGATGTGTCGCTCGAGAATTGCTTCGAGCTTGCGCAGAGCAAACGGGTTGTCGGTATTGATGACAATCGCGTAAGCAGCCTGATGCTCCGGCAGAACGGCATAACGTGAGCGATAACCATCGGCGTCTCCGCCGTGGGTGTGCCACACCAGTCCTTGTGCGATCCGGGTGTACATCCCGGCCGCGTAGCCGATGTCGAGTCCGGCGGTGTGACCCAGCCCCATTTTTGGCACCAAGAGTGCTTGCTGGGTAGCCGGTGACCAGACCGTTCGTTCTCCTTGACGACCTCCGGCGAGCAGCGTCTGCAGAAAGCGCGTCATGTCCGGCATCGACATGTTGAGCGCACCGAATGCCGGGAAGGTGGTGTGCCAGTATTCGATTGGCGTGATCCCATCGGCGCGAAAGCCGCCAGGCAGCGCGGGGTCCGGAGTCAAACCTGCCTGGGTCAACCCCAGTGGTTCGAAGAGCAGCGCCGACATTGCCTCGGTGAACGGCTTTTTGGTCAGTTGTTCCACCGCCAGAGACGTGAGCCCTGGGGTTGCGTTGCTATAGCTGTGCACCAGACCTGGTGGCCACCATGAAGTCAGAGCGTCCTGATTTCGTTGCAGGCTGTCCGCCAGATTGCGTGGTGTGTTGTCGTTGAAGGCGATGAATCCGAGGTCGGCGTGGCCAGCGGTGAGGGTGACCAGGTGGTGAAGTGTGAGCGGCACTGGAAAACTGTTTCGCCACTGCCCGTTCCCAGCGATCTTGTCGAGGGGTGTGTCGATGCTGATGCCAGCGGCTTCCGCGGCGTTGAGCAACGTAATGGCTGTAAACGTTTTGGTGATTGACCCGAACCTCAGAGGTGTCGTGAGGCCTGCTCCGATGACTTCAGTGCGAGGTGCTTGACCGGGCAAGAGGACAACCCATCCCATCACCGGAATGGACTGCTTTTTCTGTACGGTCAGAAGTGTGTCGCCCAGATCATCGGCGCGAGGCAGTGGCGCCAATGATACAAACAACAATAGCCACGAAAAGAAGAAAACGCGTGGTGCAAACGACTTCAAAATTGCGAATCGTCGCGGAAAGCCAGATGCAATTTTCGGTGCGCAATCTTCCAGACGTTGTCGACCCGTTTGAAGCTGTCCTGATAGTGGCCAACGGCAGCAGGTCCTGGCATCGGCAATGGCCCAGGCTTTGCCGATTCATTGCAATCCAGCCGATACAGACTCAGATAACAGATACCCCTCGCCAGATTGTGACCGAGCACATCGATGAAGCTGTTGGTGATGACATGTCGACTGCGCAGGCCGGCAGAGCGTTTCTGACAAGAGCTGAAAATGGCGTCTCGACCTTTCAGCTCCAGCCCCGCATCCAGCACACCATCAACAGTAAACAGTTGTGTGAAACCTTCGTAATCACGGAAGTCGATGAACCGCGCGTAGGCGTACTGCAATTGTTCGCACGCCCGTTCGATGGTTTGTTTTTCGATTTCCGTCATGGTGCGAGCGGCTCCTCGGCTAGAGACTGCGGGATCATTCAAAAGGGCGGGGAACGCGGCTCACGCCGGAGGCGATGTTCTCGCCTGAATCACGTATGCCGATGGCGTCCTTGAATCCATAGGCCTCGGAGCGTTTTTTGAACCAGACCCCTTCAGGTGAGTGTCGGGTGATGCCATCAAACAGTGTCGCCATGGTCTGGGTAGTCGCCAGTCCCATGTTGTCGAGCGCTTGATTCACCATCATTTTCTGCATCATCAACTGATTGCGGGGCACACCCTGGATGCGTGCGGCCAGTTGCTGGACGCGGGCGTCGAGTTCGGTTGCAGGCACGGATTCCAGTACGAGACCCATGGCTGCGGCTTCCTTGCCGGAAATCAGGTCACCAGTGAACAGCATCCGTTTGGCTTTTTCTGCGCCAAGTCGATACACCCACCAGGCGGTGGTCGGGCATCCCCACACCCGCGCCGGGGGATAGCCGATCTTCGCGTCATCGGCCATCACGACCAGGTCACAACACAACGCAATGTCACTGCCCCCGGCGACTGCGTAGCCGTGGATCTTTGCGATCGTCGGCTTGTAACACCGCCAGAGACTCATGAAGTGTTGGGTATTGGCGTTCATCATGTGGAAATCCATCATCGGATCCCATGGTCGACCCTGCGGATCCAGCGCCGGTCCTGCCTCGCCCTTGGTCCCCTTTTCTGCCGACAGCACCAGGTCGTAGCCAGCACAAAAAGCCCGACCAGTGCCGGTGACGATCACCACGTGGACGTCGGGATCTTCGTTGGCAAGGGTTGCGGCTTCGGCGATCTCGCGTGGCATGCCGGGACAGATGGCGTTCAGTCGTTCTGGCCGGTTCAGCGTCAGCGTCGCGATCCGGCCCGTTTTTTCATACAGCACATGCTTGAAGTTCATGAGTGACCCGTATTGAGGACAAAGGTCGAAAACAGGCTTCGAGGATAGGACCAAATCGAATCGGGTGCGACCGGCTTGCGTCAACCATGCAAGCGACCCTGTCGGAACAAGAAGCCCGAACAAGAAGTCCGGCTCGTATCCATAAACTGCCGGCGCTAACATCGCGGGCTTTGTTATTTACCGGGTACTCCATGGAACCGCGCGAACACCGCTTTGCAGGCAAGGCCGTTGAACTCTGCTACTTCGAGTGGGGATCGAAAGCGTCGACCCGGACCATCGTGTTACTGCACGCCACGGGCTTTCACGCCCGCTGCTGGGATCAGGTGGTCCAGCGGCTGCCCGTTGATGCCCGGATCATCGCCGTTGATCTGCGTGGCCATGGCCGCAGTGGCAAACAGGCGCCATACATCTGGACGACGTTTGCAGGCGACATCATCGAGTTGATGCAGGCTCTGGAAATCCGGCATGCCGTCGGTGCCGGACATTCCATGGGTGGGCATTGCCTTGTGCAGGTGACGCACACGCTGCCAGACGCGTTTGATCGCTTGTTGCTGATCGATCCGGTGATCATGGCGCCTGAAATGTACGGTGCTGGTGGACGCCATTCGTATGATCGGGTTGAAGATCATCCGGTGTCACGTCGGCGGGGTGTCTGGGGCGGCTGGCAGGAGATGTTCGATCGATTCGTGACGCGTCATCCGTACTCGTTATGGCGACGTGATGTACTCGAAGACTACTGCCGATATGGTCTGCTGCCTGCTGCCGATGGCAGTTGGTCCCTCGCTTGTCCCCCGATCGTTGAGGCCTCGGTTTACATGAACAATACCTCGACCGATGTGCATGCAAAGATTGCGAAGATCCAGATACCAGTAACTGTCATGCGTGCGAAGTCCCGGGATTTCACTCGATTGCCGGATGAGGGCGAGCGCATGGACTTTTCGATGTCACCAACCTGGCCCGGGCTGGCTGGTGCTTTTCCGCATGGTGAGGACATGTACTTACCCGAGCTCACCCACTTCATCCCGATGCAGGATCCGGATCTGGTGGCGGGTTATTTGGCCCGTATGCTCGACGCAACGTCGACGCGCTGAGCATCCTTGATGCTGCCAGTTTCGGAGCGATAGTCCCACAGGCCGCTTTTCCACACACCGATGAAGAAGATCAGTGCGGAGAAGCCGATTCCAGGTACTAGTGCAGCGAGCGGTTTGTAGGCCTGGATGACGTGACCGAGCAAATAGCTGCTCAGTGGCGACGACACCATGAAGCTGAGCAGCAGCACGGAGAGAATTTGCGCGCGATACGTCACCGACGCGAGTTCCTGCACGGTGGTGCGGACCATCGTCGTCGTGATGCCCATGTTCACGCCCCAGCAGAAGAGCAGCACGTAGAACAGCCATAACGGTGGCGTCAGGACGAGGCAACCCAGTATCACCATCCGCGAAATCTGCATGTGCAGGAACAGACGTCCCGGCCGCAACAGTGGCATGAAGAAAAACAGGATGACATTCGAGCCAACGCTCCCCAGCGTGAATACGATCATCACGGTAGCCAGGAAGGCAGCGTCGCCGCCATACACTTCCTTGGCAATGTAGGGGATGGCGATGATATAGGCACCGGCATTGAACAGGCTGGAGAGGAAGTTGAGCCCGATCATGTTGCGCGCAAGTGTTGATTCCCAGGTTGCCCGCAGCCCTTCCATCAACGACGGGCGGCGAGCTTCAACCACCGGCATGTCCGGCAAGGCGCTTACAGCGATTGCGCCAAGCAGAAAAAAACCGCCTTGCATCATCAGCACCTGGCTGAGGCCAAGCACTTCAAGCTTGCCACCGAGATAAAACCCGAGCATGCCGACACCCGTGGTCACGACAGTCATGGCAGTGACTGATCGCTGAATATCCAGCGGAGTGACGCGCGAGAGGATCGCCTGCCTTGAAGGGTCGGAGAGTGCCTGGATGCTAGCCGTGGTCACGCCAAAAGCTACCACCCACCAGTAGTTCAACAGATCGATGCTGTAGATGCCGGCGATCACGAGCGGTGGAATGGCCATCGCCAGATTCATGATGATCAGGTACGTGCGGCCATTCATGCGGTCGCCCAGTACCCCACCAAGCAGCAGGAGTGCCAGAGGCGGCATTTCGGCGATGAATCGGGCCATCCCTGCCTCGCTGGCCGGTCGGTCAAGAATGCCGACCAATATCCAGGTAAAGAGGAAGCCGTACAGGCTCATACCGGCCATCCACAGGCTTGAGCTGGTCAGGTAATGCGTGAATGCGCGTCCGCTGGCCATACTGCCGATGTGGTATTCCCCGCCCGTTGCCCCACGGCCATCATACCTTTAGCCTGCAGCACATCGCGAACCAGACGGGAGCAGAACAAGTGAAGATCGGCATAGCCATGGCGTTCAATCATCGTACGCCACCTGCATTCATCGGCCCGGCCGCGAGGCTGGTAGAAGAAGCAGGATTCCATTCATTGTGGGTTCCTGAGCATGTGCTGTTCTTCCCGGAGTACGCATCAACCTACCCTTATTCCCGCAGCGGCCGTATCCCCGGTGAGCCGGAAGGGTTGCTGGATCCGTTCTCGGCGCTGACTTTCGTGGCAGCGCACACCAGCACCATCCGGCTTGGCACGGGCATCTGTCTGGTGCCACAACGCCAACCGGTCTATACCGCGCGGATGGTCGCCGATCTTGATTACCTCTCGGGAGGCCGGGTCGACTTTGGCGTAGGTATTGGCTGGTTGGCCGAGGAGTTCGATGCTCTGGGTATGAGCTTTGCTGATCGCGCAGCCCGCTGTCTGGAGTACATCGACGTGATGCGTGCATTGTGGACTCAGGACAATCCGTCGTATCACGGACGTACCGTTGACATCGAAGCGTGTCACTTCAATCCCAAGCCTGTACAGACCAGGCTGCCTGTGCTGTTTGGAGGGGAGAGCAATCCAGCGCTGCGTCGTGTGGCCTCGCACGGTGACGGCTGGTATGGCTTCAATCTCACTCCGGATGGTGTGAGTGAGCGATTGGCCTATCTGGACAGTGAGCTCGCAGGGCATGGACGAAGCCGCAGCGATGTGAAGATCTATATCGGTCCGAACAGCCAACCGGTTAATCCGGGGACCGTTGAAGGTTATTCCGCCGTCGGTGTGGACCAGCTCATCGTGCCGCTGATGGCCGGCAATCTAGATAGCCTCAAGACCCGTATGGATGCCTTGTTAACGACCGTCGGCATGTAATCCAGGTACAAACTCGTACATGGTTCTTACAGACGAAACAATGTGGTGCGAAGAACATGAGGCCGTCTTCAGTTGTAAGGAGGCATCATGGTTTGTCATCGGAAGAACGAACGTCCGCGTGCATGGTTTCGTTCAGATCGCGTGTTTTCCAGCGAAGGCCGCTGGTACTTCAGCACGCGTGAAGGAATCGAGCTTGGTCCCTGGGAATCGCACGCAGAAGCGGATCGTCAGGTGCGGGAACTGCGCGCGCGGCTTGAGCCCATGTGCCCTGGCAGACAATCGCGCGCGGTGGTCTGCGAATTTATCTTCAACGCGTGTAATGCCGGCAGAATGCTGTCGCCGCAGTTTGCGCGACTGAGCACCGCCGCCGGCTGAGCTACTTAGTTCAGCTGATCGACCCCACGGCGTCGAAATACTCTTTCACACGCGCCAGATGACCTTCAACGCTGGTCGGTCCGGCGTTGTGGGTTGCGATGGCGATATGGCTTGCCCCGAGTTCCTTCCACTTGGTGGCGTGCGCGACCCATCGATCAGGAGAACCGCCGGCATACTGTGCCTGCCCCTGTACCCCAAAGGTCTCCCACGACAAACCAGCACCCTCGCGGGCGGCGCGCATCTGTTCAAGGTAGGCCCGTGCCTTATCGGATGGCCCCATCAGTGGCATCCAGCCGTCACCTTGAATCGCACAGCGTTCGAGGGCCGCTGGCGCTGACCCACCGAACCAGATCGGAATTGGCTTGGCGGGTCTTGGGTTGATGCTCGCCCACGAGACCTGATGCATCTTGCCGTTGAACGTCAGACTGTCTTCCCGCCACAGGGCACGAAGCAGATCGACCTGTTCGGCGAGCCTCGCGCCGCGATTGCGGAACGGCACGCCAAGCGCTTCATACTCGACTTCGTTCCAGCCGATGCCAACACCCATTCGGAAACGGTTGTTCGAAAGTATCGCGACTTCGGCAGCCTGTTTGGCCACCAGAGTGGCCTGACGCTGGGGCAGAATGAGGATCGTCGTCACCAGCTCAATGCTGGAAGTGACGGCGGCAATGAAGGCAAACGTTGTCAGCGGCTCATGAAATGCGGTGCCCTTGTCGTACACACCCTTGAAGCCACCGGGTCGATTCGGATCGACGCCAAGCACGTGGTCATAGATCAGCAAATGCGTCGCGCCAAGCGCTTCGAGGCCTTGCACATAGGCTTTCATGGCGCCCGGATCGGTGCCGATTTCGTTGTGAGGAAGCACTGCGCCGAATTTCATTGTTGACCTCGTCAATCTGGATAAAGAGAAAGTTGGAAAAAAGCTCGTTGCGTAGGGATAGAAGTTTCCTTGAAGGAGATCGCCGCGATCTTGGTTCAACGGCTGACTGGACTATGCCGAAATTGCCCGGTCTGCGCACCTCTCCATATACTCCTAATGCGAGCTAGAATGCCGATCCTTGCCAACAGCCCAATGAAAACCGATGACAACGCCCGGACCTGCCCAGACTTTTTCGTTCGTGGACGCCGAGCACGCCATGCTCGACTTCTGGGAACGGGACGGGATTTTTGAGCAGTCACTTGAACAGACCAAGGCCGGCAAGCCCTATATTTTTTATGACGGTCCGCCATTTGCGACCGGTCTGCCACACCATGGACACATCGTCGCCAGCACCATCAAGGACATCGTTCCTCGTTACTGGACCATGCGTGGCCATCATGTCATGCGCAGGTTTGGCTGGGATTGCCACGGGTTGCCGATCGAACATGAGATCGACAAGAAGCTCAATATGTCGGCGCAACAAGCGGTCGAGGAGCTGGGTATCGCCGGCTACAACGACCAATGTCGCGCCATTGTGCAGCGTTATGTCAGCGAATGGCGCACGACGATCAATCGCCTGGGCCGATGGGTCGATTTCGACAACGACTACAAGACCATGGACCCCTGGTACATGGAGTCCGTGTGGTGGGTTGTCAAGCAGCTATGGGACAAGGACTTCATCTACCAGGGTGTGAAGGTGATGCCGATCTCAACGGCACTGGCTACACCGCTTTCTAATTTTGAAGCCACATCCAACTACATGGACGTGCAGGATCCGGCCATTACGGTCCTGTTTCAGCTTGCAGATGAAGATGCCAGTCTTGCCGTGTGGACGACCACGCCGTGGACATTACCTTCGAACCTGGCTGTCTGTGTAGGGGCCGACATCGAGTACTCACGGGTGCACGATGTGGGCCGCGATCTGCATTTCTACGTCGCAACCGAACGCTTGTCAGCCTACCCGGGACTGACCGTCGAACAAACGTGCTTCGGCCGTGAGCTGGTTGGTCGTCGCTATTTGCCAGTGTTCCCGTGGTTTGCCGATGAGCGAGAACGCGGCGCCTTTGTTGTTGTTGCTGATGATTATGTGACGACCGATAGCGGTACCGGTCTGGTGCATCAGGCGCCGGCCTTTGGTGAGGATGACAATCGTGTGCTTCGGCTGGCTGGTATCGAAGCCTTTGTCTGTCCGGTCACACTCGAGGGCAAATTCACCGATGAAGTGCCTGAATACGCTGGTTTGCATGTAAAGGTGGCAGACCCAGAGATTATCCGTGCACTAAAAGCGTCCGGAGCCTTGTATCGGCACGACACGATCACGCACAGCTATCCGTTCTGTTATCGATCGGATACACCTTTGATCTATCGCGCCATCCCGTCCTGGTATGTACGGGTCAGCTCGATCCGTGATCGTTTGCTTGCTGCGAATGATCAGATTCACTGGGTGCCAGAGCATCTGCAGGAAGGCCGTTTTGGCAACTGGTTAGCCAATGCCATCGATTGGGCAATCTCGCGCAACCGGGTCTGGGGCACACCGATTCCCATCTGGATCAACGACAGCACCGGCAGTCAGGTCTGCATCGGTTCGCTTGATGAACTCGAAGCGCTCTCCGGTGTTCGAATCACCGATCTGCATCGGGAACATGTTGATCCGATCACCTTTACGAAGCCGGGTGAAGACGGCGTCTATCGACGAGTGCCTGAAGTGCTGGATTGCTGGTTTGAGTCAGGCTCCATGCCTTACGCACAGCTGCATTTTCCATTCGAGAATCGTGAGCTGTTTGAAGCTGGATTTCCCGCTGAGTTCATTGCCGAAGGGCTCGATCAGACACGTGGCTGGTTCTACACACTGACCGTGCTGGCCGCTGCGCTCTACGACAAACCGGCGTTCCGAAATGTCATCGTCAACGGCATGGTGCTGGCTTCCGATGGCAAAAAAATGTCGAAGCGGTTGCGCAACTACACGCCGCCTGACGAGTTGATGGAGGAGTATGGTGCGGATGCACTGCGCCTGTATCTGATCACCTCGGGCCTGGTGCGTGCGGAAGAGCAGCGCTTTGTTGATGGTGGTGTGCGCGACATGGTGCGACGCGTGCTGCTGCCCTGGTACAACGCCTATTCATTCATGCGAACCTACGCCCAGATCGATCACTGGTCGCCCTCACAAGACAGTGCACCCAGTACGAATATCCTTGATCAATGGGTGTTGTCTCGTTTACAGACCCTCAAGGCTTCCGTAGCACAAGAGATGCAGGCGTATCGCCTTTATGCTGTTGTGCCGCAGTTGCTGGATTTCATCGAAAATCTGACCAACTGGTATATCCGTCTCAATCGGCCCAGATTCTGGGAAGAAGGGATTTCCGCGGACAAGAGCGCAGCGTACGCCACGTTATATTCGGTGCTTGGTGAACTCAGCCGGATCATGGCGCCGTTTGCGCCCTTCCTTTCTGAACACCTGTATCTCGAACTGACGAAGATGGCAGTGAGTGGATCAGCACCAGCGTCTGTTCATCTGTGCACGTTTCCAGACGCCAACCCAGAGCTGCGCAAGCCAGAGCTTGAACATGCCGTTGGCTTGATGCAGCGGGTCATCCTGCTTGGACGGCAGAAGCGTGAGGCGGAAAAGATCAATCTGCGGACGCCACTGTCGCGGCTGACGATCATCGGAGAGTCGGGGCAGCGTCTAAGTCAGATCGATGCACTCATGGCTTACGTCCAGCGCGAGCTGAATGTGCAGCAGGTGCTCTTTGATGGCGACGAGAGCGCCTATATCGAACTGATCGCCAAACCGAATTTTCCGTTGCTCGGCAAACGACTCGGCAAACGCATGAAGCAGTTCCAGGCCTCGATCAACGCGTTGTCTGTGCAGGCGATTGCGGAGCTGCGTCGGGATGGCAAGATCGTCGTTGAAGGCGAGGAATTCACCCTCGCGGAGATCGATGTGCAGCAGAAGCCGCGGCCGGGCGCCAATATCATTTCGGATGCGACCATCGCGATTGACCTGGATTGTGAGCTCAACGAGTCACTGATCAGAGGTGGTCAGGCAAGAGAGATCGTACGCAGTATTCAGCGCGCTCGAAAAGAAAGTGGACTACGTGTCTCTGATCGGATTCGACTACGCTATCGAGGTGACGCTTCAGTATTGCAAGCCTTCAGTGAACATCAGGCCTATGTCTGCGGCGAAACGCTGACCCTGGAAGCGATGCTGGACACCACCGCCTCAGCGTTTGAAGAGGATTTCGATGGCCAGAAATTTACCTTCGCGATCGAACGCATGAGTGCCTGACGGCGAGCCGAAGGCGCGTAATCAGGCGGGCTTGCGCGACCCGAAGCTTTGGAGAATCCATGCCTGAACACAGATTTGTGCCGGCCCAGACCGGATCCCGCGTTGACCACGTCGGCACTTATCAACGTGTGCTGCCGGTGAGCCTGGCGCGGATGTTTGAAAATGCACTCGACTGGGAGCATCTGCCTTTCCTGCATTCATCCTCGTTTAGTGCGATCGAATGCGAAGCTGCCGGGCCATGGGGCTGGCGGGCAAAGGTTCTCGATGCCAAGGGCAGGGAGTCTTTGCTCGAATTGCGTCTTGATACCACACAGCGTCGCTGGATTACGCGAACGCTCGTTGGCGAGTTCGCCGGTGCCGAGATCTGGACGTATGTCATGGAACGCGGACCTCGCGAGATCGAAATCGTTGTTGATTTTCATGTGCCTGGGGTAGGCCCGGAGATGCGTGATCGAGTAGGTCAGGCCTACGCGCGAGTGTATGAAACACTCTATGACGAAGACTCGGCGATGATGAGTTCGCGTCAGGAAATGCTCGATTCCCGGATTGCTCCGCTCCCGCAACACGCCGCGCCGAGTTGTCTTGGTCGCATGGACACGCTGGTGTTCCCACTTGCCACCCGGTTTCTCGGACGGGACGTGGTCATCAATGTGGTTGCGGGTTCACCGGTTGTACACGTCGCGCGATGCCCACATCTGGGTGCGCCGCTGATCGCTGGCAAGGTGACGGAAAACATCCTGGAATGTTCCTGGCACGGTTATCGGTTTGATCTGAATACGGGAGAGTGCCTAAGCGGGACTGGTTGCTCGATCACAGCGTCGTTTGAGGCCTGGGCCGCGAATGATGAACTTTGGATCGGTCTGGAGAAAAAAGGTTGAGGCGATAAAATCGCCTCGAACCGTTTTGAATGAGAGGGATACCCGCAGGGGAGGAGGGGAGGGGAAGCCGGGTATCCCTCTAAACTGTCGCAACCACTTACTTCTCGATCTGCCTGGCTTGACCGCTGTCTAGCCGGGCTGGCTGCTGGATCCTGGTACGGTAACTTTCTTTTTTCTGGTGCCTTTACTGCTGTTCTGGCTACTGCTGTTCTGGCTACTGCTTTTACGACTGGTCTTACTGCTTCTGTTACCGTTTCGGACCTCTTCGATGTCACGCATGTTACCTTGAGTAACACTCAATGCAACCTACGGTAACGCAACAGACTGTTGCGAATTTGCAACGGCCCGTCCGGCTGGTAAGCTCCGGGTGGTTGCGGAAGCTGAAGTCGATTACTGAGCCATGAACCCCGATTGGGATGACTACCGACACTTCGCCGCCATTGTGATTGCAGGCTCAGTGCGCGCGGCTGCCCAGCAGCTGGAGGTGAATGCGTCGACGGTTACGCGGCGGCTCGAACATCTGGAGCGTCGACTGGGCATCGCGCTGTTCACTCGCACAGCACATGGACTGGTCATCACCCGACAGGGTCAGGAGCTTGCTGAGCGAATCGACAGAATCAGTCGTGAGATCGACTCGATCGAAAGTGAATTGCGGGCTGGTGAAAAGGCGGACGCCGGGCGGGTCAATCTGTTGTTGCCAAAATCACTGCACATCATTCTGGTCCCTCGACTCGAGCAGTTCAGGTCGTTACATCCGTTGATTGAAATTGAAATCATCAACGCTGTGGAACTGGTCACTACGGGGCAGGTCGATATCATGATCCGTGGCACACAAGCCCCGGATGCAGACCTCATTGCGCGCTCGCTGGGGCGGCCTCAGGTGGGCGTTTTCGCGCGTGCAGATATTGCAGAACTGATGATGCCGGGACACGCAGATCCAGCGGTCGGCTGGCTCAGCCTGGTGGATCAGGATCTCGGCGTGGGAGTGGACCAGGCGTTGCGGGAGGATGGCTTCGTCGGGATGGCTGTCAAAGTGCGTACCAGTTCGGTTCTGCAGCAACTGGTGGCATTGCGCGCAGGCCTTGGTGTGGGCATGCTGCCGCGCTGGATGATCGGGGATGCGTCAGGACTGTTGGAAATTCCGTCGCCGCATTCGCATCTGGCGCAGCCGTTCTGGTTGCTGTCGCGGCCGGCGATGAGACGGGCGTTGCGGGCACAATTGCTGCTTGACTGGTTACGCAGCGAGCTGGCCGATCCCCTGTATGGTTTTGTCAGAGGTGGAACCTCTTGATGCGGATGCATCGGTTGTAAAGAGGGCGGAATGAGTTAGGGATGCATGCATGAACGAGCCCAGAGCCAGTTCCCACTACTACTTTTCCCAACGATTGCGGCTGCACTACCTCGATTGGGGGAATGCCGCCAGACCGCCGATGTTGCTGGTACACGGTGTCCAGGATCATTGCCATACCTGGGATTTTCTGGCGAGTCGTTTTCTCGATACCCATCATGTGGTGGTTCCGGATCTGCGTGGACACGGTGATTCGGACTGGAATCGAGGCTCAGCCTATCGGCACTCCGACTATGTCTACGACCTGGTTCGGCTGATCGAACAACGACGGCTGCATGGTTGTGTGCTCATCGCCCACTCGATGGGTGCAACCGTGGCCGCACAGCTGGCTGGCGCATGGCCCGGTTTGGTCTCGAAACTGGTACTTCTTGAAGGTGTAGGTCTGTGGCCTGGTTGGTACGAAGGCATGTTATCGCCGGAGAAATTTCGTACGTGGGAGCAGCAGATGCTGAAACTTGCTGACCGAGTCCCGCGACGTTATCCCTCACTCGAAGCCGCCTGCGAGCGCATGCAGCAGGTGAACTCGAATCTTGACTCCACCATCGCCCGGCACCTGACGGTGCATGGCAGCCATCAGAATGAGGATGGTTCGTACAGCTGGAAGTTTGACAACTACACCCACAGCCCGTCACTGTACCCGATGCCTGAAACAGACACGGTCGCCTTGTGGAAATCCGTTGCCAGTCCGACGCTGATTCTCAATGCCAAGCAGGGTTTTTCGCACCGAATCGGTCAGGACTCGACGATCAGTCATTTTCAGGACGCGCGGATGCTCGAGATAGATGGCGCTGGCCATTGGCTGCACCACGATCAACTGGATACGGTGGTCGCGCATATTGATCAGTTTCTTGGATTGCGCCGAACCGCCACGATGACAGACCAACCGTTATGACCACCGCGCCGATCAGACTGCGTGCTGAGCATCTGACTGACCCGGTTGGTTTGCCGCTGGGAATACCTCGTCTCTCCTGGTGCTCGGGTGATGCGAGGCCCGCAGAAAAACAGACCGCATGGCATGTGCAGGCAGCCTTGAGCCAGGCAACGTTGGCAGTACTGCCTGATTTGTGGGACAGCGGAATCGTTGAAGGTTCCGACAATCATGATGTTCTGTATGGGGGGCGAGGTGTGAGCGCGCAGACCTGCGTGTACTGGCGTGTGCGAACGTTTGACAGTGATGGCCTCGCGAGCGAGTGGAGTGACATTGCCCACTTCGAATTTGCTCTTGATGCTCAAGGCTTTCGAGCAGACTGGATTGCCGTACCGCTGCATGGCACCCGTACCGTGGGCACACCGGTACCGCTGTTGCGCCGCCGGTTCCGGGTTGGTGAGACGGGTTCGAAAGCTCGATTGACTATCGCGGTTCTGGGCGCATGCCGCATCTGGATCAATGAGACGGAACTGGATGTCTCGGAAGTCCCATCCGGCTACACCAACTATCGAAAGCGTATCCAGTACCGGTCGCTTTGCGTCGATGGACTTGTCAAAGCCGGCGCCAACTCGCTGACGGTGCTGTTGGCCGATGGCTGGCATGCCGGGTTCGCCGACGGCGACACGCGCGAGCATTTTGGTGCCAGGCCGCAATTGCTTGCCCAACTCGAGATCGAATCGAAAGAAGGGCCGCCAATAACGATTTTGTCGGATTCCCAATGGGAGTGGCGAGTTTCACCGTTGATTCGTGCGGACATCAACAAAGGTGCCAGCATCGACGGACGTGCGTTCGGTAATCATCCCGACTATCTTCGCCAGAAGCGCCAGTGGTTACCCATAGAAATACTGTCGCCAGGCAACGCTACGCTCGTCGCTTGGGCGCAAGATGGAGTCCGGCCGTTGGAGCTGAGCGTCATCGGTTCGATACAGCGCAAGAATGCTCTGCGTTCAGGTGAGCGGCGATGGTGGATTACGTTTCCAGAAGCTGTGCTTGGTCGTGTGCGTGTGTTACTGCAAGGTCAGCCTGGTACCCATATCCGATTGCGATATGCCGCTTCAATCGATGTGTCGGGTACGCCCATTTTTTCCGCCGATGATCAGGATGACTACACGCTTCGCGGTGAAGGGCAAAGCGAAGCGTTTGTACCTCCCTTTGTTCGTCATCATTTCCGCATCGTTGAACTGTGCGGTGATCTGGCCGCTGATGGCGTGCTGAAAGTTGAAGCAGTGCCGGTGCGCCAGCTATTGCAACAAAACGTTGAATTGCATACCGAGCATCCGCTGCTGGAGCGATTCCACGCGCTTTGCCTCAGGCGCAATCTTGGTCTGCTGCAGGAGGTAGCGTGGTCCGGGTTTGCTGCAGGCAACCGCTTCGGTGATTACCTCTCGCTCTATCCGGTGATCGATACGCTTGCCATGCAATTTGATCTGAGCGTCTGGCTCCGCGGGTGGCTCGACGAGATGCTGGCTGAAGAGTGTGGCCCAGCCGGGTTACCCGAAACCGTCCCACCGCTGCGTCATGCGCGCAGACTGGTAGCAGGGATTGGCAGCGCCGAAGCACTTCACTCACCAACCAACGGTGATCCCCAACGCCTCAGTGAGATGGCGCTGTACATCGCGCAGACCCTGTACATCCACTATGGTGATCGACAAGCGCTTGAACGTGTATTTCCATACATCCGCCGTTTGCTGTTCACGCTGGAGGCGCTGCACCCCAACCTGATTCGCCCGGTTGATGGTGTGACATGGCAGTGCAGCAACATGGATGCCGGAGTGATTGGCACCGCACTGTTCAGCTCGGCAGCCCGAATCGCCCTACGTGTTGCCGATTGGCTTGATCTTGAAGCTGAGGCACGCTCGTTTCGGGACCTCGCAGATCGCATTCGAGCGGCGTTTCGTCAGCGTTATGTCACGCAGGGCGGATTGTTGGTGACTGATTCAGCCAATGCTTATGCACTGGCGCTCTCCGAGTCGCTGCTCGATGGTGATGAAGTGCCTTCGGCATTCAACCGGTTCGCACAGATGGTACTGGACGCCGGTTTTCAATCGACGGTGCATCCTCTGCTGGTCGACAACATGTTGAGCGTTCTGACCCTGCATGGTCGACCTGATCTTGCCTATGCGCTGATGCTGCAGACGGCCACCCCGGCCTGGCTTGCACCTGTGATCGAAGGCACCAACACCGACGAAGCCCAGGTTTCCCTGACGAATGCTGCACCCCTGGGTTGGCTCTACAGGCATGTCGCCGGTTTGTGCCCGGCACCAGATGAGGGCGACGCCTTCAGGCGGGTGGTCATACAACCGTGTGTCCCCTTTGGAGATCTGTTTCCTGAGGGCTCGCCGCTGAATGCCGTGGAGTTCGAATTCCATTCCATGCACGGCCGCTATCTCGTTCGCTGGTCGCTGCTTGATGGCGTGTTCACGCTGCAGGTAGAAATACCGTGTGGCTGTGAGGCCCGGGTCGTGTTACCCGATGGCGCGGTACACGACGTGGTGGCGGGTCGGCATGATTTTCGCTTGCTCACCGACGATGCCGACCCGATACCCATGTTGTCCGAAACGTACTGAGCACAAACATGGACGGCATTCACGATCTAGGCGGCAAACAGGGTTACGGCCCGGTTGATGTCGAGGCGGATGCCAGCTGGAATGAAACTTGGGAAAGCCGCATGTTTGCGCTGGTGAATTGCGCTTTCCAGGCCGGTCTGATCGGCAATCTTGATCAGTTCAGACATGCCATCGAACGCATCGCCCCAGCGGCCTATCTTCAGCACGGCTACTTTGGCCGCTGGACAGGTGGACTCGAAAATCTGCTGGTGGAAAGTGGCGTACTTTCGTCACAAGTGATCGATGAACGAGCGGGCGCGCTTGGCCAAACCACGGATGCACTCATCGCAGCCCGACCTTCCGCTCGTCCGGATCGTGTTGATTATCCGCGTGATGGATCGGGTTTCGAGCGAACGCTCCAGCAGCCCCCGCGTTACGTCGTTGGCCAGCGAGTGATGACACGATCACATGGGAGTCCCGGACACACACGTTTGCCCGCCTACGTGCGTGGCCGCATCGGCACGATTACCGCATGGCATCGGTCTTGGATCCTGCCGGACACCAACGCGCATGGGCTTGGGGAGAATCCCGAGCATCTTTATGGCGTCGCCTTCAGCAGCAAAGTGTTGTGGGGTGATTCCGCAGACAACCATGTTGAGTTGTGCATCGATCTCTTTGAGTCCTACCTGTCACCCGTGGACATTGAACATGCATGACTCCGACGAACATGAACACGACCACGGCGATGCCGCACTGCGCGCCGAGGCACTGGAAGCACTGTTGATTGACAAGGGATTGGTAACACCGTCCGCCATCGATGATCTGCTTGAACTGTTCAATGAAAGAGTCGGCCCGATGAATGGCGCACAGGTTGTTGCGCGTGCCTGGCACGATCCGGAATTCAAGGCAGCATTACTCGACAATGCCACTCAGGCGATCGCGCCTTACCGGTTTGTAGGTGGTCAGATCGATCGATTGGTCGTGGTTGAAAATACCGATGCAGTACACAACGTTGTCGTCTGCACGCTGTGTTCCTGTTATCCATGGGCCGTAATGGGGCTGCCACCGAAGTGGTACAAGGACCCAGCTTATCGCTCGAGGGTGGTGCGCGAACCGCGCAACGTCCTGAGGGAATTTGGCACTGAAATTGGTCCCGATCGTCTGATCAGAGTGTGGGACTCCAGTGCCGAAGTGCGATACATGGTACTGCCTCAACGGCCGGGACGATTACGCGATGCCGATGAGAGCGCCTGCATGGCAGCCATCACTCGAAACTCACTGATTGGCGTTGAGGAAGTCGTGTGACGTTCCATGAGCTGGATGTTTTAGTGGCGCCACCGCTACGCAATGGCGAGCTGGATTTCGAGGCGCCGTGGCAGGGACGTGTGTTTGCGTTGGCCAACTCGTTATCCGAGCGCGGTGTGTTTACGTGGTCCGAGTTTCAGGCAGCGCTCATTGACGAGTTGAAGGCAGTGAGGGTTACCCCGGACCAGCCCTATGCCTACTACGAACACTTCCTGCATGCGCTGACTGATCTGCTGGACAGCAAAGGTGTGGTCAGCTCCGGTGAACTCGAACATCAGATCGATCGATTTGCGCAACGTGAACATGGGCATGATCATCATCCCCAAGTTCACGGCCACGCCCATCAGGACTAGATTTTAGATGCTACTGCGACTGACTGACGCGTCAGCAAGTCGGAACGCTTCGCATCCTTGGCACAATCCTAACGCGGAGCGAAACGCTGTCCGCCATCCACACGAATGGTTGAGCCGTTCATCATCGCGCATTCGAAAATGGCGATCGCCATGACAGCGAATTCCGGTGGTTTGCCCATGCGGCGTGGGAACGCGGCATCCTTCGTCATCTGAATGGCGCCCGCCTCGGGGATGCCCTTGGTCAACCCGGTATCAAAGAGGCTTGGCGCGATCGTCATGATGCGAACACCAACGCCGCCAAGATCACGTGCCATGGTCAGGGTCATGGCCGCAATCCCGCCTTTGGCAGCGGTGTAGGCTACTTGTCCGATCTGGCCTTCGAACGCTGCGATGGACGCAGTGTTGATCATCACACCACGCTCGCCTTCAGCATTGGGTTCGTTTTTCGCCATGATTTCGGCGCCGATGCGATTGATGTTGAAGGAGGCGATCAGATTCAGGTCGATGACCCGCTGAAACACGTCGAGGGGATGTTTGGTTCCGTCTTTTGAAACGGTCCGGATTGCAGAACCACCGCCTGCGGTGTTGACGACAAAGTGCAGTCCACCCAGTGCAGCGACAGCGTCGGCCATTGACTGCTCCATACCCACGTAGTCCATCACGTTGCAGGTGTGGAAAGTGCCACCCAGGGCCTTCGCCACATTGGCGCCGTCTGATTTTTCCAGATCGAGGATGGCGACCTTGCCGCCCTTCGCTGCAAACATTTCGGCAGTTGCCCGGCACATACCTGATGCGCCGCCGACGAAAATGCCCTTGCTGCCTGAAATCTGCATCGTGAACTCCTTGAGTGTTGCCCGGATGGGCTATTGCTTTGGTTTTTCTGTCATGGAAGAAGGAAACCGGCGCTGCTCTGCCAGAAATGACTTTACGGCGGCGGCCGGGCCGGCGAACCGGATACGAGTTTGCTTCTGCTCCAGTTGGTAGTCGTACATCGGGTCGTAATACCAAGTCAACAATCTTTCGATCCAGCGATGATGATCACCGGTACTGAAAGCAACGTGTATCTCGTGAGTCAGCTCTTTGTATCGCACCCCGCCGAGGCGTCTCTGGATGCGGGTCAGCGCACTTTGAAATCGGTGCTCCACAGCGTCAGGGGTGACGGTTTGCAGAGGGACATCAACATATTCGTGCTGTATCGAAGCTACTCGCGACGACAGATCCGATTCGAGCAGAACCACCGTCGCGCGCTGCATGGCGCGGTGAACAGCTTCGGGGATACCCAGTCGGCCGATGGTGCGACTTTCATCCTCAAGCACAAGCGGCATGTCCTGGCGTGCGAGCAATGCGCAGGCCACCCGATTCTCAAATGTGGCCAGCGCGGGTTGAGGGGCTCCCTTGCCGCCAAACGCTGAACCGCGATGCTCGGCAAGCGCCTCCAGATCGATACACGGTTCGAGTTCGTGCAGAAGTTCAGTCTTGCCGCTGCCAGTACGACCGCCCAGCAACCACCAGTTGTGTGTGCTTTCCGGGGTCACGTCCAGCGTTTGCAGGCAAAGCTGACGCAGCGCCTTGTATCCGCCTTCAACTCGTTCGGGTGTAAAGCCATGGGTCGAGAGCCACTGCGTGGCGATGCGAGACCTCGCGCCACCGCGCCAGCAGTACAGGTACGCGTCCGGATGCAGCTGGAGAAATTCTGTCCAGTGGGCAATACGTGTGTCTCGCACCACACCAGACACCAGCTGCTGTCCAAGTGCATTGGCCGCCTCGGATCCTTCCAGTCGGTACGTCGTGCCAACCCGGGCACGTTCATCATCGTCGAGAATGGGCAGATTTACCGCGCCCGGAAGGTGGCCCTCTGCGAATTCACCTGGGGAACGTACATCGATGGCGGGGCGCTGTTCGGCTAGCCAGCTGGCCAGCACAGAAGTGTTAAGGGGCACGCTCGATGATGACCTCACCGGCCTGGAACATTTTGAGATGGGTATCGAGGATTTCGAGTACGTCATCCCGTTTTTCTGCCTTGGCGCGAGATAGCGCTTCCTGCTGCAACTCAACCGCTCGGTCAAACTCACCGTTAGCTGCGTGAATGGCGGCCCAGGTATCCAGGTACTCCGGACGCTGCCGGGCCTCTTCATCTTTTTCCATCAGCGCGTCCATGACAGTGCGCGCGTACCTTGGTTGATTCAGCCCCTTGATATCGGAAACGGTGACCGTCCAGGCAATCTCGTTCACGACGTTGCCATCCTCCGGGTTGGCTTTGATCGCCGCTTTGTACCAGCGCAGCGCGCGTCCTGCGTTGATCCGGGTGCCGATGCCTCGCGCGTTCAGATTCCCAAGATGAACCATGGCCTCCGTTTCATCGGCATCGGCAAGGGTTTCCAGCCAATCGAAGATCCGCAGATCCGGTTCGACCTTGCTGGTCTGGCCCATCAGCAGCCGGGCATACGCATAACTGGCGCGGGGATTGCCAAGCTCGCCCGCCTGGACAAAGTTTGCCACTGCCTTGTCCTGGTCTGCCTTGACGTGAAGCCCCTGCGAGTAGAGGTGTCCCAGGTAGGTCAGCGAATCGCTGTGTTTGAGCGCGGCAGCGCGCTCCAGCAGTGGTACACCTGCAGCGACATTGTCCTTGCCAAATTGTTCATTGAGGTACAACACGGCAAGCGCGTACATCGCGTCGGTGGACCCGAGCGCAATCGCGTGCATGTAATTGTCGAGAATCTCGGCCTTGTACGCTTCCCGCGCCTGGTCGTTTTCGGCATCGCGGATCTGGTCACGAAAGATGCCGGCGAGCAACATGTTGGCGACGATGTTGCCGTCGCGGGATGCGGCTCGCAGCCAGCCGATAGCGTCTTCGATGCGCTTGCGAGCGGCCAGGAACGCACCGACGGAGGTCTGTGCCGCTCCGTCGGACTCGCGCGCGAGGATACCGATGATGGCGAGCGTTGCACTCTCTTCGTTTTCCGGCTCGGTTGGGAAACGTGCCCGCATGGCCGCGAACATGGGCGCCAGTGCGTAAAACGAGGTGGTGACCGCTTCGCCTTCCCGGTTGCCGATCAATGCAAGCGTCAGCGGATTTTTCTCGTCACTCTGATAAATGCCCCCAACCGTTTCGAGCTTGCGATAGAGCATATGCGCGTTGGCTTCGGCTCTTCCGGTCACATGAAAAGGTGAATCGGCAGCACCGGTGCCCGTTTCGATATGCTCGATGATTCGCTGTTGCCATTCACGGTGCGGAATCGCTGCATCGTCAGATCCAACGTGTTCATAGAACTTGATCATGGCGAGGTGTCCGGCGAGGCTGCCGTAGTAGGCGTCCAGGATCGCCGTGCCGATGGCGCCGAGCTTGAGCGGCTCATCCACCATGAGCGCCAAGGCCTGTTCTTCCAGATCCTGCACCTGCTTGAAGCGCTCACCAATGTCGGGGGCGTGTTCGAGTGCGAGCTGAAGGTCGGCAACGGAGACGGTTTTCCCGGCACTGATCTGAGCGGCGAGTTCGCCGTAGTCCCGGGGTACCGGAGTGACCTGGCAGGCAGACAGCAGGCCGAGCAAGCAGAAGGAGGCCGAGAGGAGAAGTGCGCGCATTTGTCGCCTTTATAGCATTCCGCCTCGCGGCTGGGAAACTGGGTTAACATTTCGCTGTCTATAGTATGGGGCTGGCGCAACACCTGGTCGGATTCCGAACGTGACCCGACCAAAATCCAGCGAAGCATCAGCAACGGAACACCGGCACGAGGATAGATGTCATGGCGTACTCATCAAAACTCCGTTTACCTACCCCAGCAGAAGCACTGCCAGGTCGGCAGGTCTCCATCCCCATCAAGGATCGGCATTTTGTCAGTGGTCATCAATTGCGAGCGCCCTTTCCTGAGGGAATGGAACAAGCCGTATTCGGTCTTGGATGTTTCTGGGGTGCCGAGCGAAAGTTCTGGCAAACCCCTGGTGTCTACTCGACTGCGGTGGGTTACAGCGCCGGCCTGACCCCGAATCCCACCTATCAGGAAGTATGCTCAGGTCTTACCGGTCACAACGAAGTGGTGCTGGTCGCCTTTGATCCGGCGCAAGTGAGCTTTGCTGAGCTGTTGCGCGTCTTCTGGGAGTCGCATGACCCGACTCAGGGCATGCGTCAGGGCAACGATATGGGCACTCAGTACCGCTCCGGCGTCTACACCTTCAATGATGAACAGCTGACGACTGCGCAAGCGTCGAAGGCGAGTTACGAGAAGGCCTTGTCCGTTGCGGGCTTTGGTGCCGTCACCACAGAAATTCAGCCGATGGGTCCGTTCTACTACGCTGAGGATTATCACCAGCAATACCTCGCCAAGGTGCCGAATGGATACTGCGGGCTGGGTGGCACGGGTGTGAGCTGCCCGGTGGGCATCCTCGCTCCCGCCTGAGCCGAGTTCATCACCCGGTGCCGTGCGGACAAGGAGTTCGCTCGGCACGCATTGAAAATTTGCGGGGCCGGTCGGGCATGAGGCAGACTTCACGCCCTTTCAGCATCAGGCAGACGTGTTTCCATGGCCGGTTATGATCACCGCGCACTCGAAGCCAAGTGGCAGACCTACTGGGCAGCCAACAAGAGCTTCGCGACACCAAGCGACCGCACGCGACCAAAGTACTACGTGCTCGACATGTTTCCGTATCCCAGTGGTGTGGGTCTGCATGTCGGTCATCCCAAAGGTTATGTTGCAACCGATGTGGTTGCGCGCGCGCGACGCATGCTCGGTTACAACGTGCTGCATGCGATGGGATGGGATTCGTTCGGACTGCCAAGTGAACGGCAGGCGGTAAAAGAAGGCATCTCGCCGCAGGAAGTGACGTCCCGCAACATCGCCACGTTCAAGCGCCAGTTGACCATGCTCGGGCTGTCCTACGACTGGGACCGCGAACTCACCACGTCAGATCCTTCGTACTACAAGTGGACCCAGTGGATTTTTGCCAAGCTGTTTGAGCGTGGTCTCGCCTTTGAGGCCGAGGTGCCGGTGAACTGGTGTCCGGCTCTGGGGACAGTGCTTGCCAACGAAGAGGTGAAAGACGGGGTTTATATCGAGACCGGCGATCCGGTTGAGCGCCGCAACATGAGGCAGTGGATGCTCAAGATCACCGACTATGCCGAATCACTGCTGGCGACGCTGCCCGATGTGAATTGGCCGGAAGGCATCAAGAAGATGCAGACGGACTGGATTGGACGCAGCGAAGGCGCCTTGGTGCGCTTTGCGGTAGATGGTTCGAACCAGAATATCGAAGTGTTTACCACGCGCCCGGATACCCTTTTCGGCTGCTCCTATGTGGTGCTCGCACCCGAGCATCCGCTGGTTATGGACCTTGCAACGGTCGCACAGCAGAACGTAGTTGTTGGGTATCGCGACACCGTTGGCCGACGCTCTGATCGCGACCGGACCAGTGATGCGGCCGATGCGCCCAAAACCGGTGTCTTCATCGGCGCCTATGCCGTGAACCCGATCAACGGGGAGCGAGTACCAATCTGGATCGCTGACTATGTGCTGGCGAACTACGGTACCGGCGCAGTGTTTGCCTGTCCTGCGCACGACGAGCGCGACCACGCGTTTGCCCGCAAGTTCGAATTGCCGATCATCGAAGTCGTAGCCGGCGGCAACGTCCAGGAGGCCGCTTATGCCGGAGACGGTCCGCACGTAAATTCCGGGTTCCTCGATGGTCTGGATAACGCAGCGGCGAAACGCGCAGCGATAGAGCGCCTGCGTATCGGCAACCATGGTGAGGGCACAATCAACTATCGGTTGCGCGATTGGCTGTTCAGTCGACAGCGATACTGGGGTGAGCCGGTGCCGGTCATCCATGTGGATGGCAAGACCAAGCTGCTGCCCGTGGATCAATTGCCAGTCACCTTGCCGGTGATGGATGACTATCGCCCGACCGCTGACGGACAGCCGCCGTTGGCGCGCGCAACGCAGTGGCTCAAGACCACGGATCCGGAAACCGGCAAGCCGGCGCTGCGCGAAACCAACACCATGCCGCAGTGGGCGGGTTCGTGCTGGTATTACCTGCGTTTTATCGATCCGAAGAATGACAAGGCGGCGTGGGATCCGGAAGAAGAGCGGTACTGGATGCCGGTAGATCTGTATGTGGGTGGTGCGGAACATGCGACGCTGCATCTGCTCTACTCAAGATTCTGGCATCACGCACTGCATGACCTCGGCCTGGTTTCGACGCGTGAACCGTTTCAGCGCCTTGTCAATCAGGGAATGATCCACGGCACATCGTTTCGCGATGCGCGCGGCAAATATTACTCTCGCGAAGAAGTGGTCGAACGAGATGGACAGTGGTCAACGCTGGATGGCACGAGTGTGCAGGCCAGACGGGAAAAGATGTCGAAGTCGAAGTCCAATGTCGTGAATCCTGAAGACATGTGCCTCGAATACGGCGCCGATTCGCTGCGCCTGTATGAAGTATTCATGAGTCCGCTGGAAGATGGAGGCGACTGGGAGACTTCAGGTGTTGCCGGTTGTCGACGTTTCCTCGACCGGGTCTGGCGTCTGGTCAGCGAAGGTAACAAGCTCACGCATGAGGCTGTCGATGCGCCTGACATGGAGCGGGCGCTGCATGGCGCCATCAAGCGAGTGCGTCAGAGTGTCGAGTCACTGAAGTTCAACACCGCTGTGTCAGACCTCATGGTGTTCGTCAACGAAGCCACGCGCGCAGAGCATGTGCCCGTTCAGTGGTTCGATGCCTTTGTCCGCATCCTTGCGCCGTTTGCCCCGCACATCGCCGAAGAACTGTGGGCCCGACTCGGTCACAAAGGTAGCGTTGGCAGCGCCACGTTCCCGGAGCATGACGAAGCCAAACTCAGACTCGATACGATCTCCGTGGCAGTGCAGGTCAATGGCAAGATGCGTGCATCCGTCGAGGTTGATGCACAGATCGATCAGGCAGCGTTGCTGGCTTTCGTTCGCGCCGAGCCGAATGTGGCACGTCATCTGGAGGGCAAGACGATCCGTCGAGAAGTGGTGGTGCCCGGGAAGCTGGTGAATTTCGTCGTCACGTAACGAAGATCCGAATCAACTGGCCTGGTCTGCTGATGAATAATGCGGGCTAGGAGTCTGCGCGGCAGAAGCTCGTCTGGCTGCGGCGGCGCCACTTCGGTCCTATTTTCCGTTCGTTTTCGTTGCGTAGCGCCACTACGCGCCTCAAACAAACGAAAAATAGGCCTCGAATTGACACTCGCCTCGCACCGCCGCCTTCTGCCGCGCAGACTCCTAGTCAAGCGTTGTTCTGGTTGCGGTGCAGCGCTGGCAGCGGCGTATCGTGACGAGCTTGCCGGATTGCACGTCGAACTGCTTGCGCTGGTCGATTTCCCATTTGTGGTGACCATTGCGGCACAGGGTAATGCCCTTGGCCTTTTCCTTGAGACTCGGTCGTTTGAACTTGATGACATCGCCCATGCGCAGATTATTCATGAATAGTCCCGGCCAGGTCGATGGGGTTTACGAAATCTGATGTTGGCCTGCTAAACTCGCGCCCCGTTTTGAAAAGCACTACCACCCCATGTCTGATCTGGATCGAGCGAAGTACTGTTCATTGAAGACCTTTCGCAAGGATGGGCGTGCTATTGCGACAGCGGTCTGGTTCGCAGGGACCGGCGACCGATTTTTCGCGTTCAGCGCCGGCGACGCAGGCAAGGTGAAACGTATTCGTAACAGCGCACGTGCAGAAGTAGCCCCGTGCGACGTGCGTGGCAATGTAAAAGGCGCATATGTGCCTGCAACTGCCACCGTTCTCACGGCGCAGTCGGACAACGACAGTGCATTACGCGCGCTGCGGTCAAAGTATGGGGTCGTCATGATGCTGTTTGATCTGGGCTCGAAACTCGGGGGGCGCTTTGACAAGCGTGCCTACATCCAGTTCATGTTGACCGCACCAGCAACCCAATCAGGTCGGACGGAATAGTCGAGCCATGGTCAAGCGTCTCGGTATTGGTATTGATTTTGGCACGACAAATTCGGCCGCTGCGATATTCGACGGAAAAACACTCGAGCTGATCAAGCTGGAACGGGATGCGTCGATCATGCCGTCGGCAACCTATATCGATGCGCAGTTGCAGACCGATACGGGCCGGCTGGCGATCGATCGGTACATTGAAGAAAACACGGGTCGAACGGTAGAACTGGTGCCGGAGATCATCTCCGAGTCGAGCCAGTTCGTTGAACACGATGACGAAGAAAATATCGTCCCGGTGGAAACCGTGACCCAGAAGTTTTATGGCCAACCGCTGACCGACAGTGGTCTGCCCGGACGGCTGTTTCGTGGCACCAAGCGATTGCTGGGCGATGAACGGGTGCGGCGGTTGCTGGTATTCGATCATCCTTTCCGGCTGGTTGCGTTGATTACGCCGATCCTGTTGCGCATTCGCAAGAGTATCGATGCCCACTGCGGACCGGTTGGCAATGCGCATCTGGGTCACCCGGTCAATTTTGAGGGCAGGGACAACTATCGTAATCAGTTGGCGTTGTCTCGCTTGTCAGAAGCGTACAAGTATGCAGGCGTGCAACAACAATCGTTTTATCCAGAACCGATCGCGGCAGCGGTCAGCTATCTGCAAACCGGACTGTTCAAGGGCGAAACGCTGCTGACCGTCGACTTCGGGGGCGGCACGCTCGATCTGTGTGTACTGCGTCGAAAGGGCGAGGGTTTCGACGTGATCACGACCCATGGCATTGGTCTGGGCGGTGATCACATCGATCAGATCCTGTTTCGGGAACTCCTGTTCCCGCTGCTTGGCAAAGGCGAGCTGTGGCGCCGACGCGGCATGGATCGGGAGATCGAGACGCGATTTCCCTTCGAAGATTATGAAGACCTGCTGGTGAACTGGGCAGTGACCTACACGCTGAACCAGAATCGCTACACCACGCCGGTGATGGACTGCATAGCACAGGGTGGCCCTGCGGCGCAGAAATTCCGCCGCTTGCGCGAGATCATCAAGAACAATCTCAGCTACACACTGTTTGCCAGGCTCAAGGATCTGAAAGCGGCATTGTCGGAACACACCGAAGCGGTACTCGACATACCGGAACTCGACATCGAACTGACGGTGACACGAACTGCCTTTGAAGGAATGATCGCCGATCAGTTGCGACAGGTGGAACAAGTTGTCGATGAAACCGTCGCGCGCGCGGGACTGCGTTACGATGAAATTGATGTCGTGCTCAGAACCGGTGGGTCCAGCCTGATTCCAGCGGTGACCCGCATTCTCGAGCAGCGTTTCCCCAATCGGGTCGACCTGCACGATCCGTTTACGAGTGTCGCCGCGGGACTGGCGATTGCGAACTACAAAGGGCTGACTTTTTCGCAGTGATGGCGCTGCGCTGCCTAAAATGCGCTCAACTATTACTGGCGATAGCCGTCTTTGGTTCGGCGTGCGTTCTGTTTTTCCCAAGTGTTGATGTGCTCTTCTTCATTCCGCTTTGCTCCCTCTACGTGTTCTGGGCGATCAGAGCGATGAACAATCGTCGCCCGTCCATGTGGTTGGCAGGCTTAACAAGCCTGATGGTGGCTGTGTTACTCGGAGCACTCGTCGCCATTTTCGAAATTCCGCTGCTTCAGACAACTGCCACGAACCTGGTCTGGCAGTCGTCAGTGGTAGTAACCGCAGAGGGCAGGGTTATCGATCTCGAAAGTCTGCCGGTTGAAGCACGACTTGCCCTACGCAGACAAAATCAATCTGTTGGTCGGGGACCGGGAGCATCAGGAATCGTATCGCTGATCCTCACGTTCTTCGCTTGGGGTGTTGTGGTGCTGCATGCGTTCCAGTGGCGGTGGTTGACGCATAGAACATGAACTTGCCTAAAGGCCAAATCGGCCATTCGCTCTCCGACATCCAACACCGCCTTGCGGTAGAAGCGTTTGCGGATGGAGGTTTTCGGTTTCCTTGTGCGCGAGAGTCAGAGTCACGAGGCAGACACTTGAAGCAGAGGTCGGAACGGTGCCATTGAACGGAGGGCAAGGCTACGCCGCGCCCGTCGTAGCAACATAGTCGAAGGTCGTCACGTTGACAGAAGCTCTGAAAGCAGAAAGCCTTCACCTCAATTCAGTGCGATCCAGTGTGTATGACAAACGATCGACCCTATCTCGACGCTGGCGCCTTGCAACAGGCTCTCGATAACGAACGAATCGTCCGGGGAATGAGTTGGGAGGCAGTCGCTCGGGAGGTGCACTACTCTGTGTCCTCAATACTCTCCATGACCAGACGCGCGCAGATCGAAGCCGACGCCGTCGTGCTTCTTCTTCAATGGATGAAGCGTCGCTGCGATGACTTCGTGGTCCATTCAGATCGTCCACCTGCCAGGAACATCAAAGGCTCGTCGCAGCCTGGTGTGCCGCCGTTGTTCGCTCGCTTCGACACCATAGCGCTGCATGCGGCATTGGACCGCGCACGGAATGAGCGTGGGCTGTCCTGGCAAGAGGTTGCCGACGAGCTCGGCGTCAGTGCGGGTGTGATCGCGAGATTTACCAAGGGCGGCCGGACAAACGCGAATCTGATGGTGGCTGCAGCCGATTGGGCGCAAGTTGCCGTGGAGACGCTGCTCCAGCCTTCGCGACCAGTCCTTGGACCAGCACGCATGGACACAACGTCGCGGCCCTGCCGCTGAGTAACTGCTGAAGGGGCGTGTACAGTGGATGTGTTTGCACGATTGATTCAGCTCAAACCCAACTCTCGACAGCGTCTAGCCCGCACTATTCATGAAGTATCGTAGCGAGGGCGTCGAGAGTAGTGAAAACGCTGGGTGGCGCGGACCTGCGTGCGCGCAGGCGTGCTTGACAGCACGTCGAGCACGCGGAGGGAGCACGCCCAGTGTTTTCGCTG
>JANNBJ010000088.1:0-14585 GCA_031385325.1 Gammaproteobacteria bacterium | reverse complement strand
CAGCGAAAACACTGGGCGTGCTCCCTCCGCGTGCTCGACGTGCTGTCAAGCACGCCTGCG
This sequence comes from Gammaproteobacteria bacterium, assembly GCA_031385325.1. Taxonomy (GTDB): domain Bacteria; phylum Pseudomonadota; class Gammaproteobacteria; order Pseudomonadales; family Azotimanducaceae; genus SYFY01. The sequence continues at coordinate 14,525 of JANNBJ010000088.1, read as the reverse complement.
CGCACGCAGGTCCGCGCCACCCAGCGTTTTCACTACTCTCGACGCCCTCGCTACGATACTTCATGAATAGTGCGGGCTAGGAGTCTGCGCGGCAGAAGGCGGCAGCGATTTGTCGCAAGCCGCCGTGGCTGAGGGACCTGCACATCAAATCGGTCATTTCTGGGCTCATTTCTGTGGAACGGTCCTTCCAACGTAACTCTGATTAATTCGTTCCTGCGAACTAATCAGGTCCAGGCAAGTCGTTTTAGCGACTTGCCGAGGTCAGGCCTTAAGCGCCTCCTCGCCCATGCGACGAAGCCGCATACAAGGAACCCTCAGCCAAACTCCGGCAAGTAGTGCCGATCCATGGTCTCGCGAATGGAGCGTGGTATGGCGATGGCCCGACGTGCATCAAGATCCATGGCGATGCCCACCGAGTCATGAATGCTGAGCAGTTGACCGGTGTTCTTCACGAACGTCCAGCGTCGCGATTGCCGCGACTTTTCAGCGATGCCGACATCGGCACCAATCCAGACCACGGCTTCTCCTGCGCGTGGACGGGCCACTTCGATATTCCGCGTTTCAAGCATCGCCCAGGCGAAGCGGTGTCCCTCGTCGGTGTGCTGGACCGGCGGGCCGAACGCTTTCGCATCCGTCTGTTCCATTTGTTCCATCTGCTTTCGGAACATGACAAACATCAGTTCCACATCGTCGCGCAGCACACCGTCCGGGCCACAGTCGGAGGCTTCGATCATGCCCTCACGACGGCCCGTCATGCCAAATTCAACAGATTCGCCAATGCGCTCCATCAGCGTTGTGAACGGAATATCGAGCCGTGGTGGATCAAGTGACAACGAACGCGGTTGTGCATACGTTGGTATCTGAACACCGTATTGCTCGTTGACTTGCCTCGCCGACAGGGGCAACTCCAACAACTGGCGACTGGTGCGATCGGCCATGATCGTGCCCATCACAAACGTCGCCGCAATCTCGTCACGGGCCGCATTGCGGATCTCGTAGTAACAACGAACCTGAGAGCCCGTCGTCTGGAGCACCCCACCGTGAACAGTCAGATCAGCGCCTTCGAATTGTTCTCGACGAAACTTGCAGTAGGTGTCTATTCGACGCAACGTCGCACTCTGCTTTTCGAGCGCCGAAGCGCCCAGGCCCAGCGCGTTCAGCAGGACACGATTGGCGCGATCAACCCGTGCCAGGTAAAAGCGGACATTGAGATGCCCGAGTGAATCGATTTCTTCCGGTCCCACCGGGGACTGGTCAAGTTGCTGCATGACGATGACTTCCTGAAAACTGTGAACCCTGCCAAATCCTGATGTGCACAGATGTACCCGATGATTGGGCGGCGGCGCACTTTAACCGGACTGGCCCCACGATCAAATCGAAAGACGGGCACCAATGGTAGTCTTGCGCTCCCATTTCCAGAGCAATCGGCATGAAGTCACTGGCGGGAACCTACAACGAACTTGGCCTCTGGTTTCTTGCCGATGGTCGAAAAGGTGTGCTGGAAGGCGAGGTTCACATCGAAGCGTTACCGACGGGCATCCTCATCCGCTACGGTGACGGGCGTATGCACCAGGCCGAGTTGACCCTCGGCACCATCGGTTGTGCACCACTCACCGGTGATGGCGGGGACGGCATGATTTACTTGTCGGAACACACCATGATTCTCGACTACACCGCCAACATCGAAGGCCAGATCGAACACAACACCGATGTCTGGGATGCAGGCAGTACGCCTATTCGCCGATCTGGCGTGATCCGGCAACCGAATCGATTGATCTGGTTTGAAACGAAGATGTCGCGAGCGGAGCCTGAATAAAATCAGGCAACTGACAGCAGGAATCACACGGCAAGTGACTAAGTTGAAGTGGCCTTCCCGACGCTATGAACTCCGCGGCATGAACGGTGATTTCAGAGCAGCCAACAGAGACATTTGCTGAGCGCCATCCGGATCAACAACCCCTGTCCCGAATTGAGCCGCTGCAGGTGAACGCGATAGGGTGCCCAGCGTTCGATCAAATACCGAGAAGATCGTGCCGAAATTTCTGTTCACCGTCGTTGTGGAACGCGCATGGTGAAGACGATGCAGGGATGGCGTGACGAGCACGCGCCCAGCGGTTCGATCCAGCCACTCTGGCAAGCTGTAGTTGGCATGCACAAACAGATTCATCATGCCGAACACGATCTCGAACAGCAGAACGCCTTCAACCGGAATGCCGATCAACGCAATCGCAAGAAGGCGTACCGGCAGGGAAAGCAGCAATTCCCCAGGATGAAAGCGCAGCGCGGTGGTCACCTGAAACGCGCGGTCTGCGTGATGCACCCGATGCAGACGCCACAACCAGGGAAAATGGTGATTGGCCAGATGCCACATCCAGGAGACCAGATCCAGTGTTACAACGCTGACCAACAAAGCGGCCCACACCGGCGCACGCAGAACCTGCAGGGCTCCGAACCCGGAATCCGCCGCCCACGCGGCCACTACCAGACCACACGCGCCACAGACCACACGCGTCAGCGTTGTATCAACCAGCCACAGACCGAGGTTGGTCTGCCATGGTCGTTGCATCCGGCTGTGCGGGTGTAGCCACTCCGCCATGATGATCAACAGGAAGACAACGCCGAGTCCAACACCCCGCAAGGCATCGAAGTACTGTGTGTCCATTGGGCCACCGAGTTTTTGTATCTATACAGATTCAGTATGCGTTGCTGCCGGGCCGCGTTTCTACTGCTTTCAGAGTGAGCCACGAGATCAATCAACCGAATGACATGAACCAAGGCTGAGTCATCGCATCCCGCATACCGCGATCAGCCCATCGGTTCGCGCCGGTTATACTCTGCAGAACCCAAGCCGCGCAGATCGCCACCATCGACGAATACATCCAGACTTTTCCTGCTGAAGTTCAGGCGCTGTTGAACGCACTTCGTGCAGCCATCAAGAGCGCAGCGCCGCAAGCCACCGAGAAGATGAGTTACCAGATGCCCACGTTTCATCTCAACGGTAATCTCGTGCATTTCGCGGCATACAAGAAGCACATCGGTTTTTATCCAGCGCCCAGCGGCATCACTGCGTATCAGGAAGAACTGAAGATCTACAAGACCTCGAAAGGCGCGGTGCAATTTCCAATTGACAAGCCGTTGCCTTTGGATTTGATCAAGAAGATCGTCAAGTTCCGAGTGGCGGAAAACTCGCGATGAGCGAACCGGGGGAATCGAAGTTGAGCTATTCCATCATCGAGTCATCGTCACCTGACGAGGCCTATTCTCATATCTGGCGTCCGTTGCTTGCATTCAACCAGGCAGCTGTTGGCAATGCGGAAGGTATGCCCTACGCACTCGAGATACGATCCGGAAGTAATGCAGAGATCACGGGTGGGCTGTGGGCGTTGTCGTTGTGGGGTTCGTTCTACATTGCGCTGGTTGTCACCCCGGAAAACGCTCGTGGCAAAGGGTTAGGTGCAGAACTGATGCAGCGCGCCGAACAGGAAGCACGCATTCGCAAGTGTCATCAGATGTGGCTGGATACCTACGCGTTTCAGGCTCGCCAGTTTTACGAGCGATTGGGCTTCACGGTGTTCGGTCAACTCGATGGGCCCACACCGATGTTTCCGCGCTATTTCATGCAAAAGCGGCTTGAACCCGTGTGAGTCGCGCGTTACATCCCGCGAAAGTTCTCCGACGAAAACCCGCGTGCGAAAGCCAGCTCCATCAGAACCAGTAGTCACCGACACACCGCCCATCTAGCGGTAGATCTTCGAAACTCTTGAGACCTTCGAAGTGTTGAACGGGAAACTCTGCCACCGCCTCCGGCTCGGCGAGACGAAGGTTCACGGCGATGCGCAGCCGTCCACCGTCTTCCAGGTGCTGCGATCGCCAGAACGCTACACAGCCACAGGTCGGACAAAAATGGAACTCGATCATCTGGCCACGGATGTAGGCGCGTGTCGGGCCGGATACATGGATGCCTTCGTTTTCAAAATCGTAGGCCCAGAGCGCTCCATAACGGCGACAGACTGTGCAGTTACACGCCGTGGCTGCGCCAGGTATTCCGTCGAAGCGCCAATTAACCAGGCCACAGTGGCAGGAACCTTCAATCATCTCAGTCTCCCCTGAACGTGAGTCAAGGCGATGCGGGCATTTCGTCCAGCCTAATGAACACCTGCGCGGATGGGAACTTCCCAAACAAATTTTCTCGGATCAGCGATCGGGATTCATTCGCCGCATCATTGTTCGTATTCGCGATACTGCTGAGTCTTTTCCATCCGGTCCTGGCTGCGGAAAACACTCGCGAAGCAGAATCAGCCGCGATTCAGTGGCTGGCTCTGAGTGATTCCAGAAAATACGGTGAGAGTTGGGATCGGGCTGCGTCATTGTTTCAGGCAGCGATTCCGCGGGAGCAATGGGTTATCGCGATGCAGGCGATGCGTTCACAACTGGGCGTTACCCAGTCACGGTTAACAACGACCTCGAAATTTGCGAAGACGCTTCCAGGCGCGCCTGAAGGCGAATACGTGGTTGTTCAGTTTCAGAGAGATTTTGCAAACAAGGCCGGCGCAACAGAATCCGTCACACCGATGAAGGACACGGATGGCACCTGGAAGGTATCGGTGTACTTCATCAGGTAGCTACTGCGGGGAAAGCTGACCTGATTTGATGGTAACCTCCCGATCGAGCGCTATCTTTGAGCGTCAGCCGGATTTGCTGCTCGAAGTGGTCAACTCTCAGTCATGCGAGAACTCGCGCAGGATCTTTGCTTCTTTTCACAACATAGAGGAACTGACATGGGCACATACTTGTTTGTTTACCACGGTGGGCGGATGCCTTCGAGCCCGGAAGAAGGTCAACAGGCCATGGCCGCATGGGGTCAGTGGTTTGGATCCATGGGCGCCGATGTGGTCGACGGCGGCAATCCGGTGGGAGCATCCACCACGGTCAATCACGATGGCAGCGTTGTCGGTAATGGCGGCGCAAACCCCACCACCGGATACAGCGTGGTGACCGCCCGCGATCTCAACGATGCTATCGCCAAAGCCAAGGGGTGTCCGATCCTGTTGATGGGCGGCTCCGTTGAACTGGCGGAAACTTTTGCGCCGTAGACCCAGAGGTTGAAAAGCAGAAACACGCAGCGGAATGGCATGGGCGGCCAGTTTTGCGCTGGAAACCAGGTATGTGTGTCCTCGTGGTGACTGGAAACCAGGTATGAGTGTCCTCGTGGTGACTGGAAAACCATGACAGGCAGTTTGCCGACCAAAAACACTGAATCGTGGTGGCAAAAGTTGCTGCGCAAGCGGCACGAGAAAAAATTGTTCGCGTCTTCGTCGACCAACCAGATCTTTGAGTGGATCTACAGGAACAACAAGTGGGGGGACGCCGAGTCGGTGTCCGGCAGCGGCTCCAACCTCGCTCAGACCTCTCGATTACGTGCAGAGCTACCTGGGCTGCTCAAGCGACATGGTGTCCGTAATCTGCTGGATGCGCCGTGTGGAGACTTTCACTGGATGGCGCAGACATCGCTGGAGATTGATCAGTATGTCGGCGCGGACATCGTGGCCGAGCTGGTTGCGCGAGTAGCGGACGAACACGGTACCCAAGGCCGGCAGTTCATATGCCTGGACCTGATTGCCGATGTGTTACCCAAGGCGGATGCCCTGCTCTGTCGCGATTGCCTGGTGCACCTCGACTATGAGCGGATCACTGCAGTGATAACCAATATCAAGCGCAGCGCGATTCCGCTGCTGCTCACCACCTCTCACCGCAGGCAAGTGGAAAATGAAAACAAGCTCACCGGCCAGCATCGATTCCTGAACTTTCAGCAACCGCCATTCAACTGGCCGGAGCCGATCGACGTGATCGAAGAGGACATTCCTTCACCGAAGCGGGATTCGGGAAAGATCCTCGGGTTATGGCGCGTTGCCGATATTCGCGCGCCTCAACTGCCTTGATTTGGTTCCCGCTCAGATGCTGTCCAGCTCGATATTTTTCGAGCTCACCTGCTCATTCATCGTCCAGAAATCGTAGATGATCCCGATGCCGAAGAGACCGACCGTCAGCAGATAGAGCACCCCGGTACCGATCTTGCCCAGATAGAACCTGTGCACTCCAAAGATGCCGAGGAAGACAAGACACACCCAGGACACGGTGTAACTTTTTTCTCCGCTCAGAAATCTTCTCTCGGCACTGGCCTCCAGCGATGGCATGAGAAAAAGATCGATGATCCAGCCGATGAACAACAACCCCAGCGTGAAGAAATAGATCGTGCCGCTCACCGGTTTGCCAAAGTAGAAACGATGCGCACCGAGGAAGCCAAAGATCCAGAGGATGTATCCAACCGCAAGGCTGTGTGTGTCATTGTCCGACCGCTGATCGTATTGCACAGTCGACTCCCTCAAGGCTGAATGACGTAATACATGTTGAACGGATTGTCATAGTCGAGCCGATCAAAACGGGTAAACCCTGCGGTTGCTGACATCGAGCGTGCGACCGATTCACTGAACCCCAGCGTTCCAAGCCCCGCGCCGCCCGGTGCCGACAGACCGGACGACATGCAGACCATGATCGAAAACCCGTATAACAAGCCCGCCAACGGCTGTTTGGCCAGATTTTCGGCAAATGTTGTGTAACTACGAATGTCCTCACACAACCACAGGCCGTCCGGTTTGAGCGAACCCTTGATGGCCGCGATCAGCTCTGCAGGGAACGGCGTATCGTGGATGACATCGAAGGTTGTGACGAAGTCATACGTCCCCGCACTTGGCAGTGGCTCCTCCCCGGCATGAGCCAGACGCACATTCGGCAGTTTTGCCTCTGCCAGATTGGCTCGAGCACGCGTCAGTGCGTGATCGGAGATTTCGTAGCCGACAAAATGCGAGGCTGGAAACGCACGGGCCATGGCAAGCGTAGAGAGCGCGCCACCACAGCCAACATCAGCAACTACCGCCCCTTTACGCAGGCGTTCATCCAGTCCATCGATCAGCGGCAGTACATCCTTCACCAGCGCCTGCTTCTTGCTGTAGGCACCCAACCGTTCAATACCACAGGCACAGGCCGCACCGTGATCGTCATAAGTCATCCCGACCCCGGTGCGAAACGCCTCGACGACCTTGGGTACAGCAGGTGCAGCGGCCAGTACCGCATCGAAACCACCGCCAAGAAACGCCGGGCTGTGCGGATTGGCCAGCACCATGGCGGCCTCCGGACACATGGAAAACTGATCCGTCGCTACGTCGTAATCGAGGTGTCCAACCGCCGTCTGGTGCCGCAGCCATTCACGCAGCCATCGTTCCGAAAGACCGGTGGCATCGGCAAACCCATCGCTGGTGACAGACCCGGCTTCAACCAGTGCCTTGTAGAGGCCCAGCTTGTCACCGGCTGAGCTGATTGCACAATTGAAGCCCGCTGCAACGGTACCCCCAACCAGCTTGATGTAGTGGGTCAGCTTGTCACGATCAATGGATGGCATGTCGGGTTCCTCAGGCAGTGGTGGTGTTCCACCGCATTCTGAGGGTACCGGCTTGCAATGATCAACGTAGCGAAACACCTCGGCCAAAGGTCAAGCCAACAGCTGGAAAGGCGAACACCCAGGGTCGGATCGAAATCTGGGGATTCTGCAGCGGTGCCAGACGCGGGCTGCCTTCTCCCGTGATTCGGGGCTCCGGTGCGAGCCCGACCAGCAAGAAGCCGCCACCAATCGATCTGCCAACTGAAAATTCAAGTTCTTTCATCTCATTCACTCCGTTTGGGGTACACGTAGGTTGCCAGCAGGATGAATCGTCGAAGTACAGCCAATGCTCCGCTGACCTGCCGGTCAGTTATGATTCCGGGTGTCAGTCAAATCGGAATACCCAGCTCATGACCTTCCCGGCCCCAACCCTCATCAAGACCAATGGCATTGATCTCGAAGTCTTCTCAGCCGGTAGTGGCAAGCCTGTCGTGCTGTGTCATGGCTGGCCCGAACACGCGTTTTCATGGCGACATCAGATCGAACCACTGGCCAAGGCTGGTTATCACGTCATCGCACCGAACCAGCGGGGATATGGCAACAGCACTGCACCCTCGGCCGTCACCGACTACGACATCGAACACTTGTGTGGCGACCTCGTTGGACTACTGGATCATTACGGCTACGAACGCGCCGCCTTTGTTGGCCATGACTGGGGCGCGATCGTCGTCTGGGCCATGTCGGTGTTGTATCCGGACCGAGTTGAAGCCGTCATCAACCTGAGTGTCCCGTACCTGCAACGTGGCACAACAGACTGGGTTTCCTTCTGGGAAAAGCACCTCGGCGGCGATTTCTACATCGTGCATTTCAATCGACAGCCAGGCGTCGCGGACGCTGCGTTTGCTGCCAACACACGCCAGTTCCTGCGAAATCTGTATCGAACCAATCAGTGGCTGCATCCTGCAGCCGATCTCGGCCCTGGCATGGCCATGATTCGGATCGCCGAACAGAGCAGCCTGGCGGGTGACGCACTGATGAGTGATGACGAGTTGAACGTCTTTGCATCGGCCTTCGAAAAGAACTCTTTCACACCAGGCATCAACTGGTACCGAAACTTCACGCGCAACTGGGAAATTCTCGGACGGGTTGAAGAGCGGGTTCGCCAGCCATCGCTCATGATCTATGGTCAATACGACATGGTGCGCAAGTCCGACACGCTGCCCCAGGTCGTCGCGGACCTTGAGGTGGTGACACTTGCCTGCGGGCACTGGATTCAGCAGGAACGACCCCTGGAAACCAACGCCGCCATGCTGGATTGGCTGGGGCGACGTTACCCCGCGTGAGTCGTCTTGTCGGACGATGGATGAGGTTGATCGACTGATTGCTGCCAGGCCATGAAATGGCCGGTGGACTCCGCCAGCACCACACCATCCGCAGCGCGGACGACCTTGCCTTCCATGATTGCCAGTCGTCCCTTCTGCTTGATACAGCGCCCTTCGAGACGAACCGGTGTACCGATGGTGAGTTGTTCCCGGTATCGCACTTCCGCCTTCGCGGTATAACAGAGCGTGCCTTTGATCAACCACCAGTTGGCCATCACATCGTCGAGTAGCGAAAACACAATACCTCCATGGGTGACCCCGGGGTAACCCATGTGGCGTTCATCGGGCGTGAACTCGGCAAGGCAGACATCGTTTTCAAGTCGGAAGTGAGCGTGCAGGCCGATCGGGTTCTTCTCGCCACATACAAAACAGTGATGCGCATTGTCGCGCGTGACGCTCGATGAATCGGTAGTCGCAGAAATGATGATCCCCTGTCAGTCGCCTGCCTCGATACCGACAGGTTGGCACATCACATCGACGAGTGGAATCGACACACCGGTGTGAACACGCAGCAAAGCACAGTGCCCCTCCACACTCTGCAACCGGAACTGCTCCGGCCGCAGCAGCATTCGAGCATCAGCGTCCGGTCTGCCAATTCCTTGAGAGATTCGAGGTTCGAGTGTCAGCAGGCTGTTTTTGCTGAACGCATCCCTGGCAAGCGTGATGCTGTGGATGCCGAGAGCCTCCTGCATGGCCATCTGCACTGACGCTCTCGACTGCGCATCGTCCACGGCCAGGAGCGCATCGAGTGGCACAGCCACGGCAAGCCGACAGCCACTGAGCAAGATCAGAACCAACATCGTGGCAAGGCTTGCGCGAATCATTGTCTCAACACCGAACCCGGGAACGGTGGCTCAACAAGTTCTTCACCTTCATTTCGGGTTTCGTATTCACCCGGCTTGTTGATGGCGATGCCTTCGGCTTCCTAAACGGACCCCAATCCAACCGGACAGCTACCGGTATCCTGGAAGCCCAACGCCGTCGACAGAAGTCGTTCGTCTGGGTCGCCCAGCTGTTTGGTGAAATCGTCGTTGGCTCGACAGCCCGGAGTTTGCACGGAGCCTGCGGTTTGCCCGAAACCATCCGGATAGTCACCAAAGCCGAGCGCGTTTACACCCTGGAACTGGATGGAAAAATAGCTCGTTCCACAATTCCCGGTAGCATAAAAACCGAAGGGTTTCCCGCACGTGGTACCCCCAATCTGAATCACTTCGACACCCGCACCACGAAGACCGTTGATGATCGACTCGCTGGCTGAACACGTGCGCGCAGTTGTCAGCACAAATACCCGACGCAGATTGAGCATCGGCAAAGCCACACCTTGTGGGCCGGAAAAGCCCTGAGTGGTTTCATGGAAACGATCGGGTTCCAGCCGCTCGTTCGTCACCGGATTTGTCACCCGGTGTTTGTTGTTGAAACGAATTTCCTCGAAGACTTTTCCACGCGCCGAGGCACCGGCGATCATGAACGCGGTTTCATTGGCGATATCGAGAAAGCCACCGCCGTTGTAACGAAGATCAAGCACCAGATCATCGACGTTCTGACTTTGCAGAAAACGAAACGCGCTCACGAGATCTTCTTCGGCGGTCGCGATGTGGGTGTTGAAGTGCATGTAGCCAACATCATCGCCTGCCACATTGATGACCTTCACGTTGTCCACCGGATCAACGGTGATTTCCGCAGACGTCAACGAGACGCTTCGCACCAATGTTTCACCGGGCAGTGTGAACTCGAAGCGATGCGCCTCTCCGGTACCGTCAGGAAACAACCCACCGTTGAGCGCATCCACATTCGAGGTATCCGCAACAGTGGCACCATCCACCGCAGTGATACGCGCCCCACGAACCAATCCGGCCGACGCAGCCGGGCTGCCCGCAGTAACAAACGCTACCCGCACGTCACGTGGCGGCGAACCAGCAATGATCACGAATTTCGCACCATAGCCTGCTTCGATGCCGGACTGTGCGAGTGCTTCGTACTCTGCCGTGGGTATAGTGAAGTGAAATCGATCTTTGGCGGCTCCTGACCCCGTCAGTGCAGAGGTCTTCATGCGGGTGAAATAATCTACCGTCGTGAAGTTGCGAGGATTCTGGTCAGTGATTTCGTTGTACCAGAGATACAGTTCATTGCTCCACGAACGCAGCCAGTTGTTCTCATCTGCGGTTGTGCCCGGACGATCTGGAATATTGGCGCCCGAGCGCGGAACCGCGCACAGATTCTTGAACTGAGAAGACGCTTGAAACTGTCCGGCGTCAAAACCGGTGGCAGGCGGTGTCGTGGAAGGCGGCGTGGCGCTGCTCGGTGGAGTGCTGCTTCCACCACCACCGCCACCACAGGCGGCTAACAAGCCCAGAATCAAACAGGACACACCGATACGAATTGATTGTGCCGATTTGCGCATGATCACATCCCCTTCTTAGACCATCTCATCCTGCTGGGGGTGGGGGCTTCCAACCGTCAGCCACATACGAACATCCGATTCGCCTGCGATGGAATCTACACCAGCATTGGAGCCGTTGAAACTCTTCCGGCCTCACGCTTTCAGCCAGGCCCTTTCGGTCTGGCTCGACCGGTTTGCTGGCGGTATCAGCACTCAGAGGCGAACCGTCATTGAGGCAGGTTATGATGCCCTGTCTCTATGACCGCATCGGTAAGCTCTTTGTTCCAACTACAAGACATTCGTGAACGATTGCAGCTCCACAGTGCGACGGTGATCACACCCGCAAAATCCACACGACAGGCCGCTGTTGCCATCGTCTTGCGGGAACATCATGGGCATCCCGAGATGCTGTTCATACAGAGGGCGCAGCGTGATGGTGATCCGTGGTCCGGTCACATGGCCTTTCCGGGTGGACATCGCGACCCGGTGGACCCGGGGCTACGCGAAGCGGCGATGCGCGAGACCCTCGAAGAAATCTCTCTCGACCTGTCGCCGGCCCGTTATCTGGGCGCCTTGAACGAAGAGCGGGCGCAGCCACGCGGGCGTGTGCTCGACATGCTGATTGCACCGCATGTATTCGAGATTTCCGGTGACCCGGTGTTTGCACCCAACTACGAAGTGGCTGACGTCGTGTGGGCACCCTTGTCAGCGATGGCGCGTAATGAACTGCATGACACCGAAGAGTGGCCAATCCAGGGAAAGTTCACTGTCTTCAATGGTTATCGGCTGCATGGAGGCCACTTTGTCTGGGGCCTCACCTACAGAATCCTCAAGTCGTTTTTCACGACACTCGATCCGCGCTGGCAGGGGCCGCCGGAGCGATAGGGAAGGATTGATAGATCAGACCTTCCTGGATGCCGAAGTCGTGCACCACTTACCGAATCGGCTGGCCGGGATGTCCCTCCAGGAGGCGATCGATGACATCGATGGCCTTGGCGGAGACCGTAGGTCTCCATCCCACCGCACCGAGAACGAGTAGGTAGGTCCACACCGGGGTTTCAAGCCTCGGCCAGTCGTAATAGGCGTTCATTGCAATCCAGACGAATCCGAGACAGTTCGACCAGCGCAGCTTTTTCAATTCGTCTTATGATTGCACCACATTTGAAGGACCCGTTCGATGAACTTCGAAAATTTTCGCGTCGACTCACTGATGGAATCACGCCTCGGCCGGATATCGTGTTCACGGAAGGACACGGATCCTGGCTGACCGACCACACCGGCAAGACCTACCTGGACTTCGTGCAGGGTTGGGCGGTGAATGCATTAGGCCACTCGCCCACTCTGATCGCCGACGCGTTGGCCGGTCAGGCGCGGCGCTTGATAACACCCAGTCCAGCCTTCTACAACGCACCGGCAATTGAGCTGGCCGGCCAACTGACCAGCAACTCGTGTTTTGACCGCGTGTTTTTTGCCAACAGTGGAGCTGAAGCCAACGAAGGCGCAATCAAGCTGGCGCGCAAGTGGGGTCAAAAATTCAGGAATGGTGCCCACGAGATCATCACCACCGTCGGGAGTTTTCATGGCCGCACCATCGCCACCATGTCAGCCTCGGGTAAACCTGGCTGGGACACGATGTTCGCGCCGCAGGTGCCAGGTTTCCCAAAGGCGGTGCTCAACGACCTCGCATCGGTCAAAGCGCTGATCACTGAACAAACCGTGGGCATCATGCTTGAGCCCGTGCAAGGTGAAGGTGGCGTCAATCTGGCCACGCCGGAATTTCTGCGTTCGCTCCGTGAATTGTGCGATGAGCAAAAACTTCTGCTCATTTTCGACGAAGTGCCGACCGGCATTGGCCGCCTCGGTCACCTGTTCGGCTACCAGCACTTCGACGTCGAACCGGACATCATGACCCTGGGCAAAGGCATCGGCGGTGGCGTGCCGCTTGCCGCACTCTTGGCCAAGGCGACGTTCAGCGTCTTTGAGCATGGCGATCAAGGCGGCACTTTCAACGGTAACCCGCTCATGTGCGCAGTGGGCCTGGCCGTTCTCAACGCGGTGAAACAACCAGCATTTCTGGCCCATGGGAACCGCGCCGGCGCGCACCTGAGCGCCCGTCTGACATCGCTCTCAGACGAACTGGGCTTAGGTGCCGAACGTGGTATCGGCTTGTTGCGCGCTCTGGAACTGAAGGACGACTTGGGCGCAGCCGTAGTTTCCGTCGCGCGCGACAAGTTGGCCGATCATCCCGGGTGGGCACAACGCGGGTTGATACTCAACTCGCCACGGCCAGCAGTGCTGCGCTTCATGCCGGCGCTCGATGTAAGTGAAGATGAGATCGACCTGATGATCGAAGGTTTGCGTATCGCAATTGGCATAGCGCGTCGCGGATAGCCACGGACATGCCGAAAGCACGCAGTGACAACGAAATCGTCCTGGCCAGCAACTCATCTTCGCGGTTCGGACACTTCCCCTGAAAGTCAGATTCGTGCACAGCGACTTCGCTGGCTATCGCGACAATGGAAAAGGGTCAGAGAACGCGCTGTGTTCCCGCAGCTCAATTCAAAGAGGCCGATTCAATGGAGGCCCCAGAAGACGAATTGACCGTTTGAAGTGCCAATCTTGCTTCGACGCGGCAGTGGTATGGCAGGAAACAACCATCTCCAGCCTGGTCAATGATCCGTCCCGACGTTATCGATGCCAGTCGACGGACATGCACACGATGTCGCTCTATCAGTTGACCGACGGCGTGATCCCCCAATCGCGTTTTCAACGCCATCGAATCAGAAAGGTCACTGAATGCCAGAGTAAGTATGCGAGAGGTGGGGGTCGAGTCAGTCATCAATAAGTTCTGTATTGGCGACTCACGTTGCCCGACACGAGGCTGCCGGCTGCATACGCTGTGAGATGAAGAGACCTCCGGGTTAGCCCTTGAACCCCACACTATGTACTAAACGCTTGAGGTTGCTCTGATCAATTCCTGATTTGTAGAATACTGCTGAAGCAAAGGGACCAACGAGGATTCGAGCGATGCGGCAAGAGACGTTTGCAACGGAAGCGTTCGACAAGTGCCGCAAAAAGACCAGTAGGAGCAGTTCCTCGATGGGATGGAAGTTGTCATTCCGCGACAGAAACTCACTGGAGTCATCGGGCCTTTCCAATCGAGCCCGACTCGAGCCGGCCGGTGACCCTTCGATATAAATCGCATATCGCGGATCTACTTTCTGCAGCACCGTTTCAACCTCTCCGATCCGGGCAATCAAGGAAGACACTCGCTATCCTCTCTGTTCTCAAGCTGCTGCTCAGCTCGGCATACGATTTTGAAACGGAG
>JANNBJ010000086.1:0-3645 GCA_031385325.1 Gammaproteobacteria bacterium | reverse complement strand
CAGCGAAAACACTGGGCGTGCTCCCTCCGCGTGCTCGACGTGCTGTCAAGCACGCCTGCGCGCACGCAGGTCCGCGCCACCCAGCGTTTTCACTACTCTCGACGCCCTCGCTACGATACTTCATGAATAGTGCGGGCTAGGGATCTTCCAAAATCTCGAAAGGTTGAAGCGACGTAGCATCAGTCAACCACGCAACAATAATTTCCAACTGACCCACCGCGTGTTCACGCCTTTTGCTGTGTGAAGAAGGCGCGCCAACTCGGCGTCCGGCTGATAGGCGACGATGGGCATCACGAAAAGGTACGAATCCATGACACAGCAAGTGCAAGCCGTCGGTTTTGTAGAGGCCATTCGGCCACATGCAGAAGACGACTTTTGGGGCGGGGAGGAGGCATGCATCTCACTCACCGAGCAGTTCACCGCAGAAGCGCTGCAAGGTCTGGCTGAGTTCTCACACGTCGAAGTGCTATTCCTTTTTCACGAAGTCGAGCCCTCCAGGATCGTGATTGGCGCCCGTCACCCAAGAAACAATTCGGCCTGGCCCGCCGTGGGCATCTTTGCCCAGCGAGGCAAAAACCGCCCTAACCGCATTGGGAGCACTATTTGCCGGGTCGTTCGGGTCGAAGGCACCAGGCTCATCGTTGCTGAACTCGATGCCATCAACGGAACCCCCGTCCTCGACATCAAACCCGTCATGGTCGAGTTTCTGCCTCGCGAAGAAGTTCACCAGCCTGCCTGGTCGCATGAACTCATGCGAGAGTACTGGCTGGCGAAGGGGTAAGGCACGTATGCCGTCCTTCCTGACAATTCAGACGACGCCACCGCCTTCGCTGCAACGCAGCGGTGGCGCACCATATCTTTGGTGTTAGGTGTCGTAGTCACCAATGCCCACGTACGCCCTCATTGCAGCCGCTGTTCCCGCGCTTCTAGGTAGTTTGTTGCTGTTGAATTTTGCTGCCGCTCCTCAGGCGCTTTTAATTGAACAGGCCGCCATTGCCTTTGCCGCCATTCTTGCCTCAGTGATCTCGGTGCGCTGGTTCAAAACCAAGTCGATATTAGAGTCCAGTCCGTGGCTGTTTTTGGGAATGGTAGTACTTTTGTACCTACCCTTACTCGACTGGCAATCGTCCCCTCCGCATCGGTGGCTTGGGTTGTTTGGCTTTCGTCTTTACATCGCGCCCGTGGTGCTCCCAGTGTTCCTGCTTCTATGGCATCAGGCGCTTTCCACGGACAAATCGATATTTTCTCTGTCCATTGTTTCAGCGTTGTTGGCGGGTTTGGGTCTATTTGCTCAAACAGACGCGGCGCAACTAACGGCTTTCGCCATAGGCTCGATACCGATATTTTGGTGCCTGGCAATTGGTCGCACAGGCAGGCTGTGTTTGATCACCGCGCTTCTTGGTGCCGCGGTAGTCTCGTGGAGTATTCCAGACCCGTTGGATCCAGTGCCTTATGTCGAGGGAGTCTTTCCGCTCGCGGCAAGCGCCTCGGTCTGGTGGCTGTTTGCTGCTGTGCTTGTGTCAGCACTGCCGATCGTCATCCTGGTGTGGCTGGCTCGGAGCACGAACTCCGCGGGTGTCTTGGCGGTTGGGCTCTACTTCGCCGTCCTGCTTCTGTTGGCCCCAACTCAAATCACTCCCGTACCACTGCTCGGCTTTGGCGCCGGCCCCGTTCTTGGGTATTTCATCATGGCGACCGGTGCCAGGTGCGGAAATGAAAGTGCGGTCTGACAAACGTTCAAACAGTGAGCCAACGACACGCGGAACATCATTGCTCAACGATTGGAAATCAGGATCTTGGTCGTAAGTTACGTTTGTGAAAAGCCATTCATCAGGAATCGATCCAGCGAAGGTTCAGTTTGAGCCGCTTGGTCGTCATTACTTGGCTACGAGTTGACTACTCTGCCAAAAGCAAGCGTCGAGGAGATGGCGGATTTCATACTTGAACTGTTAGGAGTGTGACTGATTCTCGGCTGGCCGCAGAAAAAAACGCAGGACGATACCTCGGCTTGCGGTCAATTATGACGAGTGGCGGGAATTTCTTCTGCCGTGCTTGCTGGATTCTAGGGAACAGACTCCCCTCGTTAGGCGTCATTAACGGGCAGGACTACTCCGCGTTCCAGTATTTGACTCTAATCGGACGAGAAGGCTTCGTTTGCGGCGTTCAAGCGGTCGAGAGCTTCGCGCGGTCATGTGGTATTCATGTCGTAGTCTTCGTCGAACTGGGGAACATCGTCCGGCAACACGATCCAGGGGTGCTTGCGCTTGACCCAAATGTGAGCGCCTGGTTCCATGATGTCTGGATCGTCGAATGTGCCGCCACGCACGATATACGTCGATGGAAATCGGGTTCAAGCCGAGTAGACTGTCGTTTCACAAGCCGTGCACCGGTAGATCGTTGTTCGTGGACTGATCTGTTTCGCTGCCACATCACCACGAGTCACAGTAAGGGCGTCACGCAGCACGGTCGTGGTCAAGCAAAGGCCGATCCACTGCGGCGTCTGCAGACGAGACAGTGGCAGGCGTGAGTAAAAAGAGGTCGCCCTTTCAGTTCAAACAGTTCAAAGCGCAGTGATTCACACTGACAACTGCCAACGATGGGCTCGCGGGTCATCGTATGCTCTCCGGGTTAGGGTTCACCGAGCTAAAGTACCCTATTCGTTAGGCCACACAAGTCACTTCATTTTCGTCAGCAATCTTTGAGAGACCACGATGACACCAGCCGCAATCAGCGTCGCCGTTTATGGTGCATACCTGTTGGTCAATGCGATTGGTCTGGTACTGACTCCGGAACTGCCGCTGGGGTTGCTCGGTTTGCCCTTCGCAAACGAGCCTTGGGCGAGGTTGTTTGGTCTATTGGCTGGCGAGATTGGATTCTACTTCGTCTTCGCCGCGCGCAAGGGACTTGCTTCGTTCTTTCAAGCCACCGTGTACGGCAGAGCCGGAGCCGGCGTCGTTTTCATCGGCCTTGTTCTACTCCACATTGGTCCGGTTCAGTTGTTATTGTTGGCCGCAGTTGATGTGCTGACTGCTATCTGGACTCGGCTCGCTATCAGCCGAAAAAGTGCAGCCTGAGTTGTTGTTCAACCGAAACTGCCTGTCACCACGGGCTGTCTTCTCCGTGAGACTTGCTAGGTTTCGGCTCGTGTGGGCTCGCACACCATCACTGGAATGTCCCGGTCAGTGCGGTTCTGATAGGTCGAAAATTCGGAATAGTTGGCCACACACAGCGGCCACAGCAGTTCCTTCTCTGACTTGTCAGCTTGGCGCACGTTCATTTTGCGTCGTATGCGACCAACCTCGATGATGACCTCGGGATTGGCGATCAGATTGTGATACCAGACCGGGTGCGCAGGAGAGCCTCCGAACGAGGCGATGAGCAGAATATCTTCACCGTTGGGTATGAACATGAGTGGCAATGTGATTCCCCGCTTCGATTTGCGACCCGTCATCGTAACGAGGCAAATGGGCGAACCTTGAAATGTGTTGGCGATCCGTCCACCACTGATCCGATACAGCCAGACTTGAAGTTTGGAGAGAGTCTTTGCCAGGAGCTGAAGCTTCGAAAGAAACGTTATCACGCCCCTACTGAGCAGATTTGGTTGGTCGGCCACCCAGGTTTCCTCCGTTTTATATTCGTATCCCG
>JANNBJ010000023.1:0-15477 GCA_031385325.1 Gammaproteobacteria bacterium | reverse complement strand
CAGAGGGGCAGTACGAAATTCTTGACACCTGGCACGTCGGTGGAATGCGAGGCTCCGGCTCACACGACATTCGCGTCGATGATGTCCTGGTTCCTCGTTCGCGCATCGTGGCGCCAATCGGTGGAGTCAGGTCAGAGGAGCCGCTGTTACGATTTCCAGCCAGTGCTCGGCTCGCCTATAACAAGGTTGCGGTAAGTCTGGGTATCGCCAGATCCGCGCTTGACCAGTTTGTGGCGCTGGCGAGCGGCAAATTGCCACGCTTTTCCAGTGGCAAACTGCGTGACCGGGCGCATGCACAGACTGCAGCAGCGGAAGCCGAGGTGCGTGTCGTTCGCAGCCGCGCTGCGTTGTTCAGTGTGGTTGAGGCGATGTGGGCTGCGGTTTTGCGGGGGGAAGACATCAGCACGCACGATCGAGCGGTGTTACAGATCGTTTGCTCGGACGCCGTCCGGGCTTGTGTGGAAGCCGTCGATATCGTTGCCGAGGCGGCCGGCACCAGTGCCAACCAGATTGGTAACCCGCTGGAGCGTGCATCGCGAGATGTGCGAGTCGTTCGACAGCATGCAACCGTGGCGCAGCACCATATAGCGGACGGCGGACGCGCACTGCTCGGGCTTGAGCCAGTTGGTCTCATGCTCGCGGGGCTCGCTCCCCGACCGAAAAAAGAAGGGGTTTAGACATGTCAGTCCTTGGACCAACTTTGTTCGTACTCCTGTTTTGGCTTGTTTCGCAAAACGCTTTAGCCACCACTTTTGCCGAACGGCTGGGTTTTCCCGCCGGTGCGCGCGTAGTGATACTGCATGTGGACGATGCCGGAATGTCCCATCAGTCCAATATCGGTGCAGTGCGATCCTTAACCGATGGGGTTGCGACCTCGATGAGCGTGATGATGCCCTGTTCATGGGTGCCTGAACTCAAGCAGATGCTGGTGAAACACCCAGGCCTTGATGTCGGACTGCATCTCACGCTGACCTCGGAGTGGTCCGGTTATCGGTGGGGGCCGCTGGCCTCGCGTGACCGGGTGCCGGGTTTGATTGACCCGGAAGGGGCGCTCTGGCCCTCCGTGGAAGAGGTCGCCAAACGTGCGACTCCCGATGAAATCGAGCTTGAAATTCGTGCGCAGATTGCCCGTGCGCGCGGGTTGGGTATCGAGCCCACACATCTTGATTCGCACATGGGTACCTTGTTTGCACGCGATGATTACCTCGAGCGATACATCAAGGTTGGCGCGGAAGAGCGTATCCCGGTCATGTTTCCGGGTGGCCATGTCTCGTCCCTCCGGGCGCAGCTCAACAGTGAAGTTGGCGAGGAGCAAGCGGGGGCTCGGGTCGTGAAGGCGCAGGCGATGGCCGAGACGGTGTGGGCGCTCGGGTTGCCGGTGCTCGATGACCTGCACAATGTCAGCTACGGTTGGACTGACGCAGAGCACGCAGGTTGGAGCGATCAACAGCTGGTGGATTTCAAGGTCGCTCGATATCTCGGCGCGCTGCACGAGATGAAAGCCGGCGTGACGATGATGATCATGCACAACACCGATGCCGATCAGAATTTTACTCACATCAGCGAGTCCGGCCCGACACGAAGAGGTGACATGCTCGCCATGCTCGATCCGCGGATCAGACAAGCCATCGCCAACGAAAAGATTGTCCTCACCACCTGGCGTGAACTCGGGCAACGCAGGCGCGCACTTCATGACTGATCTGTCGCAGGTGACCTGCATTGAAGAACTTCGCATTCTGCATCGTCGTCGCGTGCCGAAAATGTTCTGGGACTATGTGGAGTCTGGCTCCTGGACAGAGTCGACATACCGGGCGAACGAAAGCGACTTGCGCCGCGTCCTGTTTCGACAGCGTGTCGCCGTGGATATCACCAAACGGGCACTCGGCTCGGAGATGGCAGGGCAGGCGGTGTCCATGCCGGTCGCACTTGCGCCGACGGGACTCACCGGAATGCAACACGCGGATGGCGAAATTCATGCGGCACGAGCGGCTGAAAAATTTGGTGTGCCCTTCACCCTGTCAACGATGAGCATCTGCTCGATCGAAGCCGTCGCTGCGGCAGTCACCAGGCCATTCTGGTTCCAGCTCTACGTCATGAAAGATCGTGACTACATCAGCCGGCTCATCCAGCGAGCGAAGTCCGTGGGTTGCAGTGCGCTCATGCTGACACTGGATCTGTCGATCATGGGCCAGCGGCACAAGGATGTTCGCAACGGTCTGTCGACACCACCGCGCATGACATTGCGGAACATGGTGGAAATGGCGATGAAGCCCGGCTGGTCTCTGCCCATGCTGTTCACAAGAAATCGCACGTTTGGCAACGTCGTCGGCCACGTCGCAGGCGTGGAAAAGCTGCGGACACTGAGCAGTTGGTCGAACGAACAGCTTGATCCTTCCCTCAACTGGGACGATGTGCGATGGGTGCGTGATCAATGGCCCGGTCGATTCATTCTCAAGGGCATCATGGATCCATTGGACGCAGAGTTGGCGTGCTCGATCGGGGCGGATGCGATGGTGGTGTCCAATCATGGTGGTCGACAGCTTGATGGCGCGCCTTCGACGATCGCCGTACTGCCATCCATCGTTGAAGCGGTCAAGGGTCGCACGGAAGTCTGGATGGACGGAGGGATACGCAGTGGCCAGGATGTTGTCCGTGCGCTTGCTCTCGGTGCTTCAGGCACGCTGACAGGTCGCGCGTTTCTCTATGGCCTTGGGGCGGGTGGTGAAGCCGGAGTCACTCGCGCGCTGCAGATCATCCAGCGTGAACTGGATCTGACAATGGCGTTCTGTGGTGTAACGAACGTGAAGGATCTGGGGCGACACATTCTGTGGTCGCCGCCAGATGGACGGTTCGCGGACGAGATTCCGAACCCACAGTGAGGACAGTGCCTCATTGGGGGCCCGATCTTCCGGTCGCGAATCCGTGTTTGCCGTGAAAGGTGTTTCGACACCTACCAGGCGTGAACCTGGCCGTTCCACTTCATGAACGTGCCGGTGTTGTCTGCCTTGGTGTCGGCGATCACCTTGATGATGCCGCTTGCACTTTCCTCAGGCGTGATCTCGGCATTGGCCCCACCCATATCGGTCTTCACATAACCGGGGTGAATGAGGCGAAGCGAAATCTTGTCGGCGGCGAGTTCGACCGACATCATTCGCATGACCTTGTTGACTGCGGCCTTGGACGAGCAGTAGGCATACATGACCGGCCAGTTGAGATCGAGTGCGCCCATCTGGCTGGTAATCGTGATGGCCTTGGCATCGGATCCCTTGGCGAGGTTCGGACGGAATGCCTGGACCATGCGGACCGGGCCCATGGTGTTGACGTTGAACGTCTCCATCCAGCCTTCATAGTCAATGTTGGTTGCAGACTGCTTGTCCGGTGACGGCCCGGCGATGCCGGCGTTGTTGATCAGGATGTCGATCGGTGTGTCACCGATTTTTCCCTTCAGCGCAGCTACGGACGCTGCATTCGAAACATCCAGTTCATGGACCGTGACTTTGCCACCGAGCGCTTTCAACTCCGTTGCACCGGCCGGATTGCGGCAGCAGGCCAGCACGTCATTGCCGGCAGCCGCGTACATCTTCGCCATCTGGAAACCGATGCCCTTGTTGGCTCCGGTAATCAATACTCGACTCATGGTGTTGTCTCCGTTGTTTATCTACTAGAGTTTATCGATCAGACTGAAAATTGATGTTCTGCGTTGACCCGCACACGAGTACCGACGTACTCCCTGGATGTCATGTCGCTGAGCAGTGCCGGGTCTTTCGCCACAGCCCAGGTCCGCTTGCCGGCATCCGTCAGCATCCCGGCGTAAGCCGAGTCGTAGCCGTTCTTGCCGTACATCACGACATACCCCTCGATGGTTGCAGTGCCGACAAAACCTGAATCCAGTTCCCTGGTCGGTAACGCGTCGACTTCCTTCTGGACGTCCTCGTGCTGATAGGGTTTTGCTGGCGGCTCGCTTGAATAAACACCAAATGCGTGTTTTGTCAGCATGCCACCGTTGGCGGTAATCAGACCACGTTTACCGGGCTGCTCTCTGAGCAGTTCCGCCATTCGCGCCACCGAGTGCATGACATAGTTGTTGAGCGGTCCACCGTTGAAGGTGAGGCCACCGGTGACGGTCAATGGTCGATCCAGTGATAACCCGATTTCCGTTGCGCCAATCTGTACGGCAACCGGAAAGCAGCTGTAGACGTCGACATGATCAACGTCAGCGACCGTCATGTTCGCCAGTTCCAGTGCGCGTCGGCCTGCAATACGGATGGCTGGCGAAGAGTAGAGGTTGTTGCGGGTTGAAACGGTATACGTGTCATGCGAGTCGGTGCCGACGTGCGGGAAAATCCACTTTTCGCGCGGGATACCAAGCCGCTTCGCAACCGCAACGTTGGTGAGTATCAGCGCCGCACCCATGTCCACACTGTTGTTGGAGTTCATCAGCTTTGGATAGGGGTAGGAGATGCCACGATTGCTGTCCGAGATTGTTCGGATTTCCTCGGCGCTGACCGCCTTGCGCAGCCAGGCATGCGGATTTCCGGACGCTACCCTGCTGAAGCCTGCCCAAAGTTCGGAGATGCGTTTGATGTGAGCATCCAGCGTCTCACCTCGATGCGCACGCCAGGCAGTTTCGAAAATCGGATACCACTGGATTGGCGCCCGCAGACCAATCTGCATTTCAAATTCGTGAGACATCGGTTTGTCTTCACCGAGCATGCGATCCGGTGTTCCGGGCAGTTCACTCCACTCCGCACGCACGCCTTGACGTTGAGCCTTCGCCCTGGAATTGCCGCATTCACCCCCTGTGATGAGGATGATTTCGTGTTTGCCGCTCTGAATATCCAGGCAGGAATAGTTGACGGTGGTCTGCACGAAGTTGCCACCAAACTGTGACATCACGGTTTCTGCGTTCGGTGTACCAACCGCTTCGGCGACAGCCTTCGCCGGATTCTTGTAAGGCCACACACCGCGGATGACACGAACTGATGTGGCAGAAGTCAGCAGCGATGGTGCGCCTGCATCTGCCGCGGCAAGTCGTAACGCATCGATCATCAGATCGACGGGCTCCTTGGCGTCCGCCGTGTACTCGTTCAGCCGTTGATCGACCTGTGCAACCCCCACGAGAACCGGTGTCGCCGATTCATTCATGCCTGCGTTCCCCCTGCTCGCCTTGTTCTTGATGCCGGTCAGTATAACTGCGCAGGGCTATGGTTAAATGCCATGCCCTGTCTGCGTGAACCGACGTGCGACCGAGACTTTACTACGGATATGTCCTGATCGCCGCTGCCTTCGTAGCCCAGTTCGTGTCGATCGGAATTCTCAGTTATGTCGCCGGCTCCTTCATGTCACCGATGAGTGATGAACTCGGCTGGTCACGTGCAGACTTCACCATCGCCCGGTCGATGGGTCAGTTGATTATGGGTCTGGCTGGCTTCTTCATTGGTACCCAGGTGGATCGGATGGGTGGCCGTCGCCTGATGCTGATGGGTGCTGTGCTGTTGTCTGTCGCGCTGTCCATGCACAGCGGCATTCAAGCACTCTGGCACTGGATTGTTCTCAATGGAGTCGTCACCACGATCGGCTGCGCCCTGATCGGCAATCTGGTCGTCAACGTCACACTGGCCAAGTGGTTTGTTGAACGTCGTGGCCAGGCCGTGGCCTGGGCAGCCATGGGGGTGTCGCTTGGGGGGATTGTCCTCACGCCGTTGGTCACCTTTGCCATCGACCATCACGGCTGGCGCATGGCATGGATCGAACTGGGGATCGGCACTCTGGTGCTCATGCTCCCGGTGGCGATGCTGATGCGAAGGGCTCCCGAGGACTTCGGGCTGCATCCAGACGGCAAGAGCGATGAGCAAGTCAGTGGCGGGCAGGCCGAGAAAGCGAGGCTCGATTTCGAGCGGTCCATGACACGCGCACAGGCAGTACGAACCTGGTCGTTCTACGCGCTGGTTATCGCGTTCGGATTCTTTTCAATCAACATCGTCGTGGTGCTGCTGCACATGATACCGATGATGACTGATGCTGGATTTTCACGTTCCGATGCGGCTCTGGCGATGGTCGTGGCGTCGGTCCCCGCCATGTTGTCCAAACCGGTATGGGGGTTTTACATCGATCGCTTGCCGGTGAAACCGCTGGCGGCGGTGAGTGCATCGATGACAGGCGTCAGTCTGGCGTTGATTGTTACCGCGGTGAACGCGGGTTCCTTGCCCGGTGCGTTTTTTGGCCTCGTCCTGCTCGGGCTCGGCTGGGGTGGCATGATTCCGATGCAGGAAGTGATCTGGGGCAGTTTTTTCGGTCGACGGCACCTCGGTGCGGTACGCAGCGCAGCACTTCCCTTTGCTTTGTTGTTAGGTGCTATCGCTCCATACGCTGTTTCTGTTTATCGCGATGCCACTGGCGGATACACCGGTGCGTTGTGGGTAGTTGCGGTACTCAACATGATGTCAGGAATTCTGATCCACCGCGTCAAGCCGCCTGTTGCTTAGCGATAGTCTGATTAATCAGACTATCGCGCGTGGTGCAGGGATGCACCACCATTTTTCATGCGTGAAACGCAGGGAAAATGCGAGGAGCCGCTGAGGCTCCGACATGATTAATTCGCAGGAGCGAATTAATCAGACCTGACTTAGGAAAGTTTCAGGCGAATCCCGCGTCTCTTGCAACAAGGCCGTGCGTTACTCCATTGAGGATCTGCCTTCGCAACCAGTTGAGCGTCAGCCTCAAACCCTGTTCGCGAAGTGACGCAGTGCATCCGGATTGGCGAGGGCGCTGGTGTTTTTGACCTCGCGTCCATGCACAACATCACGAACGGCAAGCTCGGCTATTTTTCCGCTCATGGTGCGCGGGATATCTGGCACCGAGAGAATGACCGCTGGTACATGTCGAGGAGACGCCTGTTTCCGAATGCGTTGTGCAATGGCGTGTACGAGCCGGTCATCGAGTTGGACATCCGGCCTGAGCACAAGGAACAGGATCACCCGGGTATCACCTTCCCAGTCCTGGCCGATGCAGACCGCTTCCAGGACTTCGGCAAAGGTCTCTACCTGACGATAGATCTCAGCGGTGCCGATGCGGACGCCCCCGGGATTGAGCACTGCGTCGCTGCGACCATGAATGATGTACCCGTCATGTTCGGTGGTTGCCGCGAAATCGCCGTGCGCCCACACCCCCGGGAAGCGCTCGAAATAGGCGGAAGCGTAGCGATCATTGTCGGGATCTTTCCAGAAGCCGATGGGTGCCGACGGAAAGGGCCTGGTACAAACCAGTTCACCCTTCTGCTGGTGTATTCGCTGGCCCTCGTCATCCCAGACTTCAACCGCCATGCCAAGACCCGCAGACTGCAGTTCACCTTCGAACACCGGGAGCAGGGGATTGCCCAGGATGAAGCAGGAAATCAGGTCAGTACCACCACTCATGGAGACGAGGTGAAGATCGGCCTTGATGTCGCGATAGACGTAACGAAACCCTTCATGGGGCAGGGTAGAACCGGTCGAGATCAGCATCCGTACTGCCGAAAGGTCATGAGTTGCCCGTGGCTTCACACCCTGATTTTCGACGCCCTGCAGGAATTTTGCGCTGACCCCGAACACGTTGACCCGTTCACGCACGGCAAGATCGAACATCGCCGACGGGTTCGGAAAAAACGGCGAGCCGTCATAGAGAACAATGCGACACCCTGTGGCCAGCGCTGACGCGAGCCAGTTCCACATCATCCAGCCCGCAGTGGTGAAGAAAAACAGTGTGTCCTGCGCCGACAGATCCAGATGCAGCCGATGTTCCTTCATGTGCTGCAGCAGTGTTCCTCCGGCGCCGTGCACGATGCACTTCGGTTTGCCGGTGGTGCCACTGGAATAAAGAATGTAGAGCGGATGGTCGAAGGGTAGCTGTTCGAAGACCAGCGCAGGCGTGACCGATGAGGTGAGTATTTCGTCAAGCCGTTGGTTATTGGCAGGAATCGCATCGATCACCGCAACCCAGAGTACTGTCTTGATTGACGGAATCTGGCTCGCGATGTCCGCCACCTTGTCAGTGATCTCGATGCGCTTGCCGTTGTAAAAATAACCATCACATGCGATCAGCAGTTTTGGTTCGATCTGTCCAAACCGGTCCAGAGCGCCAATGGAACCGAAGTCCGGTGAGCACGAAGAGAAGATGGCGCCGATGCTGGCCGTTGCAAGCATCGCGACAATGGTCTCCGGAACGTTGGGCATCCATGCAGCGACACGATCACCAGGGCCAACCCCAAGCGAACGCATGGCTTGCGCGAGACGAGCCGTTTGCTGATACAGATCGAGCCACGTGACTGCGCGGCGAGCGCCGGATTCGAGCACGGAAACGATGGCGATCTGATCGTCGCGACGTCGCAGCAGGTTCTGCGCAAAATTAAGTCGAGCCCCGGCAAACCAACGGGCTTCAAGGAACTGATCATTCTCCAGAACATTCTCTGCGAGTTTCGATGAGCGAACCTCGCAGAACTCCCAAATCAACTGCCAGAACTCGGCCCGATGCTCGATCGACCATCGATGCAGCGCCGCATAATCCGGTAGATCCAGCTGCGAGGATTGCACCGCGCGCTGGCGAAAAACCTCCATCTGGCTGCGTCGGATATGTTCCTCAGACGGTCGCCACAGTTCCGTCAAAGCGCGATGTTCCGAAAGCAGTTGCGTACCTCCGAGACAAACTGTCCAGGCTGTTCAAAGGCCGCGAAGTGGCCACCCTTGTTCAGTTCGTTCCAGTACACGATGTTGGGATAACGCTTCAATGCCCAGCGCTTTGATGCCCGGAAGATCTCCTTCGGAAAAATGCTGGCCCCCATCGGGGTGGTCACTGTATCGGTGAAACCGCCGCCGAAACTTTCCCAGTAGAGCCGAGCAGAAGATGCGCCTGCCGCGTTCAGCCAGTACACCATGACGTTGTCGAGCATCTCGTCGCGAGTGAGGACATTTTCCGGGTGCCCGTCACAATCGGTCCAGGCCCAGAACTTTTCCATGATCCAAGCCATCTGACCGACTGGCGAATCGACCAACCCGTAGCCAACCGTTTGTGGTCGGGTGCTTTGCTCTTTCGAATAACCGCTGTCCCAGTCCTGGTAGTGTTTCATGCCAGCCAGTGCGGACTGTTCCAGGGGGGTCAGTGAACTCATCGTGTCCGGGTCGGGCGGCGCGACCACCATGTTGAGGTGAATACCCTTGCAGTGTTGTGGGTCCTGAACGGCTACCTGACTTGTGACAATGGCACCCCAGTCGCCGCCCTGTGCGAGATAAGCGGGATAACCCAGGCGCGCCATGAGGTGCCCCCACTCCAGTCCCATCTTCTGCACACCCCAGCCGGGTTTGGTCGGTTTCCCGGAAAAACCGTAGCCAGCCAGGGATGGGCACACCAGATGAAAAGCGTCTGCGGCAGTGCCGCCATGCAGTTCAGGCCGGGTCAATGGTTCGATGACCTTGAGGAATTCGACCACCGAACCGGGCCAGCCGTGGGTGAGGAGCAGGGGTTTGGCATTCGCGTGTGGAGAGCGGATGTGCATGAAGTGGATGTCGAGCCCATCGAGTTCGGTGATGAAGTTCGGGTAGGCATTCAGACGAGTTGCAAGGCGGTTATGGTCATAGGTGGTTTGCCAGTAACTGGCCAGTTCGCGCACATAGGCAAGCGGTATTCCCTGACTCCAGTCCGTTGGCGTTTCCTTGTCAGGAAATCGGGTGCGGGCAAGTCTTGCCTTGAGATCTGCAATATCACCGGGATTGACGTTGATCGAGAACGGTCGAATGGCTGACATGGAATTTCCTTAGAGGGATGCACAAATATGGCCGCCGTCGATAACGACGACGGAGCCGGTCATGTAACTGCTGGCGTCCGAGGCGAGCAGTAACAGTGGACCATCGAGATCTTCGAATTCGCCGAATCGACGCATGGGTATGTTTTTCACGAATTCCGGAGCCTGCGCACTTTCCAGCAGCAGGCGACTGACGTCGGTGAGGATATATCCCGGCGCCAGAGCGTTGACCCTGATGTTGTACTTGGCGGCTTCCAGTGCCATGACCTCGGTCATGCGCGTGAGTGCGCCCTTTGAGACGGCATAGGGGAACTGGCCCTTGATGGTTCGTTTGTCGGTGATGGACGAGATCATGATGATGTTGCCACCCGGTCGCTTTTGCGCGATGACCTGTTCCGTATAGGCCTTTGAAGCGAGCCAGGCGCCTTTGAGATTGGTTTCGAAAACAAAATCCCAGTCATCCTCATCGATGGTCATGTAGGTTTTGGCGCCGGCTTCAACACCAGCGTTGTTGATCAATACGTCGATCGGTCCGAACGATGCCTCGGCCTGTTCGATGAACGCGTAGATGCTCGGCTTGTTCCGCACATCCAGCGGCAGGGCGACAGCCTTACCGCCGGCTGCGCGAATTTCGGTCACACGGGCTTCCAGCTTGTCGGTTCGCCGGGCGCCCAATGAAACCCGAGCTCCCTGGGCTGCGAGTACTCCTGCAAAGTGATGGCCAAATCCGGAAGACGCGCCAGTGATTGCGATATGTCGCCCTTTGATGTCGAAAGATCCCATGCGGTGATCCCCGGGAAAGAATGTCGCAGGAGCTTAAGCGGAAGCAGCAAGGCGCTCAATGCGCGGTGCCAGTGTGGTGATTTTTCGTGGCGGCGAGGTTGAGGCGCGAGACACTGCCCTCTACACTGCGCAACCCGACGGCCCACCGGCGGGGTTTATGAAAAATCGCATCGGAGTGTAGCTCAGCTAGGTAGAGCACCACGTTCGGGACGTGGGGGCCGGAGGTTCAAATCCTCTCACTCCGACCATTTATCCTCCTGATTTACAACGTTATTCCTGATACGCCTCGTCAGTTTATACCGCCCTATGTACCCCGGAACGCGGGTGCCGTCATCGCCTTTGGCGATGAACTTGGCGTGATCATTCCGAGGTGGCGTCGAGCATTTTCTATTCTCATTCAGAAGCTACCAATCCGCATGAAAATGCGAACACAAGCGGCGTTGATTCTCGTCGCCGACTCAGCCTTGCCGGCTGGGGTCTTTGAACAACCGATCGGTAAGTCCTATTCTCGCGTCGACAGTTTCGACGGTCGCCCCCATTTCGATCGCTCAGCCCTGAGTTGCCTACGCTGTGACCGACCCCATCGCCACATCGCACATATTCACGCTGGTCTTCACAGATCTTGCGGACTCGATGGCGCTGAAAAGACTACATGGTGATCAGTCCGCCGGGGAGCTATTTGCGCGCCATCGCGCGCATGTCCGCTCGATCGCCTCGGGCTTAGCCGGTCGCATCATCGACTGGGCCGGTGACGGCTGCTTTCTGACGTTCCAGACGTCGAGTGCCGCGGTTGCGTTTGCACTGCGTCTACAGCAAGCGCACAAGATCGAATCCGACCTGCCCGGTGTACGCATCGGCATGCACATGGGCGAGGTGAGTGAAGGGTCCGGTCCCGATGATGATGCCAATCATCCACGCGTCGAGGGCCTCGCAGTAGATCTTGCAGCACGCATCTGCGGTCTGGCACGACCTGCCCAGGTGCTGATGTCGTCGGGAGTGGCAGACAGTGCGCGACAACGGCTCGATACGCACCTGTTCGATCAGCCGATCCTCTGGCGATCGCACGGTGCCTATGCGTTGAAGGGATTTGACGAACCGCTGGAGATCCGCGAGGTTGGACTCGAAAGCGTCGCGTCGTTCGCGGCACCGCTGCCTGGCGAGAAAGCCGGGCCGGTGTTGCCATTGCGTTCTGGCACGACGAGCAACAAGTCGATGCGCGCAGGCGGGATCGCCTTGGTCCTGGCCATTGCCATCGGCGGATCATGGTGGTGGACCACTTCGCGGCAACCGCGGTCGGACGTTGAACAACCAGACAGCGCTGAAACTACAACCCAGAAATCCATCGCAGTCCTGCCATTCGCAGATATGAGCGAACGGCAGGACCAAGAGTACCTGGCGGATGGAATGGCCGAAGAAATCCTGAATCTACTTGCGCAGGTTCCCGACCTGCTCGTCCCGGCGCGGAGTTCATCGTTCTATTTCAAAGGCAAACAAACAAAAATCTCCGACATCGCGCGCGAGCTTGGCGTCGAGAACGTTCTTGAGGGCAGTATCCGTCGGTCTGGCAATCGCCTGCGCGTGACCGCGCAACTGGTCAGGACCGACAACGGCTACCACCTGTGGTCAGAGACTTATGATCGTAATCTGGACGATGTGTTCAAGGTGCAGGATGAGATCGCCAACGCGGTCGTGCAGGCGTTGCAGATCAAGCTCTCGGGAGGTGAGTTGAGTCGGCGGAAAGGTGGTACGCAGAACCTCGAAGCCTATCAGCTCTACCTGCAGGCATTGAGTGCTAATAATCAGCCCAACGTTTCGTCAATACACGCTGCAGGCGAATACCTGGAAAAAGCCATTGAACTCGATGCAGAATATGGCTTGGCATGGTCAGCACTTGCGGCAAACGTTTCAATGAAGGCGGGCAATGGAATCCTGAGCTCAACCGAGGGCTTTGAGCGGGCACGAATGCTGGCACAACAGGCGCTGCAGATCAACCCGGATCTTGCGGGCGCGCATGTCAACCTCCAGTCAGTCCATCTGATCTACGATTGGGACTGGGCTGCGGCGGAAGCCGAAGGGAGACACGCGCTTGCCCTTGATCCAACGAATGCTTACGCACTGCATGCTGCCGGAATGCTCGCACGTGTGCTTGGCAGATGGGGTGATGCTGAGCGGCAAACTCGCTCGGCGCTCGCTCGCGATCCCTTCAACTACCAAATGATGAAGGACCTTGGTGTGTTGTACCTCAAAGCAGGACGATTTGCAGAGGCCGAAGGCCTGTCTCGAAAGGCGTTGGGCATTGCACCTGCGTCCCCGGCGGCTCGCAATTTTGCCGCCTTGGTCCTCCTGGAGCAGGGCAAACTGGAGGCAGCGCTGGCAATGGTGCATGAAGACGATAACGAGGAGAACTTTCTGCTCGTCCCAGTCCTGCTGCAGGCAAACAGCCGAACTGCTGAAGCTGATGAGGCGCTCAAGCGACAAATTTCGAGAGTGTCCGGTTGGGGCGCGTACTACATTGCCTGGAGTTACGCCTATCGCGGCGATCGGGATCGGACCATGCAATGGCTTGAAAAGGCTTACACGCAAAAAGATGTTGCGCTTCCATTCATCCTCAGCGATCCGCTTTTCAAGCGTATGGTCGATGACCCCCGCTACAAGGCGTTCTTGCGCAAGATGAATCTACCCGACGAGAATGGGGTGCTATGGGAACCAGAGTCCCAACAATCACCCCGGTCCGGGAAGAACGCTGCTCCACCGCCTGTATAGCGGCGTTTTCGTGAGCTTCGCCATCAGCGATGGTTACCGTCATCGAGGTTGCCTACGGCCGAGTTCGATCAGGTTCGTGAACGCTGACTGCAATTCTTCGTCGGAAGTGCCTCCGTAGTTCACGTTGACGAACAGGGTCAGATCAACCAGACCTTCAAACGACTGCAGTCTGCGGCGCGCCTCGGTGAGGGTTCCTGAAACCGTTACCGTATCGATGATGTCGTCGGTAAAGGCTTCCATCGCTTTTTCAATACGACCTTCCGGAACATGATGAGCAGCGGCGTCTGCGGCCTTGGCGAACCCCTGTTCGCGCAGGACATAGTCGTAGTAGGGATGTGGCAGCGGCGCATAGAGGTGACAGATGGCCGCACGCGCTGCCTGCCGCGCCACATCAGCGTTGTCACCCACGGAAACAAATGGTGCCAGCGTGACGCCGAGCGTGGCGGGATCACGACCGGCGCGTTCCGCGGCCGTCCGAAACCGGGGTAGAACGATCTCCTTCAAATAGTTCGGTGAAAGCAGCGCGCCGAGGGCAATGCCATCAGCCACCTGTCCGGCTACTTCGGTCATCTTTGGAAAGAGTGCGGCGAGATACAGCGGGATCGTCGGTCGGAGCGGTGCCACTGCAGGAGCCCAGTGCATGCGGTGTACTTCGCCATCCATGTCGATCCGCCCGCCGAGTGGTGTGCCCACGGCGGTTTTGAGCTGGTGGATGTACTCCCGCATCTTGGTGAGTGGCCGCTCCTGGGCGATGCCTTGCCACTCTTCGTTGATGTGTTTGTTACCGGTGCCGATACCGAGAACGAGGCGGCCGCCAGAAAGTTCATCCAGATCGATCGCACTCATCGCGGTGAGCCAGGGTGATCGCCCGTATGCATTGAGGATGTATGGCCCGATCTCGACCTTCTCCGTAGCCAGCGCTATGGCGGCGAGGCCCACAAATCCACTCCGCCACGCTTCGCAGAGATAAACCGCATCAAGTCCGGCGAGTTCCGCCTCACGTGCGAGTTCCGCCATGCGCCGGATGGTTGTACCGCCGCCTGAAAAGATAAGTCCGGTGCGCATCGACCCTCCAGATCCTTGTCCACTTCGGGCCAGTATAAGGGCGAACGATGAGCCTCAGCAGCTTCCTACCTGACTACTGTTGATCTGCTGAGGTCTGTGGTCACGTTGGCTTGTGCGCATAACCCATCGGCGGGATCGTTATCATTGGAAGCTTGAAGGCCTCCTCAGAGTGAATCGTCGCATTGAAGCAGTCCGAGGGGGGGGCTTACTGATGACCGGTGGTTGGATCCCCAGAAAGGCATGGTATCGTTGTCGCGGGTTCAACCAACCTACCGATACACGGTGGCGGATAGGCCCCCTTTAACCTCAATGGCACAAAAATTACGCAACCGAAAATGCTGTGCAGGAGTATTCAGACCTTCGGAACGATTGACTGGAGAGAAGGTCAGGATTGCAGCGGAAATCAAACCGTAAGGTCACAACCAATGAAGTTGCCAGATCCAGTAATGAGACGTCGAGTAAAAACGCCCTGTGGGAGCGATCTCCTGATCGCGATATTCGATGATCCAAACAATCACGGTCAGGAGACCGCTCCCACAAGGGGACGACTCCTGCAGCGGAGAGGGCCGCCCGGCGCCGCGATGGGTTGTGCGTCGGACGCTTTACCAATTATTGTCGAATCATGGCTAGTTTGATGTCGTCTGCGTTGATGGAGACCGCTCTTGCGTGCGCTGGTTTGTGAACAATTTGGTCCACCTTCTTCGTTGAGGGTTAAGCATTACCCGGATCCTCTGCCCAAGTCAGGCAGGATTCTGGTTCGGGTTGACGCGGTCGGTGTAGGTTTTGTCGATGGCCTGATGATCCAGGGCAAGTACCAGATCAAACCGCCGTTGCCCTATGTGCCTGGTAACGAATTTTGCGGGACGGTAGTTCAACTTGGCGACGGCGTGAGCCAGTGGGCTGTCGGCGACCGTGTCATGGGTCTTGCTGGCGGTGCGTTTGCCGAATTCCTGTCGCTGCCGGCGACCAGCTGCCTTGAAGTACCACCGGTGTTAACGAGCCAGGCGGCTGCTGGTCTGCTGCTGAACTATGCCACGGCGCTGTACGGACTTGATGACTGCGGTCACCTGCAGTCGGGTAACGTTGTTCTTGTG
>JANNBJ010000011.1:0-2654 GCA_031385325.1 Gammaproteobacteria bacterium | reverse complement strand
CTCGAAGATCGAGGCCGGCACAGCAAAAGGAACCTATCTGGTCTCTGCGCTCTCCGAACTATTGCGAGTCAATACCGATTGGCTGCTCAAGGGTACCGGCCAGAAACGCCCGGGCACTGGCGACGCTGAGTTGGATCAAATCGCCACTGAAAATCCGGAAGCGTATATGGCCGCCAACCGATTATTCGACCTTCTGCTCGATTTGACCGAGGACGAAATCAGAGCGATCGAGAACCTGGTAGGGGTTTTCTCCCAGCGCGAACGCGCCAAACCCTGACGATCACTTGTTCTACCTTGGATTGTTGCTTTGCTGTAAGTCTTGCGAATTGCTTGATGAATTGTGCTCGGGTCAGCCCGAGCCTCGTCGGTTCCTTCTCGCCCATACCAACCCCCAGTGGGTATGTCGCAGCGATCAAATGGCAGGAGATCCTTCCCTGGCGCTACACCGATGTGCATGAGGGAGATTACTGGATGGTTATACAGCGGTTCAAGTCTTGACCTTTAACCGGTGTCGGTGTTGGCGCCGGGAGCCCCCGGCTGCTCACCACTACGGCCCGTGATGCTGAGCGCATGAGGCTCTGCAGGTGACGCAGGGGCAGGATCCATAAAATATCGAATCGCGTCTGTAGGAAAACGCCCTTACGCGAGCGAGGACAGAGGATAACGTTCAGGCGAAGATTTTCTGGACGCCGCAAATAGAGTGTTCGCAACTGCCAACCGGGCATCCGGGCCAGCGTCTGGCCAACCACCTACGTCCACGTGGCCTTCATACAACCCCGCTGTTTCATCCGCCGTAAGTTGCTCGTCGTAGGCTGCCTGCGCCAAGAACAGGGCATAATCGCCAAGTACATCGCCAGTGTTTCCAGCGTAGACCTCGCCGGATGCCCGAAGATTTTCGGCTCCGATTTGGGTCCGACACGTGCTCAGCGTTGGGTTTGCGGAATCTTTAGGTCGTGGTCGAAATAGCTGGGCGCGATACTTGTCCTTGCCCGCCCTCATGAATACACATAGTTCTTCGTCTGGAGGAATCATGCACCAACTAGCACGCCGGTTAACCATTGCGGAAGGTTGCCAGATAGTTCGAATCGGCCAGACGACTGAACGGGGGCCTGGCCTGGCTTCCTTCTCCGTGCAACCGTGTAAAAAGCGCTATCCGACCCATCAATAATGAGCAACGCAGACCGTCCATCCACATGCCAATTAAAGCATCCGCGACCATCGTCCTCGTCGACGTAAATATCAATACCACCAACGAGCGAATGCGGAAGGCTCTGTGCAATCTTTCGTGCCTGTTCCAAGTACGCCTGACCATCGAACTCTTC
This sequence comes from Gammaproteobacteria bacterium, assembly GCA_031385325.1. Taxonomy (GTDB): domain Bacteria; phylum Pseudomonadota; class Gammaproteobacteria; order Pseudomonadales; family Azotimanducaceae; genus SYFY01. The sequence goes on along the minus strand of JANNBJ010000011.1, from coordinate 1,332 downwards.
GTCTACAAGTGCAAGCAAATCGTTTCGCATCTCTTCACTGGCCAAATCACGCGCGGGGAGCACGGAGACGTTACCAGAGTAAACAGGCGCAACGGATTTCACCACAGGATTCGGGAGCGGCGCGTGAGAATTGATAGGTCCATCATCCTTCTGAATCGTCTCGCCGACCCAAAAGTCTGCTCCAGCAGCCATTTTCATCGGTCCTGCGATCACAACGGCAGGCTCGACAGGCGCCCCAACGACAGCCATCCGTTCGACCCTCGGCGTGGGACGCCTACGTCTCTTTTGGGGCTTCTTGGATTTCGATACCGGCAATTTGAATTCCTTGCGCTGCTAAATTTCCAACGAGAAGGGTCACTAACTTTACTGCGATCTGAGGGGTCATAAGCAACCCAAGCCGATCCTCTCGGACGCCTTTAGAAGTAATGCCGTCCTTTGCCAGTACATATCTTGGCTTTGTGTCTGTTCCAATGAGCTCGAACTTCTCCTCCAAGTCGACGATGTCATCACAGACGGTCAACAAAATCCGGTCGTTCACATCGGAAACCATGATCTGCTCTGCGTATACCGTTCGGTAGTCCGCGGCTCGACGGTGTTTTAGAACGAGTTCCTTCGAGGGCGCACTCTTAGTTGCCATTAGCCTACCTCCAACCGCGGTGGTTCATTCAAGCCTCCTCGCTGGCATCCGATCCATGATCTCCGCCAGAAGCTTGTTCGTTTCTTTCAACGCCAGAGCCGTTTCCTTCGTTCGGACGTTCGTCCCGTAGACAAAAAACGGGATCAGGATCGCCAGCAATAGTCCGACCAGCGTGAACAAGGCGCCCACGATTCCAAGTGCTTCCATCGGTTACCCCTCTTTCGTTTGGCAGAATTCAGTTTAAATCGTGAACCTTCCCTCGTTTGCCCAGTGCTCCTCGGTGACTATCACCAACGGCACTCCTTGTTCACGGTACTCGACAGCTTTCTGAATCTTTCGCCCAAATGTCTCGTGCACCCAGCTGTCGGTGACATAGGTTCCGACCACCAGATAGTCGAGCTTCTTCGAAACACTCCCGGCCAGTATGCCTCCCATGTTTTGAATCGCGTCTTCGCATTGCTTGCGTGTACCGAAAGCAAATGTGCCGGTCAGAAGAAACTTACGCGAAGGAAAGACTATGGATTGAACTGGCAGGTCGATTGGAAGCGTGGTCGCTTTCGCAAGCTCACCAGAGACCGACTCTTCTCCGGTCAATCCACGCAAAGCACTCATCAGGTCGGCAGCTTCATCCGGGTCAAGAACGCCGTCCTGCAGTATTGAGACGACTTTGTTGAACAGGTTGCTGACGACCGGGT
>JANNBJ010000002.1:0-2868 GCA_031385325.1 Gammaproteobacteria bacterium | reverse complement strand
CGGGCACTCGCATGTGCTCGCCAGTACCGTGCCGAATATGGTCTGTTACGACCCGGCTTTCGGCTTTGAAGTTGCTGTCATCGTTCGTGATGGCATTCGCCGGATGTATGAGGCGCAGGAAGACGTGATGTTCTACCTGACCCTGTACAACGCCAACTACCCCATGCCGGCGATGCCTGTGCACGTCAACGAACAGGATATTCTGCGTGGTGCCTACTGTTTTTCCCGCCAGGAATTGCCAGGTCGGCCGCTCGTGCACCTGCTGGTCAGCGGCGCTCTGGTGCAGGAAGCGCTGGAGGCCATGCAACGATTGCGCGATGCCCGCATCGGTGCGTGTCTTTGGAGTGTGACCAGTTATGTCGAACTGGCGCGTGAAGTGCAGTCCGTGCAGCGCACAAATCGTCTTCAGCCGACTGACATGCCAAGGCAACCCCATGTGCAGGAACTGTTCGCGGCCGAGCACGGTGTCTTTGTGGTTGTCACGGACTATCTGAAGGTCATGGCGTCGACCATCGTTCCCTTCCTGCCCGGTCCTGTCGAAGTGCTGGGGACCGATGGTTATGGCCTTTCGGAGGACAGGGCCGATCTGCGCGATCACTTTGAAGTCAGTGCGGCTTATATCGTTCAAGCCGCGATGTCGGGATTGTTCCGACAAGGTGCAATCGATGCGCAGGAATTGGCGGGTCTCGAAGCGTCCCTCGGATTGCCGCGGGATAAACCTGATCCAGCGGTCCGGATGGCGTGCTAGCATCTCGGCCTTGAGCCAAACCCTTAAACCCCGATTCACCAATCAAATCAAGGAGTCAGCATGATCGGCTACACATTGCTCGGCGTGAAAGATATCGCCAAGGCAGAACAATTTTATACCGCGGTACTGGCGGAACTCGGCGCCACTCTCATCATGGGTATGGACCGCATCAAACTGTTTGGTACCGGCCCTGGCGCGCCAATGTTTGGCGTCTGCCTGCCCTTCGATGAAAAACCAGCCTCGGTCGGTAACGGCACGATGGTTGCCGTCACCTGCGACAGCACGGCGAAAGTTGATGCGGTCTACAAGAAGGCACGCGACCTGGGCGCTGCCGATGAAGGTGCGCCGAATCAACGCGGACCAGGCTTCTACGGCGCCTATATCCGCGATCTGGACGGCAACAAAGTCTGTTTCTTCAAGATGGGTTGAGATCATGACAAACGCGTATAACAACTGCAGACAACTGACTTCCACTCTGAACGCCGATGGCCGATGCGTACTCGCACTTCGGCAGCACGATACCGGCGAACCTGCGCCGGACGAGGTCATCGTCAGAGTCGAAGCATCCCCGATCAATCCGTCCGACCTTGGACTTCTGTTCAGCGCCGCGGACATATCGACACTGGCTGCGAGCGATGGTGTGCTGACCTTGAACGTCGCCCCCGCCATCATGCGTGGCATGCAGGCACGAGTCGGGCAATCCCTGCCGGCCGGAAACGAAGGTGGTGGGGTAGTGGTCGCAACCGGTGACTCGCCTTCCGCCAAGGCATTGATGGGCCGAACCGTCGGTGTGCTTGGTGGTGGCATGTATGCCGAGTATCGTCGCCTCAAGGTGAACCAGTGTCTGGTCCTGCACCCAGGCACAACGTCGAAACAGGGCGCATCCTGCTTCGTGAATCCGCTGACTGCACTGGGTATGGTCGACACAATGCGCATGGAAGGTCACAAGGCGCTGGTACATACCGCGGCTGCGTCGAACCTTGGCCAGATGCTGCAGAAGATCTGTCTGAAGGATGGCGTCGATCTCGTCAACGTCGTGCGCAAGCCGGAACAGGTGAAGATCCTCAAGGACATCGGTGCGAAAACCGTGGTGGATTCCAGTTCACCGAAATTCATGGATGAGCTCACCGAAGCCTTGGCCGCAACGGATGCGACGATTGCATTCGATGCCACCGGCGGCGGTACGCTTGCCAGTAATCTGCTGTCGGCGATGGAGGTCGCGCAGGCCCGCAAGGGTGGCGACTTCAACCGTTATGGCTCGTCAACGCACAAGCAGGTGTACATCTACGGTGGCCTCGAGCGTTCGACCACGACGCTGTCCCGCAACTTCGGTATGGCCTGGGGTCTGGGCGGCTGGTTACTGACGCCCTTCCTGCAGAAGGTCGGACCGAAACGTGCGCAGGAACTGCGTGAGCGGGTGGCCAATGAAATCGGCTCCACGTTTGCCAGTCACTACTCTAACGAGATTGGTCTGGCAGGCATGCTGGATGTTGGCAATGCTGCGGGCTATGGCCGTATGGCGACCGGCACGAAGTATCTGGTCAACCCGCAGAAGTAAGACTGGCACCTGCGCCGTGCTAAAGCGAAAGACGGTGCCCTGGCATCACTTCGAATCCATGAGTACGGACCTTGCAGCAGCCGGTAAACGGCTGCTGTACCAAGGTAACGCCAACGCTTCAGCCTTTCTTGCAACGGTTGCGTCGGATCACAGTCCACGGGTACATCCGGTATTTCCCGTGCTCGCTGACGGAGAACTGTGGTTGTTCATCGTCAACATGTCGCCGAAATTTCGTGATCTGCAGGTGAATCCGCAGATCGCCTTGCATGCGATGCCAAATCCTCAAGGTGGTGAAGAGTTTCATCTGCGGGGTGTTGCTGACGAGATGCTGGACGTCGTTACCAGGGCCAGGGTGGTTGCTGCGAACATGAAGACTGTTTGTATTTTCATGCGGCTCAGGCTGCGGTCCTCGCCCGGAGCGTGCTCCGGGATTCTTGTCAAATGCTGCACGCCAATTGACCAAGCCCAGCGGTCTGGGCACGCGCCCCACTCAATTGCTGACTCTCAATTGGCAAGAAACGGTAAGCGGCTGCGCCGCACCATTCCTCATCGTGGCTCCGTT
>JANNBJ010000212.1:0-36926 GCA_031385325.1 Gammaproteobacteria bacterium | reverse complement strand
GACAAGATGATGGGTGGCTTGCGGTAACTCCAGGACCACCGGTTGATAGCGGCGGCGCAGGACCTGCAGGTTATAACGCCAGGAGACGACGTGATCCCCTGTCCCTTGAACGATGAACGGCCGAATATCAGGACGGACGGGGTATCGCTCGAACCGCTTTTCCCACGCCACCATCGCCGTCACCCATTGCACTGGCAATATTTGCGCCTGTAGCGGATCAACCGCTCGCAACGCCTGAAATTCCGGCTGATCGGTCGGGCTTGTTTTGCCCCGCGGCCGAGACTTCACGAACGGGCGGACCAACATGAATACCCATCGATTCAGCGCCCATCGGTGCGGCAGCAGCAGCGGTGCAATCAATGTCATCGATCCGACGTCGGTCAGACCGTGCTGTTCGACGTACTCGACGACAATGGAGGCACCCATGCTCTGACCAAGCAGATGCATCGGTTTGGGTAGCCGCGCAGAAGGTTCGGACATCGACTGCGTGATCACTGCTCGCACGACCGCGACGTAGGTATCAAAGGAGTCGATGGTGACACGATCGCCGCTCGACAATCCGTGGCCGGGAAGATCACAACTGAGCACCGAAACGTTTCGGGACAGCAGGTGTTCGATCAGGTAAACAAACAGGCCAACGTGATCGTAGTATCCATGGACGACCACCGCCGTCGCGACCGGGCGGTCCGGGATGAACGCCTGCACGACAATGCTCTGGCCGCCACTCTCCAGAGTGCCGATTCGATGATCGACGTCGCTTGAAAATCCGTAGAACCGACGATAGGCGTCAAGTTCTTCGGGGGGCGGTGAGGAATCGCGAATGGACCAGGGACGCAATTGCCCGCGCAATCGCGCCGCTGAGAACTCTGCCTCTCCGCGCAACGCAGAACTGTCAGTTCACCAGGGGGTCGAGGCTACCTTTTGCGTAGGCCGAGAACATTGACTCCAGTGATATCGGTCTGATCCGGGAAGCCTGGCCGGCGGTCCCAAACGCTTCATATCGCTCGATCACAATTTTTTTCATCGCCTTGACGCTATCGGTCAGGTACTTGCGCGGATCAAATTCGCTCCGGTTCGTAAACAGGTGCTTGCGAATAGCCGCAGTCGCCGCCAACCGCAGGTCTGTATCGATGTTCACTTTGCGAACCCCGTGCCGGATACCTTCCTGGATTTCGGATAGTGGTACGCCGTAGGTCTCCGGGATCTCGCCGCCGTATTCGTTGATCATCTTCAACAAATCCTGAGGAACCGAAGACGAGCCATGCATGACGAGATGGGTATTCGGCACGCGCTTGTGGATTGCCTTGATCTGTTCAATCGCCAGTATGTCGCCGGTTGGTGGGCGAGAGAACTTGTACGCGCCGTGTGAAGTGCCAATGGCAATAGCCAGCGCATCGACCCTGGTCGCCTTGACAAAATCGGCCGCCTGTTCAGGGTCCGTCAACATCATGTCGTGGCTCATTACCCCGACCGCGCCTACCCCATCTTCCTCACCGGCAATACCGGTTTCCAGTGATCCAAGGCAACCGAGTTCACCTTCCACCGAAACGCCGCAGGCGTGTGCCATGTCGACAACACGTCGTGTCACTTCGACGTTGTAGCTGTATTCGGCTGGAGTTTTCTGATCCTCGAGCAACGAGCCGTCCATCATGACCGACGAAAACCCCATCTGGATCGATCGCTGACAGGCTGCCGGGGACGCACCGTGGTCCTGGTGCATGACTACCGGGATATCGGGAAATTCTTCGACCGCTGCCAGGATCAGGTGTCGCAGGAAATTGGGGCCGGCATATTTTCGCGCCCCGGCCGATGCCTGCACAATCACCGGAGAATTCGTTTCCTGCGCCGCCTCCATGATGGCTCGCATCTGTTCGAGGTTGTTGACGTTGAACGCTGGCACGCCGTAGTTGTGTTCGGCGGCGTGGTCGAGCATCTGTCGCATACTGATCAAAGCCATGGCTATCTACCTGATCTTGTGTGATTGCTTGTTAACGTTAACGGCTCACGACTGCGCGCGAGCTTCCAGAATCTGCACCGCCGGTAGCGGTTTACCCTCGACGAACTCGAGGAACGCACCACCACCGGTGGAAATATAGGATATGCCGTCAGCGACAGCATATTTGTCGATGGCAGCCAGAGTGTCGCCTCCACCGGCGATTGAAAAAGCCGAGCTTCTTGCAATTGCCTCCGCGAGCACTCTGGTGCCTTCTCCAAACTGATCCATCTCGAAGACGCCGACTGGACCATTCCAGAGAATCGTCTTCGAGTCGGCGAGAGCTTCTGCCCAGGCGCGGGCGGCTTTCGGGCCGATATCCAGAATGCGGTCATCAGCGGCCACATCCTTGAGGGCTTTTACTTCCGCAATCGCGGACGGCGAAACTTCTTTGGCGACCACCACATCTTCCGGCAGCGGTATTTTCACCTTGGTGGCGATCTGTTTTGCCATTTCCAGGAGATCTGGTTCGTACAACGATAGGCCGACGTTGTAGCCGGCGGCGGCAATGAACGTATTCGCAATACCACCGCCAACCATGATGCTGTCAGCAATCGTCGCCAGGGACTGGAGTACTTCGAGCTTGGTCGAAACCTTCGATCCGCCAACCAGCGCAACCATGGGATGAGCCGGTGCCAACAGCGCCTTTCCCAACGCCTCCAGTTCTGCTGCAAGCAAAGGTCCAGCGCAGGCGATTTTGGCAAACTTGGCAATACCGTGTGTCGAGCACTGTGCACGATGCGCCGTCGCAAACGCATCCATTACATAGACGTCACACGAATCCGCCATCTGCCTGGCAAGCACGTCCGAGTTCTTGTCTTCACCGACAAGGAAACGCACGTTTTCGAGCAGTGCAACCTTGCCTGGCTGCACTGTTTGTATGTCCGCAAGAGAGGACAGCAGCGGCACGGCAACACCCAGCAGCTCCGACAATCGATGTGCGACCGGCGCGAGGGAAAATTCAGCTTCAAACAGGCCTTCTTTAGGACGTCCCAGATGCGACATCACCACGACCCGGGCATTTGCCGCGACCGCCTGCGCAATGGTCGGCAACGCTGCAAGAATCCGCGCATCGCTTACGACTTTGCCATTCTTCACCGGGACATTGAGGTCTTCACGTATCAGCACGCGTTGCCCGGACAGCGAGATATCACGCATCAGTTTTGGCAATCCATTACTCCTGTCCCTGTGCTCCCGACGGACCAGAACCAGCACTGATCGACAACTCGCCGGAGTCTATACAAAAATATCAGGCGAGCTGGTCAATCACTCGCTTGCAACTCGCAACAACATGCGGAACGGTGATCCCGCAGGCTGCCATGGCTTCATTCCCTGGCGCTGACAATCCAAATCGCTCGATGCCGACGACTGCGCCGTCCAGACCGACAAATCGATACCAGTAACCCGGGTGGGCCGCTTCGACCACGACCCGCGCACGAATCGTCGGCGGCAAAATGCTGTCCCGATAGGCCACATCCTGCGCCAGAAACCGCTCCGTACACGGCATGGAGATTACCCGAACGCTTACCCCTTCTGCCGTGAGATGCCTCGCAGCTTGCACTGCCAGCGCAACTTCAGAGCCGGTGGCGATAAGGATCAATTTCGGCGCTCCTCCCTGAGCTTCGCACACGACGTAACCGCCTTTGGCTATGCCTGCCACGGTTGCCTTGGTGTGAGGCTGGGGCTCGGTTTTCTGGCGCGTCAGCACCAACGCAGACGGTTGGTTGCGCGACAGCAGCGCCTGCTGCCAGGCAACTGCGGTTTCGACCGTGTCACATGGACGCCAAGTCTGCATGTTCGGCGTGGTGCGCAGATTCGTCAGTTGTTCGATGGGCTGATGGGTTGGACCGTCCTCACCCAGTGCAACGGAGTCGTGGGTGTAGACGAGGATGTTATTCAGCCCCATCAGCGCTGCGAGACGAACAGCATTGCGCGCGTATTCCATGAACACCAGGAATGTACCGCTGAAGGGACGGATTCCACCGTGCAATACCACACCATTGGTGATGGCTGTCATCGAAAACTCTCGAACACCGTAGCTGAGGTATCGATCACCAGCGCCTGGCCAGTGCGTACCGTTCGACTCGGTGAGGTCCGCCGAACCACCGAACAGCTCAGGGATTTTGGCTGCCGCTGCTGCAATACAATTTTGCGAGGAAACGCGGGTAGCAATTGACTTGGGAGCCGCCATTTCCTGCTCGATCAAGGCCTTTAACCCATCATCCCAATCGCTTGGAAGCGCGCCTCCCATGCGTCTTTCATACTCCCTGGCGAGTTCCGGGTATGCCGACCGGTAACCGGCAAAGCGCTCTTGCCAGCTCCGTCGCAGTTCGCCACCGCGACCACGACAATCCATCGAGGAATAGATGTGGTCTGGCATTTCAAACGGCGCGCTGCCCCAATTGAAATTCTTGCGGGCGAGGTTGATCTGTTCCGCGCCAAGCGGCGCTCCATGGGCCCCGGCGGTCCCCTGCTTGCCTGGGGCACCGTAGCCTATGATGGTCCGGCACATGACCAGCGTTGGCCTGCCATCAGTTTTCATGGCCGCGTTGAGCGCCCTTTGAATTTCCAACGCATCGTGGCCATCCACATTACGGATGACTCGCCAGCCATACGCTTCAAAGCGCGTTGCGACATCCTCCGGAAACCAGCTGTTCACATCGCCATCAATCGATATGCCGTTCTTGTCGTAGATGCAGATGAGCTTGCCGAGGTGGAGCGCACCGGCAAGCGAAGCGGCTTCGTGCGAGATACCTTCCATGAGACAACCGTCACCAACAAACACCCAGGTGCGGTGATCGACCACTGAGTGGCCATCCCGATTGAACTCGCGTGCCAGCCGAGACTCGGCCAGCGCCATGCCCACCGCGTTGGCGAAACCCTGGCCCAAAGGCCCTGTCGTTGTTTCGACACCAGGGCACTCATGGACTTCAGGGTGCCCGGCCGTTCGGGAACCAAGCTGTCGGAATTGTTTGATATCGTCCATGGACAAGGCGTACCCGGTGAGGTGCAACAGCGAGTAAAGCAGCGCCGAAGCGTGTCCATTGGACAGTACGAAGCGATCACGATCCCACCAACCTGGATCAGCAGGATCATGTCGCAGCAGATCGACCCACAGTACTTCCGCCACATCTGCCATACCCATTGGCGCACCGGGGTGGCCGGACTTGGCTTTCTCCACCGCATCCATCGACAGCACCCGAATCGCGTTGGCGCGCTCTATTCTTGACAATTTATTTCCATCTCTCCGTATTGCGACGCCCATTGTCCCCAGTTCGTGTAGCTGTCGCAATTTGCTGCAGTGCAATTCGCTTACAATCACGGCACGTTTTAGCTGCCCGTTAACTGTTCAATACCGATGGTCAGCGCAAGTCATATCTCCCTGTCAAAAGGAACCGTGTTTCATGGCCGAGTATTCCGTTTTTACCTCCGAATCCGTCTCCGAAGGTCATCCCGACAAGATGGCAGACCAAATCTCCGACGCCATCGTGGACGCCATGCTGGCTCAGGACCGCGAATCGCGTGTTGCCTGCGAAACGTTGATCAAGACCGGCATCGTCGTTGTCGCTGGAGAAATTCGCACCAACGCCAAGGTCAATATCGATCAGCTGGTTCGCAAGGTCATCGCTGAAATCGGCTATGACAGCGACGCCATCGGTTTCAATCCCGAGGCGTGCACCGTCATTAACGCCCTGGGCATGCAGTCCGCCGATATCGCCATGGGCGTGGACGAGTCGGATGGCAAGGAACAAGGCGCAGGCGACCAAGGCCTGATGTTCGGTTACGCCACGAACGAAACAGAAGTGTTGATGCCAGCCCCGATCACCTACGCACACCTTCTGGTGAAGCAGCAGGCCGACAAACGACGATCCACTCTGAAATTCCTGCGTCCGGATGCAAAATCGCAGATCACGTTCCGCTACGATTCCGAGGGCAGACCGAGTGCCATTGAGGCCGTTGTACTGTCCACGCAGCATGAGCCGGACGTCAGCCAGAAGGATCTGCGAGAGGCGGTGATGGAAGAAGTCATCAAGCCCGTTCTGCCTGCTAACTGGCTCTCCTCCAAGACCAAGTACTTCATCAATCCAACCGGCCAGTTTGTCATCGGTGGTCCAGTTGGTGACTGCGGCGTAACCGGTCGTAAGATCATTGTTGACACCTACGGTGGCATGGCCCGTCATGGTGGTGGCGCTTTTTCCGGCAAGGATCCATCGAAGGTTGACCGCAGCGCGGCTTATGCGGGTCGTTATGTTGCCAAGAACATCGTCGCGTCCGGCCTCGCCGCCCGGTGCGAAATCCAGATCAGTTATGCAATCGGCGTGGCAGAACCAACCTCCATCAGTATCAATACCTTCGGTACCGGTAAAATTGCTGACGAGAAAATCGTTCAACTTGTACGTGAACATTTTGACTTGCGGCCACGGGGTTTGATCGCGATGCTGAACCTTAAGCGACCCATCTATCGGAACACGGCAGCCTACGGACACTTTGGCCGCACCGAAGCCGAGTTCACCTGGGAGCGAACCGACAAGGCAGCCGCTCTGCGCGGCTGATCCTGTCTCGGAGCTGCCCACAGGACCTGAATCGAGGGAAGAACGATGACACGCCTCAGTTTTGAGTTCTTCCCGCCGAGGGAGGGTGACGGCGTCGGCAAGTTGATGCAGAACGTCGTCCCACGCTTGCAGAGCGCCAAACCCCTCTTCTATTCAGTTACGTATGGTGCCGGCGGCTCGACCAGAGAAGGTACTTTCGAAACGGTCGCCGCTCTGCTGGCAGCCGGACATCAGGCGGCGCCACATCTGTCGATGGGAGCCGACGCCGATGACACCGTCGTAAACCTGCTGGAGCGCTATCGACAGATCGGGGTACGTCGAATCGTGGCCTTGCGTGGCGACGTCCCTTCTGGCCTCGGACGTTCGTTGCGAGCCGCCAACGCCCAGGCGCTTGTCACCTTGATTCGGAAACATTTCGGTGATCACTTTGAAATCGAAGTGGCCGCATATCCCGAGGTTCATCCAGACGCCGCATCTCCCGCGTCTGACCTGGACTTTTTCGCAGCCAAAGTCGATGCCGGTGCTACCAGCGCAATTACGCAGTATTTTTACAGCCCGTACGCCTACTACGACTTTCGAGAACGGTGCGCAGCGCGTGGAATCACCATACCGATTCATGTGGGAATCATGCCCATCACCAGCGTTGAAAGCATCGTCCGCTTCTCAGCCAAAGCCGGTGCTGACATTCCACGATGGATGCTCAAAAAACTGGAAAGCATTGCCGACGATGAAACAGCCATTCGTGATTTCGGCTGCGACGTCTGCATTCGTCTGTGCGAAGAGTTGCTCAAGGCTGGCGCCCCCGGTTTCCATCTGTACACGCTCAATCGCTGGGGTGCGAGCCGTCGCATCGCCGATGCTTTGAGTACTCTGTAGCACTTGCTTCGTCGATGCGAAACACGCGATTGTTCATTGGGCCTGACCGCTCACTGACCGCGGGTGACGAACTCGACTTGAGCGAAGAACAATCCCACCATCTTCTGCGTGTACTGCGCCTACAGCCGGGAGATTCCGTCTGCGTCTTTGATGGACGCGGCAGCGAATGGCTGGCACTGGTTGCCAAAACAGGCAAACGCACGTGTTCGGTTCTCTTGCAGGAAGGGCTCCCGGATGCACCGATTCCACATCCGCTCGGCCTTGGACTGGCGCTACTGAAAGGTGATGCTTTCGATCGAGCACTGCAAAAAGCGGTTGAACTGGGTGTTCAGTACATCGCCATCCTCACCACCGATCGGGCAAACGTGCACTGGGGTGAGGACCGTGAAGAACGCCGACTGTCGCATATTCGAAAGATCGTGGTTTCGGCGTGTGAACAAAGCGGCACCCGTTTTCTGCCGACCTTGGTCGGACCGATTCAACTCGACGAGCTGAGAAATTCACACATCGAGTCCTCTCGGCAATTGATCGCACTGCATCCGGGGGCTCCTTCCCTGCCGCTGACCCTGCCCCTGATGCCGACCACACTGTTGGTAGGCCCGGAAGGCGGTTGGTCAGAACGTGAACTCAGCTGGTTTGAATCACACAGCATTGTTCGACATGGAATGGGAGGTCAGGTACTGAGAGCCGAAACAGCCCCACTCGCGGCGTTGGCCGCTGTACGCCATGGGTGGGGCTGGGATTCTTGAATCGTTGCCGATTCAGACCATCAATTCACGGTGCTGACCTGGTCTTCGAGATAGCGTAGGTTCGGCACAACGACCACCTCTGTCCCTAACGTCAGGTGCGACAGGATTGCACCCGAGGCATTCCCATCCTCAACATCCCTGACTTCATCTTCGGCAAGATGAAGCAGGCGAGGCAGTCCAGAACTTGCAATCGCGTAGAACGACATGCCCTCTCGACTGGTCGTCCGGTGCATAACCACCAACGCTCGTCGATTCAAGCGCGACTGCGCGCTATCGTCAGTCAAGAGCTGGAAGTCGATGACAACCACCGTCTGACCGCGCCATCCGAGCGTACCAAGGCACCATCGAGGCATCCCGGGCACTGGCTTCACTCGGCGCCACGGCAGGATTTCCGCAACACAGTCATTTGGTACGAGCAGGCTCAGCTCTTCATGTGGCAGCACCACACAGGCCAGTTCCTCTGCTTGACGAACAGCCGGCTGACGCATGACTTACCTCCTCTGTCCTAGTTCATCAATCGCTGCCAGCAGTTCGTTTTCCTGGAACGGCTTGCCGAGAAAGCGATCTATGCCTAACGAGAGGGCGTGGTCCTTGTGTTTGGACCCCGTACGGGAACTGATCATGATAATCGGAATTCGAGCAATCCTCGGGTCGTGCCGCATCTGTCGGGCGACCTCGAAACCATCCATGCGGGGCATCTCTATATCCAACAACATGATATCGGGGGTGCGCTCTCCAAGCAGAGAAATCGCCTCAACCCCGTCCTTCGCCACAATCACATCCATGCCTTGTCGTTCAAGCAGTCGCGTCGTGACCTTGCGTACAGTGACGGAGTCGTCCACTACCATGACACATCGTGTATGAACGTGGTTGGCAACATCACGTGTCACTGACCCTAATCCATCACGCCCCTGAGTACGAATCAACGCGAGCAGATCCAAAATGACTACGACACTTCCGTCGCCCAGTATGGTTGCGCCGGAAATCCCACCAACGCCAGCAAATTGCGGACCGAGGCTTTTCACCACAATTTCACGACTGCCCTGGACTCCATCGACCGCCACTGCCATCGATTGTTCACCCGACCGCACCAGCACCAGCGGCACGCCACCACGTCCCGTTACATTGGGGAGATTGCGTCCGAGATAGCGGCCCAGGTAACGCACTCGATACGCGAGCCCTGCATATTCAAACAGCTTGTTCTCGGACGAATAGATCGCCTGTAACTCGGAGTTATCCACCAGCACGATCCCTTCTATCGTGTTAAGCGGAATGGCGTACTGATCATCGCCAACGGTTACCATGAGTGCACGATTGACAGAGACGGTGAATGGCACCCGCAGGGCAAAACGCGTTCCCTTACCCGGGGAGCTGTAAATTCCGACACTGCCACCCAGCGCCTTAACTTCATTGTTAACAACGTCGAGCCCAACTCCGCGGCCGGAAATTTGCGTCAGTGATTTTGCCGTGCTGAAACCGGGAGCCAGGATAAAATCCAGCACTTCATCATCGCTGAGATTGGCATCCGGCCTGAGCATTCCGCGCTCCATCGCCTTTGCACGCACCGTCTCGATATCGATGCCGACGCCGTCGTCGGATATCTCGATAACGATATCCCCACCTTCCCTGGAAAGTCGAAGATCAATTCGTCCCGGCACCGATTTGCCGAAACTACGTCGGACCATCGTCGACTCAATGCCATGATCTACGGCATTACGAAGCATGTGCTCAAGCGGAGGAACCATACGTTCGAGAAGGTTTCGATCGAGTTCACCTTCAGCATTGAAAACATGAAACTCAACTTCTTTCTTCAATTCCTGGGAAACCTGCCGCACGATTCTGCGCAACCGCGGCAACAGGCGACTGAACGGGACCATGCGCGTTCGCATGAGACCTTCCTGCAACTCGGTGTTTATCCGCGCCTGTTGCAACAGGATGGTCTCGGCTTCCCGCGATTTGAACTGTAACGTGTCTTTCAGGTCGAGCATGTCTGACGCACTTTCCGAAAGCGCGCGCGAAAGCTGCTGGAGTTGAGAATAACGATCCATCTCCAATGGATCGAAATACTCTTGTTTGCGATCCGCGCGTTCAGCTCGCACTACCACCTGTGCATCAGTCTCGAGTTCAAGGCGTCGAAGTTGTTCGCGCTGCCGCTCGATGGTGATTCCCATCTCATCAAGGGCTACCGTGAAGTCGTTGATCCCCTGTTCAACCCGCGCTCGCAGAATGCTGCTTTCACCGGCAAGATTCACCAGCTTTTCAAGCAGATTCGCACGCACTCGGATCATATCCGGTCCGGCTGCTTCCGAGTTCGATGCGGTACCAGGGTGGGAAGACAGGGGCGTCAGTTTCTCTTCGCCCCGTTGAATCAGATCCCGTGAATTGGTCGCAGCAGCAGCTTCACTGGGTGGTACAACCGACTTGTGCTCATCACCAACCGTGTCTGATTTGTGGCGATAATGCTCACGAATACGAATCGTCAGGGTCGATATCGCATCGAAGCTATCCTGAACTTGCTGCTGTATTGCTGGGGTGATTTCATCGCGGCCGAACTGAAGCCCGCTGAGGAAGGACTCCAGCTTGTGTACGCGATCACCCACTACTCCGAGGCCCGTGAGGCGCGCACTTCCTTTCAGCGTGTGCAATCCGCGCAACATATTTTCGAGCGGCAAGCCATTCCTGCCGTCAAGCACAAAGGCCTGAACGCTGGTGTCTAGTGCCTCAAGCAGTTCTTCGGCCTCTTCGAAAAAGACTTCGGCAAGCTCTGTGTCCAGCTGCTCGGCTTCGCGATCTACCTGCGTAATCTCTGCACCGGATATCGATACTCCGGTGTCGTTACGTTGAACCGGCAGTATTTCCACCGCAGAAGGAGCTTCGATCCGCGCGGCGATCGGCAAGACGGAGGCCGACACGCGGCCAGGCAATTCCTGGACCAAAGGAACTAGCGTATCGACACCTGCAAGATCACCCAGCTTGGTCACAACATCGTCAACACGTGGCAGGAACTGATCCGTGCCGATCGCATCAATGACCTGCAACAGTCGTTCACAACTTTCCAGCAGAACGGCGTGGGCCGACCTGGACAATTGCGCGTTGGTGTCCAGCTGAACGATGGCCTGGATCAACGCCTTGGCAATATCAATGATCTGAGGTCGAAAAGTTGCGCCCTGTATCGCGCGCATCGAAGCAATAAACTGATCAACAAAACCAGGCGCTGGAGGTCCGATCCTCCAGGCATCAAAGGACGCTCTGGCACCGAGTACGGCTTCAAGCTGCACCAGACCCAGCAGCATTTCTTCAGCGGGCGTTTCATCGGCTGCCTGTGACAGTGATGTGGCCAGCGCGAGTACATCCGTCGCCGCGAGGTCGTCCACCGCGATCCCGGCCTCAAGTCTGTCAAGACTCGCTCCGACAAATGCCTCTGCCTGCCGGAAGAGACTCGCCATATCAACTTCGACATTGGGGCCGCGCAGAGCCTGCGCTTGGGCGGCTCGAGCGACTTCGTACAATAGTTCCGCGCACCGCGCGAGCGTACCAGGCGCCATCAGATTGGCGCCGCCGACGAATGAGTGCAGTGCCATCAGGAGTTCATCGTCGAGCTGAACACGACGTCGTCCCGTTTTGCTGCGCAGAAGCGCCAGGTACTCCCTGGCTTCAGCCAGAAACAGCGACAGCTCTTCCTGCTCCGGACTGGTCTTCAACGAATCAGCTGCATCGTCCTCGGACACCAGGCTCCCGCCACTGGCGAGTACATCAGCGAGTTCAATCAGTTGTGCTGTCTTGTCACTGGCTGCAGGGATGTTCTGGTTGAAGGCCAGCAGCAGTGCGGGCATCAGATCCCGCGCTGATCGGGCTGCCTGCTGGATTTCCCCAACCGAGTGGAGTGTGCCATCGAGAACCCGATTGAGCATGTTTTCGATAGCCCAGGCCAACTCTCCAATCTGCTGTGCCCCAACCATTCGCCCGCTGCCCTTCAGCGTGTGAAATCCCCGTCGGATTTCCCGGACTGCAACTTCGTCAGCGGGATCCTGTTGCCATCGAGACAACATCACGTCCAGGGTCAGAACAACCTCTTCCGCTTCCTCAGAAAAGACTCCGCGAATCTCCGCATCGCCTCGTGTATCAACCAATTCGGTGCTTGATGCATATGATTCGAGGACATCGAACCGACTGTCTGTGAGGTCGAACTCGACCGCACCGCTGTCGCTCATGACCTGTGCGCTGGGAGCGACGAATTCGACGATCTCGATTTCGGCTACCGGCTCGGACTCAGCTGGTGCTGCCTCCGACAATTCAACGGCAAGGTTCTCGGTCGGCTGCGGCAGTTCTACTGCATCAACCGAAGATGTCGTCGTCTCGTCTGCAATCGCGCGCTCCTCGATAGCCGGCTCGCTTTCGACACTGAGATCGTCCAGTGAGATTTCACTGACATCAATTTCCGTTGGCACCACAACGGCGGGAGTGCTCGAAGTTGGCAAAGCCTGGGCTATCGACAAGGTCCCCGTGTCAAGCTCCAACGTTTCACCAAAGGGGATTTCCAAGCCAAGGATCAGGTCCGAGGCGGATGGTTCCTCTATCGCACTCGCTGCAAGTTCAAGTTCATCCGCTGCGGCTGCATCGGCAGGCGCCATCTCCCAGACAGGCTCACTGACGATTTCATCGGTCGATAGCTGAGTAGGAGCATCGATCGGCAACGACTCCAGGTCGATAACCGGCATACCGGAATCGACCAGTTCTTCGAGGGCATAGTCATCAGCATTCGAAGTATCTGGATCGCCGGCCACAGTCTGCGTTTCTGCGGTCTCTGGCTCAGGGACAACGGCTGTATCCGGGGCAACGGACGGCTCAACCTCGTTCGCAGGCGCTGTCTCGGACTCCATTGTTGCCAACACCAGCCCTCGACCCAGATACCCGGTGGCAATGAGACTGCGCTCCACCACGTCGAGGATATCGTCGGCCTTGGCCCCGACATTGGTAACCAGTCGTTCAAGGTGATAGTCAATGCCGCTCAGGCAATCTGCGAACCGATCCAGCCGTTCCCATTGCGCCGGCTGGCCATCGCTCGACAGAGACGAGATCTCCGTCACCAGAAAGGCATGGCAATCCTCAAGCAAACTCGCTGGCCGAACAAAACCCGTGATCCGAAGTGCAGCGCTGATTCCCTGCAGACTTCGGGCAACACCTTCGAGATGCTCCTTCGCAAAGCCACTACCAACAAAATTAACGATGGACTGTTTGATGGCCTCAAGCCCGGTCCGGGACTCAATCAGCACCTGACGTTCTGCTTCCGATACGCCGGGCGCGCGTTGAGTCTGGCCCGTGAGATGCGTGACGCTGGCCAGATTTTCCTCAACCTGAACAAGCGCAGACGCAATACCGAACAGTTGCTCCCGGTCCAGTTCAGTCAGGTCTTTGAATCGCTCCAATACCTCGAGTTGATCCAGCACAATCAGCCGCGAGCTTTCAAAGCCCAACACCCCGCAGGTGGATGCAATGCGTCGCAAGGAATCGGCGAGTATGACCAGTTTGTCGGCATCGGGCTGATCACCTCGCACCAGCAGGTCGAGCTGATCCTTTACTCCGGCGATCTCCTCAGTAAGCACTCGGCTGGCAGCCACCAGCGCCTCGCGGCCGGAAGCCAACAACTCACCATCGTTGGCCGGCTCCATTCGCCGACGCATTTCCAGTAGCCGCGATGTCGGCTGCCCGCGTACTTGAGCCGCATCGATCAACTGCAGCAACAAACGTTCGGGAACAGGTTCGAGAATCGCTTCGACACCATCCTGTGCGAAGCGACGTATCTCCGCATCCAGACGCCGCAGCACCTTGATGACTTCAGCGGACAACGGTCGCGTGGCCAGACGCAGACTGTCGACAAACTCCCCAAACGACTGCCAGAGTATTTCCGAGGGAGTGTCTTTGCAGATGCGCTCAAGTCCGACGCCTACTTTTTTGAGCGTGTCGAGAAAGTGCGGTTCATCCTCTCCTTTCAGCAGGGCCAACAGTACGCCCTGATAGGCAGCACGAATTCGCTTGATCTTGGCTCGGCCATTGATGCGCTCAAACCGGTCGAGCGTGGCTTCATCAGCGACGAATTGCACGGGGCGGGGTGGTGCGACTTCATCGAGATGGAGTTGCTTGCGAATTCGGTTGACCAGCGGCAGCACACCACTTTCGGTGTCTGGCCCACCAGCCTGAATCTGTTCCAGACGAACCGGCAGTTCGAGTATCCCTTGCATCAACGCTTCACAAGGCAATCCATCGTCTGCAAATTGTTTGTTCAGCAATCCTTGGGCGAGCCGCTCCAGATGATCAGCAAGCAGAGCGACACCAGGCAATTCGAGCATGACCAGTGTGCCGTGGACCTGGTGTAACGAGGTCAGACAAATACGCATCCGCGTTTCGTCTCGGCCGAACTCTGCAAACGCCTCCAAGGCTTGCCGAGCTTCTTCGAGCGCCCCGAAGATTTCGCCCTTTACCCACTCAAGGGCAAACATTTCCCGGCCTTGACTCATTTTCTTGCCATTCCTGTTGCGCCGGAGCAGAACCGGATCTTCGACCAATCACCAACCCAGCGCTGCGCTACGGCAACTTGAATCCTTCGACGGAATCCTTCATCGCATTGGCCATTGCCGCCAGATTTCCGATGGACTTGGCCGTTTGGTCCGTGCTTTGCGCGGTCTTGACGGTGATAGCCTGTATCACACTCATCGTGTTGGATACGTGGCCAGCACTTGCAGCCTGTTTCCTCGCTGCATTCGATATGTTCTGGATCAGATCTGCAAGCGTATGCGAGACGTTTTCGATCTCCTCAAGCGCAACACCGGCGTCCTGCGCCCGCTTTGCGCCACCAACGACTTCCGCAGTGGTCTGCTCCATTGACGTGACGGCTTCGTGTGTATCGGTCTGAATCGCTTTGACGAGCGCGGCAATCTGTTTGGTCGCTGCACTCGAGCGCTCTGCCAATCGCTGTACCTCATCCGCTACCACGGCAAATCCACGACCCGCGTCTCCTGCCATGGATGCCTGAATAGCCGCATTCAATGACAAGATATTGGTCTGATCTGCAATGTCATTGATCAGCGAGACGATGTCTCCAATCTCCTGGCTGCTCTCGCCCAGGCGTTTGATGCGTTTGGCCGTTTCCTGAATTTGCCCACGGATGCTGTTCATTCCGTTGATTGTATCGTGCACTACCTGTGACCCATTACCTGCGATACCCACTGCACGCTCGGCAACCGCTGCGGACTCAACTGCGTTGGCTGATACTTGATCGATTGATGCCGCCATCTCATTGATCGCCTGGGAGGCAGCAGAGATTTCACGCGCCTGACTCTCAGCAGCTTGAGCCAGACCGCTGGCGGTGGCCTGGGTCGACGTCGCCGCTCCGACCACCTGACCGGAAAGATCATTGATCTTGGTGACCAGCTCACGCATCTGATCAATCGCAAAATTGATCGAGTCAGCAATGGCTCCGGTGAAGTTCTCTGTTACCGAAGCGCGTACCGTCAGATCTCCTTCTGCAAGATCTGCAAGTTCGTCCAGCAGCTGGAGGATCGCGGATTGGTTGCGTTCGTTTTGGGCCGCTTGCTCAGCCAGCTGCACCCTGACTTCACGCAACATCTGCCAGCCGGTTGCGCTGAGCAGACCTAGGCCGAGTAACGCGACCAACAGAGGGTGATTCGCCTGCAGCGGGGCATCGTCAATAACAGTGGTCCAGACGAGGCCCACACACAACGACGCAAACACGCACAACAGGATCAGTGTGATTGGTGAGATTCTTCGATTATTCATAGTCAATCCCTTTGCTACAGCTCCATTGCCGAGCGCCGTTCCCGGCGTTCGGTGACCTCATCAACATGCAAGGCAACCTTGAGAAACTTCTCTTCGCCAAGCAACCCGCTCAACCGGGCTTCGTGGAAGACTCGTCCACCTTGACGATAGATACCGCGAACAATAGGAGCGAAGGCAGTCGGTACTTCCTCTCCAGGAGGTTCAAAACTACTGAGCGAAAAGTGCGAAATACCAAGTGAAGTCTCAACCATCAAACCTGCGACCAGCGGGCCTGCTTCGACCACCAGCACCCGTGCCAGTGTTTGCGGGAGCGTCTGTTCGATGCCGAGGTACGAATGCAGGTCAATGATCGGTATGAGACGCCCGCGAATGTTGGCGATACCCAGCATCCACTCCCGGACCCCTGGTACCGGGGTGTACCGGGGCACCTTGAGTACTTCGAGTACTTCGCCCATCGACGACACCAATCGAACACCACCAAGTTGATAGCCGATACCCTGCCACCGGGGTTCATTCTTCTCGCCAAACGGAACCGCTACGCTGTTTGCTCGAGCGGCTACCTGGAGTTCTCGCAGAATTTTGAAAGCGGCGGTCTTCACGGCAGTGCCCCGCTGCAACGATCCAGCACGCCGTTGATACAGGTCATCAACTGTTCATCGCTGACTGGTTTTACGAGGTAGGCACTGGCGCCCTGACGCGCTCCCCAAACCCGATCTGCCTCCTGCTTCTTGGAGCTGATCATGATCACTGGAATGTGTTGGGTTGCTGCGCCGCGAGTTATTTGCCGCGTCGCCTGAAAGCCGTTGATGCCCGGCAACACCACGTCCATGAGAATTGCATCCGGTACCTCTTCACGAGCCATGGCCAGACCGGCGTCTCCAGACGCTGCAGTCAGTACCTGGTGGCCATGCTTGACCAGCAGATTTACCAGTTGATGCGCCTCGATCGGCGAATCTTCAACGACAAGAATACGTGCCATTATTGGTTGTCTACCCTGCCTTCAAACGATTCACGCGCCAACAACCAGCGAACGAATCGTTCCTAACAGTTCTTCGCGACTGAATGGCTTGGTGATGTACTGATCCGATCCCACGATGCGTCCCTTGGCTCGGTCAAACAGCCCATCTTTCGATGACAACATCACCACCGGGGTCGATTTGTAGAGACTGTGATTCTTGATCAGTGCACAGGTCTGATAACCATCCAGCCGCGGCATCATGATGTCCATGAAGATGATCGCCGGATTGCTTTCCGCGATCTTCGCCAGGGCATCGAATCCATCTTCCGCCGTGATGACGTCGCAGCCTTCTTTAGTCAACAGATTTTCTGCACTTCGGCGGATAGTCTTGCTGTCATCAATGACCAATACCCGCACGCCTCGGAGTTCCACTTCCATCGATCTTGTCCAGGTGATGTCGCAACGAAATGGTCGTCGCACCAGCGAACCAGATATGTATCAGCTATGGACAAGGCGGACCAGAGAGGTAGTCCCGGGAGGAGAAGCCGTTCTCATTTCAGTTGCCGGTTGGCACACATGCCGCTACTTTAACCCCCCCTCGCTGACTCGGCCCTTACATGGCTCACTTCGCATTCGTCATGGATCCGCTCGACACCTTGAGCCTGAAAAAAGACTCGACTCTGGCAATGATTCGAGCCGCTCAACTTCGTGGTCATCGGGTCAGTTATCTGACCCTCGCTGATCTCCTGTATGCCGACAATCGCGCACAAGGGTTTGCCCGCGACTTGCGCCTGCGCGACGACTTCGCACAGACCCTGGATTACCAGCAGGCTGGCACTGACTGGTATGTGCTCGGAGCGCCAACGCTGTGTGACCTTGCCTCGTTCGACATCGTCATGATGCGCAAGGATCCGCCTTTCAACATGGAGTACGTTTACGCCACATATTTTCTTGAGCGCGCGGCGGAGGGCGGCGCGATGGTGGTTAACAATCCACGCAGCCTTCGTGACTGCAACGAAAAGTTCTTTGCCACTGTGTTCCCGGATTGTTGTCCGCCATTGATCGTCTCCCGTTCCATGGAGGTGCTGAAGAGTTTCCATGCGCAGCATGGGGACGTTGTACTCAAAAAACTCGATGGCATGGGCGGCATGAACATCTTTCGAGTCACCCGGGAAGATCCCAACCTCAACGTCATTCTGGAGACCATGACCGGTCGAGAAGTCGAATTGGTAATGGCCCAACGCTATTTGCCGCAGATCAGTGACGGTGACAAGCGAATCCTCATGATCGACGGCGAGCCTGTTCCCTACGCCTTGGCTCGCATTCCAAAAAGTGGTGAATCAAGAGGAAATCTGGCGGCCGGGGGCACCGGGGAAGGTCGACCACTCACGGTGAGGGATCGCGAAATCGCCAGTATTGTCGGGCCGGAATTGGTCCGTCGGGGACTTCGTTTTGTCGGTATCGACGTGATCGGCGACTATCTGACCGAGGTCAACGTCACTTGCCCGACATGTATTCGTGAACTGGACGCGCAATTCGGTCTCGATATCGCAGGTACACTGATCGAGAAGTTGACTCTCACAGCGAGCTGAAACTGCATTGTGAGCGAAGCACCCATCTCCTCTATCCAGCCACGGGATCGCCTGGGATTTACCCTGTTTCTGGCCGCAAGTCTGCATGTTGCAATCATCCTGGGCGTCGGGTTTTCCTCCGATCTGAACCTTGATCGCACGCCGAGTATCGAGGTAGTCCTGGCCCTCTATAACGACGAGAAGGCACCGGACAACGCCGACTATATTGCTGCCACCAATCAGACTGGCAGCGGCGATGCGAACGAAAAGAGTGAGCCCACGACAAGAGAGCGAACACCTTTTCACGACGACAGGATTTCGCCCATCGCGCAAGTACTTGAGCCTGCCCCGAGTGCTACGCAAGCCCGCCAGATCGACGCAGTTGCAACGACAGGAGACAACGATTTCCAGGTAGCCACGGAGGTTGAGCTTCGCGACAAGGCTGAAGACCCGCACCTTGAGGAACAGAACTACGAGTCGCTGCTGCACGAAATTGCCAGTCTCGAGGCGCGAATTTCCGAAGAGGAAGATGCATCGGCCAACGCCCCTCGCATTCGTCGCCTTACCAGCGTCTCCGCCAAGAGCATGGCCGAGGCGGCATACCTGAACACCTGGCGGGAAAAAGTGGAGCGAATTGGCAACGCGAATTTTCCGGACGCTGGCTTGTTCGGTGATCTTCGCCTGCTCGTGGTGCTGCGAGAAGATGGCACCCTGGCGGATATCAGAGTCATCGCATCGTCCGGTTACCAGCCACTTGATGCAGCCGCCGAAAGAATTGTCCGACTTGCCGCGCCGTTCCAGCCTTTCCCAGTGGAGATGCGCAAAAAGTATGATCAGCTGGAAATCATTCGCACGTGGAAATTTTCCCGTTACGGTACGGCGCTCAGCCAGTGATACCGAACCTTTCCCACAGTTTTCTGGTCGCCATGCCTTCGTTGGCGGGTAGCCACTTCGGCGACACGCTCATTTACCTGTGTCAACACGACGCCAATGGTGCCATGGGTTTTGTCATCAACCGCATGGCCCGTATGAACGCTCGTCGGCTCGCTCGAACCCAAGGTATTCCGGCGTTGCCTGAAGTACTGGATGTCCCGATATTTGATGGCGGTCCGGTCGCACCGGAACAAGGGTTCGTGCTGCACACCGATGATCGACACTTCGAATCTTCTTTGCCCACAGCAAATGGCGTTGTCCTATCGTCCAGCGGGGACGCTCTTCGCGCAGCACTCGGTACAGACAAGCCGGCGCACGTGGCTATTTTTCTCGGCTATGCTGGCTGGGGTGCTGGACAACTGGAAGGAGAACTCGAAGAAAACGCCTGGCTGACAGCCCCTGCAAGTCGGGAGGTTCTGTTTGAGCTGCCTTGTGAACTACGCAGGCAACGGGTGGCCAGGATGCTCGGAATCGATCTGCGAATGCTGGCTATCAGAACTGGTCATGCCTGACTCTCCCGACGTCATCCGTGTGCTTGCTTTCGACTTCGGCTTGAAGAACATCGGTGTCGCCATGGGGCAATCCATCACCGCCACTGCATCACCCCTGACTTCACTGACTGCCCGCAACGGCAAGACAGACTGGTCAACAATTGCCAAGTTGATTGCTGAGTGGCGAGTGAATCAACTGATCGTCGGCCTTCCTCTGAACATGGATGACACCGAAAGCGACATGTCAGCAGCTGCTCGACGATTCGGTATCGAACTAACGAAGCGGTTTGCTATTGATGTTCAAATGGTTGATGAACGATTGACCAGTCGGGCAACGGCTGAAACCACCAAGGGCAATCACGGGGCGAGCCACGGATTGGCTGCGGTTCTGATCGCCGAGTCTTATCTGCGCGAGCTCAATCGAAAATGACTTCGATTCGCCTATCGACGGTAGTTCAATTGGGTCGCGACCGGCTCAGCTTCCAGGCGCAGGCCTTCAACCGCCGCGAGCGGATTAGGACTGGCATCCGCGCCCAGCTTGATCATGAGGCGCAGATCATTGGGTGAGTCGGCATGCAATAGCGCCGCCTCATAGGTTATTTCTCCCTGGGAATACAGCTCATACAGTGCGTGGTCGAAGGTCTGCATCCCCTGCTCGCGTGACTTGCTCATCAACGCTTTGATCAGATGTACTTCTGCTTTGCGAATGTGATCCGCGGCCAACGGTGTATTGATGAGAACTTCAATCGCAGCGCGGCGACCCTGTCCGTCCACCGTTGGAATGAGCTGCTGTGCAACCATCGCTCTGAGGTTCAGTGACAAGTCCATCCACACTTGCGTATGGCGATCGCTGGGGAAAAAGTGAATGATACGATCCAGCGCCTGGTTGGCATTGTTCGCGTGTAACGTGCACAGACAGAGGTGCCCGGTCTCCGCAAAGGTAAGCGCGTACTCCATGGTCTCCCGCGAGCGCACCTCTCCAATCATGATCACATCAGGGGCCTGACGCAGAACGTTTTTCAAGGCGATCTCGAAAGAATCGGTATCCACACCGACCTCACGTTGAGTGACCACGCAACCCTTGTGCTGGTGAATGAACTCAATCGGATCTTCGATACTGACGATATGGCCGGTGGAGTTTTCATTCCGATGCCCGATCATCGCCGCAAGCGACGTTGATTTGCCGGTACCGGTCGCGCCGACAAAGATGATCAGCCCACGTTTGGTCATGGCCAGATCCTTGATGATCGGCGGCAGACCCAGATCATCCACCTTCGGAATGTTCACTTCGATGCGTCGCAGCACCATGCCAACCAGGTTGCGTTGGTAAAAGGCACTGACGCGAAATCGGCCTACGCCCGAGGTGTTGATCGCGAAGTTGCATTCATGCGTCGCTTGAAACATCTCCTGCTGATCGCGGTTCATGACACCGTAAACCAGATCGCGCGCTTGTTCCGGTGCTAACGCGTTTCTCCCCACTGCATGCAATACACCATTGACCTTGATCATTGGTGGCTTACCCGCCGTGATGAAGAGGTCGGAGGCGCCTTTTTCTACAACCAGTTTCAGCAGCTTGTCGAATTCCACTAGAACAACTCCGGGTTCTTGGCTTTCTCGCGAGCGATTTCGCGGGTAATCACCCGCTTTGCCACGAGTTCCTGAAGACATTGATCAAGGGTCTGCATACCTGCTGCATGGCCGGTTTGAATGGTCGAATACATCTGTGCAACCTTGTTTTCCCGAATCAGGTTTCTGATTGCAGGAACGCCAATCATGATCTCATGTGCTGCTACACGACCGCCGGTGGCGCGTTTCAGCAATGTCTGTGAGACAACCGCCTGGAGCGACTCCGAAAGCTGGGATCGCACCATATCTTTCTCGGCAGCTGGAAACACGTCGATGATGCGATCGACTGTTTTTGCGGCTGACGTTGTATGCAAGGTGCCAAAAACGAGGTGACCGGTTTCCGCGGCGGTGAGGGCCAGTCGAATCGTCTCCAGGTCACGCATTTCGCCAACCAGGATGATGTCCGGGTCTTCCCGCAAGGCCGAGCGCAGCGCTTCGTTGAAGCCGTGAGTGTCACGGTGTACTTCGCGCTGGTTCACCAGACACTTCTTGCTCTCGTGCACAAACTCGATCGGGTCTTCGATGGTCAGGATGTGGTCGTAGCGGCTGTCGTTGACGAAGTCGACCATGGCGGCGAGCGTTGTACTCTTGCCTGAACCGGTTGGACCGGTCACCAGCACCAGCCCACGAGGCACCATCGATACGTCCTTGAACACCTGGCCCATGCCAAGGTCTTCCATGCTGAGCACTTTCGACGGGATCGTCCGGAACACCGCTCCAGCGCCCCGATTCTGATTGAAGGCATTCACACGGAATCGGGCGACACCCGGCACTTCGAAAGAGAAGTCGGTTTCCAGAAATTCTTCGAAATCCTTCCGCTGCTTGTCGTTCATGATCTCGTAGATGAGGCCATGCACTTCGCGGTGCTCAAGCGGTGGCAGGTTGATTCGACGCACGTCGCCATCAACCCGAATCATCGGTGGCAGGCCCGCCGATAAATGCAGGTCCGACGCACCTTGTTTGGCGCTGAACGCGAGTAATTCCGTTATATCCATGCGCTGTCCCTGTCTGTGGCCGGAAGCCTGGCCCGTCTGAAAAAAGGCATTTGCCGATCCCGCTGGACAGGCGACCCCTGCTGAGGTACGCAGGTATAGTATTATTTCAACCCGACCAGCACCATGACGCACCCGACGCCTCTGGGCCGGGAGCGTCAGATTTGCGAAGCAGTACACACCAGAAACATGTCGTCAGCTACCCCGTCACTCCAATCCAGCGTGACAGCCGTCAACAACCGGGTTCGGACGGCGGCCATCGCCGCCACTCGACCACCGGATTCTGTCAGGTTGATTGCGGTCAGCAAAACTCAATCCGCGCAATCCATCGCCTCGGCCTACGAGTGCGGGGTGACAGATTTTGGCGAGAACTACCTACAGGAAGCGCTCTCGAAAATTCGGGAATTGGCAGAACTACCGCTGACTTGGCATTTCATTGGTCGTTTACAGGCAAACAAGACCCGGGACGTCGCCTCTCATTTCCAGTGGGTCCACACCGTTGATCGCCCATCTATCGCCCGACGTCTGAATGATCAAACCCCCGACTCACGTCTGCTACAAGTCTGCATACAGCTCAATGTCGACGCAGATCCGGATAAAGGTGGGCTCGCGATCGAGGGGATACACGCCATTGAGGAACTGGTTCACCTCACTCGGTCTTGCGAACGGCTACGACTGCGCGGTCTCATGACAATTCTCGATGAAACAACCCCTCCTTCGGTCGGTTATGCCCGACTTGCCGCAGCTTTTGATCGCTTGCGCCCTATCGCCGGCGAACATTGGGACACGCTGTCCATGGGCATGAGCGCGGACTTTGAGGATGCCATCGCCGCGGGGGCAACTCATGTAAGAATTGGCCAGGCCGTGTTCGGTCGGCGGTTACCGAAAACTGGAGATTGATCCTGAACCACGAAAGCGCTTTGCGCGGCAAAATCGTCACCTGTATAGGCGCCGGCAACATGGCCTTCAGCCTGTTGAACGGCCTGTTGGGCGCTGGCCATCCGAGCGACGGGCTTCGCGCCGCAGATGTTCTGCCTGCACAGCTTGAGCGGTTTACACCGCTCAAAATTGCGACCTACACGAACAACGCCCTGGCGATTGAAAACGCCGACATCATCGTACTGGCGGTAAAGCCCCAGGTTTTGCAAAAGGTACTCGCCGACCTGCCCTTGGCAAAACATCAACTCCTGATATCCATCGCCGCTGGAATCCCGATCCGCACCCTCGAGTCCAACTCTCCACAGCAACAATCCGTTGTTCGTTGCATGCCGAATACACCCGCGCTGGTCGGAGCAGGCATTTCAGCGCTCTTCGCCAATTTGGCCGCTTCCGTCGAACATCGCGCACAAGCCGAGGCGCTATTGCAGAGCGTAGGCAAGGTGATCTGGGCGGATGCGGAAAGCCAGCTTGATGCGGTGACCGCTGTATCAGGTAGCGGACCTGCTTATTTCTTCTATCTGATGGAAGCCATGGTGCGCGCTGGTGTCGAGCTTGGATTGAGCCGGGACGCTGCCACCCGCCTGACAGTAGAGACCGCATATGGTGCTGCTGTGCTGGCGCGAGAGTCTGCGTCCGATCCTGCGACTTTGCGTGCCAACGTCACGTCTCCCGGAGGCACCACAGAGCGGGCCCTGGCGATCATGAATGACGCCTCAGTCGCGGATGCTATAGTGCTCGCTCTGCACGGAGCCGCTCGACGGTCCGCTGAACTCGCGAAGGAATTCTGACCCCGATGGCGAATGCACTCCGATACCTGATCGAAGTAGTTGTCAGTCTTGCGACGTTTCTTTTTATCGCAAGGTTTCTGATCCAGGCTTGCCGGGTGGATTTCTATAATCCGATCTCTCAGGGCTTTGTGAGACTGACCGATCCGATATTGAAGCCTGTTCGCCTGGTCATACCCAGCTACCGCAATCTGGATATTGCAGCTTTCCTGGCTGCTGTCCTCGTTCAGTTCCTCGGGTTCCTGCTGATAAGCGGCCAGGGCCTGGCCGGATTTGGCTTACTCTTCGGCTTTGCGAGTTTGCAGATCATCCTCCTCATTCTGAAGATTCTCCGCTGGAGCATCATCATCATCGCCATCGTCAGCTTCATCGCACCAGGCAACCCGCACCCTGCACTGCGTTTGCTCGACCAGCTGGTGGAGCCGGTTCTCGCACCAGCAAGACGATTGCTGCCCCCGATGGGTGGACTGGATCTTTCCCCCATCATCGTGATCGTGATCATTGCCATGCTGGAGATGATCCTGCCGGATCTGTACGGTCGTTTTGTAGGGTTGTTTGGTTGAAGGACAGGGCGTTCGAAGGCGGTGATCTTGGCGTCATCACGCCACAGATATTTCGCTGGGGATCGACGTTTCCCTTACGTAGCGGCGCAAATCTGCCTGGTTTTGAGCTGGTTTACGAAACCTACGGTGAGCTGAATTCACAGCGTTCAAACGCAATACTCATCTGTCACGCACTGTCTGGCCATCACCACGCCGCTGGTCTACATACTCCGCAGGATGACAAGCCTGGCTGGTGGAACAACTGCATTGGCCCTGACAAAGCCATCGACACGAATCGGTTTTTCGTAGTCGCCCTCAACAATCTTGGCGGCTGCCACGGCAGCACCGGACCGTGTTCGGCAAGGCCAGACGGCGCGGGTAACTGGGGGCCGGATTTCCCCACCGTTGCGGTCGAGGATTGGGTACGCAGCCAGGCGCTGTTGGCAGATCACCTTGGAATCAAGACATTTGCCGCTATCATCGGTGGCAGCCTGGGTGGCATGCAGGCGATGCAATGGGGCATCGACTTCCCTGACCGGGTACGTGCAGCGATCCTCATCGCCAGTGCAGCCAAGCTCACCGCGCAGAACATCGCATTCAATGAAATTGCACGCCATGCGATTACCAGTGATCCCCACTTCTCTGCCGGTCGGTACCGGGCGAACGGGGAAAACCCGGACGTCGGACTTGCGCTTGCACGCATGATAGGTCACGTGACCTATCTATCCGCATCAGGAATGGGCCAACGTTTCGGTCGTCAATTGAAGTCTGGCGATCTCGCTCTTGGACAGGACGTCGAGTTCCAGGTGCAGAGCTATCTGCGCTATCAGGGACAGACGTTTTCCCGACAGTTCGATGCCAACACGTACATCCTGATGACAAGGGCCCTGGATCTGTTCGATCCAGCGGCTGCCTACGGCGATGATCTGGTCGACGCACTGTCAAGGGCCAAGGCCCGATTTCTGGTGATTTCGTTCAGTAGCGACTGGCGATTTTCTGCCGAGCGATCCGGGGAGATTGTCCATGCGTTGATTCGGGCCAAGAAAAACGTCGTCAGTTCGGTTATCGAGTCCGAGCATGGTCACGATTCATTCCTCCTGCCGTTGCCTCGATACCTGGCTGTACTTGGAACGTATCTCAGACAACTGCATGAAACCCTGGATCAGCATGCGACCTGACCTTTCCATTATCGCGGAGTTGATCAACCCTTCGGCCCGGGTTCTGGATCTGGGCTGCGGAGAAGGTGATCTGCTTTCGTATCTGCAGGAAACCAAGGGCGTCAACGGCTACGGACTGGATGTCGACCCCACCAACATAACGACGTGTATCGCCAAAGGTGTCAACGTCATCGAACACGACCTGGACGCTGGGTTGCAGGATTTTGCCGACGACGCCTTCGATATGGTGGTCATGACGGAAACCTTGCAATCGGTTCGTTATCCCGATGCCTTGCTCCGGGAAATGCTGCGCATCGGCAAGGAGTGCATCGTGACGTTTCCTAATTTTGCGCACTGGCGGTGCCGACTTCACCTGGGGCTGCTCGGACAGATGCCTGTCGTACAACATCTTCCGGATAGCTGGTTTGATACTCCGAATATTCGACTTTGCACTTTTGACGACTTCGAACGCCTCTGCCGTGAGCATCGATATCAGATCATTCAGCGATTTGTGGTTGGGCCGGACTATCACCAACAGTTTCTCGCCAACCAGATGCCAAATCTGTTCGGAACCATTGCGTTCTATCGCCTGGGGCGCAGCTCGTGACCAAGTGGTGCGTGCTTCTTGCTTTGTTACTGACCACGACGCCGATTCGTGCTGAGCAAAAAGTCGTGTTTGAGAACGTGGAAATTCACTACATCGTTCTGCCGACAACCAGTCTGCAAGCCGAAATCGCCGAGCAGTATCAACTGGAAAGAGCGCCACGCAGGGGCTTCGTGAACATCTCCATTCTCGCGGCACAAGCTCCGTTCGAAGTCTTGTCAGCGGTAGTAGAAGTGGAAGTGAAAAACCTGCTCGGGCAGTCCAACCACCTGATCATGCGCGAGATCAACGAACCTCCTGCCAGATACTATCTTGGAACATTCGATTATTCCGATGAGGAAACCATGCGCATGGCAATCAGCATCACTTTGCCGGATGGGCGGTCTCATCACTTCGAACACAGCCAGAAAATGTACAACGAAGAATGAAGCGACGTGTCGTTCTGGCAACACGCAACGAGGGCAAGGTGCGCGAGATGCAAGCTCTGTTCGCGTCTCTTGATTGGGAGTTGGTCAGCCAATCCTCGCTGAATATTCCATCAGCACCCGAGATCGGCGTGACCTTCATTGAAAATGCCTTAGGCAAAGCGCGGCATGTATCAATGGTTTCCGGGCTGCCAGCTCTTGCCGATGATTCTGGATTGGTCGTCGACTCGTTGGGCGGGGCACCAGGAATTTATTCCGCGCGATACGCAGGCCCCCTGGCGACCGATCTGGAAAACAACGAGAAATTGCTGGCTGAGCTGCAAGGCGCCAAAGACCGCCGTGCCCATTTTTACTGCGCACTGGTTTTCCTCCAACACGCAACCCACCCGGCTCCGGCTATTACCACCGGACGTTGGTCGGGCCAGATTGGTGAGTCTCCTGCCGGCAGTGACGGTTTCGGTTATGACCCGCTGTTCATTCCGGATGGAGGCGTGCATACCGCCGCGGAATTGCCCGCGCAGATCAAGAACGACAGGAGTCACCGTGGACTCGCAGCACGCGCGTTGTTATCGATGCTCGGGCAGTGATCACTCCACCGCTTGGGGTCTATGTTCACTTTCCATGGTGCGTCAAAAAATGTCCCTACTGCGACTTCAATTCGCACCCATTGAAGGGTGAGCTGCCGATAGCTGGTTATCTGCAGGCATTGCACATGGATCTGGGTCAGTGGACCGAAACGCTCGAGGAGCGGCCAGTCCATTCAGTTTTTTTTGGCGGCGGGACTCCGAGTCTGTTCCCTCCACATGTGTTCGATGAATTGTTACGTCGCCTCGGCTCGCCATCCGTAGAAGTAACGATGGAAGTCAATCCAGGTACTGCCGAGTTTCACGCCTTTCCCCTCTACCGCGATGCCGGCATCAACAGGTTGTCGTTTGGCGCCCAATCATTCAATGACGAGAAGCTGGTCTCACTCGGTCGCATCCACTGCGCCGACGAAACGCGTTCGGCGTTTGCGCTGGCAAGGCGGGCTGGTTTTGACAACGTAAATCTCGACATCATGTATGGTTTGCCGAACCAGTCGGTCAGCGAGGCGCTGGCTGACCTCGAAGCCGCACTCGCCCTGCAACCCGAACATGTGAGCTGGTATGAACTCACCCTCGAGGCCAAGACAGAGTTCCATCGTCGACCCCCACCGCTGCCGCGCGAGGAGACCATGCTCGATATCGAGGATCAAGGCTCGGCAATGTTGCTTCGCGCGGGATACGAACGGTACGAAGTCTCGGCATGGTCACGACCAGGATTTCGGTGCCAGCATAATCTCAACTATTGGCAGTACGGCGACTATCTTGGAATTGGCGCTGGAGCGCACGGCAAGGTAACAAATGACACCGGAATCATGCGTACGCGAAAAGCCGCCCAACCCCGTCTCTATCTGGAACATCCGCAGCGTATTGAATCCACGGATGTGGAACTTGACTCGCGAACCGGTGAGTTTCTGTTAAACGTCTTGCGACTCCCGGAAGGTGTGCCGTGGCGTGCCTTTGAGGACTCAACCGGATTGGCTTCAGCCAATTATCTGCAGCCGATCTGGCGGCAATGGGTTCAGCAGGGAATGTTGCGATCAGACCGCATCGCCACAACCCCTCTCGGCTTTCGTTACATAGACACGATACTGCAGTCGTTTATATAGCTAGCCGTTGCACACAACGGCGCCTGGCCTACAGGTCAGATGCGTTTATAGACAAGCTCGGTGATAGCATGCCCGAGCCGCAACCCGCGCCGCTCAAATTTAGTTTCTGACCGCGCCGATGTTTCTGCATGCACCCTCTCGCTGGGTCTCAGGTTTGGGGACTTGTCAAAGACGTCCAGCGCCCATTCCGCATAAGGCGTCCAATCCGTAACAAACCACACCAGCCCACCTACCTTCAGGCGCTCTACCATCGACGCAACAAACTGAGGCTGTATCAGGCGTCGCTTGTGGTGTCGTTTCTTGGGCCACGGATCGGGAAAAAAGACGCGGAACTCATCCACGCTTGACGCCGGTAGTCGTTCGGCCACGAATTCCTCCGCTCGACCTTGAGCAACTCGCACATTGGGAATGCCATCTGCGCTCAATCGATTGACCAAGGCACCAATACCAGGGATATAGATGTCGATGCCAAGCAGGTTCCAGTCAGGTACGTCTGACGCCCAGTTACACAGCGCATCGCCCATGCCAAAGCCAATCTCTACGCCGAGTGGCGCGTCTCTGCCGAACCAGCCACTTGTTGAGTTGTCATCGGCGACCACGACATACTCGGGCAAGACTTCCTCTAATCCGCGCCGTTGAGCGTTAGTCAGTCGACCACGCGGATGTGTCAATCTCGCAGAGCTCCAACAATCAGTGTCAACCAGCCGAGAATCAAGCCGACACCGCCGACCGGTGTCACCGGTCCCAACCACCGCGGCCCGCCGAGCACCAGTATGAAAATGCTGCCACTGAACAAGATAACGCCAATCATCCAGGCAATCGCTGACCACTCAAGCCAAGGAGAAGGCGTCAATCGAATCCCGAATCCGATTGCCAACAAGGCAACTGCATGTATCAACAGATATTGCACTGCCGTCTGCCAACTCGAAAGTTGATCGGGGCTGAGCCCGCGCGCGCTCAATCCATGCGCACCAAAGGCTCCCAGGACGACCCCGACCAATCCGAAAAATGCGGCGACAATGGTGACATTCGCTGCGCAGAGCATTTCAGGCGGCGATCGAGAGCTTCAGTTTTTTCATCGCACTTTGTTCGATCTGACGGACTCGTTCCGCTGATACGCCATAGTGCGCCGCCAGCTCATGTAACGTTGCCTTGTCATCGGCAAGCCAGCGTCGTGTCACGATGTCCCGTGCCCGTGCATCCAACTGGTCGAGCGCCATCGACAGTCGCTCCAGGGATGTATCGTGGGTGTTTTCATCAAGCGCGAGCTCGGCGGGATCGGCGTTGACCGCACGAAGATAGTGGGCCGGCGCAAAAGCCGCTTCGTCGTCATCGTCATCGTCGGCTTCGAATGAAATGTCAGCGCCGGCAAGCCGTCCTTCCATGCGAGTGACTTCGGCCTCCGGAACGCCCAACTCCCGAGCGACCACCCGAGTTTCTTCGCCAGACAACCAGCCCAGGCGTTTCTTGCTTCCGCGCAGATTGAAAAACAGCTTTCGTTGCGCCTTGGTCGTGGCGATTTTCACGATCCGCCAATTCCGCAGGATGAATTCGTGCATCTCAGCCTTGATCCAGTGCACGGCGAACGAGACCAGCCGAACACCCATTGCCGGATCGAATCGTTTTACCGCTTTCATCAACCCGACGTTACCTTCCTGGATCAGGTCAGCGTGTGAGAGGCCATATCCCTGGTAGCCCCTCGCAATGTGGACCACGAAGCGAAGGTGAGAAATAACCAGCCGGCGAGCGGCGTCGACGTCACCGTCGTTCGCGAACCGAAGCGCCAGCGCCTGCTCTTCGGCGGCACTCAGAATAGGGAAGGTGGCGACGGTATGCAGATACGCTTCAATGTCCTTGCCAGGACTTAAGTTGGCCAGAGCAACCATACTGGCGGCCATGTGATACCTCCGGTAACACTATTTTCACAAATACTAGCACTCTCGACATTCGAGTGCTAAGCGAAAAACTACCAATTCAGCTACGGAGTTCCCGAATTCAGTGAATTTCGAGCTCGAAAACTCTTTGGCCCGCCGACAGGACGGCTCCGCACACACCAAGGAGCGTGCCAACGAGCAACACCACCAAGAGGAAAGCTGGATCAAAACCAATCAGCTCCAGATCCGAGCCATAACTGCTGAACAAGGAAACCAGCGGTGTCTCAATAACCAGCAGTGTCGTTGAGATCAGCATCAACGCCACTAGAGCGCCTCCTGCCCCATAGATCGCGCCAAAGTACAGGAAAGGCCGTCGAATCTGGGCGTTTGTGGCACCCACCAGTTTCTGAACACGCAACTCTTCCAGTCTGGCCTCAATGGCCAGCCGCACTGAACTGGCAGTCACCAGAACTGCGCCAACCCCAAACAAGATGGCGAGCACCAGCGACAGTCGACTGACCACAGAAGAGATATCCCTGACCCGGGCCAGCCAGGTTTTTTCAACAACAACTTCGTGAATATCGGATTGGTCGGCTATCGACGCTGCGATTCGATCAAGATCCGCCGGCGATGCGTCCGCATCCAGCGTCACCCTGATCGAGGCAGGCAGCGGGTTGCCCGACAGCATGTCGAGTGCATCGCCGAGTCCCGTGTGTGTCTGAAATTCCTCGAGCGCCTGATCTGGCAAGGTTGTCACAACCGTTGCGACACCCGATTCGGACCGAAGCCGCGTAGCCAGGTTTTCGACCGCTTCCGATTGCACTTCAAGGTTCATGTACACCGATAGCCCGGGTCTGCCATCCCAGGCCGCGCTCATGTCTACGAGATTTTTTTCCAGCAGATAGAGCCCTGCAGGCAACGCGAGAGCTATCCCGACAAGAAGCCAGACCAGCAAGCTGGCACTGAAACGTTCACTCACGTAATGCAACGCTTCGCGAAGCACTCGCAGATGATCCCTGGCCCAACTGCGGGGTCCGCGCTCCAGAGCGATTGGAAATGGATCTTCGCTGCCCCTAGCCACCTGCCGCCTCCTGAGCCAGCGAATCCATCGATGGAGACGTTGGCATCGTCACTTCGGCAACTTGCCCCGGACCGCTGTCAGCAACCACCCGTCCAGCCGCCAGCTCAATGATTCGTCGACCACTGCTCTGAATCAGCTCTCGGTCGTGACTGGCGACGATCACAGTGGTTCCGATCTGATTGAACTGCTCGAAGAGCGACATGATGTCCCGCGAAAGATCCGGATCAAGATTGCCAGTTGGCTCATCAGCCAACAGGATATTGGGTCGATTGACGACGGCACGAGCAATTCCCACTCGTTGCTGCTCCCCTGTCGACAGATGCAAAGGCAGCAATCGCTCCTTCGCAAGTAGTCCAACCCTGGTCAATGCGGCGCGCACTCGTCGACCAATGTCCTTTTCAGGCATCCCGATGACACGAAGCGGCGTGGCGACATTGTCGAACACGGATCGACCCGCCAGAAGATGGTGATCTTGAAAGACCGCGCCGATGTGGCGTCGGTAATACGGAAGTCGAGAGCTCTTCAGCTGGGTAACGTTCACGCCATTGACGAGTATCTGCCCTCGCGTTGCATCTTCCATTCGCAATAGCAGCCGGAGGAAAGTGCTCTTGCCCGCACCTGAATGCCCCGTAAGAAAAGTCATGGAGCCAGCAGCGAACTCGACACTGACATCCCTCAGCGCTTCATAGCCGTTGGCATAACGCTTCGTGACGCCGTGAAATTCGATATATCCCACTCGATTCAAATCCCGCTCACCGGTTTAGCGACCTCTCGACCCCCGCCTTCGGCACATAGTGTGGACTCGTGACGATCGACTTACCCAGTTTATTGAGATGCGTGAGGGTTTTCGACTGCCGCCATCGCTGTGATGACTGCCCAGATTCACTGCAAGCTCCCATCGATAAAGCAAACCTTAGTCCAACGGTAGCAATGCGTCGATAAACTTGTCAGCATCAAAGGGTTCAAGATCATCGACACCCTCACCAACTCCGATGAAGTAGATGGGCTTGTGCGATTGGGCTGTCACCGCCAGCAAAACACCGGCCTTGGCCGTGCCATCAAGCTTGGTCACCACCAAGCCACTCACCCCAACCGCAGCATCGAATTCACGAACCTGGCTCAAGGCGTTTTGCCCAACCCCACCATCCAGCACCAGCAGCGTTTCGTGAGGCGCGCCAGAGTTCTCTCGGCTGACCACACGTCGAATCTTGCGCAGTTCTTCCATCAAGTTGGTCTTGGCCTGCAGCCGACCTGCCGTATCTGCGATCAGAACATCAACGCCTCGAGCGGTAGCCGCTTTCACCGCATCAAAAACTACAGAGGCCGAATCTGCGCCCTGACTTTGTGCGATCACTGGCACGCCATTTCGCTCCCCCCATGTCTGCAGTTGTTCCACTGCTGCCGCTCGGAACGTGTCACCGGCTGCCAACATCACGCTGTGCCCCTGCGCTTGCAGTAACTTGGCAAGTTTGCCGATGGTTGTTGTCTTGCCGGCCCCGTTTACGCCAACCACAAAGATTACAAATGGTCGCGCATTCTGAATGACAAAGGGCGTTTGATAGGGAATGAGCCGTTGTTTGAGCAGGTCGCGCAACGCCGAATGCAAGGCGCGCGTGTCGTTCAGCTCCTTGCGTTTGACCCGCAGGGTCAACTCCGCCATGACGTCCTGGACCGTCTCCATGCCAACATCCGTCATGATCAGTGAGGTCTCCAGATCCTCCATTACGTTGGCATCGATCTCTTTTGCGCCGAGTAGCAGATTACCGACGCCTGAAGCCAGTTGTTCGCGGGTTTTCGCCAGACCGCTCTTCAGTCGCTTCCAGAACCCGCCCTCGCCTTTGGTCGTTTTTTCTTCCACTATCGCCGCCGCTCCTGCGGTAATTGGCAATACAAAAACGCATCCGCGCGCGAAAGCGGAGCACCGGGATACGGTGACCTCGGGACATGGCACATGCTGGTGAGTATCTGAAGAACGAAGTGCGCATTATCAGCGGGATGTGGAAAGGTAGAAAGCTTCCCTTTCCAGAAAACTCTGAAGTCCGGCCAACCCTGGGCCGGGCCCGTATCACGTTGTTCAATTGGTTGGCCGGCCACATCGATGGTGCCCGGTGTCTGGATCTGTTTGCGGGCAGCGGTTCCTTGGGTCTCGAGGCCCATTCTCGAGGCGCGGCTCACACCACGCTCATCGATGCCGATGGTCGAACGGTGAATGAACTCAAATCCGTAACCGCATTGTTCAAGGCTCAAGGGGTTGTGGTCCAGAAATCGGAAGCACTGCAGTTTCTCCGTTCCAACCATAGTTCGGCTTGGGATCTGGTATTTCTCGACCCTCCCTATGCGAGTGACTTAATGGAACAATCTCTCTCGCTGCTGCCGAAATTACTGTCCGAAACGGCACTGATCTATTGCGAAACCGCCGCCCCCTTCGAGCCTCCCATGGAGTACAAGGTGGTCAAATACAGTCGCGTCGGCAGCAATCACCTGACCTTGTTGACCCCGGCGCGAAGCCACTAATTCGCCTTCTTTTCAAGTTCAGTTCGATGTCATGCCCTGCTACCATCGCCGGCCCTGCGTTGCACGGACTGGGAGAGAAATGTGCGCACAGTTGTTTATCCGGGTTCCTTCAATCCAATCACCAACGGTCACACCGATCTGGTTCGTCGAGCACTCAACCTGTTCGATCACGTTATCGTGGCGATTGGCACCTCTGCCCAGAAGAATCCAAAAGTCGATCTGGCGGACCGGGTCTCACTCTGTGAAGAAGTGCTCAAAGAGTACGGCGATCGGGTAACCGTCGACGGATTCAATACGCTGCTGGTGGACTACGTACGCGGACGCGGCACTCGCTTCATACTGCGCGGGCTGAGAAACATGATGGACTTCGACTATGAGTTCCAGATGGCCGAAATGAATCAGTCGCTGGATCGGGAGATCGAGTATGTCTTTCTGCCGACCTCCACCGAGTGCAGCTTCATATCAAGCTCATTGGTGCGGGAAATCTCGGCGCTGGGCGGCAACGTTTCAAAATTTGTCCACCCGGCTGTTGTGCGAAGCCTCACCAGATCCTGAGCACAGGATCTGCGTTCGCCTGGATCTTCCTGGCTAATCTTTGACGTCGTTGCGACGCCCGGTGTTGGTGCATCCCAGGCAACGGACAAACGTCGCCTTGGCCGGCCCGACTACCAGTTGATTCGCCGCTTCACCGACATTTCCGCCCACTGCGCTGAACGGCAGGCTGACGACAAACGCTGTCGCGCCGACTGCAGTAATCAGCAATCCTGCGGGCCTTGCGATGATGAGATCTCCCACCATCGCAAGCGCTGTCGGCTTTTCCAGCTCGCCAGCTTGAGCGATGGGGGCGCCGAGCAGCGAAAGACCAAGCGCAATACTGACCGCACTTTGCAAGATTTTCGAAACGGCTCTGGAAGTCCTGGAATCGCATGCAGTCACTGTCATGCTGTTCTCCTGTCTGGAATGGGCGGCTAAAACTCTAACACGTCAATCGACCGAAACCTCGCACCGGTTGGCAGATCGGACAGTAGAAAGTACCACGGCCCCCCAGCACAATACCCACAATCACCTCACCACATATCCGGCACCCCTCTCCCTCTCGGCCATAGACCCGGAGCTGCTGGCGAAAATAGCCAGGGCGTCCATCCGGGCTCACAAAATCACGCAAAGTGGTCCCGCCTTGTGTGATTGCATCGCTAAGGACGCGCCGGACGGCGACTGTCAGATCCTCGAACTTGTGGAGCGGGACCCGAGCAACCTGCCGTGCAGGGCGAATGCCCGACAAAAACAAGGCCTCATTTGCATAGATGTTGCCGACGCCAACAACCACGCTTGAGTCCATCAGGAAAGTCTTGATGGCGACCTTCCGCCGGAGCGCGCGGGCTTTCAGATAACTCGCGGTAAATTCATTACCCAACGGCTCAGGGCCGAGGTGAGCCAGCAATCGGTGGGATTCCACATCACCGGCTTGCCACAGTACCGAGCCAAATCGACGCGGATCATTCAAACGGAGAAGGATCTCCCCGCCAAAATCCAATTCGACGTGATCATGTGTCAGATAAGGCGCGGCTCTTGGGACGCAGCGAAAACTGCCGGACATCCCCAGGTGCACCAACAGCGCGCCGCCCTCGAACTCCAACAGAATGTACTTCCCTCGACGTCTGAGCCTCTGAACCGGTTGATTCGCCAGGATCGTCGGGATTTCGACGGGCCAGCGCAGAGAGGGATTGCGGATAGTCCAGTTGATCAGCTTTTGACTTTCGACGAACGGGGCTATTCCGCGCAGGGTGGTTTCGACTTCGGGCAGTTCTGGCATCGATCTGCTCAGCTACCCGAAATCAAGCGAACGAATATCGCTATTTGATCTTCGCTTCGGTGTACAGGACGTGCTTCCGAACGACCGGGTCATACTTCTTCAATTGAAGCTTGTCAGGCGTCGTCCGCTTGTTCTTGTCCGTGGTGTAGTAGTGCCCAGTACCCGCACTGGAAACCAGCTTGATCTTGTCGCGCATCTCGTCTGCTCCTGTTGCACGCGCTAAAAAAGTAGTGGCAGGATGTGGACGCCACCACGTTTGCGCTGCGGTTTGCCGTCTATACCTTGATGCCAGATGCCCGCATGTCAACCAGCACAGCGTCAATACCCCGCTTGTCGATGACGCGCATGCCATTGGTCGAGACACGCAATCGAACAAATCGCTTCTCGCTTTCAACCCAGAATCGCTTGCTCTGCAGATTTGGCAGAAAGCGACGCCGGGTCTTGTTCTGGGCATGGCTGATCTTGTTTCCGCTTTGCGGTCGTTTTCCGGTGACCTGGCACACTTGAGACATGATCTGACTAGGCTGGCAAAAAAGGAGCGGCTTTATACACCAGACCGCCGGCACGGTCAAAACTGCGCATCAGGACAACAATCCCCTTTCCGCCATGGAGACGGACTGACCTCTTCCCACCACGATGTGATCCAGCAGCCGAACACCAACTTCTGTCAGCAATGGCCTTAGTCTTTCGGTCAACGCGATATCCGCCAAACTTGGCTCCGCGACTCCGGACGGATGGTTGTGCGCCAGAATGATCGCCGCTGCGTTTAGCTCCAGACAGCGCTTGATGATCTCCCTTGGATACACGTTGGCACTATCAATGGTCCCGGAAAACATCACCTCGAGGTTCAGCGGCCCCTGATAGCCGATTTCCTGTAGTGCATTCAGGGTCGCCGGAATATCGACGATCCCGCGCCCGGGAATCTGGGTGTCTGGTGGGCCGACACGTTGTTCGCGGCTGGCGCAA
>JANNBJ010000205.1:0-3191 GCA_031385325.1 Gammaproteobacteria bacterium | reverse complement strand
AAATTGTGCCCCTGACGATGACCTTGCCCACTGCCTGGTTGGTCCCCACTCGGGCAATCGCCTCCGGAACTTCCGCAAACGAGAACACTCTATCGATCGCCGTTCGAATCTCTTCGGCCTCCGCCATCTGACACAGCGTCTCGTGCTGCGCCCGGGTTTCCGCGAGAGATCGAGCCCCTGGAAATGCACCGACCAGCGAATAACTTCTCAAAACCGCATTCAGCGGGTCAACTTTAGCCCAGGTCCCGCTGGAGTAACCGATCAGAATCACCCGTCCATGGCGGGCAATACACTTTATGGCCTGATCGTAAGCACTGCCACCAACGGGATCAAAAATCATGTCGACGCCCTTGCGCCCGATGATCTGTTGCACAGCGTCATGGATCGCGATGTTGCGATAGTTGACCACGTGATCGGCGCCCAGCGACTTGCAGAATGCGACTTTCTCTTCGGAACTTACCGTCGCGATCACCGTCGCGCCCACCGCCTTGCCCAACTGGATTGCGGCCGAGCCGGAACTGCCTGCCCCGCCCAGAACCAGCAGGGTTTCCCCCGCCTTCAACTGCCCTCGCTGAATCACACCGACGTAGCCAGTATGAAAAGGCACCCAGAATCCCGCCGACGCTTCTGCCGACATGCCGATTGGCCGACGTAGCGTGGCCGCGTCTTGCACCTGGCAGTATTCGGCAAATCCACCCATGCCCTCGGCGAAGCGGGTTGAACTGATCAGCTTGTCACCGACCTTGGCCGAGCAGCCAGGCCCAACCCGTGTCACGACACCAGCAATTTCCTGGCCCGGCGTAACCGGTGGTTTGCTGACCGCAGGATAGTTGCCACGCACCATGAGGACATCGGGCAAGCCAACGCCGGTAGCCTCCACACGCAGCTCGACGATACCCTCGCCAGGTGCATTCAGTTCCTGATCATGCAGGGACAACACGTCGAGGGCTTCACCAAATCGATCCGCCTGCCAGTATTTCATGCCGAATTTCCGTGAATTGCTGATGTCTTGTTGGGAGCAATCCCAGCCCCGCCGCCGAGTTTTTCCTGAATTTCTTCCAGCGTGAGCCCCTTGGTCTCTGGGGCATACTTCAGCACCAGCAGCGCGCCGATGATCGGACCAATGGCCACCCAGGTGACGCCCCAGGAAATGCCCATGACCGGAATCAACAACCCGATCAACATGGGGATGAACACCTCGGTGACACGGCCAAACAGATTCGTGGTCCAGCCGTAGCCGGTGGCCCGCAGTTCCGTCGGAAACAATTCCGAGGCGTACACATGCGTCGCGCCGATTGCACAGTTGAAAAAGAAGACGGTGGCGATATGCCAGAAATACTGGCCGAACACGGTGTTGGTATGAAACAGGCCAACAATCATGATCGCCGCCACCGAATAGAATGATGCGCAGGTGATCCGGCGTCCGAGGCGTTCCACCAATTGCCCTGCCAACAGATGTCCGAAGGCGCCACCGATGTACGCCCACATCACCACGTCGCCAACCTGAGCCGGCGTCATGCCCACCTCTTCCCGCGCATAGATCGACCAGTACGCAACCGATGGTGCAACCACCAGATAGACACAGTTCCACAACAGCGCAACGATCAGGAAGCGCGGGAAATACTGTGGTTTGAACAGCTGTCCAGCTTCCTTGAATTGAGCGCGGATCGTCTCCAGCAAGGACTGACTGGCACGAGAACTGGCAATCGCCAGATAACGTGCAGGCTCACGTACACCGAAGCGCAGCACTGGCAACAAGAGGAGCGGCAGTGCGCCGATGAGATACAAGCCTCGCCAATGCGCCCCATCATGTTCGATGCCGAGAATTTCGGAACCCCAAACCACCAGACTCATGGCAAAGTCATGTGCGGCATTACCAGGGGCATCCGCAAGCAACAGGAAAAACGGCGACGCTTTTGCCATGGCCACCGTACCCACGGTGGCAAACGCCGTGAGAATCGTGATCCCCGTGCCACGCAATGTGGACGGCAACTCCTCCCCGGCGATGATGATGGCCAGGCCAAACTGGGCCGTGAGAAACAATCTTGCGACAGTCTGCCAGAAAGTGAATTCCTCCTTGGTCTGCACAAACGCCGTCGCACCGCTGGCTATCGCGAAGCCGGTGACAGCCAGCAGCAGCATCGCGCGCCGACCAAAACGGTCTGCGCACATGAGAAAGAAAAAGGATGCAACTACCCCGGCTCGTGTTGTTGCATACAGCATGCCCCATTCATCCAGCCCGATACCAAGCGTTGCACGTACATCGACGGAAGCCAGCGTCAGCATCGACGCATCAAATCCCTCGTACAGCGTCGTGATGCCAAGCAGCGCCAACAGAAGAATGTGGTACGACGAAAATCGCTCTCGAACGGTGTTTCCGGTACTCACGGATGACGGCCAGACAGATGGCAAAACAAACGAGTTCCCCTTCCCCAAGGTGAGGCTCGATCATGCCACGAGCACCGGGAGGTTGCACCGATCCTGTCCCTCTACATGCCAGACTTGCAGGAGCCTCCGGTTGTAATCTGGCTGCGCGGGTGGTATTCCTCGACCCTCACAAGGGGAAGAGAAATCATGCAAAACAAACTATCCGGGGTCGGTTCGTTGCGCGCAGTCCATGCCAGGTTCTGGCAGTGGGCAGCGTTGCTTCTGTTCACCGGCTCATTCGCCAGCACGTTCGTTTATGCCTCGGACGACGACGAGGGGTTCATCGCCAGCTGGACGGCGGCC
The DNA here is from genome assembly GCA_031385325.1 of Gammaproteobacteria bacterium. Taxonomy (GTDB): domain Bacteria; phylum Pseudomonadota; class Gammaproteobacteria; order Pseudomonadales; family Azotimanducaceae; genus SYFY01. The sequence continues at coordinate 461 of JANNBJ010000205.1, read as the reverse complement.
AACAAGGTAGCCTTACTACCATTCGATGCGCCTCCACCGACGTACAGTGACGTCACGCTGCGTCAGATAATCCGACTCAGCGCAGGGGGTGGTCGGGTTCAGGTCTGGTTGACCAACGAGTTCGGCACCGCTGCACTGCGCATTGGTGCGGCAACCATTGCGCCTCGCAACACCGGCGCTGCAATCAACACGGCCAGACTTCGTCAGCTGAAGTTCAATGGCGCCGCTTCCATCGTGATACCGGCCGGAGCCCGGGTACTGAGTGACCCGGTTTTGCTGGAGACCAACAAGTTTTCTGAACTTGCGATCAGCCTGTACCTGCCGGCAGAGGCCACCTCACCAACGTCGCCCGTGAGCTACCATGTCAGGGCATTGCAGACGTCATTTGTCGCCGTTGGTAATCAGGTCAACGCAGCCGATCTGCCTGGTGCAACCACCACCACCGCCTGGTACTACCTCAG
>JANNBJ010000188.1:0-4831 GCA_031385325.1 Gammaproteobacteria bacterium | reverse complement strand
GCGCCAATCCACGCACGGTTGGTGCTGTGATCTATCGATTGAACCCCGGCCAATCCGGAGGTATCCACAATGATGTCGTCGTTGGGAATCAGCGGTGAATGACTGTGACCCGTGCCGGCGGCCCTGACTCGCAAGCCTTGTGTAGACGCTGCTGCAGCAATAGCCACTGCATCGGCTTCACTGCGAACATGATGCAGCTGCTTTACCCTGGCGCGATGCCGGCCTGACCAATTGCTCCAGTCGGGCATGGGCTATTTGACTCCACGTGGTGGACGCAGCATCACCGACGGGGTATTGGACTTGTACGACTGATAGTCTGGATCGTTTCCCCATTGTTTGTCGGCACGAGCCTCCAGCATGCGAACACCACTGACCTTGATCAGCAACAAAGCCACGAACACGGGCGAGATGAGGGTGATGTACTGACCGCCGGCCAGCTCAGGCAGCGCGATGAGGGCAATCCCGGTCCACAGCATGATCTCGCCGAAGTAGTTTGGATGGCGCGACCAGGCCCAGAGACCTTCGCGAATGAAGTGGTTGGTGTTGGCGGGGTCGGCACGAAAGCGAGACTTCTGAGCATCAGCGATGACTTCGATGGCAAAACCGGTCAACCACAGCACCAGACCGAGGACGACGGTTAAAGCGAAGTCGGCGGAGGCAGAACCCGTGATTGCCGCCAGGGCACATGACGCGGTCAGGAAAACCCACAGGCCCTGCAATGTCCAGGTCATCAGGAAAGTAGGCAGAGAGGTCTTTATGCTGCGGAAGCGACGGTCTTCACCAGCTTGCCTCACTCGACGAAAGAGGAACGGTCCAAGGCGCAACGCCCACACGGTGATGAGCCCGGCCAGCAGCAGCGCGTGCGCGTCGGTCGCGCCGCTGGCCCAGATCGCAAACCAGACCATGACCAGATAGGTTGCCGAACCGGTGAGATCGTAGAAGTGTTCGGTCTGTTTGGCGAAAGCGTGGATGAAGACGAGCCACTGCACGGTGAAGGCGAGAACCGCGCACAGCGTGAACACTGGCCAGCCATGCCACGTTGCGCTGTATGGACTGGTGGCCCACACCACCAGGGAGGCGGCACCAAGCGCGGCCAGGATGCCGATCACTGCAGTCCTTAGGTTGTCTGCTCCTTTGCGGGTCGCAGGTCGATTGACTTGCTCACTCATGGTTTCCCCCAGCTTGTGATTCTTCTTTTCGCTTCATGGTAACCGGACCACGGAACAAAACGACAGTGTGTTACTGGCTGGCAACAAAGCTGCCAGCCGACGATCGCATTGAGTATCCTTGCGTCCTGGCTGCGTGCGGTGAATCAAATGATTCACGAATCAGTCAGTCATCCGATGAATTACGGTCAGACATGGATTTTATGAACGTTTCAGTAGTGCCTGATCCGCGTCGGCGGCGGGTTGTTTTGCGAATGCTCACTGCACTCCTGGTGATGCAATTCTGGCTGCCGCAGTTCGCGGCGGCCAAAGACACCAGGGACAAAACTGCAGAAAGCGAGGTCGTTGAATCAGCGACGAAAGTGGAATCGCTGGACGTGGAATCGCCGTCACTGTCGGTTACACCAGCGGGTGATGCAGCGACTACTGAGCGACCTGATTCGCCAGTACCTGAGCGTATGGAGGACATGGCGGCTTATCTGGCTGCCGTGCGAACGCATGTCGAGACCCGGCCCGATCTGGCTGCCGCTTACCTGGTCTTCTGGTCAGAGCTCAAGTCAGGCGTCTGGGGTGGTGCTGCGCCGAGAAGCGAAGAACCAGTCGATCCCTATAAGTCTCTGGTAACGCTCGCGCAACAGGTTTCGAAGGAGGTCAAACACCTACATCGTCCGGCCAGCGTTGAATCACTTGTCAGTGATGTTCTGCAGCAGACGCTCACGTCGCTGGCCAGTCAGCCTCGGCAGTCGGCAACAGATCAAGCGGACAGCACGACGTCTGTCGACGCCGCCGAACGCCTCGTGGTGAATCTGGACAACGTCACAACACCACGTCGGAATACTGACGGTCGTTACGAGTTCACTGGTGCGCTGCGCACCGCCACCGCAATCGGCTCCAGTGCGGAAGTCTGGGATCTCTGCAAGGCGATTCGTGCCTGCGTGAAGGCGCACGACCAGCTGTTTGCGCCAGCGATGCAGGGCCTCTCGCTGATTGCCGATGTCAAGCAACGCCTGAGCACGGATTCGGCGTTGGCGGCTTCTCCCCTGTGGCAGAACATGCAGCCCATCGCCCATTCCATGGACGCTGAGTCCACTAACGGAAGGACCCGCAAGAACCCCACACTTGAGGAACGTAACGACGCGCTGCGCCGGTTATCACAAGCGCAGTGGAGGGCGCTGCTCAAGGATCTGCCGGTTGCAGCCGGCATGCAGGCGGCGGACACGAAGGATGGCACTGCGACACCTGATCGCAGTCGGTTGGATGCCTTGTTTACTCTGGGTCTGGCCGGTGCGGAGTTGACCGGTAACAGGCAGTTGGCGCAGGCGTTTTCAATCACTCGCTCACCTGCGCTGGAGTTTGCTTCGTTAGCTTCCCAAGGCGCTTTGGCGGGGTCCTTGGCGACATCAATGGCTTCAGTAACCTTGCTCGTGGTCGGTGCGCAAGCGCTGTCGTTGCTGGATGGCGGCGATCAGGCGGCACGCGAAGCATCGGCGGAACTGCGAACGTTCATCACGGCGCTGGATGCTCGCACCTATTCAGCCATTATGGATGCGCGCAACGAGCAGTTGCTGGCGATCAACGCCGTTGATTCGCGAGTCGCCTCACTGGGTTTGTCACTGGATGTGGTCAAGACGGATATCGCTCGTCTGGAATCGGCGTCCCGGCGTCGGGTTGCAGCAGCGTTTGAAACCGATACTGCCCGTCGATGGTCTGACTTCGACGAAGCCAACGATCGCTGCTTCAGCCTGCGTCATCGTGATGTAAAAACAAATCGTCTCTCGCCGACTGATTTTCGGCGTTGTGAAGATCGCTTTGCGCAAGGTGCAACGATCAAGTCGAGGTATTCGAATCGATCCTCTGAATATTCGCAGGATGCACGATTCATCACCGCTGCAGACGCGAACTTCCCCTTCCATCAGCACTATCCATTACTGCTGACGCAAGGTGGCCTTGATTCGCGTCGTGCGCTTGCACTACCGGACCCGATCGAGTGGCAACAAAACGTTGCAGCCTTGCTGAGATTGTACAGCGAACATCTGGTGCGAGCGGGGGAACAGTTGAGGCGAACGGAGACTCTCCTTGCACTTCAACAAGCCGGCGAACGTCTGCGCGATGCGCTGGAAGCGCTCATCGTTCAAGTTGACAAGTCCGGGCGAGTCGCCTTCAGGAAATCGTTACACGAACAGGCGCTGCAGACTTACCTCGAGTCGCTCCAGAAACTCGCCGATCGTGTCAGCAAACTCGATGATCCGGCGACCCATCCGTTTGGCAAACGTTTGACGGTGGGTCTCGATCAACCGTTGCCCAGCGGTGCCAAGCGGACTGTGATCGAGGCAGAGTTGTCTCGCATGGCACTCAAAGGTGGTGCACTTCAGGTTTGTCCTGATGCGCAGACGCAGGCTTTCCTTCCGCAACAGGATCGGGTTGTGGCCGAGGCCCGGCGCTTCTTTGGATCTCCCATTACCGCGCAGGAAATGACGACTGCCTGGAATCGCGACATCGTTGATGAGTTGCAACTGCAGCTTGATGACCTGGCATCCATAGTTCCGTTGCCGTATCTGTGGGCGAGCCTTGATGGGCTTGGCTCACTACAGATCTGTATCACGCGCTTTCGGCCTGAAACTGCAGCGTTTACCCGCGAAGATGGTCCGCAGCGCGATACCCTCCGAGGGTCGGTCATTGTCGGCGCTGACATCGAGGTTCGTTATCTGCCGACACAATCACTGAACAAGGACATGAAAGCCGGTGCAGGCGCACCGGTACTTCTCGCGCGGTACAGCGCAGGACGAGCCTGCACGTTCAGTTATCGAAACGATGAAGAGGGCTGTAGTCGCGCGAACTGCCTGAAGAACATTGCCCCGACACTCTGGGGAACGGACAAGCGTCTGACTGCGAAGCATGTGGCCTGCGAAGAAGATCCATTGCGCACCCGTCTTGCAGCATCACCGCGAACGGGTGGCACAGACTCTGATCGGTGGGTTGAGACGCTTGAGCAACAGTATTGGCAGCGGCAAGGTGAGCGCATGGCCCGTGTTGAAGCCGATGCGCTGCGCAGTGATGAGTTTGAAGCCGCATCCCTGCGGTTCCTGCAGTACTACGCATTGAGCGGGGTTGTGCTTGGCGCTTATCCGGAAACTGCGCGACTGCTCAATGATCTGTTCGCCGAAGGGGGAAGGCTGACGCCACGAGGAGCGCTTCAAGCGTTTGTCACTCAGCGCAGGCCAGTAGCTGAACAGTTGAAGGCTCTGAGACAAGGTATCGACCACGTGCTGGTTCTTGTCAGTGAACGGGGGGCAGAACTGCAGGACCAAGGATTGCGGGCAAGACTTCCGCCACTGGATGCGCTGGCTGACATGCAGGCGAGAATTCAGCTTGCTGGCAGTGTGTTGGTGTCGGCGCGGAACGATAAAAATTGATTTCGACGCGACCGCGTTCTCCTGTAGCCTTAGGCACCAAGGGGATTGGGGATATCGATTGGCTGGCGCGAACTCTGGGCAACTGACCAACAGGCAACTCCTGAGCTATGCGGCGATGGAAGGGCCGCTGGCCATGGCAGCCACGCCAATGGCACTCTTCATTGCGCCGTTCTACATGCGCGATATGGGGTTGTCGGTTGCGGCGGTTGGCACGATTCTGATGCTGGCCCGGCTGAGCGACGTCGCAACAGA
>JANNBJ010000168.1:0-131674 GCA_031385325.1 Gammaproteobacteria bacterium | reverse complement strand
GTCGGTCATGCCGGTGAGCTGGCCCTTGCCGTTGGTGCCGGCGTCATAGGTGAAGACCGCGTTCTCGCTGGTGCTGCCGGGGTAGGTGGTGGTCAGTTGCCGGTTCAGGGCATCGTAGGTGTATTGCACCACCACGCCACGGGCATCGGTGGACTGGATGCGGTTACCGGCAGTGTCGTACACGTGGGTGGTGGTGCCGATATTGGGGCTTGATTCCTGGATGAGGTTATCGAGGCCATCATGCACATAGGTGGTGGTGACGCCGATGGGGTCGGTGACGGCGATGAGGTTATCCCGCGCGTCATAGTCCAGATCCGTGTTCTGCACGGCAGGATCGGTAATCCGAATCAGGCGGTCGAGGGCATCGTAGTCCTGCATGGTCTGCCGACCGAGTGCGTCATCCATGCCGACCAGATTGTTGTTGTCATCCCAGGTGTACCCCATGTCCTGGCTGTTGGCGCCCAGATGCTGGCGCAGGCGCGACAGTTCATCGAAGACACGGGTCATCGTTCGGGTGATGGTGGCGCTGGGGTTCTTGATGGCTTCCGCCGTGCGATCCCCGGCGGCGTTCAGTGTGTAATCAATCCGTTCCCCCGTGTTGTTGGACACGGCAACCAGTCGCTGCGCGGCGTCGTAGTGATAGTTCAGGAAACTGTTGTTCGGTAGCGTCACCCGCGTCAGCTGGCCGACGGCGTCGTAGGTGTGTTTGGTGATCGCATTGCCAACACAGATCTAAATTTCCCCGAGGTGTGTCCTCGTAGTTGCTAGCACGAGTAGAAATTTCGTCGAGGTGTGTTCACGTACATGTTACTTCGCGTGACTCTCACAGCGATCTTCAGCGTACATCCATCGCCCACCACTGTCGAGGCAGCGATCAATTGCAAGCTGCTCGCCAAACCAAGGCCATGTCATCCCAAGTAACACTACACCGATCAGTAGAGCGAGGAGCAAGAGTTTTCTCGTGTTGTTCATCGTATCTAGTACCTGCCTGGGAGAGTTGGTGGTCGGTACTCCGAACAGGCAGATTCGCAGGTGGTTTCACGACTCTCTGCACCTTCGCTGCGTCCCTGGTAGTTTGCAGACCTGTCTTCGTCACAGCTCTGCGGAGTGTCATCTTTGAGGTACTGATCGCTCAGTTCCCTCGTTTCACTAATGGCTCCCGATAGAACATTTCCCACAGGACCTTGGCGTGCGCCTTGGCAATTAGCCTTGCAATGGAAGTACTTGTCCGCACCAATTGTGTTTGCATCACGCATATCAACGTAATTTTGATAGAAGATGACCGGTGTGTTAATGAGCGGTCCGTACTTGTCATAGCCGTTGCCCGGTTCAAGGCCAAACTGATCGAAAAGAGAAATCGGGCTTCCAAAACCATAAGCAAACCGGTTCCCGCCACCCCTCAACCCGATCGGATCCGCCTGCGTATACCGCCCCGTCCCCTGATCGTAATCCCTGAAGTAGTTGTAAGCGAGGCCGGCCTCGGTGTCGAAGTATTGGCCGGGGAACCGCAGTGGCATAACCTCAAGCACACTATTCCCATCCGGATCTTCACTCACCACCCCATCCCCAAACGGATCCGTATCCAGCCGCCAGATCACCTGACGGCTGGTATTCGTGATCAGTCTCGGTGTACCCAGATGATCCGGATGCAGATAGGTCCGAGTATCACTCACTTGTGCACCCGCGGTATTGAGCACCCGCACATGCCGAGCGACAGGCAGGCTGTTCAGCCAGTAGTAATCGGTGAACGTGCGTGAGCCATCGGGGTTGACGGCGAGTTCACTGAGCAGTTCACCACCCAGACCGAACATGAAGAGCGTGGTGCGGTTACCCCCGCTGACAGGCACGACCTTGCGGGTGCGTTGACCCAGGGCACTGTAGGTGTAGGTACCCTTGAGTAAACCACTCACCGAGACAGACGAGCGCCGGTTGGCATGGTTGTAGGTGAAGGTGCGGTTGCCATTGTCGTTGAGGCGGTTGCCGACGGCATCGTGGTTGAGGAGGAGCCCGTTACGGGTATCGAGCCGGTTGGTGGCCGGTGCATAGGTCAGGGTCTGTGCTGAGGTGCCGGTGCGCTGCAGACGGTTGCCGTTTGCATCGAGGGAGTAGGACTGACTGCCGTAGATGCCGCTTGCGGTTTCCAGTCGATCGAGTACGTCGTAACCGAACAGCTGGGTGTGGGCAGGTCGCAGGGTATCGACGTAGCTGGTCAGTTGATCGACGGTGTTGTAGCCATAGTTCACATCGTGCAGCGTCGCGGTGGTGCTGCTGACCGTGAGATCCGTGAGCCGATAGTCCTGATCCAGCAGCCGGGTATGCGTCAGGGCATTTCCGCCCAGCCAGCCGGTGGTGCCTCCGAAGGGCGCATAGGTCACCGCGCTCACCACGTTCTGTGCGGTGATGCCGGGCAGGTTGGTGGTGATGCGCGTGGTGCGGCCGAGGGTGTCGAAGGTTACGGTTGCGACACGACCACTGGGATAGGTGATGCGGGTGAGCAGGTCCGTGGTGTTCCAGGTATAGCTCGCGGTGAGCGTGGTGCTGGCGATGGTGCGACTTTCGCTCAGGACGTTGCCCCGATGATCGTAGGTCCAGGTGGTGGTGCCGGACGGGTCGGTCATGCCGGTGAGCTGGCCCTTGCCGTTGGTGCCGGCGTCATAGGTGAAGACGGCGTTCTCGCTGGTGCTGCCGGGATACGTGGTGGTCAGTTGCCGGTTCAGGGCATCGTAGGTGTATTGCACCACCACGCCACGCGCATCGGTGGACTGGATGCGGTTGCCGGCGGTGTCATACACGTGCGTGGTGGTGCCGATATCGGGGCTCGATTCCTGGATGAGGTTATCGAGGCCATCGTGGACGTAGGAGGTGGTGACACCGATGGGGTCGGTGACAGCGATGAGGTTGTCCCGTGCGTCATAGTCCAGAGCCGTGTCCTGCACGGCGGGATCAGTAATGCGGATCAGGCGGTCGAGGGCATCGTAGTCCTGCACGGTCTGCCGACCGAGGGCGTCATCCATGCCGACCAGATTGTTGTTGTCATCCCAGGTGTACCCCATGTCCTGGCTGTTGGCGCCCAGATGCTGGCGCAGACGCGACAGTTCATCGAAGACACGGGTCATCGTGCGGGTGATGGTGGCGCTGGGGTTCCTGATGGCTTCGGCCGTGCGATCCCCGGCGGCGTTGAGTGCGTAATCAACCCGTTCACTGGTGTTGTTGGACACGGCGACCAGGCGCTGCGCGGCGTCGTAGTGATAGTTCAGGAAACTGTTGTTCGGTAGCGTCACCCGCGTCAGCTGACCGACGGCGTCATAGGCGTATTTGGTGATCGCATTGCCGGTGGCATGCTGGATGTTCTGTTGTGTCAGGCGAGACCGTGCATCCCAGGTGAGTACCGTGATGACGTTGTTGGCGTCGCGGACCTGGGTGGGCAACCCACGGGTGTCGCGCGCAACGACAGTGGTCACGTGGCCCAGGGGGTTGGTGGTGGTGAGCAGGTCGCCTTTGAGGTCATAGGTGAAGGTGGTGACGTCGGCGACATCCGTGCGAGGTCCGTCGATGCTGGCCACCAGGCCAAACGTCGGGTTGTAGGTGTACGTCCAGGTTCGGGTGTTGCCGTTGGTCGAGTAGGGGATCGTCTGGGTCTGCGTGTCGGTCAGCGTGCGCGTCAGCATGCGGCCAGCGGTGTCGTAGGTGCGATCTTCCGTTTGGCCGGGAGACACGATCTGGGTGGGCAGTGTGCGTGTCGGGTGCCACTGCGTGGTGATCGTGCGCGCGTCTGCAGTGCCAAAGGCTTCAGTGCGTGATTCTTCCAGTCCTCGTGCGTTGTGGGCGTATGTGGTGACGTTGCCTTCGTTGTCCGTGCGGCGGGAGACGAAGTTGTTGTAGTCGTATTCCATGCTGGACGTGATGGCGCCGCACAGTGACGTCGCCGCGCCATCGAGTTGGGTCACCCGGGTACGTCGGCCATCCAGGTGCAGGTGATAGGTGGTGTCCCGGCCCAGCGGATTGGTCACTGTGACCGTATCGTTGGTCTGTATGCCATCGCTAGGCGACAGGTTGTAGTTGAAGGTATGACGATCCGCACCACCCGCATGTTCGGTGAGATTGGCGCGACCCTCTGCGTCGTACCCGTAAGTTGCATAGCGTTGACCCGTTTCATCGGTGATGCCGGTGAGCTTGAGCGGGAACGTGGTGTTCTCGTAGTGGTAGGTGCGAAACGGATTGTCGGTGGTGGCTGTCGTTGCATCCGGATAAGTCACCCGGGTGAGGCGATTCTGGGTGTCCCAGGTGTAGGACGTCACCCGGTTGCTCGGATCCTTCATGGTGGCGAGGCGGCCCGAAGTGTCGTAAGTCAGGTTGATCTGGCGGCTGCTGAAGTGCGTGACCCGGGTGAGCCTGCCGCTGGTATAGGTGAAGGTCAGGAACTGACCGGTTGGATTTTCGCGTCGGATGAGTCGTCCGCCGTTGGCCATGTCGAAGGTGTCGATGATGCCGTCGGGGTTGGTGAAGCGGACGAGGGTGCCGCTAGCCGCGGCGTAGTAGTTGTTGTCATCCAACATGAATACTGCAGCAGTATTCGGCGTGAACCCTGATGAACATGAGTTGCCGCAAGACCCACTGGTGTACACGTATTGGGTAGCTGCAATATGTTTCGTGGCTTTCCTCGCACCATCGTCCAACACGAGTTGCTCATTGGCATAGCCTGAGCCATACGAGAACTGCCAATTGTTCGTAGTGCTGTTATAGGTGCGGACGAACTCCAGAGGCAGGACGCCCGAGCCGTAGTAGTCGGTTTCTGTCTGGTATTTGTTCCCAGACAAGGGATTGATTGGATTGCCTGCACAATGATCCCCCTTGCCTGTGGTGTCATCAGGCAACCGCTGCAGGTTCGCGGGTAGAAAGTCATAGTGAAAGGTCTTGAAGTCATCGGTAATGGTTTGGTTTGGCGACGTTCCGGTAATCTCTCGGCTAGCCCATACCACGTAGGCGTGGGTCGATCCGCCGTTCGAACAGGCGTATTGGTATGTGGGCGAGTTCGAGTAGATCGTCAGACCCCCGACGGCCGTGGCGGCATCGAAGGCAGTTTGCCCACCCTCCGGTCCAGCAAAGTAGCCGCTGTAGTTGCACTTAACTTCACCGATATCCGCGTGAGCAAGACTGGTCGCGACGCTCAGCACAAGGCAGAGCGCATAACTGCGAGTCAACGAAGGAGACTTCGAAGGCGTGAGCAGATCGAGCACGGAAATTACTCCCTGTAACACTGATAACCCCGCAAGCCAGACACCTCGTGCGCTGTTGCGGACATGGAACGTGTGCCGTCCCTCATCAGAATCGTCAGAAAGTTCTCCCTGCCCTCTGACATCCGCAGGTGCTTTTGGGCAACCCGCCAGAAGTGCAGAGAATTACACGTCGCGGGCGTGAGGTAAAGCCTGAACGCGGAATCGACTCACTGACGAAAGATTCCCTTTAGAGCAATCGTCAAGACTGAAATGTGCGCGCGGTTGCAAGCAGTCTGATCAGCGCACTGGCCGTCTCCCCAAGGTCAGCGCCACATGCGAAAACTCCGTCTTCGTGGCCAGGTGTTGTGAAAACAAGCGGCCGAACAGGGTTGTCGATCAGCAGTCGGGATACCTCGTGTGCGAGCGCTGGTGAGCCATACCCCGTGTCCAGGCCGGTGGAGGCAAGGCCGAGCGCTGCGGCATGCCTCCAGATGTCGTGGTTGTGCACATGCAGTACGAAGGCAATGTTCGTATCCGCTGCATACACCATGGCATGGGTGATGGATTCAGACGAGGGTGGTTTCTGCCCAACGGCAACGACCTTGAAAGTCGCGAGATCGTAATGTTCGATAAACACCCAGTCAATTGGCGCGGTATGCTCGAGCCCGCCGGTTTGTGTTGCGCTGATGAGGAAGGATATGCCCATATCAGGCCGACGCATGGACAGATTGCCGTAGGCGAAACCTTCGTAGAGATCGTCTGACTGGCCGAGCAGTGAGAGGCGATGCAGAATGCTCCGCCAGCTCTGCAATTCCGCAAAGTCTGCGCCGGCCGTGTGCGGCGGCAAGGATTGCCTCAAGGTATAACCGAACTGGACAACGCCTTCGTGAGCTGGCATGGGTATGAGCGAAATTACTGAGTGACACAGCATGCGGGCTGACCCAATGGAGATCAAGAAAGCAGCAGGCGCCCTTGGCGTGGAAGTGCGAGGCATCGATGTTTCGCGCATGGCGCATGATGCCGGTCTCGTGCAGCAGATTCGTGGGCTCGTCACCGAACACGGCGTGGCGTTTTTTCGTGGGCAGACAATGGATGTCGAAGCCTACGCCGCCTGCGCGCGACAGCTTGGGGAAATCCTCGGGCATCAGGCGTACGAAACCATCGACCAGGGCGCTGCAGTTCAGATCCTCGAGAGCACTGCCGAGAAGCCCAGCAAGATCGAGGTGTGGCACTCGGATATGACCTTCAGCCCCACACCGCCACACTTCACCATGCTGTATGCCAACGTGCTGCCGAGCTTTGGTGGCGACACACTCTGGGCCAGCAGCAGCGCTGCGTTTGCAGCCTTGTCGAAGCCGCTGCAGAAGTTCCTGTTGCCGTTGCGTGCGACCCACGACTTTCGGCAGGGATTCAAGGAGAGTCTTGCTGAGCCCGGCGGTGCAGAGCGTCTGGCACCGGCGGTTGCGGCGAATCCACCCGTGAACCACCCCGTTATACGTACACATCCCGAAACCGGCGCGAAGGCGATTTTTGTAAACCCGTTGTTCACATCCGCCATTGAAGGGCTGACGCGGGATGAGAGCGCAGCGCTCCTCGCCATGTTGTATGCACACGTGGTGACACCGGAGTTTACGGTTCGGCTGCAGTGGCAGCCGGGCACGATTGCGATCTGGGATAATCGCATCACGCAGCACAAACCGGTCAACGATTATTTCCCGCAGCACCGGCGTTTGTGGCGGGTCACCATTCGTGGTGATGTGCCCGTATGAGTGATTCCGAACACAGCGGTCAGTTCCGGTTACTTGGCGAACGTCGATTTGCACCCTTGTTCTTCACCCAGTTTTTCGGCGCGTTCAATGACAACCTGTTCAAGGCCGCCATCACACTGATCTTTGTCTTTGGTGGGCTGGTCAATGCTGAGTCCAGCAATCTGTATGTGAACATCGCGGCGGGGCTCTTCATCCTGCCGTTCTTTCTATTCTCGGCGGTGGCTGGTCAGCTGGCCGACAAGTACGACAAGGCGCGCCTGATCCGCTACTGCAAGATTGCAGAGTTGGTGATCGCCATCTTTGCCTGTGTGTCCGTCTTCAGTCAGTCTGTGATCGGCATGTTGACGGTCTTGTTTCTGCTCGGTCTGCAGAGCACCTTCTTCGGACCGCTCAAGTACGCTGTACTGCCCCAGCATCTGCATGAGTCGGAGTTGGTGGGTGGCAACGCGCAAATCGAGATGGGGACGTTCGTAGCCATTCTGCTGGGCACCATTGCAGGTGGGCTGGTTGCAGCGATGAGCAATGTCGGCGTCGTACTTTCTGTACTGGTGGTAGCCGTCTCGGTTGCGGGTCTGATCTCGGCGATGTTCGTTCCGCCGGCGCCATCGGCTGGAAGCACGGTCACGGTGAGCTGGAATCTCTGGAAAGAGACGATGTCGATCCTGCGCATCGCCAGGCTTCGTCATGCGGTGTATCTCTCGATCATGGGGATCTCCTGGTTCTGGCTGCTCGGGTCGGCCATGACGGCGCAGATACCCAACCTGGTGCGGCTGCATCTGCATGGCGATTCGACGGTAGTGACTCTGGTGCTGGCAGTATTCACGCTGTCCATTGCACTGGGTTCACTGGCTTGCGAGCGGTTGTCCGGTCGTCGGGTCGAGATGGGCATCGTCCCCATTGGCGCCTTTGGATTGTCGTTGGCAGGGGTGGATCTGTATTTTGCCATCGGGTCCCTGCAGGTCGTTGAAGCCACCACGTGGCAGAGCTTCACCGGTGTTGAAGGCTCATGGCGCGTCCTGATTGATGTCTTCCTGATTGGCTTTTCGGGTGGGCTGTTCATAGTCCCGCTCTATGCACTGGTACAGATCCGCACGCCTGAAGATCGGCGGGCGCGAATCATCGCTGCGAACAATGTGCTCAATGCGGTCTTCATGGTGGTATCTGCATTGCTCGCCATTGTGCTGCTTGAATTTGCTGGTCTGTCGATTCCCGAGCTGCTCCTGACTCTGTTCATGATGAATGTGGTGGTATCACTCTTCGTCTTCCAGCAGGTCCCAGAATTCGCGATGCGATTTCTGGTGTGGCTGCTCAGCCATACGATGTACCGGGTCACTCACGAAAACCTGGAGCGCATCCCGGATACCGGAGGTATGGTGCTGGTCTGCAACCATGTGACCTTCGTGGATGCCCTGCTGCTTGCCGGCGCAGTTCGGCGGCCAATCCGCTTTGTGATGTTCAAGCCGATTTTCGAAGTGCCGGTCCTCAACTTCGTTTTCCGTACCGGTCGCGCGATCCCGATCGATTCAAAGGCCGCCGATCCGGTTGCGTACGAGGCTGCGTTCACGACGATTCACAATGGTCTGCGAGCCGGTGATCTCCTCTGCATTTTCCCGGAGGGCGCGCTGACGCGTGATGGCGAGATTGCTGAATTCAAACGCGGCATCGAACGCATCATCTCGGCAACGCCGGTCAGGGTTCTGCCGATGGCCTTGCGCGGGCTATGGGGCAGTTTTTTCAGTCATCGCGATGGTGTGTTTCGACCCAAGGGACGATTCTGGAGCCGGGTCCACATCATCGCTGGTGAGCCCATTCCGGCTGCGGAGGTGTCGGCTGTCCGGCTGGAAGCCGAGGTCAAGGCGTTGCGTGGGCCACATCCATAGACGTGACGAACTGTCGCCTATAGGGTCTTCAGAAATGCGATGAGTTCGAGACGTTCAGTGTCGGTCAATTCGAATCGACTCAGATGCTCCGCGTTCTGTCCGCCGCCACTCAGATAGAACGTTACCACGGCTTCCAGTGTCGGCAGGTTCCCGTCGTGCATGTACGGCGCGGTCAGGCTGACGAATCGCAGGCTTGGTGCCCGTACAGGAAAAGTTGCGTCACTCACCGCGGTTCGATGGAACACCGGCGCGACGATCTGGTCAGGGTCGTACGTCGGCCCGGACAGATGTGTCCCCGCATGACAATTGCCACAACCAAGGCGCGGCGAAAAGAACAGCGCCAGTCCCCGCTTTGCTTCGGGCGACATGCCAGATGCGTCGTTTTCAAGAAAGTAGCGATCAAACGGTTGGTCGATTCGAATCAGGGTGCGTACGAATGAGGCGATTGCCTTGATGATCGTGTCTGCCGACATCGGCTCTTTCCCAAACGCCAGCCGATGTTGGGAGTTGAGGATCAGGTCTGCCTGCAGGGCCGGCAGCAGCGCCGGGGTGAAGCCCATTTCAATCGGCGAGGTGCCGGTCAAGGGGATTCTCATCTGCTGCTCAAGGGTGGTCAGGCCAGCATCCAGCCACGTAAAGGAAACGTTGTAGGCACTGTTCCAGAGGGTGGGCGTATTGCGCGGATGTTGATCGCCCAGTGCGCCAATGGCTGTCGTGCGTCCATCGGTAAAAAACCGGGTTGGATCATGGCAGGTCGCGCAACTCGTGGTTCCATTCATGGACAGGCGCGGGTCACTGAACAGGATTTCCCCAAGGCGAACCTTGGGTTCGGTCATCGGGTTATCGGCGGGCTCCGGCGGCGGGATCAGACCATCAGGCAATTGCCAGAGGTACTCACTGCTGGCCTGTGCACAGGCCAGTAGCAGTAAGAGACAGAAAAAGCGCAGTGTTCGAACCTCTACCAGACGCGCGTGTTGTTGGACGACAGATCGTGGCCAATCGAGGCGAGTTGTTTGCGCTCGGCCAGCCAGTCTGCGAATGCCTTTTTTGGGCCGCCATCGGGTTGAGCTGCGTGCCACTTTTCCATGGTCGCCATCAGTTGATCGGCCAGCTCCCGGTCGTTGCGGAACAGTGTCATGTAGGCCTCTTGGGATTCCTTGATGAAACCCATCATCAGGAACGCTTCACCGCGATACTCGATTGCCGGATAGAAACTCGGCCGCAGTTGCAGTGCGTAGTTGTAGGCGCCGATGGCCTTGCGATAGTCGCCGGTCTTGCGCAGCGCGTAGCCGAGTTCGTTGGCGGCTTCGTAGTGCTGTTCGTTGACCTTGATGGCCGTTGCCTGCGAGGCCATGGCCTTTTCGTAGAATTTACGAGCCTGTGCCAACAGCTTCTCGCGTTTGGTGTCCTTGGTCGCCTTGGCGGCTTTCTCTTCAGCCTTCCAGGCCTTCGCCTTGAACTTGAGGCCTGCCTTGTAGTGGCCGTTGGCGATGTCTTCAGGTGTCTTTGCACGCCGCTCTGGCGCTGGCGCGCTGCCGCTGAACCCACCACCGCCGCCACTGCTGCCAGCAGCCTGGGCGGTTTCCAGAATTGTTACGCCCACCATCAGGTAAAACAGGGATCCAACGGTAAGCAGGGTGCGAAGGCTCGACATGATGATTTCTCCGTTCTCGGCGGTCTGGTTCCGAACGCGGTATGTGGAAGGTCCGGATAACGGCAGTGTACTGCAAAGCCTTGCCGAGCAGGCCAGTGGTAGCTAACGTGCCAACATGAAAAATCACAATGACATCGGGCAGTTGGGTTTCGAGACGAGGGCAATCCATGCGGGCCAATCACCGGATCCGGTAACCGGTGCGGTGGTCACGCCGATGTACCTGACCTCGACGTTTGCGCAGTCATCTCCCGGCGTGCATCAGGGTTACGAATACAGCCGCTCGCAGAATCCCACCCGTGCCGCGTACGAACAGTGCGTGGCCAATCTCGAGGGTGGTCGGCACGGATTTGCGTTCGCGTCCGGATGTGTCGGGGCCACCACCGTCATGCATCTGCTGTCGCAGGGAGACCACGTGGTGTGCTGCGATGACATGTATGGCGGCACGTTGCGATTGTTCGAAAAGGTTTTTCGCAAACAAGGGATAACGTTCGACTATCTGGACTTGTCGAACCCCGAGGCGTTGCGCGGGGCGTTGCGCCCCAACACCCGCATGTTGTGGCTGGAAAGTCCGACCAACCCCCTCATGAAACTGGTAGACATCCAGGCACTGGTGGCGATTGCGCATGAACAAAACGTGCTGGTCATGGTCGACAACACCTTCATGAGCCCGTATTTCCAGCGGCCGCTGGAACTGGGCGCTGATCTGGTGCTGCACTCCACCACCAAATACATCAATGGCCACAGTGATCTGATTGGTGGCGTGGTGATCACCGACGATGACAAACTCGGCGGCGAACTCAAGTTCATGGCCAATGCGGTGGGCGGTGTGCAGGCAACCTTCGATTCGTGGTTGTGTCTGCGCAGTCTCAAGACCCTGGCCGTGCGCATGCAGGCACACGCCAGAGGAGCGATGGTGGTCGCTCGATTTCTGGAAGCGCATCCACGGGTGAAGCGCGTGATGTATCCGGGTCTGCCGAGTCATCCACAGCACGAACTGGCGGTTCGGCAGATGTCCGGTTTTGGTGGCATGCTGGCCATGGAACTGGATACAGACCTGGCCGGGGCCAGGAGATTTCTCGAAGCGGTGCGCATCTTCACGCTGGCAGAAAGTCTGGGTGGCGTGGAGTCGCTCATTGAGCATCCAGCCATCATGACGCATGCGAGTGTTCCTCCGGACGTGCGGCAGAAACTCGGTATTGGTGACGGTTTGATCCGGGTGAGCGTCGGGATTGAGACCGAGGCAGATCTGATCGCGGATCTTGCACAGGCGCTGGCGGCCATCTGACATTGGCCACCGATCTGCTGTTCCTCACACGTGAAATCCGCATCTACTATCCCTATCCACAGGACTTTCCTCGACGACTGCTGGAACTATCCGGTCTTACCGAACCATTGATCGAAGCGGCCAGAAACGAGCCACTGTTGCGGATTGCCAAACACCGCGACTCAGCGATTGGTGTGTATGTGCTTGTCAACTCGGGGGCGGTACAGTTTCGTATCACGGCGCTGGCGGTGCAGCCCGAGTTTCGTGACAGGGGGCTGGCGAGCTGGCTGGTTGGGCATGCGCTTGGTGTGGCTGAAACCAAGGGCGCACGAGAAGTGGTCTGCGGGGCTCATGCCGCCGTCAATCGTCTGTTGCCACGGCTGGGTTTTGTTGAGGAAGGCTGCGATTGGCGGCTGGAAATATTGCCTGAGTAGATCAGCTGGAGGGCAGATTGTCTGTCCGCGCTGCCCGACCCAGATAACCGCCATGATGGCGCAGCCCATAGTCGTGACGAGTGATGCCCTTTGCTTCCATGAGCGCCAGCGCCACGGCGTCGCTGATCGCCAGCATGACCGCCATGGAGGCTGACGGTGTAAGCCCGAGTGGGCACGGCTCTTCGATGACCCCCATGTCCAGCACGACATCGGCGTAACGACGCAGATCCGAGTCGGGATGCGACGTTACGGCAATGACGTGAGCAACGCCCATGTGTTTGGCGAGTTCGCACACCTCAAGCACTTCACGGCTCTTGCCGCTGGTGGAAAACGCGATCATCACATCGTCTGCGGACAGCAGGCCAAGATCACCGTGTGCCGCTTCCGCAGGGTGCAGAAAAACTGCTGGCGTCGCCGTCGAGCACAGTGTTGCTGCAAACTTGTGCGCGATGTGACCGGCCTTGCCGATGCCTGTTGTCACGATCTTGCCTTTGCAGGCCTGCATGAACTGCACAGCCAAGATGTACTGATCATCGACATTGACAGCCGAGATGGCAGCGGCTTCAGCGGCAAGCACGGCGCGCATGCGTTCCTGAACGTTCATGAAAAAGCCTCCCCACGGTGGGCTTGATGAGCAGGCGCGATGGTGTCATCGACCTCCATCACTCACAAGTCTTGTGCCAAACTAAGGGCCTAATCCAATGGCAGGAAAATCGCATGGCACTTTCACTCTACGACATCTCTGTAGCACCGTTCACACAAACATTGGGCGCGGTTGCCGGCTTTCTGAAAAAGGGCGCCGAGCACTGTCAGGCCAATGGCATCAGCCTGGATGACGTCGTTGCAACCCGACTCTACCCCGACATGTCGCCCTTTCGTTTTCAGGTGGGATCGGTGGCACACCACACCATGGGCGCACTGCGCGGCGTACAAGCGGGCGAGTTTGCGCCACCATCCGGTGGGGCGGAGCTGGACTACGCCGGCCTGCAGGCGTTGATTGAAGAAGCGAAGTCCTATGTAGCCAGCCTCTCGCGGGAGTCCGTCAACGCGATGCTCGGCAAGGATGTGACATTCAGGCTCGGTGCCAACTCGATGCCGTTTGTTGCAGAAGGCTTCTTGATGTCGTTCTCCCTGCCGAACATGCATTTTCATGCGACAACGGCCTACGACATTCTGCGTATGAAGGGTGTTCCAATAGGCAAGCGCGACTACATGGGCCGGCCGCAGTTGAAAGGCTGATAGAACCCCGACAAAGGTCATGCTGCCTTCGCCGACCCGAGCAGTGCTGCACACCGAACGTGTAGCTCTACCCGGTGTGATTCGTTGTGAAGGTCCGGACGCGGCGAGAGTCGAGCGAGCTACGCGACGGTTGTTTGCGGTCTTGTCAGAGCCTTCCGACCAGGTGCTGTCGGTGCAATGGAAGGTGGCTTCACCGGTACCTCAAACCGGGCAGGATGAACGGTACACGCTGGAGGCAGATTCAGCCGGCGTGGTCATCCAGGCGCACACGATATGGGGTGCGCTGCATGGCCTCACGACGCTTGCGCAATTGGCAACGCCCGAGGGTATTCGTCGTTGCCATATCGAAGATGGTCCGCGCTTTCCATGGCGCGGGCTCATGCTCGATCCGGCGCGACGTTTTCTGCCAATTCCGCTGCTTGAGCGCGTTATTGACGGGATGTCGTGGCTCAAACTGAATGTGCTGCACCTGCATCTCGCCGATGACCAGGGATTTCGATTCCAGTCACATCGTTTTCCAAAGCTTGCAAGTACCGAGCATTACACCCAGCCGGAACTTGTGGCGCTGGTCGAATACGCGGCTGACCGCGGCGTGCGGTTGGTGCCCGAACTCGACATGCCCGGGCACGTCACAAGCTGGCTCACAGCCTATCCGGAGTGGGGGGCAGGAGAAACGCAGTCGAGCCAGCGTTTTGGTGTGCATCCCGGCTGCCTCAATCCCGCAGATGAATCCGTGTATGCGGCGATTGATGATCTGCTCGCTGAAGTCGTTGCGGTCTTTCCCGATGACTACGTACACATCGGCGGTGATGAAGTGCACTCTTCCTGGTGGCGCGATCACGCGGGTGTGCAGGCATTCATGGCACAACAGGGGTTGGCAGACTCTGCTGCGCTGCAGGCTTACTTCAATCGTCGGGTGATGAAAAGTCTTGTTAGCCGCCATCGAAAGCCGATTGGCTGGGATGAAGTGTTGCATGAGGACATGCCACCCGAATTGCTCGTGCAAAGCTGGCGCGGTGCAACCGCGCGTGACAGAGCGCTCGATGCAGGGCATGACTGCATCGTGTCATCCGGCTATTACCTGGATCTTTTTTATCCCGGCTCTGTGCATGGACACTACGATCCGGCTGCACCGCTGGCAGAGCTCCTGAGTCAGGAGGATGCGCTCCTTGCCGATCCACGTTTCGAACATGTGGCAGCCGGAATGCGCTGGACCCATGCATGGCGCAAGCAGACGGCAATTGGAAAGCAATCATCCCAGGGCAAGATCGTGGGAGGCGAAGCCTGTCTGTGGGGCGAGCTGGTTGATCAGCATTGCCTGCCTGGACGGTTGTGGAGTCGGATGCCCGCGATTGCAGAACTACTGTGGTCGGTCGCTCCGGACACTGACGATCCGATTCAGCTGCAGGCCCGCTATCCCGACGTTATCAAGGCGGAGCTTGCCGATCAGCGGCAATTACTTGCAGCACTCATGAATGATGATCCAGCACTGGAAATCATCGAGTTGTGTGAACCTGTGAAGTGGTACGGGCGATTGTTGGGAGAGGTTGCGCTCAATGCGCGAATACGTGGAACGCAGATGCCACAGGCGCGGCCATACACACCGGAGTCTCGACTTGATCGTGCGGTAGATTTCCTGTTGCCAGAAAGTCTGTCGGCGCTGGCGATGCGCGACATGCCGGATACGCAACTGCTGCGTGCCTGTCAACGCTGGCGCGCTTTTTCCGGCAGTAACCGAGTGCCGGAAGATGTGCTGCCGGTGTTCGGTGCAATCGGGGATGGTGCAGGCATCATGCTGGACTATCTGTCCGGCCATCTGGTTAAGGCGGATGCGCGCTCGCGGTTGTTGCAGCTGTTTCGTCCGCATGGCGAGTACATGCCGGCCGTGCTGCTGATACTGGCTGATCGATTGCAGTGAATCCTCAGACAGCCTTTGCGGACCACTGGGGCGAGCCGACCGTCATCGAGTCGTTAGGTGCAGGACATATCAACCACACCTGGCTCGTGACGGAAGCCGATGAACGATGGGTGCTGCAACAGATCAATCGACGTGTTTTTGTTGACCCGCAACTGGTGATGCACAACATCCAGCGGGTTCTTGCGCACATCGACCCGAAGCTGGTGCCGAGCTTGCGGCCCACGCGCGATCAACAAGGGTTTGCGTTGATCGATGGTGAAGTCTGGCGGGTGTGGCGCTTTGTTGAAGGCAGCGTCGCGAGGAAGCGCCCCGAAAATCCTGAGCAGGCGCGTGCGGCGGGTGCGGCATATGGCGCTTTCCAGCGATCGTTGGCGGGTTTGCCAGCGCCGCAGCTGGTTCCTTCCATTCATGGCTTTCATGCTTTCGACCGCCATATCAACCGCTTTGATGAACTGCATGTGCAGACACCTTGGCGCGCACTGATCGACGCCCATCAGCCGTTGACGGGTTTGTTTGGCCGGGTCACGGGCCACATCCATGGCGATTGCAAGTTCGAAAATCTCCTGTTCGCACAGGGAACTGACAGCGTGTTGGCTGTGGTGGATCTGGATACGCTCATGCCAGGTCATTGGGGTCTGGACTGGGGAGATCTGGTGCGCAGTGCGTTTGTGGTGAATGGTTTTGTTGAGCCGGCAGTTTTTACCGCGTTGGCGAAAGGCTTCCTGCCTCATCTGCAACACGCCACCATCGAGGAACTGGTACTTGCCCCACGCTACGTCGCCAGCACTCTGGGTGTTCGTTACCTTATTGACCACGCCGAGGGGGATGTGTGGTTCAAGGTCCGCGAGCGCGGCGAAAACCTGGTTCGAGCAGCGCGACAATTCCGGTTTGTGCAGGACTGTCTGGAGCGTGAGGCCATGATGCGCACGTGTATCGATCAATTGCGCAGGAGTCTTGCATTCGACTGAGCGGAGAGGACATCAGCTGATCCGGTAATCCGCGATCTGCGCTTCCTGCCCGTAGTTGGCAAAGTCTCCGGCCGCACGACGCTGCCGAAACTCACCCCATAGAATGGGTCGATACCGTGGTTTTGATTGAACATCGGTTGATGGCGCCGGCGCATAGGTGAAGTCAGCGGGCGGATTGAGGAAGTATGCGGTTGAGTAACGCTCGTGATCCTGATTGGCAATAACCCGATGCAAAGGGGCAGTGTAGTCATCGTTTGACCAGACCTGGACGACGTCACCGATGTTGATCGTGAAGGTTCCGGGCTCAGGAGGCACCAGATGCCACACGCCGTCGTGCAGCACCTGTAGCCCTGGAACGTCTGCCTGATCAAGAACGGTCAGCGCACCTGCATCGGTGTGGTGTCCGATACCGAGCCGTCCGCTGACTGGAACTGTTGGACTGTCTGCGCCTGCTGGATCAGGACATCGGGGGTAATGGTTCAGCCGAAGAAAGCTGGTGTGCTGCTCGAACGCGTGGACGACCTGACTCCCATGCATGCCAAGTCCCTCGACAATCATACCCAGCACCTGCAACGACAAGGCGTGCACCTCGGCGGTGTAGCTCTCAAGTGCTCGACGAAAGCTCGATAGTCCGGTTGGCCACTGGGGAACGGAAGTGCCATAAGCTGGACCGACGTCGAAGATCTCTTTCCAGTCAGGTACGTTCTTGGTCAGTTCCTGGTCGAAGTAACCCCACGGGTTATCTCGCGTGCGCGCGATCGATTGTTTTTCGGCGGCGGAGTGTGTGAAGAGCTGCTGGCTTGCGACGCGAAGATCGTGGATCGATGAAGAGGGAATGCAGTGCCCTGCCAGCTGGAAAATGCCCCACTGCCGACAGGCGTCGATCAGTGCGTGAGGGTCGGGATCACGCAGATCAATGGTCGGAATACTAATGTTCGGCATTGTTTCTCAGGACACACTGCCAAGCACGGTTCGCACTACCGTGACGACCACGAGAACGAAGACGATCGTGAAGCCGATACCAAACAGGATGAAATGCGAGGGTTTGCCTTTTGTGAAGTCCCGGTTGCGATTGGCACTCGACTGAACGCCGAAGGCGGCCGCCAAAGTGCTCATCGCCATCTGCCAGAATGTCAGAGGCTTGTCCTGTTCCGGATCATGTTCCGGCTTTGGTTCGGGTGTCGTCATACGTTGCCGTACTCGTTTTCGATACGCGTCAGCCAGTAGTCCGCGTCCCAGGTTTTGTTGCCGGTCAGATAGCGCCACAGCTTGATGCGATTGACGAACTCGAGTCGACCGGTGTCCGCTTCGAACCAAGGCTCGGGAGTCATGAGCACGGATTCGATGGTCTCGGCATTACTCGGGTTGCTGTTCCAGAAGATCGGTCTTGTCTCCGAGCGGGCTTCGAGATCGTGAGTGTCCCACAACAAGGTCTGAGGCACGGTCGGACACATCCGGATCTTGAACATGTAACGCAGTCGCTCCGAGTCATTGCGACCACCACCATGCCAGATGCCGTGGTGCAGGAAGAGCAGAGTGCCAGCCTTGCAGACCATGTGTTGCTGACCCTTCACATTCTGATAGCGCGCTATCGCGGCTTCGCTGACGACCCGCAGATGTGTGCCCGGTATGAATCGGGTGCCACCCATATCCCGCGTCACATCATGAGGAAAGTACATCATCTGCATGTCGAAGGCGCGACGTGGATCGATGGTCGAGTCCTGATGCGTGGCTTGCGCTACATGCGGCTGCCCCGCAGCTGTGTAGAGTCGTCCGGGAAAGGTGATATGCAGGAAGTGATGGTCAACAACACTGTTGGCGCCAACCAGGCTTTCGATGGCACCCTGCACCTGAGGCAAGCCAAGAATTTCGGCGACCGCGCTGTCATTGGGATAGGCGGTAGCCAGCGGTGTGCCGGGGTCGACCAACGGGATTGCACTGGAATGCATGATCTTGCCGTAGTGTTTCCACAGGCTGTCCACTTCGGTGGCAGGCACGTGTCCAACATCGGCGAGAAAGCGCTGGTTGATGGCTTCGGGTACCACTTCATCAAGCCGCAGGAACCCGCGGGCAGCAAAGTGTGCCATTTGCAGCGTCGACAGGCGGATGCTCGCTGGCATGTTCATGTTGGCGTCTCCTGTCGTGCGGGCAAGGCGTAGTTGGTATCCACCAGTTGCTCAAAGAAGAACTCGTACTTCAGATACCCCACCCGGAATTCGTCACCCGCTGCATGCTGTTGCAGTTGAGAGGCCTGAATGAGACGCCAGCCATCGCGCAAGGCAGCAAGCCCGGTGTCGTAGGGTGGCGTATCGGTGTCACCTGCATCGTGGCGGGCAGTGCTTGCACCTTCGTAAATAGACCAGGCGATGGTTCGCGAGTCCAGCGCCGAGGTTTCGAGGTACAGCACGAGCACGTTTTGTCGTATGTTGCGCATATCTGCAGCTTATCATGTGAAGTGAATGTCATGGATCAGGACGTTTTCCTGCGCGGCCCGTTTCCCGCACGTCGATCTTCCGCCAGACGCCTGATCGTCACTCTTTTCGTGGTGTTGCTGACAGGCTGTGCCAGTGGCGATCGCCCGGCGTTACTGATTGGCGGGCAGGAGGTTGTCTATCCGGCGCAAGCGCGGGCACAACACATCGAAGGTGAGGTGGTCGTCGGTTATGACGTCGCGGCAACCGGGGCCGTTGAAAATGCGGTGGTCATCTCGGCGCAGCCACCGGTGGTGTTTGATGTGGCAGCCCTCGAAACCGTCAGGAGCTGGCGTTTTCAGCCCAGACGTCAAGATGGTCAGGCAGTGCCCGCGCTGGGTCTGCGCAGCACGCTGACGTTCAAACTGGATACTCAGGATCCTTATCAGGGGTTATGAATCGGTGGTGATGATGAGGCAGTTACTGGCATTTTCGGCAGGCTCGTGTCGTAAGCGAGTGACATGCACCTCGGAGTGACGCTACGCAATATGGGGCCGCAAAGCCACGCGGCAACGATGCGTGCGTGTACGTGTCATGCCGAAGCCAATGGCTTTGAGTCCATCTGGATTACTGATCACATCGCCATTCCACCGGACGATGCCCAAGGCAGTGACGGTCGTTACACGGATCCGCTGACAACACTGGCGTGGCTCGGCGGTTTCACATCAAGGATCAAGCTCGGCACTGGTGCGCTCATATTGCCGTATCGACCGACGCTGCCCACAGCCAAGGCGATTGCGACGGTCCACGAACTCACCGGATTACGTCTGTTGCTGGGTGTCGGCATTGGCTGGATGGCAGCCGAGTTCAGGGCATTGGGCATTCCCCGGTCTGTGCGCGCCCGTGTCAGTGACGAACAACTGGCGTTTCTGGCCGAGTGTTTCGACAAACCTGTGGTCAGCCTGAACGGTCAACCGCTCATCTTCGACCCTCGTCCACCCGCGCCACCCATTTATGTTGGTGGCCAACCGCCGCAGGCGTTTGAACGCGCGTTGCGTTTTGGTCATGGCTGGCTACCCATGGCCCGTAGTCCAGAGGCGCTGGCGGAGGATCTGGTCGTGTTTACGCGAATGGCCGTTGATCGTGGAGTTACTCGAGGTCCAGTGACCGTGCTCGCCTCGATTTCATTGAAGGACGCAGGGGCCGCGCTGGCGCAGATTCATGCCTATCGGGAACTAGGTGTCGAACGACTGATCTGTACGCTGCGGTACGACGAAGCAGCGCAGTATCAGCGACAACTGGATGAACTCGCGGCGTTGTCTGGCAAGCTCTGAGCCGCGCTGATTCAGTGGGCGCGGCGCAACAACGCGTACTCCCCCTTGAACACTGCGGCATCGAGACCAGCGCCTGGAATGGAGGCGGTCAATGGAAATCTTGCCTTGCCAGTGGTGGCAAGCTTCGCGAAGGCTTCTTCCTGATTACCGAACACACACGTTGCAACCAGATCTTCGCGAACCGGTTTGTGGTAATCGATGTGACCGCTGGCCAGCACGATGGAACCCTCACAAGCATGCAGACGGGTCTGCAGATGCAGCATGCTCCAGCCGGTGAGCGCGCAAACGGTGTAGAGGCTGCCAGCGAAGGCAGTACCATGCAGGTTGATGTTCGGCCCCAGAGCGGCAGCGACCACCAGCGTATTGCCGTCAAATGACGCAACCTTGGCCTGCATGGCTTTGGTGATCGGAATTTTCTCGTACCAGGTGGCTTCCAGTTCAGCCACAAGATCAGCAAGCGATGGCGTGATCATGACAAGCTCCAGCACGTATCTGCTGACCGTGGGTGATGTGGTGATGCCTTGACGAGACAGCAGAGACCGTGGAGGAAAGCGTGATCAGCGTGACGCATATTGAAGAAGACCTTTACCAGGTGACGGTTCAGGGGCAGCAGTTGACAGTCCATGAAGTGCGCATGACACAGGCCGATTACCGAATACTGTCAGGCCGGCGGTGCACCCACGAATGGGTGCTGATCCAGACCTTCAGGTTCCTGCTGGAGCAGGAACCCAATACTTCGATTCAGCCGGTTTTCGACATCATGGACGTTGAGCGTTATTACCCCGCCTTTCAGGGAGAACTGGCGCAACGTCTGGCCGATCGCTGACTACCACTTGTTCCAGTGGGTGATGGTGGAAACCGGTGGTCTCTCGGCGCGCTTGAAGTCCATACCAAGCGTATAGGCAACCGGCAGCAGGGCGACCTGCATGACGTTGTCAGGCAGACCGAGAATCTGCGCCGCTTCCTTTTCATGCATGAGGTGCAATGTTGTCAGCGCCGTGCCGAGGCCGCGTGAACGTGCCGCGAGCTGGAAACTCCATACGGCAGGGAATATCGATCCGAACAGGCCTGCCATCATCGGTGATGGTGTATTCGCCGGCGGCCGGCCTTCGACACAAGGGATCAGATGCACGGGTGCTTCGTGCAGATGTTCCATCAGATAGATCGCCGAAGAGAACACGCGCTTGGTCTGTGCGTTACCGGTAGCCTCGGCTTGTTCTCCGGCTGCGGAGAGGTAACCGCCAGCCGCTTTGCGATACAGATCGGCCAGCGCTTTCCGCGTTCCCGCATCGTCGATGACCAGCCAGCGCCAGGTCTGTGAGTTGGATCCGGTTGGTGCCTGCACGGCGAGTTCAAGGCATTCCTCGATCAGCTTGCGTGGCACGGGCCGCGTGAGGTCCAGGCGCTTGCGGACCGCGCGCGTGGTGGAGAGGAGTTTGTCGGTAACGGAAAGATCAAAGGTCATGCTGCCCCCAGCCGGAAAGTTAAAGAAATGGTCAGAAGTTGCAGTGTACTGCACGATGATCCGGATCACATGGCGCGGCCCGTTGGACGCGGGTCGGAGCCAGGTGAAGTTCAAGCTTTGTGTTGGTGCGCGGGTCCCGTTTCTGGCAGACAATGTGCCTGAAGTTCGATGGAAGGCTGGATTGGCTGAGCTTGTTCCGACTGCATCACCGTCTTTGCGGATCTCGCTCTTTGAGCGAGCGATCCGTGAAGCGACGATTCCCGCCTGTGCGATTCTCTGTATCTACTATGCATTTATTACCTGGGCACATTGGGTCGGACTGGTTCAACCTGAGCGGCTGATCGTATGCCTGATGACTGGGCTGACCAGTCTTCTATTTTTGGTGCAGGGTTTCCGGTGGCGAACCAATGCCCCCAACTCTGCCACGCTGGTCACCTGGGTAGTGGCAGTCATCTCCATCGACAACACCTTTGCGATTGGATTGCTGGGTCTGGAATCGGCGTTCTATGGGCAAGTCATCGTCCAGGCTGGTCTCGGTTTTGTCGGCATGGCGTGGGCTCGCTTTTTTTTCCTGACAGGCGTGATTCTCTCTGCGTTTGTGATTGGAGGCTTGCTGCGCGGAAATGTCGACTTCTGGTACATCAACTCCATGACCATCAGCGCCTCAACCCTGTTGTCGGTGTTGATGCAGCAATTGGCTTCCCGATACCGGTATTACCTGAATTCGGCGCAGGAGGAGAGCGAGCGGCAGCGTCAGGCCGCGGAAGAAAACCTCGCAAATTTTCAGGCTGAGGCAAGACAACGGGAACATCTGCAGGAGCGTCTCGCCCACGCGGAAAGGCTGGAAAGCCTGGGATTGCTGGCTGGCGGGGTGGCGCACGACTTCAACAATCTGTTGGCCATCGTCATTGGCCGCGCCAGTCTGTTGCAGGGCCGCACGGCCAACTCGAACATGCGCGGTGAACTTGATTCCATCATCGATGCAGGAGAACGCGCGGCCTTGTTGTCCCGCGAGCTGCTGGCCTATGCGGGTCGAGGCACCACCATCGTTGCGCTGCTGGATCTTGCACGGGAAGTTTCCGGGGTCTGCGCCCTTGCGCGCAGTTCGCTTTCGCCGGGTGTCGAACTGCGGGTGGCCGAGTCCCATGGAGAGTTGGTGGTGCGGGCTGATCGTGGTCAGCTGCAGCAGATCGTTCTCAATCTCATCATCAATGCGGGTGACGCAACGGCTGAGCGTGGTGGCAGTATTCTGGTAACAGTCGGGCGCGAAACGCTCAATGCGGAGCGGGCGCTGGCGCTGGAACCACTCCTTGATCGATCGGCCGGAGAGTACTGTTTCCTGAAGGTGACGGATAACGGGGCTGGCATGAATGCAGAAACACTCAAACACGTCTTTGACCCGTTTTATACGACCAAATCCAATGGTCGAGGGCTTGGTCTTGCTGCGGCACTGGGCATTGCCAAAGCGCATGGTGGTGGCATAAGCGTGGTGAGCCAGGAAAATCGTGGCAGCGACTTCACACTCTATCTTCCTGCGAGTGAGGGGCAGATCGCGGATGTCGAGTCGACGTCGCGATCGGCCGTCTTGGGAGACAAGCCGACCATTCTCGTGGTTGACGATCAGGAAGATGTTCGCCGGATGGTTGTACGAATGCTGCAAAGCGCGGATTATCTAACGATCGATGCCGGGGGTGGTGCAGCTGCCATGTCGATGCTTGAAGAGCAGCCACAGGTCGTGCAGGTAGCAATCGTCGACATGAGCATGCCTGAGATGGATGGTGAGGCGACTTTCCATGCACTGCGGCGCATTCGTCCCGATTTACCGATTCTGCTGTCCAGCGGCTTCGACGCGCACGAGGCAGCAGCACGCTTGGCGCGAGGCTCGCGTGTTGATTTTCTCGCCAAGCCCTATCGACTTGAACAACTGCTCAAAAAACTGGATGTGCTTGTTCAACGCAGGGAAGAAACAAGCTGAGACCTCAGGGGCTGAATCCCCAACACTCACTGTCGTTGGCAAAGATCAGCGATTTCGTGAAGTGCTTGAGAATGGCTTCGCGGCTCTGTGACTCACGCCCGCGGGTACGGTTGGTGCGGTGACCGAGAATCAGAGTATCCACGTCGGCCCCTGCCGCGACCTCCGCAATCTTGGAAGGTGGCGCATATCGCTTCAGCCACTCACCACGCATGCTTTCGGTGATGGCATGGGTGACTACGAGCGCGTTTGCACCCTTGGCAAAGTTGACCAGTTGATCCTTGTCATGACTGAACGCGCCCGTGAACACGATGGATACATCGCCTGCGTCAACCCGCCAGGCAAGCGCCGGTTGGTCGCCGTGATCAACTGCGATCGCCGACAGGCGCAGGTTGTCTGAGCCAAAACGTGCCCAGCGTCGTTTGCCAGCGGTGGGCACCGCGGTCACGGTGAGTTTGTATCCTGCATGTGTTCGCTTGTTGAGCAGGCCAGCGTAATCCGGCCAGGCCCCTGCCGCGCCGATCAGACGATCGATGAAATCAACGGCCCCCGGATGTGACGAGTTGCCGTCCGGCCCGAGCAGGGGCAGCAGCCGATCCCGGGTGGACTCAATGGAGCCAGCAAGATAGGCAGGGAGGGATGTGGTCAGGTGAGGTTCGAGGCTGCTGAGCACGATGGCATCGAGATCTTCGAGGCGTGCGCCGGCTTTGGCAAATTGTGTGGTGCTGGAGGCGCCGGCTTCGACCAGAAGCCTTGCCTTGTCATCGATCCAGACAATGTAGGATGGCCCCGCCCAGTCCTGATTCAACTCACCGCTGCCAGCGCCGAGAATTTCAACCCACACACCTTCAGCGCCACAGTGTTTGCTCTGCTGCTCCTTGGCCATCGCGTGAGTCGCGATCAACAGGCAAACAAGAATGACCCATCTCGTCATGATCACTTCTCCGGGATTTGCGACGCTCGCGTGATTACAGCGAATCGATGATCTGCAACAGGCTCTCGACACTGGCCTCGTCCGGCATGCGCCAGTCGCCACGTGGTGACAGGCTCACAGTGCCGACCTTGGGACCAGGCGGCAACGTCGTGCGCTTGAATTGCTGTGTATAAAAACGCTGAAAAAACAGGCGCAGCCATTGCTGAATGACAACACGCGGGTAAACGCCAGTGAAGGCCACTTCCGCCAGCGCGAGGATCCGAGCCGGACCAGCGCCACTGCGCAGATAGTGGTACAGGAAAAAATCATGGAGGGCGTAAGGACCGATGATCTCTTCTGTGCGCTGGCTGATTTCGCCGTTTTTGGCGGGTAACAGCTCGGGCGAAATTGGCGTCGCGATGATGCGCGCAAGCACTGCCGCGAGTGGTGCGTCAGCGCGATGTTTGGCATACCAGCGAACCAGATAGCTGATCATCGTCTTCGGTATGCTGACATTGACGTTGTAGTTCGCCATGTGATCGGCATTGAACGTACACCAGCCGAGTGCAAGTTCCGACAGATCACCGGTACCGATAACGATGCCGTTCTGCTGATTCGCGTAGTTGAACAGGATCGTGGTTCGCTGACGTGCCTGGACGTTTTCGAAGACTGTGTCATGGGCGACGTGATCGAGAGACGCAAGGTTGTGTGCAACTACTTCGTGAATCGGGATGTCGCGAATCACCACGCCCGTGGTGGCGCCCAACTGGCTAACGCTATCGTAGGTGTGGCTGGTCGTTCCGGGGCCTGGCGATGTGATCGCGTGCAAGGCCTGTTTATCCAGGCCAAGCTTGGCGAGTGTCTGCAGACAAACCAGGAAGGCGAGGGTTGAATCGAGCCCACCGGAAAGGCCAATGACCAGTGTCTTCGCCCGACTGGCAATCATGCGCCGTGCCAGCGCGGTGCTCTGAATGGCGAGAATCTCGTCCGCCCGCTGTTCGAACTCAAGCGGATCGTCAGGTACAAACGGATGTGGATTGATCGATCGAGTCAATCGTTCGATGTGCTGGCCATGGCGTGTGATGCGGATCCGCGAGTAATCGGTGGGGCGATCGCTGTGTGCAAAGGTGATGTTGCTGCGCCGCTCATGCCGCAGCCGATGGACGTCGATCTCCTGCCGTAGCCGGGAGCCCTGCAGATTGAATCGCTCGCTTTCTGTGACCAGAATTCCGTTTTCTGCCAACAACAGATGGCCGCCAAAAACGATGTCCTTGGTCGACTCCATGGGACCACTGCCCGCATAAACATAGGCGCAGAGCAGACGAGCGCTGGTCATGCGGACGAGGTCTCGCCGATACATGGCCTTGCCAATGAGTTCGTTCGACGCTGAAGGGTTGAAGATGATTTCAGCACCGGCCAGGCAGGCATCGGTTGAGGGTGGCTCAGGCGACCACAGATCTTCGCAAATCTCGATGCCGAACCGGTAGTCGTTGCAGTCGAAGAGCTGGCGCGGGCTGATGAGGAAGTGCCCCAGCGCGCTGTCACTCACCTGTTCTTCGACCTCGGCGCCGGAGGTGAACCATCGTAGTTCGTAGAATTCTCCGGAGTTGGGATGGCGGGTTTTCGGAACCATACCCACCACGGTTCCGGACTGAATCACTGCCGCGCAGTTGAGCACACGTCCATCGCTCAGCTGCCAGGGTAAACCGACGATTGCGGTGATGTGCTGGCAGGCTTTTACAACGTCGGCCAATGCAGTACGCGCAGCATCCAGTAGCGTGCTGCCGAGAAACAGGTCTTCGCAGGAGTAGCCGGTGAGAGCAAGTTCCGGGAACAGCACGACTTCTGAACCAGCCTGCGTTTCCTGCGTGATGGCAGCAATGATTGCGCTGGAATTGGCGGCTGGATTCCCGAGCACGAGCACTGGTGCGACGGCCGCCACCCGGACAAACCCGAAGCTTCGAAAGTCTTGCGTCATGCGGTGTGAAAACCTCTGCTGGTGCTGATGTCGACGATACCGGCGGGGTGTGGCTGCTGGCCGCACGCGGGCGTGATTATGCTGGCAGTGTAGCGGGCTCGCCTTCCAGTCCCAAAGTGTAGAGAATCCGGAATACCAAAAAGCTGGGGAAAGTCATGAACTTCGAGTTTTCCGAAGACCAGAATCTGCTGCGCGAACAGGCGCGCAGCTTTCTGGATGGGGAGTGTCCGCCGACACTGGTGCGTGCGGTACTGAATGGTCAGAAAACAGGCGATAGCGACCTGGCAAAAAAAATAGCCGATATGGGTTTCACTGCCACCGTCGTCCCGGAAGAGCACGGCGGACTCGGTCTGAGTTATTACGAACTGTGTGTGATTGCCGAAGAGATGGGACGCTCGGTTGCGCCGACATCGTTTTCTTCGTCGGTCTATCTCGCCACCGAGGCGCTCATGCTGGCCGGCAGCCCGGCGCAGAAAGCGGCATGGTTGCCGAGGCTAGCCAGCGGTGAAGCGATCGGGACGTTTGCGATGGCGGAGGGTCCGGGACGCGCGACACCGGGCAATCTCAAGACGACGCTTGCCGGTGGGAAACTCACCGGAACCAAAGTGCCGGTTGCTGATGCCAGCGTTGCGGACGTCGCAGTAGTAGTCGTGAAGTCTGCCAAAGGTGATGGCGCCAGTCTGGCACTGGTGGATCTCAAGGGATCAGGTGTCAGCCAGTCGCCGATCAAGATGATCGATCCAACGCGCACTCACTCATCTGTTGTCTTCAACGGTGCGGCCGCCGAGTTGCTCGGCGCGCAGGGTCAGGGTTGGGCATTGACCATGCGACTGTTGGATCGGGCTGCGGTGCTCTTTGCGTGGGAGCAGGTGGGAGGGGCCCAGGCGGCATTGGATCAGGCCAAGGAATACGCGATGGGCCGCTACGCATTTGGCCGACCGATTGCGTCCTACCAGGCCATCAAACACAAACTCGCGAACATGTATGTGAAGAACACGATCGCCCGCTCGAACTGCTACTTCGGCGCCTGGGCGCTGGCGACCAACGCGGACGATCTGCCGCTGGCGGCGGCGACGGCGCGTGTCGGTGCCATCCATGCTTACGAGTTTGCATCCCGAGAGGATATCCAGACTCATGGCGGCATGGGCTTCACCTGGGAATTCGATTGCCAGTTCCACTACCGGCGCTCGCGCCTGCTGTCCGTCAACATCGGCAGCCTCGGTCAGTGGCAAGACAAGTTGATCAACGCAGCCGTTAGCGGCGACGCAGCGTAAGGAGAACAGGATGGATTTCGAAGATAGCCAGGAAGAAGCACGTTTTCGCACAGAAGCCAGTGCATGGTTGAAGGCCAACGTGCCGGCCAGGAAAGAACTCGAAGGTCTGGATGAAATTGCAGCGTCCAAGCTGTGGCAAAGACGCAAGTACGATGCAGGCTGGGCCTGCATTCGGTGGCCTCGCGAATACGGTGGCCGTGGTGGTTCGGCAATCGAGCAGGTCATCTGGAACCAGGAGGAAGCAAAGTATCAGGTGCCTGGTGGCGTGTTCAGCATTGGTCAGGGAATGGCCGCGCCCACCCTCATGACGTGGGGTGCTGAGGAACACAAGCTGCGGTATCTGCCGAAGCTTGCCAGTGGTGAAGAGATCTGGTGTCAGCTCTTCTCGGAACCCGCCGGTGGCTCTGACCTTGCGGCGCTTCGAACCAAGGCCGAAAAGGTGGGTGATGAATGGGTGATCAACGGACAGAAGATCTGGACCTCTGGTGCACACTATTCTGACTACGCCATTCTGGTCACACGATCCGATCCGAATGTGCCGAAGCACGCAGGACTGACTTACTTCTTTCTGTCGATGAAAACCCCCGGCATCGTCATCAAGCCGATCAAACAAATCTCGGGTGGTGCGAACTTCAACGAAGTGTATTTTACTGATGTTCGTATCCCGGATTCGCAGCGGCTTGGTGCAATCGGGCAGGGTTGGCAGGTGTCGCTCACCACGCTCATGAACGAGCGGGCATCGATCGGCGCCGGTGGTGGTGGGGTTGGCTTCCGTCAGGCGGTGAAGCTCGCGCAAAAACTCACCATCGACGACAAGCCTGCCATCGAAGATCGATCGATTCGCGCCAAACTCGCAGACTGGTTCGTGCAGGAGTCGGGGCTCAAGTACACGGGTTATCGCTCGTTGACTGCGCTGTCGAAAGGTGCCATCCCCGGACCGGAAAATTCCATTGGCAAACTCGTGGGCGCGCCAAAAAACCAGGAGATGGCGGCGTTCTGTATCGACCTGCTTGAAGAGCACGGCGCCATCTGGGATGAGGAATTGTCCGAAGCCAAGGGCATGTTCCAGTTGAGCTACATGTCTTCACCAGGGCTGCGAATTGCCGGCGGCACCGATGAGATCATGGCCAACATCATTGCCGAGCGTGTGCTGGGTCTGCCGCAGGATCCGCGTGCCGACAAGGGCATTCCATTCAACAAGGTGCCAACTGGAAGCAACTAGTTGCAGGAAGGGGGGCGGGTATGAGCCTGCCTCTCTTTGAGCCTGCCGCTCTTGGCCTGCCACAGTGAGTCTGCAGGTCGAGATCGTCACAGCCATTCGAGAGTATCCCCGGTCCTTACCGTTCCTGCAGTGAGCACCTTCGCATAGATTCCAGCGTTGCCGCCATTTGCCTGCACCAAGGTGCGCATGATCCGTGGATCCTTGGGCAGATCTGCGAATGCATGGGTAGTCATCACACATCGTGGACAAACGATTGCCATGGAGATCGTTGCGCCACCCAAACGCGCCTGCCGTCCTTCCCACGCATTTTCAGGATATCCCTGAGTATCCACATCAAGCACGATATTCGGGCGAAAGCGGCGAACATCAAAACTGCTTTCTGGCCTTGCAGCTGCAAGCGCCGCGAGCGTTGCTGTGGTAATGATCAGGAGCGGGTATGCATCGAAGTAAGTGCCGGGTGGTGATTCGTAGGTAAAAAGCTCCTGCGGAAATCGGCTGAGATCCGGTAACGCTTCATCGGCGGTGCGCGCAAACACTTCCCGCATCGAAGCTTCCATGGTCACACCGGGCTCTGAAGCGCCCCGTCGATAGTGTGCAAGCTCGGTTGCATCCAGTAACGGCCAGAGCCTTACCGGTGAACCGACGGCTTGCGTGAGAACGTCGTGAATCTGTGCATCGTCACTGTCGATGCGTCGGCCAGACGGCGACACGATCTGCACGGGTGGCGATCGCTCGTCCTGGGTTGGCTCACGAATGAAACGGGCCTGGCACTGCATGAGTTGTGCAAACCGCTTGGCACCGCGGATGCCACCTCGGGTCAGATCCTGAACTGCCCAGGCGCGATCACCAGGGAGACCATTGATGCCCAGGCTGGCGCGTTCGAGCGCTTCACCCGCCATGCTCTTCACGGGATAGCGATAGAGCGAGCGGACCTGCATGTCAGTGTGTCGGGCCTGTCTGATAAGTGAACTGCGCAGAGAGTTCGGCAGTTTTTTCGAGAATCCTTACGATCAGCACATCGGCGTCCTGGGAAAAAGCAAAGCC
Organism: Gammaproteobacteria bacterium; assembly: GCA_031385325.1. Classification (GTDB taxonomy): domain Bacteria; phylum Pseudomonadota; class Gammaproteobacteria; order Pseudomonadales; family Azotimanducaceae; genus SYFY01. The sequence goes on along the minus strand of JANNBJ010000168.1, from coordinate 101,719 downwards.
GACAGCGGGGGTTGTCGAGAGCGCCTGGATGGGATTGATGAGCTCGAAGTCGTCGTGCGCTCCATTCAGCGAGCGCCGAATGCGATTGAAGTAAGCGCACTGTGTAGCGCTGCCTTCATGTTCCAGCTGGTAGATCAACTGATCCAGCAACGGACCGATAGCGTTTCTCGCAACTGTAGGCCTGAGCATGCACATCCCCTGCTACTCAACGTCGAGGATTCTAGCCCGGATCATTCAGAAATTGTCGATCGCAAAGTCGATGTTCGCTGGAAACCACATATTTTCCACATGGAGGATCATGCGATGAGTGTCTTGTTGGATCTGTTGCGCAAGATGTGGTCTTTCGAAGTTGCATAGAGCGCGCCGCGCGAAGTCATTAGACTGGTCAGCCAATCATTGGTGAAGCCAAGATGCCCAACGTCACGATATGGAATGAAGGCCTGCATGAGCAGCGCAATGAAGCGGTGCGCGCGATCTACCCGCAAGGCATCCATGGCGCAATTGCCGATCTGCTGAAACTCCAGCCTGATTTCAGTGTGCGTACGGCGACGCTGTCGGCACCCGAGCACGGGCTCACCGATAACGTTCTGAACAGTACCGACGTGTTGATCTGGTGGGGCCACCTTGCGCATCACCTGGTTGAAGATGCTGTCGTCGCGCGCGTACAGGCGCGGGTGTTGCAAGGCATGGGTTTGATCGTGCTGCATAGCGGGCACCTGTCGAAGATCTTTCGGGCCTTGATGGGAACGACCTGCAATCTGCGGTGGCGTGAGGCAGAAGATCGTGAGGTGATCTGGACGGTCGCGCCGGCGCACCCGATTGCAGTAGGTGTTCCACAGCCGCTGGTATTGCCATTGCATGAGATGTATGGCGAGTACTTCGACATACCCGCGCCGGATGATCTGGTGTTCATCAGCAACTTTTCTGGCGGCGAAGTGTTCAGAAGTGGCTGTTGCTTCAATCGTGGGAAAGGACGTGTTTTCTATTTCAGCCCGGGTCATGAAACCTATCCGATCTACCACCGGGCAGATATCGGTCTGGTGCTCGCCAATGCGGTGCGATGGGCGCATACCCCAGTCGTTCATCCGGTGGAAACACGCTCAAGCCCGAATGCGCCGACGAACTGGTTTGTCAAAACCGAAAACTGAAAGCCGTACGCGGCAAGGAGAGATGGCAGTGATGAATGCGCAGGAGACGATCGAAAATTTCTGGCGTGTGCAGGACGGCGGTGATTACACAAGGCTGCCTGATCTGTTCGCTAACGACGCGACGCTGGTCGATCCGTTCTTCGGTACTTTTGAAGGTATCGAAGCGATTCGCGGCTTCATGGCGAAGATGGTGGGTGAAATGGGTGACCGGAAAACACACTTCCGTGTTCTGGAGGTTGCAGGCGCTGGCGACGTGGCCTGGGCGCAGTGGATTGCCGTCACACCTGGTGGAGAAATCCATGGATGCGGGCTCTACAAGGTGCGGGACGGCAAACTCACTTACTACCGTGACTACATGAATCCCGCCTGAGATCTTCAATCATCACGCGGCTTGCCATCCGAGAGCGGCAATACTGGCGTCAGAAAGCGAGCGCGCTCGCGTCCGGCAGGATGTGATGAGCACCGGCCTCGATCAGTTGATCGTAGGTGTTGCTCCCGGTCAAGACGCCAATGCACTGCAGGCCGAGCAGTCGCCCGGTGCGCATGTCCATCGCGCCGTCGCTGACGATGCAGGTGGCTACCGCCGGCTGCTCCAGCCGCTCGAGCGCAACTGAGAAATGTCGTGGGTCCGGCTTGAGGTGAGTCACGTTGTCCCGAGCCAGTAACAGATCGACGTAGTTATCAAGGTCAGGGAAAGTCTCTCTGACGGCCGCTTCGCAATTGCGGGTGACTATCGCCGTGCGGATACCTCGAAATCGCGCACGCTCAAGCACGTCACGAGTCCATGCAAAAACGTGGGTCGCCCGCGCCGCAGACATTTCGATCTCAGTGATCAACTGGTGGCCGCGCTGGAAGTAGAGATCTGCCTGTCGGTTGTCCCGCTGCGCAAGGTGTTCACGGGCGGCATCGATGATCTCGACGATATAACAGCCCTGCCACACAACATCAGGAACCGCGTTGTTTCGGGTCAGTTCAATCACCTGGCGCCGCATGTCCGGAAGATCGAGGTTGGGTGCCAGCGTGCCGTCGAAATCAAACAGGATGGCGGAGGGGCGGGAAGTCAATCGGACTCCAGCTGCGCAAATCGCTTCTTGCGCCGGTAGGGGAAAACGTCGAGGACATGTCCGTCGTTGATGGCGTCCTGCAACCCCCGCCAGTACTCCGGTGTGAAGAGTTCACCATGCATCTGGGTAAATAGAGCCTTGACCCTGGGTTTGCCGAACAGGAATCTGCGAAACTCTTCCGGAAACACGTCATTCGGCGCGGTTGAGTACCAGGCATCAGATGACATGGCCTCATCTTCGTTACGAGGCTCGGGAATGCGCCGGAAATTCACTTCGGTGAGGTAGCAGATTTCGTCATAGTCATAGAACACCACCCGCCCGTGGCGTGTGACACCGAAGTTTTTGAGCAGCATGTCACCAGGAAAAATATTTGCGCCTGCGAGTTGCTTGATGGCGTTCCCGTATTCGTCCAGTGCGCCTTTCAGTTCTGTTTCGCTGGCCTGCTCGACATAGATGTTGAGTGGAATCATCTGCCGTTCCGTATACAGGTGCCTGATGATGACCAGCTCATCCGTCAACACCATGGAATTTGCCGCGACAGCTTGTAACTCGGTGAGCAGGGCTTCGGAAAAACGTGCTCGCGGAAACGAGATGTTCTGAAACTCCTGGGTGTCTGCCATCCGACCAACACGGTCATGGGATTTCACCATGGTGTACTTGACCCGAACTTCTGCGGCTGTGGTGTTTTTCTGTGCAGGGAAGCGGTCTTTGATGATCTTGAATACGGTCTGGTAGGACGGCAGCAGGAACACACTCATCACCATCCCCTTGATGCCTGGGGCAATGACAAACTGATCGTGCGAATCTGCCAGATGCTCGAGGAAGCCGCGATAAAATTCGGTCTTGCCGTGTTTGTACAGACCGACTGCGGCATACAGCTCGGAGATTTTCTTGTTCGGCAACAACTCATGCAGGAAATTGATGAGCGCGCGAGGCCGGGTCGTCGCCACCATGAAATAAGCACGGGTGAACGAAAACATGATTGAAAACTCATCTTCGTCGCAGATGAGCGTATCGACGTACAGTTTTCCATTGTCATTGAGCACCGGCAGTGCAACCGGCCATACACGATCCTCATAGACCAGCTTGCCGATCAGGTAGGCACCCTTGTTACGAAAAAATACTGACGTCAGTATTTCAACGGTCAGCGTACGTGATGACCGGATTTCCGGCCGTTCTTCGGCAAGCGAACGCAGGATGTTGGTAACGTCCTGGTCGAGATGGCGCCACGGCAGCGAAAAGTCAAAGGCATGCAGGATGTTCTTGACCATGTCGAACACACTGTTCTCGGGCGTGAATTTGCGCACGATTGCGTCGCGACCGAGCGGGCGCTCAACCGGCAGCGCGGTGGTCACAAACATCTGCGTGTCATCAACCGCCTGATCGCTGGTCATGGCGCGATGAATGGAGTTGTAGAAAGTCTCGGCGAGTTCTGCGTCCCACTCATCGCGGGACAATTCGTGATAGGCCGCGCGGATGGATTGCCAGCGTGTTCGATCGATCTCGATGGGTTTCAACTGCGTTACCACTGGACGCAGATACTCGCGATACAGATCGAGCCTGATCTTGCTGGCTGCCAGCACTGCAGGCCAGTCCGCCGTTTCAAACCGGGTCTTGGCGGCAGCTGTGATTTCACCGAACTCGTTTCGATAGGTTCGGAAACCCGTCAGTATCAAACTGGCGAGGTCCTGTGGGCTGCCAGCATTCACGATTTCTGCTCGCGACGCCGTAACTCGCGCTCGCTGCGGGTGGTGAGGATCCGCTTGCGAAAACGCTGCACCAGGATGACGACGATCGTCAAAGTGCCGAGCAGTGCGAGCAGTGGATAGGCTTGTGCCGTAACCCAGTCGGCTGACTGGAAGTTGGTATGAATGCCCGCCAGCGCCGCCGTTCCCAGCGCAACAGCCAGAACGTTCTGCAATGCGAGTATCGCGCCGATGGCCATGACCAATGGCAACCAAAGGTCGTGCAGCGGCGTGTCTGAGTGGCTATCGAAGATCAGACTGCTGCCGAGAATGAAGGTCAGACCGACCCCCCGCAGCAGTGTGGACCGGCTTGTCTGAAAGGTGTCTTTCATGTCATTGATACGATCAGGAGACGATGCTGACCGCGCCGCCATCGATGCGAAAATTCTGACCATGAATCGCATCAGCCAGTCGACTGGCCAGAAAGACGACGAGATCGGCAACTTCTTCGCGCCGCACGATTCGGCCGATGGGGATGTCAGCGGCGACATGGGGTTCGATTTCAGCCCATGTGGTACCCCAGCCCTTGCGTCGACCGCGTTCGAGATGAGCGGCTTCGACTTCAGGTGTGAGGATCAGGCCGGGGGACACCAGGTTGACCCGAATGCCGGTGCCGGCAACTTCACGCGCCAGGCTGACCGTCATGGCGGCGAGGGCCCCCTTGGCGGCGTAGTAATGCGGCATGATTGCGTTCGGCCGTGTCGAGCCGATCGTTCCAAGATTCAGAATCCGGCCCCAACCACGCGCTTTCATTGCTGGCAGCAAACCACGAATCAACCGCTGGGCGCTGAGGACGTTTTTTTCGTAGGCATCTATCCAGGCGGCGCTGTCACTCTTCTGCCAGGTACCGGCGTCGGCAGTGCCGTAGTTGTTCACGAGGATGTCCACGTGATGGTCAAGGCAGGCGTCGATAAGCGTCTGAGCACCGGCGTCGGTACAGATGTCGCCAGCCACTGCGATTCCGCCACCTAACTCGATAACCGCTGCGTGTGCCTGATCTGTGGTGAATCCATGCACGAGAACGGTTGCCCCCTCGCGTAACAAGTGGCGAGCGATGATGAGACCGGTGCCACGATGGCTACCGGTAACGATGGCGGTGTGGCCGTTCAATTCCAGGTTCATGCCGGCACTATATCACTGCAACTGATCTGGGAAATGGCTGCGACGTGGTGCACTCTTCTATACTCCGTGCGCATGGACCTTCCCGCTCTGGCTTTGTTTCTCGTGTGCGCGCTTGTCGGCAGTTACGTGCAGGCCATAACAGGCTTTGCGATGGGCCTGTTGATGATCGCAGTGATGGGCGCAAGTGGTCTGGTCCGAATCTCTGAAGTCGCGGCTGCCGTCAGCATCATTGCCTTCGTCAACATCGTTCTTTCCCTGCGTGGACGAGTTGGACATCTGCATCGTGGGCTGTTCGGATGGCTGGTTGCGGGCCAGGTCATCGCCATTGGTCCCGGCTTGTGGCTGCTGACTGTTCTGGATCGTGACGCTGAACGCGTGCTTGGGCTGCTGCTGGGAGGGTTCATAACTGCAGGCGCCCTGGCGATGATGCTTAGGCCGAGCCCACGAACTTCACTCTCCAAAGCACTGCCAACGTTCATTGCGGGATCGTTAGGTGGACTGCTGGCCGGACTTTTTGCTGCGAGTGGTCCGGTGCTCGGCTGGTTTGTCTATCGCCAGCCGCTGCAGCTCGATGTCATTCGCACAACGCTTCTTGCCTGCTTTGCCGTCACGACGAGTTTGCGAACGGCGATGGTAGGATTCAGCGGTGGTCTTACCAAAGACGTGCTACTGCAGGCTGTAGTCGCTATTCCCGTGGTGCTGCTGGGTACCTGGTTTGGCCGCAATCTGCCACCACCGTGGTCGGATGCCGCCGTACGCCGATTCGCCTTCACGATCCTGTTGGCTGCAGGCCTGTGGATTCTTGTCAACGCGATGATCAAGTAGCGGGCAGTGAGCGAGTTGTGTCGCTCACACCGAATGATTCAGGCTTTTTTCCCAATGTGCTGATTGAGAAAGTCGATAGTTGATCGATACCAGTTTTCGACGTTGGCAGCGTTTCGTGGTGAGTGTCCTTCGTTTGGCAGCTCGATGAGGCGGGGGGGTGTTCTACCAGCCTTGATCATCGCCTTGATGAGCTTCCTGCTGTGCTCGATCGGCACCCGTACATCCTCCTCACCATGAATGAGCAGCAGTGGAGTCTTGATCCTGTCGATGTAGGTAATAGGTGAGGCCGCGACCCGGTCTTCGGCACTGGGGCCGATGACTTTGTCCATGTATCGGCGCCCCCAACGAGTCTGATCAGCGAAATCGGCGTTCTGATACTGCTCTTCCTGGTCGTAAACACCGGCGCCGGCGACGGAACACCGATACAGGTCAGGTTCTCGCGCCAGACTCATGACGGCTGCGAACCCGCCGTAACTCCAGCCAACGATGCAGATACGGTCAGCGTCTGCGATGCCTTCTTTGATGGCCCATTGCACGCCGTCGGTCAGATCGTTCTGCAGGTCCGTGGTCCACTTGCGAAAGCCGGATTTTTCAAACGCCGAACCGTACCCGCCGGACCCTCGGTAGTTCACCTGTAACATCGCGAACCCGGACGCAGGAATAAACGTCTCCCAACTGAACCCCCAGGTGTCGCGTGGACCGTGTGGCCCGCCATGAGGAACGATGACCAGGGGCATGTTCTTGCCGTCACTCCCCGGTGGGAGTGAGAGATAACCATCAAGGAGTATCCCGTCGCGTGTCGTGAAGCTGATGGGCTGCGTGGTCGGCAGGGCCTTGTCGTCGATCCAGGGACGCGTGTCGAACATCAGTTGCAGCTGATTGGTATCCGCGTTGTGCAGGTAGTACTCGGGAGTGTGGTTGTCGTCGATGACAGCAACGATCGATCGTTTGAAGTCGTGAGTGGTGCTGGTGACGCCCACGTAGCGATCAGTAAAGGTGGATTTCAGGGCGGTGATCAGCTGGCTGACTGGATGCGATTCATCGATCGGGATGAATACCGGAAGCCCCGCATCAACCCGCACCCCATAGGGCCTGTTCCGAAAGTCCATGCGCGGTGAACTGTCGACCCGAGCATGCTGATACACCGGTGTTCTTTGTTGTGATTTTGGGTCGAGCAGATAGATGCCACTGGCTTTCCCGTCCTGCTCCGCGCTGACATAGATGCGACCATCCTCATGCGTAGCCACCGGCGTGACACCACTTTCCCCATAAGGTGTGCGGGAGAACTCCTCCCAGCGACCCGACCCGGGGTTGCGATAGTGGATCACCAGGTCTTGTTCATCACTGATGGAAAACGCGAATCGAACTTCACCAGTGGAGTCGGTGACGAGTTCGGCATCGGACACCGGCGCAATCTGCCGAGCGGTGATGCGACCCGAGTAGACGTTCAGCTTGGCGTACTCGACGACCCGTCGATAGCCGCCCGTCACGTTCCAGTTGGTGATCGAAATCAGAATGTTCTTCTCATCATCCCAGAGCTGATCGATGATCTGCGCGGAACCGTACTCGCTGGTTTTGCGTTGGGTAAGCCCGCCCTTGGCATCTTGGCTGGCACGTATTCCAAACAGGTGCTCTCCCCTGGTGCCGTCGACGTTCATGCCGTACAGCTCGCCCCAACCAAGCTCCTCTTCAAAACGATCTCGCTCGAATACGACACTGGCAACAATGCGCTCGTCGTTGACCCACCAGAACTGGCCCACTTCGTTGCGCCCTGGAAATTCCATGACACTCAACGGCTTCATGGCAGGAAAACTGAAAAAGACTGCGGTTCGTTTGTCGTCAACCTCGCGCAAGACACCAAGGTATTCGCCGGTTGGTGAAAGCTGCACATCGAGAATTTCGGCGTTGCGTGAAAGATCCTTGATGAGATCGGCGTTTGCAAAAGCAGGCGCAAAGAGGGGTGCATACACCAGCGCAGCCAGAAGCAGTGCCAGGGCAAATCGAATCAATGAGGTGGACCTTTTCGTGTGCCAGACCCGATGATAACGAATGATCGCAAAGTGAGCTGTGCGATATCAGCTACAGGCGCAGACACTCTCCCACGCCCCCGTGCGGTAGAAGTGATCGATTCGATCCACTTCATCCGTCGGTTCGAGGTTTTGATTGAGCCGCCAGGCGCTGTCGTAATAGGTGCCTGTATACCGCTGGCCGGCATCACAGATCAGCGACACGATGCTGCCGGTTACACCGGTTTGGTTCATGTGATGTGCAAGCTCAATGGCACCGATGAGATTGGTACCCGTGGATGCGCCACAGCGACGGCCGAGTACACGTTCCAGGAACAACATGGCGGCGATGCTCCACCGGTCCGGAACCTTGAGCATCTGATCGACGATGTCTGGCAAGAATGAGCCAGGGATTGAAGGGCGCCCGATACCTTCGATGCGTGAGCCCCTGGCCGCAGTATCTGGCCGTCGATGCTGATAGAAATCAAACAGCGCGGAGTCATCAGGGTCCACCACACACAGGCGGGTCGTGTGTCGGTGATAGTGGATGAAGCGCCCGATCGTCGCCGATGTGCCACCGGTACCCGCGCCCACTACCACCCAGGCAGGTTCTGGCTGCGCTTCCAGGCGCATTTGCGCAAACAGACTCTCGGCGATGTTGTTGTTACCACGCCAATCCGTTGCGCGTTCGGCAAAGGTGAACTGATTCATGAAGTGGCCGCCGTACTCCCGGGCGAGTCGTTCACTCTCTGTGATCATGGTCCCGGCGTCGGTCACCTGATGGCATCGACCACCATAAAATTCGATCTGGTCGATCTTCTGCTGTGATGTGCTGGCCGGAACGACGGCGATGAAGGGTAAACCGAGCAGGCGCGCAAAGTAGGCTTCGGAGACAGCAGTGCTGCCGGAAGACGCTTCAACGACGGTGGTGCCTTCGCGAATCCATCCATTGCAGAGCCCATAGAGAAACAGTGAACGGGCGAGGCGATGTTTGAGGCTGCCACTGGGATGTGTTGACTCGTCCTTGAGATAAAGCGGCGTGGACGGACTGCCCGGAACATCGAACCGAATCATGTGGGTATCGGCGCTGCGCTGGAAATCAGCGTTGATCGCGGTGATGGCGTTGAATACCCAGGAGCGATGCACCATTGGAATCTCGTCGATCGATGGTCCCAGTTTCGCATGGATTCAGTTTGAGCAGCAGTCGGGTGCGCGTGATCCGGCGTAACTCAAAAAGTCATGCAGCAGCATCCATCATTCTGCATTGCCAATCTTGCAATTGAGTTCGTGACGCAGGGATAGTGTCGGCAACCGACCGGCAACCCATAACAAGGAGTCATTCGATGTCTGCAGGCTCGCTCGCAGGTGTACGAGTGCTCGACCTGACTGATGAACGTGGTATCTACGGGGCAAAGCTGCTCGCCGATCTTGGTGCCGACGTAGTACGGCCGGAGCCACCGGGAGGAGATCCACTGCGGCGTCGAGGACCTTTTCACGACGTCAATGGTAGTTCGCTCTGGTATGCCTTTTTTGCATCGAGCCGGCGTTTTTTCTCAGCAGATATCGCGGCTGCCGCGAATCGAGATCGACTTCAGCAACTGCTTGAACGTGCCGACATCGTGCTGACCTGCGATGGCGCCTTCGCGGTAGATGCGCTCGACTTTGCCGATGCCCGCAAACTACGACCTGCGCTGGTGCATGTGGCCGTGTCCTCGTTTGGCGATGCGGGGCCGTGGCGTGACTTTGTGGCCCCTGACCTCGTGGCAGGAGCTCTGGGTGGTGCGGTCGCCGCCACCGGCATGCCGGAGACGACACCCCTCAAGACGTTTGGTGAAATGAACTTCATGGTTTCTGGAGTCTATGCCGGTATCGCGGCAACCACTGCCCTGCGCCATGCACGCAACACAGGTGAAGGGCAGCGGGTTTCCGTTCCTGTGCACGAGTGTGTTGCGTCGTGCCTTGAGCAGGTTCTCATGCTCAGCTGGTACGGCGAAAAGATGGGGTGCGCGCGGATATTGCCGCGGCAAGGTGGCACCCACTGGTCCATGGCCTTTACGGTGATGCCTGCCAAAGGTGGCGCGATCATGACGACGCCCATGCCTGACTTCGGCGCACAGCTGGCGTGGCTGGTTGAAGACGATGCGCAGCAGGATCTGCTCGATGAGAAGTATCACGACCCGGCGAACCTGCCGCTCTATATCGGCCGCCTGATGCAGGTGATGCGTGAGTGGGTCGCAGGCCAGGAACCCGAAGCGCTGTTCATCAAGGCCCAGGAGCGCCACGCACCTTATGGCTGGGTGCAGCCGATTGAACGTCTCGCGGACAATCCGCAACTTGATGCGCGGAATTGGTGGGTACCTTTCCACGTCGATGGAGAACAGGTGCAGGGACCGGGGGCGCCCTATCGTTTTTCGGCAACCCCCTGGCAGTACCGGCAGGCAGAACAGCTCGATGCACACATCGTTCTCTCCGAACTTGGTTGGGAGGCTTCACGATGAGCCGTCCCCTCGAAGGCATTCGAATTCTCGACTTTACACACGTGCTGGCGGGCCCCTTTGCAACCCGCATCCTTGCCGACATGGGTGCCGATGTCGTGAAGGTAAACTCGCAGGAGCGGGCGATTGCCGGTAATAGTACGGATTCGCCGTACTACGTGATGTGGAATCGTAACAAGCGAGCGCTTGCGCTCGACATGCGTAGCGCGGGAGGACGAGCGATCTGTCGACGGCTGTGCGACACCGCGGATGCGGTGATCGAGAACTTCGCCGTCGGTGTGCTGGATCGCTGGGGTGTGGACTACAAAAGCGTTAGCCAGACCAATGCCAAGGCCATCTATGTGCAGATGTCGGGTATGGGTCATGGCGGACCCTGGTCAGGATTTGTCACCTATGCGCCAACTATCCATGCCATCAGCGGGCTCACGCTGCTGACCAGTGTCCCGGGGCGTGAAGACATCGGCATCGGTTACTCCTACAACGATCATCAAGCTGGATTGCATGCCGCTTTCGCGATTCTTGCCGGGCTTGAAGCACGTCACCGGACCGGACGAGGACAGCAGGTGGATCTTTCGCAGTTCGAAGTAGGCGTCAATTTTCTCGGTCCCTCGCTGCTGGACTGGTTTGCCAATGGGCGAGCCGCACGCCCGGTCGGGAATCAACTGCCCTACGACGCGGCTGCGCCTCATGGCGTCTACCCCTGCGTGCCGCAAGGTGAAGGCATCGTGGGACAACGCTGGATTGCCATTGCATGTCTGACGGATGTTCACTGGCGCGGTTTTCGAAGCCTGATGGGAGAGCCCGCGTGGGCTTACGATACAACGCTCGACACCATCGCCGGGCGAACGGCAGCTGTGGATCGGATTGACGCGCAGGTGGCTGAGTGGACACGTACTCGCGATGCCCATGACGTGATGATGCAGTGTCAGTCTGCAGGGGTACCAGCCGGTGTCGTTCAGGATGGCATCGATCTCACGGAGCGTGATCCGCAGCTCAAGGCTGCCGGTTTCATTTCACCGATCGAGGAACCGGGGCTTCCGCTCGGGCAGACCTGGGCGGATCGGCTGCCACTGCATTTCGAAGCCACCCCGTGCGATGAATATCACCGTGTGCGCTTGCTTGGTGAGGACAATGTCAGCGTGCTGAAGGATTGGCTCGGATTTTCAGAAGAGGAAGTGCGCAGCGGGGAATCAGACGGTACGCTGCGCTGATCATCTGACACTCCCTACGCATCATCGCCGCCCATGAAGCCGAGTATCTGCAACAGGCTGATGAAGAGATTGAAGATTGAAACAAACAGCGACACCGTTGCCATGATGTAGTTGGTTTCGCCGCCGCTGATGATGGCCTGCGTCTGAAACATGATCAGCGCGCAGGAGAGCAGCACGAACATTCCCGACACTGCGAGCGAGAGCATGGGCAGGTTGAGGAAAATCGCTGCCAGGCCGAGTGCAAAGGCAACCAGCACGCCGATACCCAGAAAGCTCCCCATGTTCAGCATGTTCGGAGCGTTTGTTCTGCGTGCATAGGCGGACAAGGCGAAGAACGCCAGGCCCGTTGTGCCCAGCGCGGTACCCACCAGTTGTGCGCCGTTGGGGAGGCTGAGGTAGCTGGAGAGGATTGGTCCCAGCGTGTAGCCCATGAATCCGGTCAACGCAAACACCGAAACCAGGCCCCACACGCTGTTGCGTAACTTGGTGGTCAGGAACAGCAGGCCGAAGTAGCCACCGAGGGTCAACAGAAGTCCTGGCGAGGGCAGTTGCAGTGCCACAGACGCAGCGGCGGTGGCGGCGCTGAATACGAGAGTCATGGCCAGCAGGCCATAGGTGTTGGCCAGTACTCGAGAGCCCTCGTGGCTTGAGGCGTCGATACCGACAGGTCGGGAATCCATGCCAGGAATAGTCTTGTTTTGAGATTGGACGATCTGGGGCTTGAGCATCACCATTAACTCCGGTTTCCGTTACGACACAGCATACCCCTTTCTCCCGTTCGATCCATTCGATCCTCCGGTTCCGGAGATCAGGTATTCCCGTCGGGTATTGCTTCGGATAAATCGTATTCGATGGCCACTAAAATCGATTATTCCTGTGATACTCGCGCGTGGAGAATGTCAGCTCCACTCCATGGAGATGATCAGTGATCACGATTTCGCTGGAGATAATGGTGGCCGTGGTCGCGCTGCTGCTCGCCGTTGCTTTTGTACTGGGGAGACCCTCGCCCCGAAACCACATGGTTCCGGTTCGGATGTGCGGCACACGGCTACAAAACAACATCCTTCCCCACGAGTAAGTCGGCATGCGGCACCTTAACTACAACCATCTGCATTATTTCTGGGCGGTGGCTCGCGAGGGCAGTATCGCCAAGGCGTCGGCCTCCCTGTATCTGACGCCACAGACCATCAGCGGGCAGCTCAAGTTGCTTGAAGACACAATTGGCGAACCGCTGTTCCAGAGGGTTGGCCGCGGCCTGGTGCTGACCGATGCCGGTCATCTGGTCAATCAGTATGCAGATGAGATCTTCTCGCTGGGTGCCGAATTAACCGAGCGGGTGAGGAGACATCAACCCGGCGTATCAAAATCGCTGCATGTGGGACTGGTCGATTCGATCGCAAAATTGATCGGCTGCAAGGTACTGCAATCAGTGACGGCGCTGAGCGAGCCCACGCGAATCGTATGCACTGAAGGAGACCTGGAAGACCTGTTGGCGCAGCTTGCGGTACACAAGCTGGACCTCGTGCTTTCCGATCGTCCGGTACCACCCGGATTGAACATCAAGGCTTACGCGCACCCGCTGGGGGAAAGCGAAATATCGTTCTTTGCGCATGAGAGCATCGCCGGTGGATTTGAAAAGAACTTTCCTGGCTGTCTCGATGATGCGCCCGTTCTCTTGCCGCTGGCCCGAAGTTCTTTGCGGCGCAGTCTCGATGAGTGGTTTGAAAGACTTGATCTACACCCTCAAATCGTTGCCGAGTTTGAAGACAGTGCGCTCATGAAAGCGTTTGGTGAGGCGGCATTGGGTGTGTTTCCAGCGCCGACAGCGATCGCCGCTCAAATCGAAAGAATGTATGGCGTTCGACAGCTCGGTGTTGCCAAAGGCGTGCGTGAGATGTACTTCGCCATCTCACCGGAACGCAAATTGAAGCATCCTGCTGTCATCGAGATCACACGACTTGCACGTTCCGACCTCTTCGCATGACGAAATTCACGGCCATCCTGTGGCTCGAAAGCGAGTCGCCGTGCGGCGGATCCTGGCGATGGTGTCGTCAATTGCGACGAGCGGATCTTCGTTCAGTGATTTGAAATGCCAGGTGGAACCCGCGGCATTTCTGGCGCTGAACTCGCAACAATAGCGAAGCGACACGCCTGAAATAGATGGTTGGGAAGTCAATCGAAGCGAGGCTTCTCCGAAGTGTGCCGCCAATGGCTGCAAAGCATAGGCAGCGCGATCTTCGACAGCGGCCTGCCAGAGGGCACAAAGATTTTCCTGTATTTCGTATCTGATCATGACGTTCCCGTCCCACTGATCGTTGTGGGTAGGCAGTGTAGGCAGGAAGTCCTTATGAACAAGCAGGCTATGCGGTTTGCAGTGTTCGATCATTCCGATGCGTCCATCGTGAGCTCCCACAATCCGAGTATCGAATTTTCCGATGAGCGGTATTTGGAAAAGCGACTACTTGCGTTGCGGGCGAGGAGAGAGAATGTTTGTTGAATATCAACAAGCGGCTGTAGTCGATGGACATCAACAAGATACTGAACGGACTGGTGAAGAGTGGAGTGCTGTCGAATCCCGCGACCGGAGTTGCTGGTGGCGCGCTTGGCGGGATGCTGGTGAATGGTCGAGGCTCAAAACAACTGGGCTCGGTGCTCAAGGTCGGCGGTCTCGCCGCGATCGGTGGGCTTGCCTGGAATGCCTGGCAGAAATATCAGCAGGAACGTCGGGCCCCGAATGCCTCGGTGCAGGACGGTCCGGCATCGTTGCAAGCCATTGAGTCGGACCAGAGATCGCCTGGATCCGAATCGATGCTGCTGATGCGAAGCATGATTGCGGCAGCGATGGCTGACGGCCATATCAATGCTTCAGAGACCCGACGAATTTTCGGCCAGATCGACAAACTTGAAATGACGGTCAAGGAAAAGGCACTGGTTCTCGATGAACTCCGGCGACCGGCATCCATGCAGGATCTGGTCAGCCAGGTACACGATCTGCATACGGCAACAGAAGTCTATGCGTCTTCGTTGCTGGCCATTGATGCCGCTTGCGAAAAGGGGAGCGCTTGGCTCAAAGAGCTGGCTCGGCAGCTTGAGCTACCTGCAGTGCTGGTCGAAAACCTGCACAGCTCGGTCGCGATATCTTCTGAAAGCCAGGGCACACTGCCCTTGCGCACACTCGGTTAAACAGTCGCCAGGAGGCGCGCGCCTTCTCTCCAAGACGGTCGATTCCCAAATCGGGACTCCGATGTTTTTGTTACGGATGACTGGATTGATTTGTCCCCCGTGCTGCGTCCAACGCTTGCATCAACAACAGGAGCTGAAGCGATGGACAGACGAACCGGGCTTGTTTTCGTATTCGCTATGGCGGGGACCGTATTTGCGGCGATTTCACCGAACGCGATTGCCGAGAACGAGTCTCCTTTCAAACAGACGAATATCCACTTCGAAACCAATGCAACTGCGTGTGACATGGGCATACAGATCAGCTTCGACACGGGCGGTATAACACGCGCCGAGGTAGAGAGCCCATTCGGGCAAACCGTCTTCCGCGTGAGCGCTGTGTATGGCATGGAAGTCACCGACGATATTTCCGAGGTCTTTCACGAGCGGGTGGAGCCACCCATCAACGAGCTGGTGAGCGCGCTGGGATGCGAACCATCCAGTGACTCGATTCCACTCGGCGAACTCTTCAACGCGTGGCCGGCCGGATGGTACGAGTTCGACGGTGAAAGTGGAGATGAAGAGTTCGAGGGCAAAGCCAGACTGACGCACCGCGTGCCTGCTGGCCCCAGGATCCTGACGCCAGTGAACAGCGAAATAGTCCCACACGATCGTCATCTTGGAATTCGATGGAGACCCGTTACCACACCGATCCTTCCGCAGCTCGGTCCGGTCAGAGTGGTGGGTTACCACGTCCTGGTTGTGGACGTTACCAACCCTGTGTTGACACCGGGCCAGACAAAAACCTCATTCGACGCTGATGTATCCAGCACAGAAACCACATTTTTCGTGCCCGCCCAGTTTCTGGAGCCCAACAAGATCTATGAGCTGGAGATTCTGGCGACTGAAAAAGGTGGCAACCAGACAATCACTGAAGGCGGCGTGTTCTGTACACCGCCGCTCACTTCTGCAAAATGCCTGAAACCGTAGGCAACGATCGGGAGACCGCCGGGTCACCGGCGGTTTCAAGGTGCCCGGCTTCGACGTACAGTGCTCCTCGTATGCGGATGGATATCTGGTTCCCTGGATTGACAAGATCACGAAGCATGAGCCGATTGGCGTGTGCGTTCGAAGGCGTCATCGTGGGCCATACATCTGATCCGGGTTGGTCATGTCTTCACTGACCGGCGATTGGATGCCACAGCACCAGCAAGCAGAGAGATCAAGGTTGAGGCGGAGCGACGATGCGCAAGTACACGTGCGCAGTGTGCAGCGGATTGTCAATCCTGCGCTGTGTTGATTTCTCGCTCCATCCATAACACGTCCCAGTAACGCCCGAACTTGTTGCCCACCTCACGATAGATTCCCACATCAGTGAAATCGAACTCTCTGTGGAGGGCGACGGAAGCCTCATTGGGCAGGGTTATGCCGGCATAGGCTCGGTGCACTCCGGTTCCGGCCAGTACGTTGAAGAGAGTGGAGTAAAGGGTACGGGCGATGCCGCGTCGGTGAGCTGTACCATCAACGTAGATGCTGACTTCGACAGACGTTCGATAAGCCGCCTTCGCTTTGAATTCTCCAGAGCATCCATACCCGAGCAGGACGCCATTTTCTTCAGCGACAAGACACTGCCACCGGTACCCGTCAAACTTCTCGAACCAGGGCGCGCGCGTTTCGACCGAGTAGGGCTCAATATCGAACGTGCACGGACTTGTGACGATGTAATGGTTGTAGAGTGCGGTCATGGCGGGCAGGTCCTGCCACTGCGCTGAGCGGATATTCATCGATCATTCTCCCCGGTGACCGATCGCCCGAGCATCTGGACTCCCGATTGGACCAGTGAACTCGGTCGATTCTGCACACGAAGGCATCATGATAACGCAAGCCTTTCAGCGGGCATGGTGAGTTGTTACCCTGCGTCATATGTCTGAATTTGATGCCATCCGGCACTACCACGATGAGGAAGTTCCTGTGGTTGTTGCCCGCCTCCAGGATGATCCCTCGCTGCTGCGTGCGCTGGCGGCGATCCGTCTGGCGTGGCTTGATCGGCTCAGTCCGTGGCTTGCGATGCTGGTAGCCCGTATCGGTATCCGTCGTCGCTTGGCACAAGTGCATACCATTGCGGATATCCAGGCACAGGTCGCGCGCCTGCTCACCCGTCTTGAACGCGAAACCATGAGCGGCTTCTCCGTGTCGGGCATCGAATCGCTTGCGCGCGGTGTGCCGTACCTTTTCATCGCCAATCACCGGGATATCGTGCTCGATTCGGCGCTGCTCAACTGGGCGCTGCATCGGGCAGGGCATGCCACGAGCCTCACGGCGGTAGGCGATAACCTCGTGACAACGCCTTGGGTTGGAGATCTCATGCGGCTGAACAAGTCATTTGTTGTGGCGCGTTCCATCACGTCGCCCAAGGCTGCCTTCAAGGCTTACTCCGTGACATCGGCCTTCATTCGACAGTCGCTGGAATCCGGCAATTCTGTCTGGATCGCGCAGCGTCAGGGTCGGGCGAAGGATGGTAATGATCACACCGATCCCGCCATTCTGAAAATGCTCACCATTGATTATCGCAAGGACGGTGGAAGCCTGACGAACTGGCTCGCACAGGTTCGTCTGTTGCCAGTGACGATTACCTATGAGCTTGATCCCTGCGATTTGATGAAGGCGCATGAGCTGAGCAGCAGAGCGTTGACCGGGAACTACGAGAAGGCCGGGGATGAAGACCTGCGCAGTATCGCGCTTGGTTTGACGGGCTTTAAGGGGCGTGTCCATCTGCATTTCGGCGAGCGTGTGACTGGCGTGTATGACGAAGTCGAGGACCTGGCGAAAGTCGTTGATGTAGCCATTGCACGGGCTACCCGTCTTTTTCCGATACATCGGCAAGCTGCAGTCGAGTTGGGCGATACGGTTGACGAGTCGATCGTGTTGCCCGCGTCCAGCCCTGCTGTCGATGCAGCGCTGTCAACGCGGCTGCAGGCTTGCCCTGCACATGAGCAGCCTTGGCTGTGGTTGCAGTACGCCAATGTCTGGCGTAATTGCGTGACCGCGCAGCGCGCCAGCGTCTCCGCGCAGCGCGATCAAACGATCAGCGCAGGCTCTTCCAATGCGGCGAGTTGCTCCCTCAGCTCCAAAACATGAGATGACCAGTACTTGACGCTGTTGAAGTCCGGGAAGGCCATGGGAAATGCCGGGTCATCCCAGCGCCGGGCGATCCAGGCTGAGTGGTGCATGATGCGCAGGGTGCGAAGGGTTTCGATCAGATGCAGAGAGTCGGCGGGAAATTCCGCGAACATCTCGTAAGCGTCAGCGATGGTGCCTAGTTGATGGAGGCGATCTTCACGTTCGCCGGACAACAGCATCCACAGATCCTGGATGGGTGGACCGGTAACGCAGTCATCGAAGTCGACCATGTGCGCTGTTTCACCACGCCACAGCAGGTTGCCAAGGTGGCAATCACCGTGAATTCGTTGTTGTGGTGTACCTGTGGAAGGTTCGTGCATGCGCTCAAGCAACTGTTCACACAGTGTTGAATAAGCGCGCTCAAGCTCAAGCGGCAGAAAATTATTGTTCAGCAGAAAATCCCGGCTGTCCGTCCCCAGGCGCTTGATGCTGATCCCGGCACGATGTTCGAAAGACGCTTCACGACCCACCACATGCAATCGCGCAATCGTCCGGGCCAATACCGACAGGTCGTCTTCCTTTTCGATATCCGGTGTATGCCCACCTTGTCGCGGATACACGGTGAACAGAAAGTCTGCGTGAGTGAACAGTGTGTCCCCACCCAGTGAGAGCGAAGCGACCACCGGAACTTCCGCTTCGACAAGCTCATGCACGAACGCGTGTTCCTCGCGAATCTGTGCTTCGCTCCAGCGATTGGGACGATAGAACTTGACGATGCGGAACAGACCATCGTTCATCTCTGCCTGATAGACGCGGTTTTCGTAGCTGTTGAGGCCCGTCAATCCGCCAGTCGGCTCGAGGCCGACCGATTCGAGTGCATCAAGGATGAGATCAGGGGTCAGGCCGGCGTATGGGGTTGGGCTATTCATCCTGGCAGTGTATCAGTCCATGATTTACGGCGTTCGAGCAGCAACCCACCATTCAACCGCCGCGGCGCCGTTGGCCAGGAGTACCCGCGTGGCCGATTGCATGGTGGCACCGGTCGTGAGCACATCGTCAACCAAAGCGATGTGCAGGCCTGTCACATCGGACGCCGCAAACGCCCGGACCACATTGGCGCGACGCGCCGAACGAGGCAAATCTGCCTGCTTCAACGTGGCTCGCGTTCGCGTCAGCAGTCGATGCCGGACGGGAATAT
The DNA here is from genome assembly GCA_031385325.1 of Gammaproteobacteria bacterium. Lineage (GTDB taxonomy): Bacteria > Pseudomonadota > Gammaproteobacteria > Pseudomonadales > Azotimanducaceae > SYFY01. Next base: position 82,626 of record JANNBJ010000168.1, on the reverse strand, counting down.
GCACACGCTTGCTGATGATGCGGGCGATGAATGCAGCCTGGTTGTGCCCGCGTCGCAGGAGTCGACGCGTGGCCAGTGGCATGGGCACGATGCAATCCGGGCGGCCTCGGTTGCCCAGTGTGCCCTCGACTGCCGTGGCAAGCAGTTCGCCAAGGACCTGGCCCTCCCGGAAGCCGCTGTGAAATTTCAGTGCTTGTACCCAGGTTGCGATCGCCTCTTCATAACGTAGCGGCGCCACCGTTTGCAAGCACGACACAGGTAGTCGTCGACACGAAATGCAACCAGCACTCGTCAGCGGCTGTCCGCATCGTGGACAGGCACTGTCGTTCCACGGCAGCGCGACATGGCAGTGCTCGCACAGATCCCGAACCCCTTCGAAACGAACTTCGCAGAGCAGGCAATAATGAGGGAAGAGGGACAAACGCGGCTCCACTGGAAAGCCAATACTGCTTCTCACTTTCGCCGTGTGCAGCTGCACAAAACGCGCATCCATATCGGATATTGCCGTGCGATGACGTGTGAAGGTGCCTACATTGGAGGCGTCGGTAATGGATGGTCCGGCGGTCAGGTGGTCATTGCGCCAGTGATCGCCCCGGCAAGTGAAAGGATGCCAACTTATCCAAATTCGAGTGCATGCCTGAACAAGGCAAGTCGAGGTAAGAGATGGCCGTGAATCCGATGATGAGTAACGGTGTGGTCGGAATACAACGTGGGCTGCAAGGTGTCAGTCAATCAGCCGAAGATATCGCGCAGATGAGTGGCAGGAATCATGTCGATCAACCGAAGAGCCAGCCCGCGCCCGCGGACGAGGTCAAGGATACCGCTGAAGCACTGGTCTCCATGCGCGTGTATGAGCGCCAGGTGCAAGCCTCTGCCAAGGTTGTGCAGACGGCGGATGCCGTAATCGGGATGCTTATTGACACTACGGGCTGAGCCGGCTTCAAAAGCCCGCGCAGATTCCTGGCGCGCAACCTGGACGAAGCGCCCGGCCCGGTTCCGCAATTGAGCGGTCGATCACCGATTTTGTTCCTCCCTCACCAAAACTAGCCGTTCCCTCTCCGTATCTGTGATGATCCCGATTCCGCCGCAGGAGATGTCCCTCGACAATCTCCCGGGATCAAGTTCGATCTCGACCAGAGGACCGCCACGGAGATTCAGTGATGGCTTCACTCAAGGATATGCAGTTTGTCATCCACGACGTATTTGACGCCGCCGGCCTCTATCAACGGCTTACCGGTGACGACTCGATGGATCGGGCGTTCATCAACAGCATTCTCGATGAAGCCCATCGATACACGGAAGAGATCATTCGTCCGTGCAACCGGATTGGCGATGAGGTGGGTTGTCGACTGAAAGATGGTGTGGTGACCACTCCCCCGGGTTTTCGGGAAGCCTATCGGGCCTTTATCGACGGCGGTTGGGCTGGTTTGCTCGGCCCTGTGGAGTATGGCGGTCAGGCCCTGCCCGCGACTTTTGGCCTTATGCTCGAAGAGCTGATGTGTACGGCCAACATGGCGTTTTCGATGTACCCGGGATTATCGAGGGGTTGTGTGCACGCCCTGATGACCCACGGCTCTGATGAACAGAAGAGCATGTTTCTACCGAAGCTCCTGACCGGCGAGTGGACCGGCACGATGTGTCTGACCGAGCCACAGGCAGGCTCCGATGTTGGACTTGCCCGAACCCGCGCGGTCGCGCACGCGGACGGTACCTGGTCAATCACCGGTACGAAGATCTTTATCTCTGCAGGCGAACATGACTTGTCGGACAACATCATTCATCTGGTGTTGGCGCGCACAGAAGGCTCGCCCGCCGGCACACGGGGAATATCCATGTTCGTGGTGCCGAAGTTCGATCTCGATGGGACGCGCAACAAGGTCGTCTGCAGTGCCATCGAAAACAAGATGGGTATTCATGGCAATGCCACGTGCGTGCTCAATTTTGAAGCAGCGCGTGGTTATCTTGTCGGCGCGGAGCAGCATGGCATGAAGTACATGTTCACCATGATGAACAGCGCCAGGATGGGGGCCGGTCTGCAAGGAGTGAGCCTTGCGCAGGCAGGCTTCGAGCTGTCGAGTGCCTATGCTCATGAAAGATTGCAGATGCGCTCTTTGTCTGGCCCCAAAGCCCCGGACAAACCTGCTGATCCCATCGTTGTGCATCCGGATGTGCGACGCATGCTGCTGTCGCAACGCGCTTTCATCGAAGGTGGTCGGGCGCTCGCCTACTTCGCCAGTCAGTGCGTCGATACGTTGTTGCTGGCGAAAGACCCCGAGACTGTCCAGAGAGCCCAGGATCTGCTGGATTTTCTCACGCCAGTGGTCAAGGGCTTCCTTACGGAAGGTGGCTTTGCTTCAGTGAATGATGCCGTGCAGATTTTCGGCGGCGCCGGGTTTATTCGTGAGTCGGGGGTCGAACAACTGGTTCGCGATAGCCGGATCACACTGATCTACGAAGGCACGACGCAGATTCAGGGTCTGGATCTGCTGGCGCGAAAAGTGCTGATGACACAAGGCAAGGGGTTGAATCGGCTGTTGCCGGAACTGGCAGAAGTGGCGGCCCGGTGTGAGGCGGAGTTTCCCGAGATGGCGGTGCGGCTCACAAGCATCGCGCAGGAGTGGCCTGCGATCAGCATGCAGATTGGCGGCAAGGCCATGCAGAACCCGGATGAAGTTGGCGCGGCCGCAGTCGACTATCTGTTTTACAGCGGCTACGCCATGCTGGCGTGGTTGTGGGCGCGCATGGCCGTGTGTGCGAGTGATGGCGTTCGTAACGGTGGAGACGCCGATTATTTGGCTGGCAAAATCGATCTTGCGCGCTTCTACTACGCACGAATTTTGCCTCGTTTGAATGCGCACAGGGATTCGATGCTGGCCGGCGGCGATAGCCTCATGCAGGTCCACGCGTCCGTGCTGATGGCAAACCATTAACGCCCCGCTACGGGTTACTCAGGGATATCCATGGACTATCAGCCACCGGAACGTGATATCGACTTCCTGTTGAGTCGAGTGTTTCGCCTCACGCACGAGTGGAGCGGCATCCCGTCGCTCGAGGATTTTTCTGCGGATGTGCTGAGCGCGGTAGTCGCGGAAGGTGGGCGGGTGGCTCGAGAAGTGCTGGCACCATTGAACCGGATCGCGGATACAGAAGGGTGTCGTTGGGCGGATGGAGTAGTCACCACGCCACCGGGGTTCAAGGCGGCGTTCAGTGATTTTGTTGCCGGTGGTTGGCTCGGCCTGTCGGGCAACCCCGACTTTGCCGGCCAAGGTATGCCGAAGACACTCGGATGTCTGGTGGAAGAAATGTTCTGGGCGGCGAATCCCAGCTTGTATCTGTATGGCACGCTCAGCGTCGGAGCAGCGCTGTGTATCGACTCGCATGGCACAGCGCCGCAGAAGCAGGTTTATCTGCCACGTCTGTACGCCGGAACATGGACGGGCACCATGTGTCTGACGGAGGCCCATGCCGGCACCGACCTTGGCATCATACGAACCCGTGCCGAACCCCAGGCAGATGGCGCCTACGCGATCACCGGGACCAAGATTTTCATCACCAGTGGCGAGCACGACCTGGCCGCTAACATTATTCATCTGGTGCTTGCGAGACTGCCGGATGCACCTGGCGGGACGCGGGGTATCTCGCTCTTCATCGTCCCGAAGTATCTGCATGATGATGCCGGCAAGCTGGGTGCGCGGAACGCCGCCTTCAGTGGCTCGATCGAACACAAAATGGGAATTCACGGTAGCGCCACCAACGTCATGAACTTCGATGGTGCAACCGGTTATCTGATCGGCGAAGCCAATGCCGGACTCGCCTGCATGTTCACGATGATGAACTACGAGCGGTTGTCGGTTGGATTGCAGGGTCTGGGCGCATCAGAAGCGGCCTGGCAGTTCGCGGCTCGTTATGCAAGAGAGCGGTTGCAGAGTCGCTCGCCTTCAGGCGCCAGGAATCCCGCGGCGGCGGCCGATCCGCTGCTGGTTCACCCGGACGTTCGACGGATGTTGCTCACCATTCGCGCCTGGACTGAAGGGGGCCGTGCTTTTGCGATGCTGGTTGGTCGTGAGCTTGACCGCTCCAAATTTCAGGGCAACAAGCAGGCGCAATCATTTTCGGAACTGTTGACGCCCATCGCCAAGGCGTTCCTGACTGACAAAGGTTTTGAGTCTGCGGTTCTGGCGCAACAGATTTACGGTGGTCACGGTTATATCAGTGAGTGGGGTGTTGAGCAGCTCGTCAGAGATTCGCGCATCGCCCAGATTTACGAGGGCACCAACGGCGTGCAGGCCATGGATTTCATTGGCCGAAAAGTTCTCAGGGACGGTGGTACGACGTTGCGCGAGTTTCTGGTGACCTTGTCACCTGGCGATGTTGACGAAGAGTTTCGCGGCGCGTTCAACGACAGTGTCACCCGACTGCTTCGGACCACCGAAGGTCTGGCGCAACGAAGTGCCCACGATGTGAATCTTCCCGGCGCCGTCGCGACCGACTATCTCGAACTGGCAGCGTTGACCCTGTTCGCCTGGCTCTGGGGACGGATGGCTCAAGCGGCAGCGGGTACACCACTGGCTGAGTCAAAACTGCAAACGGCCAGATTTTTCTATGCTCGCCTCCTGCCGCGAGTGCTCTCGCTTGAAGCATCCATCGCGGCGTCATCCGATGCGGTGATGGCGAGTGATGCGGGGTTCTTCGAATAGGTCAGCGCTTCAATTTGCGATCTGGACGGCAGGGCATGGATGTTCGGGTCGACCCGGATCGCACACCGAGATGGCTTTCAGATAAACGCTGAAGCCGCCGATGGTTTCCTTCTCGACGGGCGGATCGACAGGTTTGCCTTTCTCGTCAGGCGGAAACGGTGCGGTCCGAATCGAGCGGGTAATCGTATAGAAGGCGATGTTGCCTTGAATGACCTTGATCATCGTCAGTTGGCCGGTATTGGTCACCGCCTGCTTTGGACAGACGATCAACGCCACGGCGCTTGGATAACCGTTCTCCAACCCTGACGCGATGGGATAGAAGGCGCCCTCTTTGCAGGCTGCGCTGGTGTCCTTCTTCAGTTCGTCGAGGTACTCGAGCGGATCTGCAACCGGAGTTCCCAACAAACGCTCGAAGGTGATTTTTTCAGTCCAGCCTTCGGTAGCTTCGGGCGCTTCGCTTTTTTCACCCGATTTGCCTGAGCTGACCTCGGCGCGAGCGGACGATGGCTGCGGAATGAAGGAGGCCATTTTCAGTGTGTCGGTGACGGTCCCGCCAATCTGGACCCAGCCGCCCGGCGCCTCGCCGATGAGTTGTTCTTCCTGGAGGGGAGTCTCATCGCCTTCCACTTCGTCGGCGACATCTTTCGTGGAAGTGCTCGAAGCCGTGGTTGGCGGCGTATTGGCGCAACCGGTCAACCAGATCAAACAAAGTGCGATGCAGAACAGGTGACGGTTCAACGTGGGAAGACCCATGGGTGTGATGCGGACAGCCCGCCATCAACCGGGATGGCCTGACCGTTGACGTAGGATGCGCGATCGCTCAACAGGAAACACGCCATCTGCGCGATCTCGATGGGGTTGCCATGACGTTTGGTGGGATTGATCTGGCCAATCCGGCTTTCTGTTCCACGGGTTCGCGCACGATCAAAGGCGGGCTTGGTCATGCCGGTTTCGATGAGTCCGGGACAGATGGCATTGATCCGTATGCCGGTTCCATAGAGTTGATATGCGCTGGTCTGCACGATACTCACGACTCCTGCCTTCGAGGCGCTGTAGTCCACTCCACCAGCGTTGGCTCGCAGAGCCGCAACACTTGCGGTGCACACAATGGACCCGCTGCCTTGTGCGACAAAGTGAGGCACCGTGTGTTTCACAGCCAGAAATACGCCGATGGTATTCACGGCCAGGGTACGTTGCCAGTCTTCAACGGTAAGTTCGGTGAGCGGCTTGCCAGCACCTCGAACTCCGGCGTTGGCGTAGATTCCGTCAATGCCACCCCATCGATCTGTGCATGCCATCACAAACCGGCGCACGTCTCCTTCCTGGCTTGCGTCGGCAACTTCAGCAAACGCCGATCCGCCCGTGGCCGTAATCGCTGAGACGGTCTGATGGACGTCATCACTCAGGTCGACTGCGATGACATGGGCGCCTTCCTCGGCGGCGAGTATTGAGGTCGCACGGCCGATGCCACTGGCCGCGCCTGTGATGATGATGCGTTTGCCGGTGAGCAGTGCCATGGGTCTTCCCCGGTTGAAAAAGTGTTGATGGGAGGAGGTCGCTGATCTACTCAATACACGCTGTCGACGACATCCTTGATGAATGCAGCCGCGCCGTCCGGCGCGAAGCCAGTGCAATACTCAACTGTTTGTCCGTCAAAGCCTGAGTCGCACTCGAGCCAGGCGGAGCCACGTGGTCTTGGTGTGACACGCCATCCTCTCGCCTCGGCGACGAAGTACTCCGGATGCTTGAGCCAGGCGATCGCCGCAGAATCCCACGGGTGAAACCCACGGTCCTGTGGAAAAGTCCTGGTCCAGTAGCGACACCAGGCCAACGATCGGTCATGGAAGTAGTTCGCCACATCCGTCCCACGTCGAGCGATCACCTCCAGATCTTCTTCAGTGACACAAACCTTGCTGGTCAGCTCGAATCCAGCCAGCACAACACGCGTGCCCGTTGCTGCGCAGGCCAGCATCAACTGCGCGGCTGCAACATCGTTTTCGAAATTGAAATCCTGCACAGGACCTGCGTCGCCGATATAAAAACGTGCACCCTGGGACCGGCCGGCGACGATGATGAGCTGGGTGATCCTGCTAAATGCATCCGGATGATGGCGTGCCAGCAGCCCCATATTGGTCAGCGGGCCGATCGCTGCGATGGCGCAGGGCTCACGCCTGAGCAGTCTGGCGATGCCCTCAACCGCATCGTTGGTCGATTCATCTTTTGACATGGGTGTCGATGCGCCGCGCAGTACCGGTACGGCAGCGCCTTTCAAGGCAATGATTTCGTTGGCTACTTGAAACACGGCATCTTGTGGCGCGTTGCCAAACACGGTGCTGACCAGACGCAGATCCAGAAGCGGTGAGTTCAGTGCTTCCGCGATCGCAAAGCCATCATCGATGTCACGTGGGCGTCCTTCATGGTGCACGCCCAGCGCGACATCGGTATCGATGATGAGGGGAATCGGCGGGTTCACGAGTTGATCATCATGCGGGCGGTCTCGAGCCAGCTTTGTTTTTGTTCGGGCGTTGCCTGAAGTGGCAATTGAGCCACGCCCAGCAAGCGGCGAATAATCTCTATCGCAGCGAAACGAATGGCCAGGCTGTACTCAAATCCCGGCGGGGTTACATAGGATCGAAGGATGCCCATGATGTCCTGTTGCGCAAAACCCGCAAACGTCAGATGTGCAACCAGTACACCCACGTCGAATTCAGGTGGACCACAGAAGGCGAACTCCGGATCGATGATCATCACCCCAAGTCGGGCGTTGCGCAGCCAGCTTCCAGGGTAGAAATCACCATGCAAAAGGCAAGGCTGGGAAGCATGTGGGGTGTTGCCGAGATAGATGTCACCCAGCACGGAAGCGATGTTGATCAATTGCGAATCGTTCTGAAATCGTTGCGCGATTTCCGCCAGTGCCGGATCGATGGCAGCCCCGTTGTTGATCTGCAGGGGAATCACAAAGATGTGGGCGTGGTTTAACCTGCGCATCACGTCGTTGGTGAAGCGCGTGGCATCAAAGTTACGCAGGCTGTGCAATCGCCACAGCCAGTAGATGAGCGCGGTGTACACACCACGGTCCGCCGCATCACCACCGGTGTTGGCATAGACGCTCAGCATGTCTGCACCGCGGCCGACGTCCTCGAGCATCAACAATCGTGATTCAGGAGAAAAACCCAGGCGACCTGGCATGCGCATGCGAAGCGGGCCATCGGCTTCGATGGCCTGATAAAAACTGTCTTCCAGCACGATCCGTTCTTCCGGCGCAGCAATCTGTGGGTACTTGGCCACGTAAGGCACGGATTGTTTTAGGATAAACGTGCGCGAGCCTGTTTCGGCTCTGAGCGTCCGGTTCATGTTGCCTTCGCCCGCATGAGTGAGCCCAAGAATGGTCTCGTCAGGCAGCAGCCAACCGAGCTTGTGGCAAAGGGAATTGATGGCTGGCAGGTTGTCAGGCAACAGGTCCGGAATGTCCCCCATCAGCGAATGGCCACCGGATTGATGACGGCTTGCACCGCGCCAACAAAACGCGGCACACCGAGTACAAAGAGGAATTCGCTAACCTTGTCCCGGGCCAGTTCTCGTGTGTCCATGTTCTCGAGGATGTAGACGCCGTTCTTGGCCAGCAGCTCTGGGTGAACCGGAAATGCCTGGGTAACGTCCTCCGACGGCAGCACTTCCACCGCCCAGGTATCCGATCCCACGGCCACAACACCAAGTCCGGCCAGATATTTCGCACCACCAACACCCAGACCGGGTTCTCCGGCCATGAATTTTGCAGAGTCCACATCCATGACATTCAGCCAGCCTGTGTGAAACAGCACCACGTCTCCCTTGGTGATGTTGACACCCTGCGCCTTGGCGATGGCTTCGATTTCCGCCTGATTGACGGCAGTGCCCGCAGGTACAATATCGACACCCATATGTCGCGCCAGATCCAGCAGCACACCGCGAGTCGCAATCGGTGGGAGGTTGTGCGTGGCGAGCTTTTTCAGTCCGGTGCTGGCCACAAAATCCCTGGCATGGTTGCCGTTGTAGTACATGTGGTTGATGCCCATATGGCCAAGCCCATCGAGCTGACTGCCGATGCCCATCCAGAAATGCAGCAGATCATCGTTGCCGGTCGCCTGATTGCTACCCAGTGGAGTGCCGGTTCCATCAGACAGTTGCAACACCGTCAGCGAAAAAGAACGGGGTGGATAGGCTGGTGACTTGGGTCCGGTCTCGACCCCGAGCCGGTAGGTCTTGCCCCGCGTGACGAGTTTCGCCGCTTCGATCAACTTTTCCGGTGACTGGTTGTTCAGCGCCCCGAGCGTGTCACCAGCACCGTATCGCGAGGGGTACCAGTCTTCCGCAACCGTAGCGAAGCTGCATGACAGCGCAACGAACGCCAATATGCATGCCGACATTCCTGGGTTCATGTGTTCTCCTTGGGTGTTTCATTGGCCTTGTTGACGAGTCAGCAAACGCGCCGGCAGGCGCCGATAAATGTCACCGAATGCACCATTCGACATGATGACGATATGGCGTCGGGTCTTGGCGGGTTTGGCCAGATGGTCGATCAACTCATCGAGATCATCGAAGAGGCGCGATGGCACGACACATTCATCCACCAGAGAAGCCAGATCCCATTTGATGTTTTCGCCTCGATACCAGATTGCCGAGTCCGCAGGTGAGCAGCAGGTAATCAGATCATGACGCAGTGTGCCCAGTGACATGGTATGCGTCCGGGGTTCGATGACAGCGATGATCTCATCGCTGCCCACGGCGCGACGCAGTCCTTGCAGGGTAGTACGAATGGCCGTTGGGTGATGCGCGAAGTCGTCATAAACACGGGTGCGATCATCTTCGTGGATGAGTTCCATCCGTCGTTTCACACCCTTGAACAAGCCGAGCGCCTCAATGCTCACGTTGGGTGCAACACCTGCATGTCGTGCCGCTGCGATGGCAGCCAGTGCATTGTTGACGTTGTGAACACCAAGCAAAGACCAGGTGACAGTTCCCAGCGGAACATCGTTGATGCAGACCGTGAACGTGCTGCAATCGGGCGCTGCGTCGCGGGCGTGAATGCGCTCCCCGTTGTCCCGTTCGTGCGGATGTTTGATTCGGCCACTGCCGAAGCGAAGTACTTGTGTCCAGCATCCTCGTTTGAGCACGTCATCAACATTCGGGTCAGCGGTTGGCGCGATCACGAGGCCAGAAGCCGGCACCGTCCGCAGCAGCAGGTGAAACTGCGCCTGAATGGCGTCGAGATCGGGAAAGATGTCGGCGTGATCATGCTCCAGGTTGTTGATGACCAGCGTGCGAGGCCGGTAGTGCAGGAACTTGGAGCGCCGGTCAAAGTAGGAGGTGTCGTATTCATCGGCCTCCACTACAAAGAATGGTGTGCTGCCCAGCGCAGCCGATTGACCGAAATTGACGGGCACACCACCAATCAGGAATCCCGGATCCATGCCTGCGTATTTGAGTATCCACGCAAGCATCGCAGTGGTGGTGCTCTTGCCATGCGTGCCTGACACGGCGAGCACAAATCGATCACGCAGCAGCGTCTCACCAAGCCACGCAGCGCCCGAGGTATAAGGCAGGCCGGATTCGAGAATGTACTCAACACCCGGGTGTCCACGTGGCAACCCGGCGTTGCCGACGATGACGAGATCCGGCCTCGGTTCAAGCTGAGCCGGATCGAACCCCTCATAAACTGCGATCTCGGCCTCGCGCAGTTGATCACTCATCGGCGGGTAGAGTTTTTTGTCGCTGCCTGTTACCTCGTAACCAGCGGCCTTGGCCAGTTGCGCAATACTCCCCATCAGCGTGCCACCGATGCCGAGGATATAGATGCGACCGAGGCTCATTCGAGCACCGCGCTGCCGACGGCGGAGCTGAACAAGGTCACGGCAAAGGCGATCGCCACACCCGGCACGAAACGGATTTCCAGCGCTTGATGCAGGATGTGTCCGACGATGGCCAGGGACCAGATAAAGAACATGAGAAAGAGTGATTGCTGGACGCCAACAGAAACGCCAAGCACAAGGGGTGACAGGGCGCCGAGCAGTCCCGTCAGCAAGAGGTCACACCCAAACATCGCCGTGATGGTGGCAGCAAAACGCCGGTCCATGCTCCGCAGGTAAAGAGCAGTCCAGACCAGGCTTGCGAGGGCAGCTTGCTGCGAGACGATCGAGGTCGCCAGTCGCAGCGGCGTTGAATCAGGTGACCACTGCATCGACAGCAGGATACCCACGCTGAGGTTGGCTGCTGCAGTCATGGCGATGAACCATCCGGCCGTTGGTACCTGTCCTGGATGTGCACGCAGCGTACAGAGGCGCCAGAAAAATGTGATGACTGTCAGCATGTGATCCGTTTTCCGGGGAGAACACCGTAAAAAAGCGTCGAAATTCTCGCACAGATCGGCACCTTCACGGAGAATGTTCGATGCAATCAGAAGGCGATACCGCATCGCCATGACTGGTCGCTGAAAAATCGAGATGTTGCGCCGGCCAAGGATGGCCGGCCCGCAAATTCAGCTCGAAAGAGCTGGATTTGACGCGAGCGGTCAAAGACCGCGACTGCTGAAAAAGACCAGGAAGGGCTTTTTCAGCAACCTGAAAAGAGCCAACCAGCACAGGGACAGATAAGTACATGGCCAGTAAACGAAACGCTTTTTACGCGCAATCCGGTGGTGTCACTGCCGTGATCAACGCATCGGCCTGCGGCGTGATCGAAACCGCACGCAAACACCGCGACCAGATCGGCAAGCTGCTCGCAGGCCGCAATGGAATTCTTGGCGCGCTGCGTGAGGAACTGATCGATACCAGCAAGGAGACCAGCGCAGCCATTGCCGGTTTGCGCATGACGCCGAGCGGGGCGTTTGGCTCCTGTCGGTACAAGCTGAAATCGTTCGAACAGAATCAGCGTGAATACGAACGCCTCATCGAAGTCTTCAAAGCCCACGACATCGGCTACTTTTTCTACAACGGCGGTGGGGATTCACAGGACACGGCCAACAAGGTGTCACAACTCGGCAAACGATTGGGCTATCCGGTGACCTGCATTGGCGTGCCGAAGACGGTGGACAACGATCTGCCGTTTACGGATACCTGCCCAGGATTCGGATCGGTCGCCAAGTATGTCGCGATCTCAACGCGTGAGGCAGCACTCGATGTCGCCTCCATGTGTGAGACATCGACCAAGGTCTTCGTGCTCGAAGTGATGGGACGACATGCCGGCTGGATCGCGGCGGCCGCCGGACTTGCTCAGGAAGAGCCGGATGATGCCCCGCACGTGATCGTGTTGCCGGAAGTGGCTTTTGATGAAGTGGCGTTCCTCGCCAAGGTGAAGTCGACGGTTGAGCGGATCGGTTACTGCGTGATCGTTGTCAGCGAAGGCGCTCACTACGCCGATGGTCGATTCCTTGCCGATGCGGGTAACACCGACGCATTCGGACACGTCCAGCTTGGTGGCGTCGCGCCGACCATTGCCGCCATGATCAAGGAACGACTGGGCTACAAATATCACTGGGCGGTGGCGGATTATCTGCAACGAGCTGCGCGCCATATCGCATCAAAGACAGATGTTGATCAAGCCTACGCAGTTGGCGCCGCTGCCGTCGAATTTGCGCTTGCGGGCAAGAATGCCGTGATGCCTACCATCGTTCGCAAGAGTGACTCGCCCTACAGGTGGAGCATCGGTGAAGCAAAGCTCGACAAGGTGGCCAACGTTGAGAGAAAGCTGCCGAAGAACTTCATTACCAAGGATGGCTTCGGTATCACGGCCGCCGCAAAACGATATCTTTCACCGCTGATTGCCGGCGAGGACTACCCGACCTACAGAAACGGATTGCCTCGTTACGTTCGACTCAAGAACATCCTGGTGCCGAAAAAGCTGGCGGAGTTCGTGTGAACGACGCACTCCTGGCGTCTCTGGAACAGGCTGCTGAAATTGCCGGTGATATCGCACCGGCCATCTACGCCCGCTACTTCGAACGTTGCCCGGACTCCATGGCCATCATGGTGCACACGGATGAGCACATGCGCGGACGCATGATCGAAGAAGTCTACCGACTGCTCATGGCTGAAGACGTGGCGCAGGAACGTGAGTATCTGGTGTTTGAAACGAGCAATCACCGTGCTTATGGTGCCCAGCCGCACATGTACGAAAACCTGTTGCTGGCGACGCAGGACGTGGTTCAGCAGGCGTTGGGTGACAACTTTGACGGCGCGATGAAAGCAGAGTGGGGAAAGCGGCTCGAAGATCTGTTGAGCATGCTGCGGCCCTTCGCTGCCGCAGTCTGAAGGTCGATCGCGGACGGGGGTGTCCGCGATCTTGCAGCGAGTTCTCTCGATCAGAGAATCGGGATGATCATCAGTGCAACGATGTTGATGATCTTGATCAGTGGATTCACGGCCGGACCTGCGGTGTCCTTGTAGGGGTCGCCTACGGTGTCACCGGTGACAGCGGCTTTGTGTGCTTCGGAACCTTTGCCACCATGATGGCCGTCTTCGATGTACTTCTTGGCGTTGTCCCATGCACCACCTCCAGTGGTCATGGATATGGCGACGAAGAGGCCCGTCACGATCGTTCCAATCAGTACACCACCCAGAGCGATCGGGCCAAGGATCAGACCGACCAGCACTGGCACGGCAACCGGCAACAGTGACGGCACAACCATTTCCTTGATCGCGGCGCGGGTCAGCATGTCGACGGCTTTCGAGTAGTCAGGCTTGGCCGTGCCTTCCATGATGCCGGGGATTTCCTTGAACTGGCGGCGCACTTCAACCACCACGGAGCCAGCGGCGCGGCCAACTGCTTCCATCGCCATGGCACCGAACAGGTAAGGGATCAGACCACCGATCAGCAGACCGATGATGACCAGGTGATTCGAAAGGTCAAACGCAAAGACCTCATCAGGGAATTGCACACCCAGGTTGTGGGTGTAGTCGGCAAACAGCACCAGTGCAGCGAGGCCGGCCGAGGCAATGGCATAACCCTTGGTGACTGCCTTCGTAGTGTTACCGACAGCGTCCAGCGGATCGGTGATGTTGCGGATTTCCGGGGGCAGGTGCGCCATTTCGGCGATACCACCGGCGTTGTCCGTGATCGGACCGTACGCGTCGAGAGCAACGATCATTCCGGTCATCGACAACATGGCGGTTGCCGCGGTGGCGATGCCATACAGGCCAGCCAGTTCATGGCAGCCCCAGATTGCTGCGCACACCGACAGAACCGGCAGAGCGGTTGCCTTCATGGAGATCCCCAGACCCGCAATGATGTTGGTGCCGTGGCCCGTGGTAGACGCCTGTGCAACGTGTTGAACCGGGGCGTAATCCGTACCGGTGTAGTACTCCGTAATCCAGACCGTGAGACCAGTCAGGATCAGGCCGATGAGCGCGCAGAGATAGAGATTCATCGCGCCGAGGGAGGAGTCAGCCATCATTTGATTGGTAATCGGATAAAAGGCGATTGCGGCGAGCACGCCTGAGACGATGACGCCTTTGTACAGCGCGCCCATGATCGAGCCGCCTTCCTTGGTGCTGACGAAGAAGGTGCCGATGATCGAAGCAATGATTGAGACACCACCCAGGACCAGTGGGAAAATGACACCGTTGACGCCAACGACGTCAACCATGAGACCGCCGAGCAGCATCGTCGCAATAACGGTCACGGCATAGGTTTCGAACAGGTCTGCGGCCATACCGGCGCAGTCACCCACGTTGTCACCGACGTTGTCTGCGATCACGGCCGGGTTACGCGGATCATCCTCGGGAATACCGGCTTCGACTTTACCCACCAGGTCTGCGCCTACGTCTGCGCCCTTGGTGAAGATACCGCCACCAAGACGGGCGAAGATGGAGATCAGCGAACTGCCGAAGGCCAGGCCAACCAGCGCGTGTAGCGCTTCAGACTGGGGAATTCCCATCGACGTCAGGATCATGAAGTAGCCAGCGACTCCGATCAGTCCCAGTCCGACCACCAGCATGCCAGTGACGGCACCGCCACGGAATGCAACCTGCAGCGCCGCGTTGATGCCCTTGCGTGCGGCTTCTGCCGTTCGCAGGTTGGACCGCACGGAAATGTTCATTCCGATATAGCCGGTGGCGCCTGAAAGCACGGCACCGATCAGGAACCCGACCGCGGTTTCCGTGCCCAGGAACATCGCGATCAGGACCAGCAAAACGAAGCCTGCGATAGCGATGGTTGTGTATTGACGGTTCAGATACGCAGACGCACCCTGCTGCACAGCCAGTGCGATTTCGCGCATGCGATCATTGCCCTGCGGCTGCGCGAGGATCCAGCGAACCTGCCAGGCACCGTAAATGATCGCGGTAAGCCCGCAGAGCAGCGCGAAAGGCAAAGCCGACATGATGTTTCCCCTCAAGTTGTGGAAGTACGGATTATTCGTGGTGACCGACCGTGCAGAACACGCGGAAGCCCACACTGCTTGCGGCATGGTGCTCCGGGTCGGGGCGCCGGATTCTACTGAACAATGGCTGGATTTCAAAGCCGGGAGTCGGGGTTCGAAACACCTTCTTCCAGCCACTCGACCGATGGCCGGGCCTCGGGTGCATCCAGATCAGTAGGGTTTGCCGTTCAACCGCTGGCCAGCAACGTGCGCAGGTCAGTGATGGCTGCGTTGGCGCGGGATACAAACGACGCCATCACCAGCGAATGGTTCGCCAGAAGCCCCATGCCATCACCATTGAGAATCATCGGGCTCCACACGGTTTGCTGGGTCGGTTCAAGTTCACGAATGATCTGTTGAACGCTGACCCGCGCGTTTTTGTCATCCAGCACATCCTGGAAATCGTGTTCCATGGCCTGCATCAGGTGCAGCAACGCCCAGGTATAACCACGGGCTTCGTAGAAAACGTCATCCAGTTCAGTCCACGGTGTCTTGTAATCACCGTCCTGCGGTGCGGTGGTTGACTGGGTGGCTGCCCGGTCACCGGCGAGGTCAATGTTCAGTTGGCGCTTGCCAACGCTCGCCGACAGCCGCTGGGAAAGGCTGCCCAGTCGCGTTTCGACGGATTCCAGCCAATGCGCGAGATTATCGGCGCGGGCGTAAAACTGGGCTTTGGGCTGATCGGGATCGGCAAGGCGATTGAGATAGCTGTTGAATTCCCGGATACCCTGGCCATATTCGTCCTCGGATTGCGGAAACATCCAGCTCGAATTGTCGAAGGAAAATCGGGGTTCGGCTTCGGCGAGATCCTTGTCTTCAATGGACTGGCTCTGGGATCGGGAAAAATCAATGCGAAACGCCCGGGAGGTGTCGCGCAACTGGGTCAGGACCCCGAATTCCCAGGCGGGCATGTTGTCCATGACCACCCCGGGCGGGAAAACATCGTTGGAAAGGTATCCACCTCGTTTGTCCAGCAGGGTCTGTGCAACCAGAATCATCGTGTGTGTGGCGACGTAACCGGTGACCAGTTGCTGTCCCTTCTGGTCGGCGTGTTGCTGAGCCGCACTCACGACCGGCTTCACTGCGGGCTCGCTGTCCCACCACCAGCCGACTGCGGTCCAACCGATGAACAGCACGCCGACGCTGCCGACCAGGAGTCTGGTTCGCCATGCACCGGAAACCGGACTCGCACCCAGAGTGGTCATGCTCGGATAACCGCGCTGCCAGAATTTCCAGTTCATGAGTTACTGCTCCCCGGCAATTGCCGGCCTATTGATGATTGCCTATTACTGATTGGAAGAGGGCTGATCAGGAAAGCAGACCAGCTCGACACCGGGTGGCGAGCCGATCTGCACATTGGCGCGCACGCGACCTTCGCCCTGCGCTTCGTTCATTTTTTGAAACATCCAGCGACCCTCGACGTCCCCGGGCGCGATGATCGTGGTGCGACAGCTGCCACCCTTGGCCTGCGTGCCGAGTGCGATCAATTGTCCGACGGTCTCAGTATGTTCGTCATTCAATCCGTCCCGAGGAAATTTCTGCGATTTTCGATTGGCTCGCGCCAGCAGATCTAGCTGCTTCTGGGTGGGCAGTATGGAGGGGTGATTGGGCATCATATCCCGGGCTCTTGAGAGCAGGCTGCGCGCCTGCACCAGTTGCCATCGATTGGCTGCTTCAAGCGCTTGTGCGACAAAACGCTCGGCAATTTTTTCCGGGCCACGCAATGCTTCTTCGTTCTGCGGGTCCAACACCAGGACTTTAAGAAAAAGCTCCTGGGCACTCCCTGGTGCCGGGCCGGTCAGGTGATCGTAACGTATCGCCCGATTGGCCTGATCCAGCAACACGCGAACCTGTTGTTGATGGTTGACGAGAGCCTGCACGGGTACCGGCACTCGTTTTGGCTCGGGCGTTGCGGACCGCACGGGCGGAGGCGGAGGGGTCTGGCAGGCAACCAGTGCACCGAAGTTCAAGGCAATGAGCAGGCAGAAGAACTGAATTGGTCGAAGCATGGTCAACGGCGTCCGGACTTGAGACAACGGCACGACTCTGAGGGAAGGAGTGTGTTAAAACGAGTCAAGTTTAGGACGGCCGCAGGTTTATTTCGAATGCCTGTTTTTACGCTGAAGTCACAAAGTGCCCGACACCCCTTCTGGCATCTGGTGTACGCGGCCTTGTTCATGCTGGTCGCTCTGCTGCCGATGCAGGGTATCGCAGCAGAATTTGATAGCCAGAATCCGCTGTCTGTTGACGATGAGTTCCTGCCTGTTGACGAAGCCTTCGTGCTCAGCCACGAAGTGATCGATGGCGACACCCTTCAGCTGCGATGGGTGATGCCTGATGGTTATTACCTGTATCGACATCGACTCGCCTTCCAGACTCGGGAAGGCAGTCCGGTGCTGCTTGGCGAAGCACGGATTCCGGAAGGAAAACACAAGGTCGATGAGTTTGAGGGCGACGTCGAGGTCTATTACCACGAGCTTGTTGTCACGGTCCCGCTCCTGGGTGATATCACCGGGCAGGAAGTCGGCGTCCGGTATCAGGGCTGTGCCGATGCAGGGCTTTGTTATCCGCCGGAGACTCGCTGGGTTGCGTTGACAGATAGCCCGGCTGAAGGCGCTGCACCGGTCGCTGCTGAAGCACCAGAATCAGTCGCAGCAACAGAAGATCAGGAGTTCGTTGAACTGCTTCAGAAGTCCGGTCTCTGGAGCATATTGGCCCTGTTCCTGGTAGCCGGAATCGGGCTCGCGTTTACGCCGTGTGTTCTGCCTATGGTGCCCATCCTGTCCAGCATCATCGTTGGTGAAGGAGCGAACCTGAGCCGTAGCCGTGCATTCACGCTGTCCCTGGCCTATGTGCTCGGCATGGCCGTTACTTATGCGCTGATTGGTACGCTGGTTGGCTTCTTCGGCGCGGAGCTCAACCTGCAGGCAAAACTTCAGTCGCCGCCTGTTCTCATATTTTTTGCACTTGTGTTCGTTCTCTTGTCGCTTTCAATGTTTGGTTTTTATGAACTTGCGTTGCCGGCCGGTCTCCAGGATCGTCTGCAACGACTGTCGCCGAACCAGGCGGGAGGAAAGCACATTTCCGTGCTGGTGATGGGTGCGGTATCCAGTCTCGTGGTTTCTCCCTGTGTCTCCGCGCCATTGGCCGGCGCGCTGGTGTTCATCAGTCAAACCGGCGATGCAGTACTCGGTGGTTCTGCACTATTGGCTCTCGGTCTGGGCATGGGTCTGCCACTCCTGCTCGTCGGCGCAGGTGGTGGACAGTTGTTGCCGCGAGCCGGCGAGTGGATGAATGCAGTGAAAGCAGTCTTCGGTGTCCTGCTGTTGGGTGTCGCGGTGTGGCTTGTTGAACGACTGGTACCCGCGCCCGTGACACTGGCGTTGTGGGCAGTACTCCTGATCGGCTCCGGCGTGTATCTCGGTGGTCTTGACATGAATCCGCGTCAGGGTTGGGGACAGGCGTGGAAGGCGCTGGGGTTCATCACCATAATCTATGGCGTCCTTTTGCTCATCGGTTCGGCCAGTGGTGCCGTGAATCCGTTTCGACCGCTGGCGACTCTTACCGCGGGCTCGGTTGACGCATCCGGTGCGCACACAGTGGCGGTGAGTTCGGAGGGTTGGCGGCCGATCAGCAATCTGGCTGATCTCGATCGCGAACTTCGTGGCTCGGAAGGCCGGCTCGTGGTGCTGGACCTCTACGCCGACTGGTGCATCTCCTGCAAAGTCATGGAACGAAGCGTGTTTCCAGCGCCCGAGGTAGCGCCTTTGCTGGCACGCTTCCTCAAGACCCGGGTTGATCTGACGGCCAACACCGCAGCACACCAGGCGTTACTCGAACGATTTGGTCTGTTTGGCCCACCTAGCCTTGTATTCTTTGATTCATCAGGGAACGAACTTTCGGCAGTTCGCCTGCAGGGAGAGGTGGATTCAGCCGGATTGGCTCGGCACCT
The DNA here is from genome assembly GCA_031385325.1 of Gammaproteobacteria bacterium. Lineage (GTDB taxonomy): Bacteria > Pseudomonadota > Gammaproteobacteria > Pseudomonadales > Azotimanducaceae > SYFY01. The sequence continues at coordinate 63,584 of JANNBJ010000168.1, read as the reverse complement.
GAAAGCGGTCCTTGCACGTTATGAACAAGCCCCGGCCAGCGGGGTCGCGATCTGAGGGGTCAACCGGGTTCCTTGCATCTGCCTGACTCCGGTAAGATGTCCGGCCCAAAACGCACGCGGTATGCGCCATGGCAAGGATCCTGGTCCTGCACGGTCCGAATCTGAATCTCCTGGGTACCCGGGAGCCCGAGGTTTATGGACACGACCGATTGTCGGACATCAATGCCAGGCTCGTGGCTCAGGCTGGCCAACGTGGCCATGAACTGATTGCACAACAAAGCAATGCGGAACACGAACTGATCGACGCCATTCACGCGGCCAAACTCGACGGGACCGGCTTTATCGTCATCAACCCGGGTGCGTTCACGCATACCAGCGTCGCGCTGCGTGATGCATTCCTGTCCGTGAGCGTGCCGTTCATCGAGGTGCACCTGTCCAACGTCTATGCCCGTGAAGCTTTCCGCCATGAGTCGTTCCTGCGTGACATCGCGCGTGGGGTGATCATCGGGCTGGGCGCCGTCGGTTATGAATTGGCGGTCGATGCTGCCATCCGGATCCTTGAGGCTTGAATGACTCGTCACACGATGGACGAGGGAGATGGCGCTGGGACGTGCGAGGCTATTGATGGCCGAACACTGTCGGCCGGCAATTGTTAGGCGCGGGCGTACATAAATTGCCAGCCTGGACGCGTTTTTCCGTGACTGTGCCAACTGCGGCTACCGAGCCGATCGAAGACCTGCTGCTCGAATTTGGCGCCGTCAGTGTGACGTTACAAGCCGCTGATGATGAGGAGCTGTTCGCGCTGCATGGTGCCGACGCGCCGCTGTGGCAGCAGTGTCGGATTGAGGGTCTCTTCGACTCACCCGTGGATTGGCAAGTGCTTTCCGACATGGTGACTGTTCTTGAATCATCGGCTTTGGTGGCGGCGCCCGTGACGCTTGCAGACACCGACTGGACGGAGGCGTTCAGACAATATGCGGTCGATCGTCTATTCAATAATCGATTGCGACTCGCGCCGCGAGGTTCGCCCCGCGATGAAAAAGTCACCACAGTGGAATTGGACCCTGGTCTCGCTTTTGGCAGTGGCTCTCACCCGACGACGCAGTTGTGTCTGGAGTGGATTGCGAGACAAGAGTTCGGTGGGCTGCGAATACTCGATTTCGGCTGTGGCTCGGGAGTGTTGGGGATAACCATGGCCATGCTTGGCGCAAAGCACGTCATGTGTGTCGATGTCGATCTTCAAGCGCTGCAGGCAACGCGGGAAAATGCCAATCACAATGCAGTCTCGGCGAGTGTTCTGACCACACTGCCGACGGCTGCGTTCACGGTCCCTGCCGAAGGTTATGACGTCGTGATCGCCAATATTCTCCTCCAGCCGCTGATTGAGCTGGCGCCGATCCTCGACGACGCCGTGGCGCGTCGTGGAACACTTGTGCTCTCTGGCGTTCTGGCGACACAGCGTACGGCGTTGTTGGCGGCCTATCCGGAAATCGACTTCCAGAACATCGTCGAGGAACAGGGTTGGCTGTTGCTGGTTGGGCGTCGACCATGACGGAATCCATGGAAGATCTCGAACCACTGGTGACGCGCTGCCCGCATTGCAGTACTCGATTTCGAGTCTCGGAAGCACAACTGCAAGTAGCCAAGGGTCGGGTTCGCTGCGGTGCTTGTCTGACCGTGTTTGTTGGTATCGATCATCTCCAGTGGGATCTTGAACAGGATGTCGCACTTGCCAATCCGGATCAGTCCATCGACCAGTTGCTTGGTGAGATAGACGAGTTCGAGCTTGACGAAGTCAGTGTGCCTGCGCCAGACGAACCAGTGGTTCCGGTGCAGGAAAACGCGGGTTCAAACGATCCCGGTGACGCGCCGGACGTCATCAGCGCCGACAGTGAGGTTCCCCAATCTGTCGAGGACATTGTGCCGGCCATCGAAGCCGATGACGAAGTGGTGGCGCCAGTACCAGAACCCGAGCTGGAACTCAGGGATAGCGCGTTGAGCGAGCTCGACCTGCCTGAAAATCAGGACTGGCTGGAAGCGCAGACCATTGAAGTTGAATTGCCGATTGATCCATTCGATCGGCTCTCGCACGAGACAGCGCTCGAGGAGTCGATTGCGGAGTCGGGCGAGCTCGAATCTGCCGCGCAGGCGGAGTCGCCCGAGCCAGGATCGCCGAAGCAGACCAGGAGCGACCCGGTCACAGCATCGCAGCCGATGCAGCCTCGAGTTGTCGAAGACCTGGCGTCGGTGGCTCTGGAAGCGCCACCACGATCCCGCTTCCAAAGGTGGCGTGGAGCTTTGTTCATCGTCGCCCTTGTGCTGATCGCAGGCCAGGTAGTTTGGTACCTGCTGCCGTCCTGGATTTCTGATCCTGAAAAACGATGGCTCCCGGAACAGGTCTGCGAGGTGGTCGGGTGCAAGCTGGAGCCGCTGCGCGATCTGTCGCAGTTGTTGCTCACCAACGTGGTCGTCAGGGCCCATCCTGATCGTCCGGAAATCCGCCAGATCGATCTTCTGCTGGTGAATTCCGGTACCTTCGATCAGGCGTTTCCGGATATCGAAATCACCTTCAGCACGCCCGCGGGGGATCGTGTGGCGTGGAAACGATTTACACCGGTTCAGTACCTGGCCGGTGATATGACGAATGCAACCGCAATTCCCAGAAAGACGCCGGTGCGAATCTCTCTGGCCGTCACCGACCCAGGCACATTGGCCTATAGCTACGAAATTACTTTGAAGTAGCAGATCACCGGCTGATGGAATGGCGGCGCCATGGCAAAACCAGCGCCGCGCACTACAATGCGCGCCTCAACTGGTGACCCCAACTGCTGTGAATATCGGTGCTGTCAGGCTTCGTAACCCCGTATTTCTCGCGCCGATGGCCGGGTATACCGACTATCCCATGCGGCGCATGGTGTGGATGTTGGGTGGCGGACTGACAACTGGCGAAATGACGGCGTCCGCTGAAAATCTCTGGAAGACCCCCAAGTCTACGCAACGCCGTCGACATGCCGCCGATGCTGGCCCCTGCGTCATTCAGCTGGCGGGGAGCGAGCCTGCGGTGGTGGCGAACGCTGCGCGCCGCCAGGTGGATGAAGGGGCAGAGATCATCGACCTCAATTTTGGCTGTCCGGCCAAGAAGGTCTGCAATCGAGCTGCAGGATCGGCATTGCTGGGCGATCCGAGTCTAGTTGGTCGAATCATTGAAGCGGTGGTCGCGGCCGTGTGTGTACCTGTTACTGCGAAGATCCGCACCGGTTTGCGCCCTGATGATCGCAATGGTTTGCTGGTTGCCCGAATAGCGGAGCAGGCAGGCGCACAAAGTCTGGTGGTCCACGGCCGCACCCGCGCATGTCGATTCCTCGGTGAGGCGGAATACGAAACCATTGGTCGCATTCGAGCTGATCTCCACATTCCGGTGATCGCCAATGGTGACATCGACAGCAGCGAGAAGATGTCTCAGGTGCTGCTCGCAACCGGTGCCAGTGGGGTGATGATTGGCCGAAGCGCCGTCGGCGCGCCTTGGTTGCCGGGTGTGCTTGCCGGGCAGCCTGCACCATCGCGTCGTCGTCAGTGCGAGATCATGCTCGAGCATCTCGAACTGATGCATGATTTTTATACGCAAGTGGATGGATATCGGCTGGCCAGAAAACATGTGATCGCCTACTTGCGAAACCTCGGATTGAGCGACTACATCCCTGACTTCAACGCTGTGGAAGACGCCCGGTCGCAACGCCTTTTTTTGCAACAAATGATCGAACGGGAGATCAACGAGTGAAGCCAAGTCGAGCGCTTTTGAGTGTTTCCGATAAAACTGGGGTCGTCGATCTGGCACGCGGGCTGGCTGCGGCGGGTGTCGAGTTGCTCAGTACTGGAGGAACTCATCGTGTGCTGGTCGAGGCTGGCTTGTCGGTTCGCGAAGTGGCCGACCATACCGGCTTTCCGGAAATGATGGATGGCCGGGTGAAGACACTGCACCCAAAGATCCATGGCGGCATCCTCGGTCGACGACATGTCGATGCAGGTGTGATGAAGGCCCATGAGATCGCGCCGATCGATCTGGTGGTCGTCAATCTGTATCCGTTTGCGCAGACCATTGTCCGCGCCGATGTGACCGATGAACTTGCCATCGAGAACATCGACATCGGAGGGCCTGCAATGGTCCGATCGGCTGCCAAGAACCACGCGGATGTGCTGGTTGTTGTTGATCCCAACGATTACGCGCAGGTGCTCTCCATGGTGTCTGGCGCGGGCATCGACCGGGATGCACGTCGTCGATATGCCGCAAAAGCGTTCCGCCACACCGCCCAATATGATGCTGTCGTTTCGAACTATTTGAGTCGCGATGAACTGTTCCCGGAGTCGATCACCCTCACCTGGAACAAGCTGCAAGACATGCGGTATGGCGAGAATCCGCATCAGGGCGGCGCGTTCTATCGAGAGGTGAATGCGCCAGTGGGAACAGTTGCGACGCTTACCCAACTGCAAGGCAAAGAGTTGTCGTACAACAATGTTGCGGATGCAGACGCGGCGCTGGAGTGCGTCAAGGTGTTTACAGGCTGTGCGTGTGTCATCGTCAAACATGCCAACCCCTGTGGTGTTGCCATTGGCAAATCACCGCTCGAAGCCTATGAGCGAGCCTACGCAACTGATCCCACGTCCGCATTTGGCGGCATCATCGCGTTCAACCAGCCGCTGGACGGTGCGACGCTATCAGCAATTCTGGAACAGCAATTTGTTGAGGTGGTGATTGCGCCTGTAGTGCATGAGGATGCAGTTGCCGTTGCGAGAACCAAGAAGAATGTTCGATTGCTCGCGTGTGGAAACTGGGCGGGCATAAAACGCGGTCGCGACTACAAGCGAGTTGGTGGTGGGCTCCTGGTCCAGGAAGCTGATGAACTCTGCTTCAGCGCTGACGGCCTGAAAGTGGTCAGCCAACGTTCACCCTCCGCCAGCGAAATGACAGATCTCGAATTTGCCTGGCGCGTTGGCTGGTTTGTCAAATCCAATGCAATCGTTTATGCCCGTCACCAACAGACGATCGGTGTTGGCGCGGGACAGATGAGTCGAGTGGTCAGCGCGAAGATAGCGGCGCTCAAGGCGCAGGAGGAAGGTCTGGAAGTCAGGGGTTCGGTGATGGCCTCGGACGCGTTCTTTCCGTTCCGCGATGGTATCGATGCCGCTGCTGCGGCCGGAATAACCGCGGTGATCCAACCGGGCGGTTCAATGCGTGATGCGGAAATCATTGCTGCGGCCGATGAACATGGCATGGCCATGATCTTTACCGGTGTGCGTCACTTTCGGCACTGAATTCCTGTCCACCGGCTGAGGACAAAGTCTAAACCATGAAAATCCTGGTGATCGGAGCTGGCGGGCGTGAGCATGCGCTGGCGTGGAAAGCAGCGCAGAGTCCGCAGGTGAGCGTGGTGCTGGTCGCGCCAGGGAATGCAGGCACTGCGACGGAACACAAAGTCCGCAATGTACCGGTGGCGGTGGATGCGATCGATGAACTGGTCGCGTTAGCCCTGGCGGAGAAGATTGATCTCACTATTGTCGGTCCGGAAATTCCGCTCGCGGCAGGTGTGGTGGATCGCTTTGTCGAAGCTGGCCTCCGATGTTTCGGACCGACGCAGCGAGCAGCACGCCTTGAGAGTTCGAAATCGTTCGCCAAGTCTTTTCTCACCCGTCACTCGATTCCGACCGCGGATTGGCGTGCGTTTGCAGAGCCGGTGGCAGCCCATGCGTGGATCAATGAAAAAGGTGCACCCATTGTCATCAAGGCAGATGGGCTGGCGGCTGGCAAAGGTGTGGTGGTCGCGCTGACCCTTCATGAAGCGCACGCAGCGGTTGATGACGTCTTTGCCGACGGCCAACTGGATGGCTCGGTTCGCCTGGTTATCGAAGAGTTCATGGTTGGTGAAGAGGCGAGTTTCATCTGTGTCTGCGATGGGGTGACGGCGCTGCCGTTTGCCAGTTCGCAGGATCACAAGACGGTCGACGATGGTGACCGCGGCCCCAACACAGGCGGGATGGGTGCCTATAGCCCAGCACCCGTGGTGGATGCGTCGGTACATGAGCGTGCCATGGAGCGGATCATCCTGCCGACACTGCAAGGAATGGCTGCTGAGGGCTCGCCGTTCACCGGTTTTCTCTATGCCGGATTGATGATCGACGCAGACGGCAATCCACGCGTAGTTGAATTCAATTGCCGATTTGGCGATCCGGAGGCGCAACCGGTTCTGTCCAGACTACACACGGACCTCGTTGAGATATGCAACGCCGCAGTTGATCAACGGCTGGCCGGCACGACGCTCGAGTTTGATTCTCGTGCAGCTGTAGGGGTGGTGATGGCCGCTGGAGGTTATCCCGGGGTCTATCGTTCCGGAGATCCCATCAAAGGGCTTGATCGTGTCGGCGATACGGGTGCCAAGGTCTTTCATGCAGGCACCAGGATCACCGCCGGTGAGGTGGTCACAAGCGGTGGACGAGTGTTGTGTGTCGTCGGCCTCGGGGACACCGTGCGTGCAGCACAGGCACAGGCCTACGCAGGTATAGCGCAGATCAGCTTCGACAAGGCGCATTACCGGCGCGATATCGGCTATCGAGCAATCGCACGCGAGCAGGGGTGAAGGGCTCACATCGTCCGTGCGGGTAGTCGCTCTCGCCTAGCGCGTCTTCGGCGCAGGATGTCCGCATGAATGTGGAAGAACTTCGTCGTTTCAGTGATTTCCGACTTGCCGAGCGCGACGTCCTGGCGACCGTGCTTAAACACTCCCGGGAAGTGGTCGTTGCAGCGGATCGGTGTGTCCTTGCGCAACGACGGCAACTGCCTGGCCGGTTCTATTTGATCGCCGGTTGTGTCCGAACCACAGAACCGCAAGCGGTGTTTGATCATCGCAGCAAGCGCGCGGCAGAGCGCCTCTACCCTGGCGTTGGTTCGATTCGCACCTGTGAAGTCTCTCGACTATTACAGGTTGACTGGGATCGGATTGCCTTTCTGTTTACGCTGAATGGTGCGCCGGGTGTGAGTGACGTTCGTGAGTCATGGGAGACCAGATTTCTTGGCTCACCCATGATGCAACTACTGACCACACAAGAGTGGCAGACCCTGCTCGTCGGTCTGACACCAAAGGCGTATGAAAAGAGCGCCGTGATAGTGCGTCAGGGAGAATCGGCCGATTGCTGCTTCGTGTTGGCCGCTGGCCACGCCGTGGTGCATCGCGGGCGACGAACGCTGGCGTATCTGAGCCCTGGTGATTTTTTTGGCGAAGATGCACTGGTGACCGGCCTCGGGCGAAATGCGACGGTCACCATGCTCGAACCAGGCAATGTTCTGGTGTTGCCTCGGGCATTGTTCAACGACTTGTTACTGAAGAGTCTGGTTGAGTACACCAACCGGCCCGGACGCGGCTTGCTGGTCAATATCGGCTTGCAGCCGGTGGACGATGCCATCAACGTTTCAACCGAAACCTTGCGACAGCAGCTGCATCGGTTTGGTCGGGGTCAACAGCACTTCGTGGTGGGTGGCAACGAAGCACAACGAGCGCTCACCGCGTTGATGCTCTGTCAGGCTGGTTTCAAGGCAGTCGCGGTTGCAGACTGACCAATCCGTCAAGCGGCGACTGTGCGTCCGGTAGCCCAGTCACGCAGCGAATTGATGGACTCCGCGTGCAATACGGACAGTGGATAGGTTTTCTCAATCGCCTGAATCAGGTCTGCGTTGCTCACATCCTGATCGCGTGAAGCGGCCCCGTAACGAGCCGACACAACTACCTGTTCGATTTCCGCGCCGGTAAAACCCTCTGCAGCGTGAGCCAGGGCGGTAAGGTCAAACAGTTTGGCGTCTAGTTGCCGTTTGTTGAGATGGATCCGAAATATCTCGGCGCGAACTTTCGCATCAGGAAGATCCACAAAGAAGATTTCATCAAAGCGGCCTTTACGAACCAGTTCGGGTGGCAGCCTGCCGATATCGTTGGAGGTAGCGACAATGAAGACTGGTTGGTCGCACTCCGCCATCCACGTCAGCAGTGTGCCGAGGATTCGGTGTGAGGTTGCATTGTCGGAGTCACCCGTGGCCAGACCTTTTTCGATCTCGTCCATCCACAACACGCAGGGCGCTATCATTTCCGCCTGACGCAGAGAGTGACGCAGATTCCGCTCGGACTCCCCGAAGTACTTATTGTAGAGGGTACCGAAATCCAGACGCAGCAGCGGCAATCCCCAGAAGCCGGCGATGGCTTTTGCCGCGAGACTTTTCCCGCCGCCTTGTACACCCAGCAGCAGCACGCCTCTGGGTCGATCCAGTTGATTCTCGATGAAGGTGGCTTCGCGGAGTTTCAACCAGCTTTTCAGATTGTCCAATCCAGCGACATTACTGAATCGTTCACTGTTGTATTCGAAGTGGAGAACGCCTTCTGCATCCAGCAGGTCGAACTTCAGGCGGTTGATCTCCGGTATGTCCGATTCGGTGATGGCGCCATCGTTGTGCACGGCCTGACCGATCAGGATTTGCGCTTCCGCGTGCGAGATGCCGCGCAAATTGGCGATCAGCTTCTTGAGCGTTGTAGCGTCGGTCCGCACCTTCAGCCCCTTGTTGCGCTCCGACCACAACTGAGCCTGTTTACGAACCATGCCCATCAGTTCATCTTCTGTGGGCATCTGTAGCGTAAAGCTTGCCGTAAACCGGCCGAGCTCAGGCGCGATCTTGAATGCGTGACTGACGAGGATCACCACGTTACCCAACTTTTCATGGGCCAGAGCGATGTCCTTCAGATAGCGGACATGCAGAGGCTCCTTGTCGAGAAACGAGTGGAAGTCACACAGTGCATAGATGGCTGGGCCAGGTGTCTGCGCGATGTGCTTGAGAACCTCGATGGGTTCGGTGAGCTGGGTCTGCTCGCTCGAGTGGTTGCCGAAGCCACCAAGCCGCAGCCCGCGTGTGGCCGACCATTCGTAAAAGGACATGCGCCGCTGGATCGCCGAATTGAGCAGGAGTGACAACACTCGCGGCTCGTCAGTCGACTCGATGACGATCAGCGGAATGTGTGCGTCGAGAATTAGATCGAAGTCCTTGGTATCAGCCATAGGTCCCTGCAGTTGAGTCCGTGCAACGAAAGCAGCGACACCGATGTTAACATCGGTTCATGAGCGTTGAAGGGAACTCCGGCACACAAAATGAGCGATCAAAAATCTTCGAATCCGATGCAGAGCCTGACAATGGGCGATCGAGTCATCCTCGGCTTCGATCGAGGACTGCGAACGCTGGCTGGGCGCATGACCGCGGTTCGGCCCAATCCGGCGAGCGACATTGCAGATGGTGATCTGAGCGCAGCGGAAAAACGCCACGCGGCCGGTTTGATGCGTATCAATCACACGGGTGAAGTGTGCGCTCAGGCGTTATATGAAGGTCAGGCGTTGATCGCCCGCAAGGATGAGGTGCGGGCATTGCTGCTTGATGCCGCCAGAGAGGAAACCGATCACCTGGTGTGGTGTGAGAGCCGACTGGATGAACTCGATGCCAGACCCAGTGTGTTGAATCCCTTGTTTTACGCCGGTTCCTGGTCAATCGGCCTGGTCACCGGCGCATTGGGAGATCGCACCAGTCTGGGCTTCGTTGAAGCAACGGAGGAACAGGTGTCCGCCCACCTGTCAGATCACCTTTCTTCGCTGCCTGCTGGTGATCAACGCAGTCGCGCCATCGTCAGTACCATGCGAGCGGATGAAACTGCGCATGGTGAAAATGCTTTGCGGGCTGGTGGAGTCGCTTTTCCGCGGTTGACCCGATCCATCATGCGACTGGTGTCGCGGGTGATGACGACAACCACTTACCGAATCTGACTGTCAGCATCAGTCGTCAATTTCCCGCAATTGGCGGATGGTGGATGAACTGCACTACGGTGCCGCTCGGATCTTTGCAATAAAACGACCGTGCGCCATCACGATGAGTTTTGGGTGTGGCAACGATGAGAACGTGATGTTGAACGCAGTGGTCATGCCAGAGATCAACCTGTGCTGCATCACGCAACAGAATACCGATGTGATCCAGGCGCCCGCCCTCGGTCGGTGTGTCTTCCCTGGCTCGATGCAGAGCCAGGTTGTCAGATCCGCTGCACAGGTAGATGTTGTCGGAATCCGGATGCCACTCCACCCGATAGCCAAGAACGTCGCAATAGAAGCTGGTGCACGCTTCCAGATCTTTGACAAACAAGGCCACGTGTCGAATGCCAGCATGTGGCTTGAGGCTGTCCATGGTCTATCCCTGCTCGATACTGAAGCTGTGTGTAATTTCGACGCCACCCTTTTCAAGCATGATCGATGCACTGCAATACTTTTCTGCGGACAGCTCGACTGCGCGCGCGACTTTGCGTTCTTCCAGATTTTCACCGGTGACGATGAACCGGATGTGGATCCTGGTAAAAACCTGTGGCGTAGACTCGGCTCGATCTGCTGTCAATTCAGTGACACACGATCGCACGTTCTGTCGTGATTTCGTCAAAATGTTGACGACGTCAAAGGAGGTACACCCTCCCAAGCCCATCAGCAACAGCTCCATCGGCCGCGGGCCAGCGTTCACTCCTCCCGCGTCTGGCGGGCCATCGAGCAGCACGGTGTGGCCGGTGCCACTTTCCGCTTTGAACTGTACTTTCCCTTGCCATTCGATTCTTGCGTTCATGACGTAGTGCCAAAAATGTGTGTGTAATTATGTTTTCAGGATGTCCATACGTGATGGACGACCGTTCGGAGTGTGAAATGACGCCGTTTGTCGACTAGGTCTCGAAACCAGTGATACGAAACTGCGACTATGCTTTACACGCAAGGTGTTACGAAGGAGCGGAACAAGGTGCTTGCAGCAAAAAACAGTCAGATCAGTCAGACCGGACAAAATGGATTCGTTTCCAAGCGTCCAATGGTGGCACGCGGCTTTCAGGCGAATCAACCTGAGAACGCCCATCTGGATGCGTTTCTCACAGCGTCGCATCGACGTAAGTACCCAGCGAAAAGTACGCTGATTTACGCAGGCGATAAAAGCGACTCAATCTACTACGTACTGAAGGGCTCAGTCACAGTACTGGTGGAAGATGAGTCCGGACGCGAGATTATCGTGGCCTACCTGAACAAAGGTGATTTCTTCGGTGAAATGCCCTTGTTTGTGGAAGATACGCCGCGGTCAGCTTGGGTCAAGGCAAAAACCGAATGCGAAGTCGCGGAGCTGTCGTACGGCAAATTCCGCGAACTGGCGGACAAACATACAGAATTGCTGTATGCCGTCGGCAAGCAGATGGCGGAGCGGATGGCCAAGACCACCCAAAAGGTGAGCGATCTTGCATTCCTTGACGTCACTGGTCGTGTCGCAAGAACACTGCTCGAACTCACCCGGTTGCCCGATGCGATGACGCATCCAGATGGCATGCAGGTGAAGATCACGCGCCAGGAGATCGGCCGCATCGTCGGTTGCTCGCGTGAGATGGTTGGTCGAGTGCTCAAAACCCTGGTTGAACAGGGGCTGGTTTCGGTCAAAGGAAAGACCATGGTGGTGTACGGAACGCGTTAAGGACACCCAAAGGGGGCGTCAAGCCCTGTAATCACACGGATGGTGATTGGACGGGCCTTAACAGGCCCGTTTTTTTTGGTCGCGCAATGGTTTGGGCTTGTCCCCGATATCTCCGTCAGGCTACGGTTCGATCAATGCAATGTGAGATCGCACCGATGAACATGCCCAAATCGAATCCAGCTGGAATGCAGATCGCAGGTCCTGTCGATCAGCCCGTCATCAATGAACTTATCGTTCTCGGCGAGATGCTGAAGTTTGACGGTGCCAGGGTACTGGAGTTGGGTTGTGGTGCTGCCGAAAAAACTCGACTGATTGCTGAGCGCACTGGTGTCAGCGCCATAGTCGCGGCCGAAGTAGACCAGATTCAGCACGCCAAAAATCTCGAGATCCCTGATCTCCCCAAAGTGACGTTCGAAGCGTTTGGCGCAGAATCGATTGCGGCCTCGAACGCATCGTTCGACATCATCATCCTGTTCAAGTCGCTCCACCACATTCCGGCTGCTCTGTTGGATCAGTCGTTTGCCGAGATGTTTCGAGTGCTTAAACCCGGCGGTCATGTCTACATCTCCGAGCCTGTCTTCGAAGGCGAATTCAATGAGGTGATCAGGCTGTTCAATGACGAGGAGATAGTGAGAACAGGGGCGTTTGCCGCCATCACGCGAGCCGTCGAGTCAGGGCAGTTTCAGCTGGTTGAGGAGCGGTTCTTCCGCAACATCGTCAAACTCCAGTCGTTTGCGCAGTTCGAGCAGGGATTGATCAACGTCACGCATTCCGAGCGAAACGTCTCGTCAGAACTCCTGGTTCGTATCCGCGAACGATTCGAGAGCTTTCGAAAACCTGAAGGCTTTGTGTTTGAGGTACCAAACCGGGTCGATTTGCTGGTCAAACACTGAGCTGGGAAAAAAGCTTCGCGCCGAGGCGAAAACCCTGTCTCAGTAGAACAGTTCTCGCAACTTGCTCCCCGGGTCATCGGCGCGCATGAACGCCTCCCCGACCAGAAAGCAGTTGATGCCTGCCTGGGTCAATCTCTGAACGTCGTTGCGGGTGTTGATTCCACTTTCCGAAACGAGCGTGGTCCCATCCGGCACCATGCGCTTCAACGCCAGACTGGTTTCCAGGCTGACTTCAAAGGTGCGCAGATTGCGATTATTGACACCGATCAATTGGGGTGAGAGCTTCAGTGCCTGCTCCATTTCCCCCTCGTCATGCACTTCGATGAGCGTATCCAGCCCAAGCTCATGGGCCTCCAGATAGAGTTCTGACAAGTGCGTCGGCGGCAGTGCTGAAACGATGAGAAGTACACAATCTGCGCCAAGGGCTCGCGATTCGGCGAGCTGATACCGATCGACAACAAAATCCTTGCGCAGGACCGGCAGAGTAACCGCAGCTCGGGCGGTTTGAAGATAGCTGTCCGCCCCTTGAAAAAACTGGATGTCGGTCAGGATCGACAGACAGGTTGCGCCACCACGTGCGTAACTTTGTGCGAGCGAAGGCGGATCAAAGTCGGCCCGTATGAGCCCTTTGCTGGGCGAGGCGCGTTTGATTTCAGCGATCACCGCGGCATCGCCGCGCGTTGTGCTTTCCATCAGAGATCGGGTGAATCCCCGTGTCTTTGGCAGGTTTTTGCAGTCGGCCAGCAGACTTGTGTGCGAACGCTTGCTGCTGCGGTCCACAACCTCAAGGCGCTTGTGTTCAAGTATACGATCCAGAATGGTGCTCACCCAGCATCTCCCATGAGACTGGTGATGCGTACCAGTTCCGCCAGCTTTTCTCGCGCGAGCCCGGCGGCCAGCACATCTCTGGCCATGGTGACGCCGTTCTTGAAGGTAGTTGCCACACCGGACACGTAGATGGCAGCGCCCGCGTTGAGAGCGACGATATCCGCTGCGGGACCATCCGCACCGGCGAGGCTGCGCTGCACCAGTTTCAGACTGGATGCAACGGAATCTGTCTGCAACTCGTCCATGGACTGCTTCTGGACGCCGACCGACTCCGGGTCCAGCAGGTACTCACGAATAACACCGTCCCGCAATTCACACACGTGGGTCGGTTGGTGCAGGCCAAGTTCGTCCAGTCCATCGCAATTGACCAGCATCACGGCTTCGGAGCCCAACAGCTGCAGGACTTCAGTGAGCTTGCGCAGCCAATCCTTTGAGAACACGCCCATGACCTGACGTTTGGCTTGTGCTGGATTGGTAAGCGGGCCGAGCACATTCATCATCGTTCGGATCTTCAACTCGCTGCGCACTGGCGCCACGAATTTCATCGCGCTGTGATGAGCCGGAGCAAACATGAACCCGACGCCTACTTCGGTGATGCAGCGGGCAATCTGTGTTGGCGCGAGTGTTATTCGGACCCCCGCTGCCTCCAGCACATCAGCTGCACCGCTCTGACTGGACGCTTTGCGATTGCCATGTTTGGCAACACGTGCCCCGGCGGCAGCAGCGACGATGGCCGCGGCGGTAGAGATGTTGAAGAGCTTTTTGCTACTGCCACCGGTGCCACAGGTATCCACAAGGTAGGGGACGTTGACCAGAACCTTGGTCGACAAGGCGCGCATGGTGGTGACCGCCCCGGCGATTTCATCGGTTGTTTCACCTTTGACTCGGAGCCCCATCAGCAATGCACCGATCTGCGCAGGCGTGGCAGATCCTGACATCACCTGGTGAAACACTGTCTGCATGTCCAGCCGGGACAAGCTTCGTCCTGCGGCCAGTTCGGCCAGTGCGGAAAACATGTCCATCTCTGTCAGAGCCCTTTAGCGCTAAGGAAATTGCGCAGCAGATCGTGTCCACACTCGGTGAGGATTGATTCAGGGTGGAACTGCACACCCTGCAATGGCAGCGTTCGGTGGCGCAAACCCATGATTTCATCCGGTTTGCCGTTGTTTGCCGTCCACGCAGTCACTTCAAGTTCACTGGGGAGTTCGTTCCACTCGACGATCAGTGAGTGATATCGAGTCGCCTGAAATGGGCTGGGTAGCTGACGGAACACACCTTCGCCGTTGTGGTGAATGGCGGAGGTCTTGCCATGCATGACGTCGTGAGCCCGAGCCACGACGCCGCCAAAAACCTGGCCGATACACTGATGACCAAGGCAGATGCCCAGAATCGGTATGTCCTGAGCGAATCGTTTGATGACATCCATGGAGATGCCGGCTTCGTTTGGTGTGCATGGGCCGGGGCTGATGACGATGCCGTCTGGTTTGAGAGCAGCAATATCGTCCAGCGAAATTTCGTCATTGCGATGCACGCTGACGTCGGCACCCAGCTCACCCAGGTACTGCACCACGTTGTAGGTGAACGAGTCGTAGTTGTCGATCATGAGGATCATGGTCAGGAAATACTCCGGGAATTGGTCTGATTCCTCGTTGGATCAGGCAGGCGCGCTGTCGACAGGGCCGCGAAGTATAACTGCCCACCCGTTCAGGAATCATGCCGAAACTGCGCTCGTTGGCTGGATCGAGCAGTTCGCGCATCCGGCACGTGCATGAGTGGCGAAGAAGGCGGTGCGTGGCTCGACAGGAGGTCGTGATAATTGGGTACACTCCAGCGTCATGCTGTCAGTTCAGGATCAATCGGATGTCCGTGCCAGAAGATCAAGCGAACTCAGGCCCGGTCGCCGACGCGTTCTACTTCCTTGGACGATTTTTGCGCAATCCGCGCCGCGTTGCCTCAGTGGTGCCGAGTTCCAGGTTCCTTACCCATGCCATGTTTGAAGGGCTTGCCCTGCGGGATGGGGACGTAGTTGTGGAGTTCGGTCCCGGCACCGGGGCATTCACCCAGGAGATTCGTCGATTGCGGAGGTCTGGTGTGGATGTTCGCTACCTCGGTATCGAGCGGGATGCCGGTCTCTATCGGCGGCTTTGTTCGCGGTTCCCGGAGCTGGATTTCCAGCTCGGTGATGTCAGGGATGCAGCGTCTTTCGTTGCGGAACGTGGGTTGCCTCCGGTTCGCATCGTGCTGTCGGGTTTGCCACTGCTCTGGATGCCCGATGATCTGGTAGAGTCAATATTCGCCGGTTTGCGTGCTTTTATGCGCAAGGATGGGGTGTTCCGTACATTCAGCTACGTGCACAACTATCCGATGCCAGGTGCAATCAAGCTGAGGGCGCGACTCAGTCAGGCCTTCGGAAGTTATCACCTCAGTCGCCCCGTACTGCGCAACGTGCCGCCTGCGTTTGTCCTGTCCTGTACGAAGCCGACTCACGTAGATCGTTAGACCACGTCAGCAAAGGTCCGTTCCATCCTCTTGAAGTAGAACGTGCCAACGATCAGCAGCACCAGCGATACCAATGCCGACAACAAGAGTGGCTGAGTCGGCACCTCGCCAACCCCCAGAATGGCCCAGCGGAATCCTTCCACAACGCCAACCATTGGATTCAGCGAATAGACCGCAGCGAGGACTGGGTCTTCGATCAGCCGGAGTGGATAGACCACCGGAGTGCAGTACATCCAGACCTGAATCATGAAAGGCAGGGCATGCTTGACGTCGCGGAACTGGACGTTCATGGCGCTCAGAAATAACGAAACCCCCAGCGAGGCGACGATCACCAACAACACCAGAAGGGGGAGAAACAAAATCGATGCGGTTGGTACATGACCGAAGTAGACCATTAACGCCACCATCACCAGGAAAGCGAGTGCAAAGTCGACCACACAGGAAGCGATGCTGGCCAACGGCATCGCCAGACGCGGAAAGTAGACCTGTTTGAGTATGTATCCTCCGCCAACCAGACTGTCTGAGCCGGAGCTGATGCTGGCGGAAAAGAACTGCCAGGGTAACAAGGCTGAAAACACGAATAGCGGATACGGAATGCCGTCCGTCGGGACATTGGCGATTCGTCCGAAGATGATTGTGAAAATCAGCATCGTGACGATGGGTTGAATGATTGCCCAGGCAGCACCAAAAATGGTCTGCTTGTAGCGCACCTTGATGGTTCTCCAGGCAAGGAAAAAGACGACCTCGCGATACGCCCACAACTCACCGAAGCCGAGTTGAGCGAGCCCCTTGGTTGATTGAATGACAATTGTTGATTCTGAAGAGAGAGCCATCCGACTAGTTACCCGCTGAAATATTTGAATCTTTGCCGTCTGCTGTTCGCAGACGTACAACTTTTGCTGGTACGCCGGCGGCGATCGCCATCGCCGGAATGTCGTTCACGACAACCGCGCCAGCCGCGACGACCGCACCATCGCCGATACGGACTCCATCGAGAACGATCACGCCATAACCCAGCCAGGCATCATCACCAATGGTGATGCCGCCACGACTTGTCAGCGGCTGATTGCGTACCGGCCGGTCCGGTGTCATGCCATGGTTGTATGGATAGAACGCACAGGCGGGCGCGATCTCGGCACGCTTGCCAATTTTGATCGACCCGAGGGCGGCGGAGAACTGGCAACGTGGCTGAATATGAGAATCGTCGCCGATCTCGATACAGCCGCCCGCGGCAGTGAGCAACGTGGTGTGTTCGAAGATGAAGACTCGATCACCGAGTTTTATCAGTCCACCACCAGGCTCATTCATGAGCAGCGCGTGGTCGCCGATGTAACAGTGCTTGCCGGTTTCGAGGTGGTCCGCATGAATACGCGCCAGCGGTGTTCGATACCCTTCTGCGAAGTGTCGGGCAAGGCCCACATCTCCGGTGTAAGGCTTGTAACCGATACGGGCGAGTCTTCGACCCAGGGTACCAACCAGCGGTAGCCTGGCGAGTCGAAGCGACCAGCGTTCCCACCTGTCGCGTTGTGCCCGTATGTCCAAAGAGTCTCCAGGAAGTCCTGTCTGGGGTCGGTTGACGTCCAGTCCGTTGTTCGCGCGAATTCCGGTGCAGCGCTCCATTTTCATTGAATACCGCTTCACAATCATTGCGATCCTGCACACTTCGAGGGTCAATGTGTCTGGACAAAGTTCGTGGCACCAGCTGAGGTCGGGTAGGGTAGCGCGGCGCTGCGTGACTTTCTTGTTCATCCCCGCGTTATGTTGTCCTGGGTCTGTAAGATTTCACCGGCGCAGCGCGTCTGATTTCCGCAAGACCTGTCGTTTCAGAGAGGTGTGATGATGTTCACGAATGTACTGATGAATGCAGTGATCGGCGGCACCCTGATCGGACTGTCAGCAAGCTGGCTGTTCCTGAGTCTTGGGCGGGTGGCCGGTATCAGCGGAATTGTCAGCCAGGCGATCAAGCAGCCCGGTACGCTTTGGCCGGTGATGTTTGTTGTCGGACTCGGCGCCGGTGGCTGGATTGCCGCGTTTTTCCTTGCTCCGGTTTCGAACCGCATGGCCATTGAGCCGGTGTGGCTCATTGTGGGTGGGCTGATCGTCGGATTTGGCACCCGATTGGGATCGGGCTGTACCAGCGGCCACGGCGTCTGCGGCATCGCGAGACTATCACCACGTTCGATGGTGGCAACCATGATCTTTGTGGGTTTTGGCA
Organism: Gammaproteobacteria bacterium; assembly: GCA_031385325.1. Taxonomy (GTDB): domain Bacteria; phylum Pseudomonadota; class Gammaproteobacteria; order Pseudomonadales; family Azotimanducaceae; genus SYFY01. The sequence goes on along the minus strand of JANNBJ010000168.1, from coordinate 45,598 downwards.
TGCTCACTGCGACCCTGTTGCGTGGTCTGGGAGTGATCGAAGCATGAAACCAATTGCTGCGTTGGTCGCAGGTCTGATCTTTGGCGTTGGCCTTGTACTATCTGGAATGACTGAGCCGGGCAACGTGATCAACTTTCTCAATATCTCTCCGAACTGGAGCCCTGCTTTGATCTTCGTGATGGGCAGCGCGCTTGTCGTCACTGGTGTCGGCTACCGCTTGGGAGGTCGTCGCTCTGCGCCGCTTTTTGACACTACATTTCACAGGCCGGCCGCCAACCAGATCGATCGACGCCTGCTGGTTGGCGCAGGTCTGTTCGGGATTGGTTGGGGTATTGCCGGATATTGCCCGGGTCCCGCGATAGTGGGTGCGTTTTCGCTTGATTCGCGCGCCTTGCTGTTTGTTGCGGCTTACGTCGTTGGGACGCTTGTTTTCGAGATCTGGGAACGTAGTGTGCAGACACGGGCTGCACTGGCCGACGGCTGATTTCAGTCGTCGAATTTTTCCAGCCTGTTTTCAGCCATCGCCGCGGCTCGAAAGATTGCGCGAGCTTTGTTCATGGTTTCTTTCCACTCCAGTCGACCCTGACTGTCAGCGACGATGCCGCCGCCTGCCTGGATATAGAGCGTGTTGTCCTTGATGATCGCCGTGCGGATGGCGATTGCCATGTCCATGTTGCCGTTCCAGGCGAGGTAGCCCACCGCACCACCATAGATTCCGCGCTTGACAGGCTCCAGTTCGTCGATGATTTCCATGGCGCGAATCTTCGGTGCACCGGAGAGTGTTCCAACAGGCAGTGTGGCACGCAGTACATCCATTGCCCGGGCGCCGTCCTTCAGTTTGCCAATGACGTTGCTGGATAGATGCATCACGTTGGCATAGCGCTCGATGACAAATTTCTCGGTCACTTCAACCGTGCCAGTCGCCGCAACGCGTCCCACATCGTTTCGGCCGAGGTCGATGAGCATGAGGTGTTCAGCGATTTCCTTCGGATCGTTTCGCAACTCTGTTTCGAACGCTGCGTCTTCTTCCGGGGTATGTCCACGTCGTCGGGTGCCAGCGAGTGGTCGATTCGTGATCACACCATCTTCGAGTCGCGCCAGAATTTCCGGTGAAGAACTGACGATCACGAAATCCCTGAGATCCATGTAGTACATGTAAGGCGACGGATTCAGACTGCGCAGTGCTCGATACAGATCGATGGAGTTGGCGCCAAATGGAATGCTCATCCGCTGCGACAGCACGACCTGCATGACGTCGCCTGCGCGTATGTACTCACGAATGCGTTCGACCGCCTGTTTGAATGGCGCTTCACCAAAACCTGAGGTGAAGTCGCTTTCTTCCGTCGGTCGATTGGCGGTTGCACGAGGTATCGAGGGGGCTGCCACAGCAAGCAGTGCAACGCGTGCGCGAAGTCGCGCCGACGTCTGCGCCAGTCCGTCCACAGCATCCGCATCGACCAGACTGACCAGCTGCATACGTCCCTTCACGTTGTCGAACACGACTACTTCTTCGGACAACATCAGCAGGATGTCAGGCGTTTCAATCGTCTCCGGTGGCGCCGAGTGTTTGAGTCGGTGTTCGACATAGCGGAGTGTGTCGTAGCCGAAGTAGCCGACCAGACCGCCGTAGAATCGTGGCAACCCGGGTACTGGGGCGACTCGAAATCGTGATTGAAAGGACTCGATGAAGGCCAGCGGATCGGCCGTTTCCAGGCGTTCAACAACGCTTCCGTCGGTAACGACTTCGACCACGTTTCCGGTCACCGTGATGATGGTTTTCGCCGGTAAACCGATCATCGAGTAACGACTCCACTTCTCCTCTCCTGGATAGGACTCCAGCAAATACGAATAAGGGCCGCGCGCCAGTTTCAGATAGGTCGAAAGCGGCGTATCCAGATCAGCCAGCGTTTCGACGATGACCGGTATGCGGTTGTAGCCCTTGGCTTTCCAGTGTTCGAAATCCGCAGGCTGCATGATAGGTAAGTCGTCTCGACCGAAAGTGTTTGAATCGCAGGACGCCGAACCTTAGCGATGCGGTCAGGGGAGGTCAAGAAAGCTCTGGATTGTTCCGTCGGCACCCAGCTGATCGGCGCTGATGCCGTGGCTGTATCCATAAGTCACGCAGATCACGGAAACACCTGCGGCGCGCGCGGCCTCAACGTCGGTGTTCGAATCGCCGACGTACAGGGTTTCGCGCGAAGTGAGTTGCATGCGCAGCAGCGCCAGATCGATCGGGTCTGCAGCGGGTTTTGGACGTTTGGCAGTATCACCGGCAATGACTGTGTCGAAATGATGATCAAAACGCAGTTCGGCCAGAAGACGCTGGGTGAGTAGAGAGTTTTTGTTGGTCACTACGCCCAGGCGTGCGCCACGATCACGCAGTTTCCTGAGTGTCGACTCGACATGCGGATACGGTTGGCTGGTTACCGCAATGTGATTGGAATAGTACTCAAGAAAGCAGGTGTGTATTTCTTCGATGCGTTCCGTTGAATGGCCGTGGTACTGCAATGCCGAGGTGATCATGGCGCGTCCGCCGTGGCCGATGCAGTCACGGGTGAGTGATTCTTCGACAACAGGATATCCACTGGCTGCCAACGCATGATTCAAAGCCCGATGCAGATCAGGCGCGGTATCGATCAGCGTGCCATCCAGATCAAACAGGTAGCCCTTGTATTCTCGTCGCCACGCCAATGGAATTGCTCCTGTGCCGGGTGGAGGGAATTCGCCGACTTGTACGAATTTTTTTCGCGTTGCCCCTCGGGGATCAGATCGTGGCCAGCTCTGCACGCATTGAATCGATGGCGGCTCGATAGTCGGGGGCGCCAAAAACGGCGCTGCCGGCGACGAATGTATCAACACCAGCGCGGGCGGCTTCAGCGATGTTTGTGGCCTTGATGCCACCATCGATTTCCAGTCTGATCTGGCGGCCGCTGGCGTCGATGATGGCTCTCGCCTGACGCGCCTTGCGCAAACTGTCAGCAATGAAACTCTGCCCGCCAAAGCCGGGATTCACCGACATGATCAAAACCAGATCGACCAGCTCGATGACTTCCTCGAGAACCGCAATTGGCGTTGCCGGATTGAAGGCAAGGCCCGCGCGACTACCACCATCCCTGATGCTGGATAGCGTGCGATGCAGGTGTTCCGTTGACTCCGGGTGTACCGAAATGATGCTGGCACCGGCGAAGAGAAAATCGGTGATCAGGCGGTCAACCGGTTTCACCATGAGATGCACATCCATGACACAGCTGATGCCGGACTTGCGCAGGCTCTCCAGAACCAGGGGGCCGATGGTGAGATTGGGTACGTAGTGATTGTCCATCACATCAAAGTGAATCATGTCGGCGCCAGCTTCGAGCACCGACTCGATTTCGGCACCGAGGCGTGCAAAGTTGGCGGACAGGATGGATGGCGCGATCAGGAAGCGGGATGTGTTCATGGCGCGATTCTACTGAGCTGATCGGCCTCCTGTCGCCTGCAGCAGCACATCGTAGGCAGCGCGAATCTCGACACTGCGCGCCACCGCGTGTTCCTGCTCCTTCGCAGACGCATCGGGGCCAAGCTTGTCCGGGTGATGCCGACTGGCCAGTTGCCGGTAAGCGAGACGGATCTGTTTTGTTGTCGCTCCGTCTTCGAGGCCCAGAACACTTCGCGCCTGATGCATGTTGACTTGTTCCTCGTGGACCTCGTCGCGCTTGGTGCTGATGCGCGACGCCTCGAAGCCCAGCAGGCTGCCAAGGAAGTGCAGCGATCGGTTGGCCGCCGGGGTCGCTCTGATTTCGTACATATGGACCATGCAATCCAGCACCAGAGGATGCAGGCGTGACGTTGACCTGGTATTGCAATGGACCGCTAACTGGTGAAAGTCCGCCTCGGCTCTCTTGCCTTCGTTGAACCACTCAATGGCTCGGGTGCGGGCGCGGCCCTTGCAGCCGAGCCGGGACAGCACTGCCTCGGCATACATGATGTGCACCGGAAGCACCTGGCCAGATGACTTGGCAATACGTCCCAGACTGCTGAACAGGAAGTGCAGGTGCGGCTGGAGTGCGCGGCGTGCCCACGCGAACGCCAGTATTTCGCCCAAGCGAACATACAGGCCACGGATCCAGTCAAGAGGACTCATGCCCTAAGACTAGCGCACGCCGGCGTATTGCTCCGGCGTACTGACATCGAGCCACTGGCCGCGATGCAGTTGACCTGATACGCGGCCATCGGCGACGGCCTTGAAAAACAGTTCATTCCAGGAGAACGGCGCTGCAGGGGCGTTTGCGAACAGCTCGGGTTTGGCTACGGCTATACCGCAGTACACATGTGTATTCCCCCGCTCGATGACCCGGCCCTGCCTGAAGACAAAGTCGCCTTTGGTCCGCCATTCCGGCCGGGGCGCGAGAATAAGATGAACCAGGTCGGACCCAAGTTCCGTCGGGATCAGCCGGAAATCGAAGTCGGTCAGGTTGTCACCATTGACGATGAGAAATGGCGCTTCACCGAGCAATGGCAGTGCCTGCACGATGCCACCCCCGGTCTCAAGCTCCCGCGTTTCCCGGCTGTAGGTGATGTCGACACCAAGCCTTGAGCCATCACCCAGATGATTGGCGATCTGTTCACCCAGATGGAACAGGTTGATTACGACGTCGATGTAACCGGCTGTGCGCAGTTGCAGGATGAGTCGTTCGATCAGCGGCGTACCGCGCACTGGCAGTAGTGGCTTCGGTGTCATCGCGGTGAGTGGCAACAGTCGTTTGCCAGCCCCGGCGGCCAGGATCAGTACCTTCAAGAACCGCTACCCCATTTTCTCTTTGAGTTTGCTGCGCGCCGTAACCTGCACGCTGTCCAGCCAGTCTGCGAATCCCGGATGCCTGGTCGATTCCCGGGCGAGAAAGGCCGCATGGCTCAGGACTGGAACGATGTACTGCAGATGTGAGGGTTTGCCGTCGCGAATAAACAGACGAGAAAAAATTCCGACGGCCTTCAACTGCCGCTGCAATGCGGTGCGATTGAACTGATGCCATGGATCCGCAAAGTGCCAGCCGCTGGCCTCGACATAACGAGTCAGCCAACGATGGATGGTCGGCTCATCGAACCGCCAGTAACAATCTCTCAGTAGCGAGGCGAGGTCGTACAACGCTGGCCCCGCGAGGGCATCCTGGAAATCAACGATCCCGAGGCCACCGGCTTCGGTGATCAGCAGATTCTTGCAATGATAATCGCGGTGGACAACACACACCGGTTGGGCGCCGAGATCCTCGACCAACTGCGCACAAAGCTCTGGCCAGGATGCAGGGACATTCAACTGCAGCAGACCTTCGATCAGCCAGACCCTGAATAGGTCGAGTTCATCGCCGAGGCGGGCGCTGGTATAGGGTGGAACTGCATTCGGCTCCATTCGCTGCAAGACGTGTAGCATGGAGATCCCTTGATCAAGTGCTTCGTCCGCGTTTCCACTCAGATAGAGATCAAGGAAGTGGCGAGGCCCGAAGTCTTCCATCAACACAAAACCATGGCTGATGTCGCTTTCGTGGATAACCGGGGCAGGTACGCCCGCATCCTTGAACAACCGGGCCAGACGGACGAATCGCTCGGGGTCTTCCTTCTCAGGCGGCGCGAACATGGCGACCTGGCGACTGGAACCCAGATGAACGCGGTAGAACTCGCGAAAACTGGCCTCTGGTCGCAGTGTTTCGACCAGATCGGGTACGCCGCCAAGCGTTGTTTCGAGCCATTGCATCATGTTGGGATTCACGGGGGCATTCTGCCCGTGCGGAAATATTGCGGCTACAGGTGAGTTGGCGGCCTCAACTCTTTATCATCGCGCGCCATGTTGCCCCGCCTGATCAATCTTCTTGCTGTCCTGCTGTTCATTGCAGGGCCATGGCTTCCGGCAATGGCCGCGCAAGGGCTCCAGTGGAACCGTCTGAAAGCAGAGGAATCCACGAAACGAACTCCGGAAATAAAGTGTTCGCCGGACAAATCGGGCGAAGGCTGGGATTGCAATGGTTCGGACCGTAAAGAGTTGCCACCCGTTTCGGTCGAGAGTTTGACTGATCGTGCCGCGGTTGATCCCCGAGCCCCGGACTTGCCCGCGAGTCTTTTTGTCCTGCGGTCTGATCTGTCCCCGGATCAATCTGCCGCCTTGCCACCATTCTGTTACGGCGACTACGTATTGCCGCCGTTTCCCTTGCCACTGGATGCAGACAGCACTCAATACCCTCTGGTGACGGAGGCGGATCAGATCGAATCGAAGCTCGGGGAATCAGTAGAGCTTGATGGTGATGTGCGATTCACTCAGGGCAACCGTTCGGTATCAGCCGCGAGAGCCCACTACGATAGCGTGGCACGACAAGCTGAACTCACGGGTGCAGTGCGCATCACGGAACCCACCGTGGTGCTGCAGGGAGAGCGGGCTCACATACAGATCGACACCAAGGCGGCCGAGCTCGAAAAGGCCCAATTCCTGCTGACGGACAGCAACTATCGGGGTCATTCACGGAAGGTGGTACGCAATGATGCTGGCGACCTGGTCATGCACAACAATCGATTTACGCGGTGTGAGCCTGGTAATGACAGCTGGCGGCTCGATGCGAAGACGTTGACCATCCGTAGTGGCGAGATTTTTGGAACTGCCCGAAATGCTGTGCTGCGAGTGAAGGGTGTGCCCGTGTTCTACACCCCCTACATCCAGTTCCCCGTCAGTGATGACCGCCAATCGGGTTTTCTGTTTCCCGGCATGGGCTATTCCAGCGAAGATGGCGTCGACCTGGCGCTGCCTTACTACCTTAATCTGGCCCCCAACTACGATGCTACGGTAGTGCCCCGCTACATGAGCGAGCGAGGAGCGGGCCTGGACGGAGAGTTTCGGCATCTGAGTAATTCGCAGAATCTCGTGATTGGCGGTGGGTTGTTGCCAAAAGACGACATCTACAACGGCAAACTGTCAAAGAAGAATTTTGAGCAGTTGTTTCCCAACGATACGTTCAAGTCGGCCGATCGCTGGCTGTTGTCAGTCGATCAAACCGGACGACTAGGGCCGGCTTACACGAGCATCGACTACACCGAAGTGAGCGATCGCGACTACTTCCGGGATCTGGATACTGACTTTGGCTTATCAAGCCAGATTCAGCTCGAACAGCGTGGGGAACTGTACTATTCAATCGGCAGAGTGCGCACGCGTCTTTGGGCGCAAAATTTTCAGCGGCTTGATGAAATACAGGTAGATCCGTATGCACGGCTGCCGGAGCTGACTGCGGACTATGATCAGGTTTTTGGCCTGTTTCAGTTCAATTTGAATACGCAGGCAGCATCGTTTGATCGCGATACTGACAACGTCAGCGGCATTGATGCGTTGACGGGTGAACGGTTCCATGTCAGGCCAAGTCTGAAGCTCCCCTTTACGTGGCCGTTTGGCCATCTCACACTGGCCAGCAATTACAGTTTCACCCACTACAAGCTTGATCAGGATCGTCGGCTTGGTGGCGTACAGGTTGATGATTTGTCACCCGATCGAAGTCTCGTCACTGGATCCATTGACGGTGGGCTGGTCTTTGAACGCGAGCTGTCTTTTCGCGGCAGCGAGTTGACTCAGACGCTGGAGCCGCGTGTCTTCTATCTCTATCGAGGCTATGAGAATCAGGATCAGTTGCCGTTGTTCGATACTGGCGAGCTGACGTTTACCTACAGCCAGCTCTTCAGGGAAGAGCGGTTTGCGGGTCTTGATCGCCTCGACGATGCCAATCAGGTTTCAGCCGGAGTGACGTCACGATTTCTGGATCGAAAGACCGGCACCGAACATCTGCGGATGAGCGTTGGGCAGATCAAGTACCTGCGCAATCGACGTGTCAGTCTCTATGGCTTGCCTTCACCAGACCTGAAACAAACGACGTCCGCAGTAGCGAGTGAGCTGGAAGCGCGCTTTGCCAAGTACTGGTGGGTGGGCGGCGGTGTGGTATGGGATCCCAATGACAATCAGTTCGATGAAAGTTCAGCGTTCATTCAATATCGCCGGGACAACTCCAGAATTCTCAATGTCGGCTACCGACAGCGCGTTCTCGAGAATATTCAACAGACTGATCTATCGATGTATTGGCCTGTTACCCGCCACTACTCATTGATGGGTCGGTGGAATTACGATCTGAAGAGTGATCGCACCATTGAGGCGTTTGCGGGAATCGAGTACAACGATTGCTGCTGGCAGGTGCGCGTGATGGCTCGTCGATACCTCGACAGTCCGAGTGGTTTTGATTTTGGCAATATCAAGGCTGACAAGGGGATCTTCTTACAATTCGTGTTCAAGGGCCTGGCTGGCATTGGCGGCAAAACCGAGTCGGTACTGACGAAAGGGATTCGTGGTTACTACACGGAAGATCAGCCCGGTTATGCAAACTGGTAATTTGGTGAACTAAGATGTTGGCGTTTCTTCGATTACACATGTCCCTGGTCATAATGGCGTTGTTGCTGATGGCTGCGCCGAGTCAGGCAAGCTATAAGGAGATCGACGGCATCGTCGCCATTGTCGACGACGATGTGGTTCTCGCTTCGGAGTTGATCGAGCGGGTCGATACCATTCGCAAGCAGCTGGTTGCCAACAAGACCGCGGCGCCCGCAGACAGCGTGCTGGTCAATCAGGTTCTCGAGCGTCTCATCATCGAGAACCTGCAGCTTCAGCAAGCCATACGGCGCGGAGTGGAGATCGACGACGAAACACTGACGCGTGCGGTGGCCCAGTTTGCTGAAGGTAACAAGATGTCCATCGAGCAGTTTCAGGCTGCCTTGATCAAGGACGGCATGAGCTATCCGGCGTTTCGTGAGGATATTCGCAAGGAAATGCTGATCAGCCGTCTACAGCGTGGTGTCGTCAATCGCCGCATCTCGGTTTCCGATCAGGAAATCAAGGATCTGCTCAGTTCGCCCTTCTTCAAGGAAATGCTGTCCGACGAATTCCGGGTTGGACACATCCTGCTGACCATCAAGCAGGATGCCAAGGAAGAAGTGATGCAGGCCGCGCTCAACAAGGCTGATGAACTGGTTAAATCACTTCGGGGCGGTGCGGATTTTGGTCAGATCGCAATCGCCAACTCGTCCTCATCAACGGCGCTGGAAGGTGGGGATCTTGGATGGCGTCGGGCGGGAGAGCTACCCAGTCTCTTCGCCGAACAGGTGCTTGCCCTCAAGGCTTCCGAAGTCGCCGATCCCATCGTTGTGCCAGGTGCCATTCACATCATCAAGCTTCTGGAACAAAGAGGTGCGGGAACACAACAGGTGGATCAGGCGAAACTACGCCACATTCTCCTGAGGCCGTCTGAAATTCGTACCGACGAGCAGACTGAGGCGCAAGTGTGGAAGATCTATGAAGAGCTTCTCAACGGTGGTGACTTCGATGCGCTTGCTGCCGCGAACTCGCAGGATCCCGGTACGGCGTTGATCGGAGGAGATCTTGGGTGGACCGATGGCGAGGAATTCGTCCCGGAATTCCGCGAGATCGTCGCCGCCACGCCGACGGGCAAGTTCAGCAAACCGTTCAAGACACAGTACGGTTGGCACGTCCTCCAGGTTCAAGAGCGTCGCCGTCAGGACCAGAGCCAGGAAGCTCGAGAAGATATGGCCATGCGAGTGCTTCATCAGCGTCGTTACAACGAGGAGCTGGAAGCCTGGCTAAAGGAAATACGTGACGAAGCCTTCGTCGAAATCCGGCTCTGACGCTTGCCCACTGGCCATCACGGTAGGAGAACCTGCCGGGATCGGACCGGACCTGGTTCTGCAGCTGGCAATGAAAACGCGCGAACAGACATGGGTTGGTATTGGTGACGCCGGCATGCTCGCAGAGCGAGCTGATCGTCTGGGTTTGAAGATCCGGCTCGATATCAGTGGTGGTCAAGCCTCGACTGAGGCTGGCGTCCTCTCTCTCATTCACGTTCCCCTTGCGATGTCGGTACAACCCGGCCACCTTGAGCCGGGCAACGCACGGGCGATCCTGCAAACGCTCGATGTTGCCATCGATGGGTGCCTGAGTGGCCGGTTTGGCGCCATGGTTACAGCACCGCTGCAGAAATCGGTGATCAACGATGCAGGTGTGCCCTTCAGTGGCCACACGGAGTACCTCCAGGATCGATGCGCCGTTCCCGATGTGGTGATGCTGCTGGTGGCTGGCACCCTGCGGGTTGCACTCGCAACCACTCACTTGCCACTGCGTGATGTTGCCGATGCCATCAAGCCGGAACTGCTGGAACGCCGGATACGCATCCTGTGGACGTCATTAAGAAGCCGATTTGGCATAGAAAATCCGAGGGTTCTGGTTGCCGGGCTGAATCCGCACGCTGGAGAAAGCGGGCATCTCGGTCGCGAGGAAATTGAAGTCATCACCCCCGTTCTTGATCGCTTGCGAGCAGAAGGAATGGACCTGAAAGGACCTTTGCCAGCCGATACCCTGTTTGTTCCGCGTTTTCTTGAGCAATGTGACGCCGTGCTGGCCATGTATCACGATCAGGGACTGCCGGTACTCAAACATGCAGGATTTGGTGAGGCGGTAAATGTAACGCTGGGTCTCCCCTTCATACGTACGTCCGTCGATCATGGGACGGCGCTGGACCTGGCTGGGTCCGGAACGGCCGATCCCGGCAGTCTGGTTGCGGCCATTGCTCTGGCCACGGTGCTTGCTCGTTCAGGTCGAACTCATTGAGGGCACGCAAGCGTTTCGGTCAGCATTTTCTCGTCGATGAACATGTAGTGGCTGATATCGTCGCAGCCGTTGCACCCCGTCAGGGAGATCATCTACTTGAAATTGGTGCCGGGACCGGCGCGCTGACCTCGGCACTTTACGGCCTTTCGCAGCAACTGACGCTGGTGGAGATTGATCGTGATCTGGTGCCAGGACTGCAACAGCGCTTCCCTTCGGCGCGGGTTGTCAGTGCAGATATTCTGGATACACCCCTCGCTTCAGTTGCGTCGTTGCCGATGCGCATCGTCGGGAATCTGCCGTACAACATTTCAACTCCGCTGCTCGTCAAATTGCTTCGCGAAACAGGGTTGATCGTCGACATGCACTTCATGTTGCAGAAGGAAGTCGCGGAGCGGTTATCAGCCGGTCCAGGTAAAAAAGACTGGGGTCGTCTGAGCGTTCTGATGCAGTACATGTGCGAGGTGGAGCTGTTGTTTCATGTCGGACCGGACAGCTTTGCTCCTCCGCCCGAAGTGTGGTCCTCGGTTGTCCGTCTGCGTCCCAGACCTCAGAGCGAGCGTCCCGCAGTTGATGAAAGGTATCTCGATAAAGTCCTGCGCGCAGTGTTTTCGCAACGTCGAAAGCAGCTTGGCAACAATCTCAAACCGCTTGCACCGGCTGCTGTGTGGGCAACGGTACATCCTGCGATCGACCTCAAGGATAGAGCCGAGTCGGTGACGCTGGAGCAATTCATCGCCATGGCCAATACTCTCGCCCGGCATGAGGAGGATTTGAAGTGACTGGAATAGAAGTCTCGGTGGCGACGCAATTCGTGGATTCGGAGTCCGACCTCGTGAATCGTCGATTTTTTTTCGCCTACACCATCACCATTGCCAATCGAGGTGTTCGGGCCGCACAACTTCTCAATCGGTACTGGATCATTACCAACGGAGAAGGTGAGGTGCGAGAAGTAAAAGGACCTGGCGTGGTGGGCGAGCAGCCACGCATAACACCGACTCGAGAATACAGCTATTCCAGCGCCTGCGTGCTGGAAACACCTGTTGGCAGCATGCAGGGTGCTTATGAGTTCCAGACGGATGAGGGACAGCGTTTTTCGGTCGCCATTCCCATGTTCACGCTGAGTGTCCCGAACGCGGTGCATTGATGTGACTACCTGGGCGATTGGCGATGTTCAGGGTTGTCATCTGGAGCTAGTGGGGTTGCTCGAAGATCTCGCCCTGACGGTTGACGATCGATTGTGGTTTGTCGGCGATCTTGTCAACAGAGGCCCGGAGTCACTGGCTACGCTGCGACTCGTGAAATCATTGGGAAAACAGGCAGTCGTTGTACTTGGCAACCATGATCTGCACTGGCTGGCGATCTACTTCGGTGGCCACAAAGCCAAACGAGCTGACACGTTCGATGAACTCGCCAGCGCGCCGGACGTTGAAGAGCTTTCACACTGGTTGAGAATGCAACCCTTGGCGCATCGTGATGAAGAAGTCGGGTTCACGGTGGTTCATGCTGGAGTCTATCCGAGGTGGACGAGTCCGGAACTGATTCGCTACGCGGCAGAGGTCCATTCGGTGTTGAGTGGCGAGGGTTACGTAGATTTCCTGCGTGAGCTCTATGGTAACGAACCAGATTGCTGGGAAGATACGCTGACCGGCATGGCTCGTCTTCGTTTCATCACCAACTGCTGCACGCGCATGAGATTTCTGGACGCCGCTGATGTGCTCGATTTCCTGCACAAGGAAGAACTCGTCGAAGCCCCTGCCCATTTGCGGCCCTGGTTTGATGTCTATGCTGAGCGGCACCCGTCTGAGAAGGTTGTATTTGGTCACTGGGCATCCATACAAGGTGTAACTGACCACCCGAGGATTTTGGCGACGGATACCGGGTGTGTGTGGGGGCGGGAGCTGACTGCCATCAATCTTGGCACTGGGGAACGGCGAGCGATTGCATACAGACCACGCTGAAGGTCGGCAAAGACCGGCCTATCATCCTCAGGGTAATAAACACGGCTTTACTGCGGCGTACAATTCTCCGCCATGAAAATCTATCTCGTCGGCGGAGCTGTTCGCGATCAACTGCTTGGCAGACCCGTGCAGGATCGCGATTGGGTGGTTGTTGGCGGCACTGCACAAGAACTGGAAGCTGCGGGTTATCAACAGGTCGGTGCGGACTTTCCAGTCTTTCTGCATCCTCAAACTCGAGAAGAGTTTGCCCTGGCCAGAACCGAGCGACGCACCGGTGCCGGTCATAAGGGTTTTGCAACGTATTCATCGTCGGATGTCTCTCTGGAACAGGATCTGCAACGACGTGATCTGACGATCAATGCCATGGCGATGGACGAGGCTGGCAATCTTGTTGACCCCTGGGGTGGCAAGGCTGACCTTGAGGCGCATGTGCTAAGGGCAGTTTCACCGGCTTTTGCAGAGGATCCGTTGCGCGTGTTGCGTGTGGCCAGATTTGCGGCGCAATTGCCCGGGTTTCAGGTCAGCAGTCAAACCATGCTGTTGATGCAATCAATGGTGCGTGAACACCGTCTGGACGAGTTGCCGGCAGAGCGGGTCTGGCAGGAGTTGCACAAAGTTCTGCATTCGTCTGCGCCATATCAGTTTCTTGCCGTTTTACAGGAGGCCGGTGCTCTGGTGCCATTTTTTATTGAGTGGCAGAGATCTCAGCCGGTCGACCCTGGACGTGCGTTTCACGGAAATGAGTTGTTCGCGGTTTGGTGTGAAGGGCTTGCGCCAGGTGACATCAAGAACTTGTGTTCAAGAGTCAGAGTCCCCAGTTTGACCTGCGATTTTGCTGTCCGGGTGCAGCTGTCGAAAGTGGTGCTCACGCAGTGGCAGCGTGCTGAAGCGGTCAGGGTGTTGCAGGTGCTCGAGCGAATCCGGGCGTTTCACGAACCCAGTGTTGCTGAAGCTGTGATGGCCTTTCTTGAACATCGTTACAGCGTTGATCTGGCTGATGTACGCGATCTCATTGCTGCCATGCGGGAAATCAAAGCCAGTGCGTTCGATAACTTGTCTGGATCCGCACTCGGGGTTGCGATACGCGAGGCAAGGACGGAGCTCCTGGTGCAGGCTCAACGACAGCGATAGATTGAGATGCCTGCTGCGTCGGCTTGTGGAATTGCCTGAGGTTTCAGTACTGTGAGTCTGATCGAGCTGACACTCCAGCGATCGAGGATCATCGTTGTGGTTTGTTCGGCCAGCGTTTCAAGCAATAGAAACTGCCCGGCTCTGACAAACGTCTCGACGCCAGTGGCGATTTCACCATAGTCCACGGTTGCGCGAATATCCCCGCTTGCCGCCGCGATGCTGATGTCGGTACCGATTTCAAGGTCCAGTTGCAAGGGTTGAGGGTTGATCCGCTCTGGTGGATTGATGCCGACGATGCAGTCAAAACGCAGGCCTTTGACAAGTATCAGGTCGGGCATGGAGACGGCCGGGTGAGATCGGTGATTGGCCAACGTGCTTTGGTATCGATAGCCAGCCCTGCCTGTTCACCGCGGATGTGACGCAGATAACCCGCATAGGCAATCATTCCACCGTTGTCGGTGCACAGGTTGAGAGCAGGATAGTGAATCCGGATGGGATCAAGCTCCTGCATTCTCTGGCGCAGCTTGTGATTGGCGGCAACGCCGCCAGCCAATACAAGATCCTGAACACCCGTGGTGCTTACGGCGCGGCGGCATTTGATCAACAAGGTGTCGACCACTGCATCCTCGAAGGCGAGTGCGATGTCGGCACGGTCCTGTTCGGTAAGCGGCTCAAGGCGTCTAACTGTGGTCAATGCATGTGTCTTGAGGCCGCTGAAGCTGAAATCGAGACCTGGACGATCAGTCATTGGGCGCGGAAAGGTGAATCGTTGGGCAGTTCCAGCAAGCGCGCAGAGAGCCAGTTTCGGTCCACCTGGATAGCCCAGGCCAAGCAGTTTGGCGGTCTTGTCGAAGGCTTCCCCGGCGGCGTCATCAACCGACTCGCCGAGCAAAGTGTAGTCACCTGTTGCGCGGACCAGCACCAACTGGGTGTGGCCGCCGGACACGAGAAGCGCCACAAAAGGAAATTCCGGGCGATGATCCCCAAGCAGCGGAGCCAGCAGGTGGGCTTCCATGTGATGGACGGCGATGGCTGGAATCTGGAGCCCCCATGCCAGGGTTCTGCCGAAAGTTGCGCCCACCAACAGTGCACCGAGGAGCCCTGGGCCGGCCGTATAGGCCACCGCATCAAGGTCGGAGAGAGATAACCCTGCCTCGTTGGTTGCCTCCCGAACCAGCGGCAATAGCCGGCTCACATGGTCACGGCTGGCCAATTCAGGCACCACACCGCCGTATGCTGCGTGTAAATCAACCTGACTGTGTAGTTTTTCAGCGACCAGACCACGCTCGGGGTGGTAGATTGCCACCCCGGTTTCGTCGCACGAAGTTTCGATACCGAGGATGTACATCTGGAAATTGGGAGTTGAACTCACTCCAGTTTTGCAACCTGATGGAGCAGTGGATAGAATCCACCGCCTTTTTTACCAAGCTTAAGGGTTTTATGCCCCACGTTCGAGTCAAAGAAAACGAGCCGTTCGACGTCGCGCTGCGACGATTCAAGCGGTCCTGCGAAAAAGCCGGTGTACTCTCTGAAGTACGTCGTCGTGAGTTTTACGAAAAGCCGACCACTGTGCGTAAGCGCAAGGCTGCTGCCGCCGTCAAACGTCACCAGAAAAAGCTGCAACGGGAAACCCGTCGTTTCGAGCGACTGTACTGATCCCCGTATGGGCGATTCGATGCATTCTTGTATCTGTCGCTCATAGGAGACTTCGCCGCACACACGCTGTGCCCATAGCGCCTGGATGATTGACTGGATGCATGATGCCGACACTCTTTGAGCAGATTGGCGGAGCGACCAAGCTTTCGATGAAAGCTCGTGATCGTGATCGCGTGGCCGCGCTACGTCTCATCTCCTCCGAGGTGCGCAGGGTCGAAATCGACAAACGTATTACGCTGGATGACGCAGCGGTTGTGTCGGTGCTCGCCCGTATGGTCAAACAGCGTAATGATTCAATCACCCAGTACAGACAGGCTGGGCGGGATGAACTGGCGGCTGTCGAACAATATGAGATCGATGTGATCACGTCCTTCATGCCGCAGCCCCTCTCCGAATCAGAACTCGAAGAAGTTGTGGCCAAGGCGGTCGCGGGCGTTGAAGGTGGTATGCAGAGCATGGGCAAGGTCATGGCCGTGCTGAAGCCACTCATTGAAGGACGAGCGGACATGGGCAAGGTCAGTGCGCTCGTCAAGAAGGCCCTCGCCGGCTGAGAAGTGTCGCGCACTCGCGATTCAGAGCACTTCTACACGTTTTCCTGACCCCCGACTCGATACACTTTGTATTCGAGTTTCCCCGGAGTTCCTGATGTCCAGATTGTTCCCACTCATTTTGGCGGGTGGTGCCGGCACGCGCCTTTGGCCATTGTCACGCGAGCTGTTTCCCAAGCAGTTCCACGCTTTGTTTGGCGATAAGTCTTTGTTACAAAACACTTTACTGAGAGCCCGAGCGGTGACGGCGGAGCTGCCGATTGTGGTTTGCAATGAAGATCACCGCTTTCTTGTTGCCGAACAATGCCGTGGAGTTGGGGTGACCTGTTTGTCACTGATGCTGGAGCAGGCTGGCCGGAACACGGCGCCGGCGATCGCATTGGCCGCACATCGGGCGATCCAGGAGGACCCGGAGGCCCTGTTGCTTTTTCTGCCATCAGATCATCTGGTGGCTGGCGACGAGGCGTTCGCAGAGGCCGTTCGACTCGCAGTGGCTGCTGCCGCCCGGGGGCAGCTCGTAACCTTCGGTGTGCGCCCGGATCGTGCAGAGACCGGCTACGGCTACATTCAATACACTCCGTCGTTGAGCGGTGCTCAGGTGGTGCGTTCCTTCAAGGAAAAGCCGGCCACGAAACTGGCCGAATCGTACCTGGCTGCCGGGGACTACCTGTGGAATAGCGGGATGTTCGTGCTCCATGCGCAGAGTTATCTCGACGAACTCCAGCGACTGCGGCCGGCGATTGCGTCGGCGGTCAGCACCGCCTTTGCGACTGGTCAGCCGGACCTGGATTTTTTCCGCCCCGGCAAGGCGTTCCTTGATTCCCCGAGCGAGTCCATCGATTACGCGGTGATGGAAGAGACCAGCAAAGCACAGGTAGTGCCGGTGTCTTTTCGCTGGAACGATGTTGGCTCCTGGTCGGCGATCTGGGACGAGTCGCCACGGGATGCAGATGGCAACTGTCTGCAGGGAGATGTCATCGCATTGGATACTTCGAACTCATATGTACTGTCGCAGGACCGACTGGTGACAACGATCGGTGTTTCCGATCTGGTTGTTGTGGATACACCCGACGCACTTTTGATCTCCTCCAAGGAGCGTGTTCAGGATGTGAAGGCCATCGTCACCGACCTCAAGAAGCGAAACCGCAAAGAGCACATCGTGCATAGCGAGGTGTTTCGACCCTGGGGCAGTTACGAGACGGTGGAAGACGGTCAACGCTATCAGGTCAAGCGCATTCGGGTAAAACCAGGTGCAAGCTTGTCCTTGCAAAAACACCACCATCGGGCAGAACACTGGATCGTGGTGCGTGGCACTGCAGAAGTCGTCTGTGAAGAGCGCACCTTCATGCTGGTCGAAAATGAAAGCACGTACATTCCCATTGGCGCCAAACACCGGCTCACCAACCCGGGCAAACTCGATCTGGAAATGATCGAGGTACAGGTGGGTGCCTATCTGGGTGAGGATGACATCGTCCGGTTTGATGACGTCTACGGTCGTGTCAAGCCCGGTTAGGAATTCACCCCCTAAATAATCTGAGGCGCGTTCATTCTGCGCCCGCTGCCTACGATTGGACTGTGGTGTAGGCTTGGGCCATGGCTGGACGGATTCCCCAATCTTTTATCAATGATCTGATGGCTCGGGTCGACATCGTCGACCTGATCGATCGCCGTGTTCGACTCAAAAAGGCTGGCAAGGATTACAAGGCGTGCTGTCCTTTCCATGAGGAAAAGACGCCGTCCTTCACCGTCAGTCAACAAAAACAGATGTTTCATTGTTTCGGCTGTGGCATCAGCGGATCGGCCCTGTCGTTTCTGATCGAATACGACCGTCTGGAGTTTGTGCCTGCGGTGGAGGCCTTGGCTGCGATCGTCGGTGTCGAGGTACCGCGAGAAAACGCAGGCGGGGCGCCTCAGAGAAACGATGAGCATCTGTACACAGTAATGGAGAAGGCGGAACAGTTCTTTCGAAGTGCCCTGAAAGATCATTCAGTGGCGATCGACTACCTCAAGGCACGTGGTGTCGCCGGAATCACCGCACGTGATTTTTGTATCGGGTTTGCGCCGGCGGGCTGGAATTCCATCGCCGCTGCGTTACCCGATGTTCCGGAAACACAGTTGCTCGAACTTGGGTTGCTCACGCGCAACGACAACGGTCGGGTCTACGACAAGTTCCGGGAACGAATCATGTTTCCAATTCGCGATACGCGTGGCCGAGTCGTTGGATTCGGTGGTCGCATCATTGGCCCCGTGGATGGCCCCAAATATCTCAACTCACCTGAAACTCCGATTTTCCACAAAGGACAGGAACTCTACGGTTTATACGAAGCGCGCAAGAGCGTGCGCAAACTCGAACGATTGATCGTGGTTGAGGGATATCTCGATGTGGTGTCCATGGCCCAGGCAGGCATTCCCTACTGTGTTGCAGCGCTGGGCACTGCAATCTCCACCGAGCAGATGCGCAAGCTCTTTCGGTCCGTGGATGAAGTCGTCTGCTGTTTCGATGGCGATCGTGCGGGGCGCCAGGCGGCTTGGCGAGCTCTGGAGGCGTCACTGCCGGTAATCTCCGACGGTAAAAGGCTGCAGTTCGTTTTTCTGCCAGATACGGAAGATCCGGACAGCTTCGTTCGTAAACACGGCAAGGACGCGTTCCTTCAACAACTGCAGGGTGCGACGCCGGTGGTCGAGTATCTCTTTTCCACGCTCGCCCAGGGTCTGAATCTCGCCAGCATCGATGATCGGGCGAGGCTGGCAGGATTGGCCATGCCACATATCGAAAAAGTGCAGGAAGGCATCCTCAGGCAGATGATGCAGGACCACTTGGCGCGCCTGACGGGAACGCACGCGGCAGTTGCAGTACAACCCTCGCGCCCTGCGCCTGCACGCGTCAGTGCACGACGTCCCTCGCAGTCCCGACTGGAAGAGCGATTGCTGGCAATCTTGCTTCGTTATCCGCAAGTTGCACTCAGCATCGTGGACGAGGATGTGCCAACCGAAGTGGGCAGTGATGCAATGCTCGTCATGCTCAGATATGCGCGTGCCAATCCTGACGCGATGACTGACGAACTGCTGGCGATGAGAGCCGGGCAGACGGACTACGACAACCTCATTCGTCTCGCCTCACAGCCTCTTGTTGTCGAAAATGATGAACGCCTGATCGCGAATGAGTTTCGAGAGGGACTCAAGCGCCTGACGGAGCTTGGTCGACGGAGCGAGCGGCGGGCCATTCTGGTATCCATGCAGGCCGATCCAAACCGCGAGTACCTCAGTGAGTTGGTCAACTCGCGCCGTCAGACTGGCACGAAATCCGAACTTCCTGAGGAGCCGGCGTGAAGGCAGAACCGGCTGGCCCCTGATTTAGACCTAAATCGGTCAAATTTGAGTGGCTGCCTTGCTACTGGAATAGCCGGGTGACTACAATGCCCAGCTGCGCCGGGCCATGGCACAAGTACCTTCAGGCAGAGCCTTCCATCGAGAAGTGCATTCATATAAGCCAGGTAAACGCTCCAATCGCGCCCGCCTTCAAGGTATGCCCCAAGGGTGTGTCTCGAGGGCGCCTGTGCGTTCTGTTCCCCCAAAAATATTTTTTCGACCTAACTGAGGTGCCATGAGTATTCCTACAGTCAGTTCACAGCAGTCGCGATTGAAGGAGTTGATCGCCAAAGGCAAAGAGCAGGGCTACCTGACTTACGCCGAGGTTAACGACCATCTGCCTGATGACATTTCCGATCCAGAGCAGATTGAAGACATCATCCGCATGATCAATGACATGGGGATAACGGTCTATGAAGTCGCTCCCGATGCCGATGAGCTGCTCACGTCAGAAGAAAATACAGCGGATGAACTAGCGGCAGAAGAAGCGGCGGCTGCACTTGCAGCTGTCGAAACCGAGGCCGGACGAACCACCGATCCCGTTCGCATGTACATGCGCGAGATGGGTACGGTGGAACTGCTCACCCGTCAGGGCGAAATCGTCATCGCGAAGCGAATTGAAGAAGGCATCCGGGATGTGTTGTCTGCGGTTTCGTATTACCCGGGCACAGTGGACCTTTTACTCAACACCTATGCCGAAGTCAGCGAAGAAAACAAACTGAGTGACCTGCTGATCGGTTATCTCGATCCCACCGATGATGTACCGGAAGCGGCGCAGGTGATTCCCGCAGAAGTGTTGGCAGAGGCTGCAGTTCCAGGCGAAGAAGAAGAGGAAGTAGAAAAAGGTCCGGATCCGATCGAGGCCAAGCGTCGCTTTACCATTCTCAAGAAACAATGGGCAAAAACGCAGAAAGTCGTCAAGGAGCAAGGCGCGGAAAGCAAGGCAGCACGCGAGCAGATGAAGCAGCTGGCGCTGGATTTTTCTCCTTTCAAGCTGGTGCCACGACATTTCGACGAGATTGTCGACATGCCGCGACAGGGTCTTGCGGTAGTGCGCAAGTACGAACGCGCGATCATGACGTTATGTGTGCGGCAAGCAGGTGTGCCGAGAGAAGTGTTTCGTCGGGCGTATATTGGCAACGAAACCAGCGCTGCATGGATCAATAAACTCGCCAAGGCGAAGAAAGACTATTCATCACGCATCGAGTTGTACCGCGAAGAAATTCTACGCGCTCAGAAACGCCTGAAGACCGTCACCAAGGACACTGGGCTATCGATCTCGCAGATCAAGGACATCAACCGCGACATGTCCATGGGTGAGGCGAAAGCCCGCCGTGCCAAGAAGGACATGGTGGAAGCCAACCTGCGTCTGGTGATTTCGATCGCCAAGAAGTACACCAATCGTGGCCTGCAGTTCCTTGATCTTATCCAGGAAGGCAACATCGGCTTGATGAAGGCGGTCGACAAGTTCGAATATCGCCGCGGCTACAAGTTCTCCACCTATGCAACCTGGTGGATTCGACAAGCGATCACACGCTCCATTGCGGACCAGGCGCGGACGATTCGAATTCCGGTGCACATGATCGAGACTATCAACAAACTGAATCGGGTCAGCCGACAGATGTTGCAGGAGATGGGTCGGGAGCCGACACCTGAGGAGCTTGGTCAGCGCATGGAAATGCCCGAGGACAAGGTTCGACGTGTTCTCAAGATTGCCAAAGAGCCGATCTCCATGGAGACGCCGATCGGTGACGACGAAGACTCTCATTTGGGCGACTTCATCGAGGACAGCACCATCGGTTCGCCGATTGAACTGGCCACGGGTGAAGGTCTCCGCGAGGCAACCCGCGAAGTTCTTGCCGGTCTCACCGCACGAGAGGCGAAGGTTCTGCGCATGCGTTTCGGCATCGACATGAATACCGACCATACGCTCGAAGAAGTCGGCAAGCAGTTCGACGTGACGCGTGAACGCATTCGCCAGATCGAAGCCAAGGCACTGCGCAAGCTGCGGCACCCTAGCCGTTCAGAGCATCTGCGCAGTTTCCTCGACGAATGGACAGAGTCCGGTCGACGACGTTGATGGATTATGAAAGAGAACCGCCAGTCTGCAAAATTGTTAGGGTTTTGATAGGCTGGGCGGGCAACAAACCGGCGCGCACCAAGCGTCGGTGAATTGAGTTTCGGGCCTATAGCTCAGTTGGTTAGAGCAGTGGACTCATCAAAATGGTGCGCTCACGATCGAAAGGCGTGAGATGAACGGGATGAATTCAGGGAAACCGTCGTAGTCGAAAGACTACACGGCAATCCTGAGCCAAGCCGGTGGTACACCGCCGGAAGGTGCAGAGACTACCTGAGGGTTGTTGGTGGAGAAATCCGGCAAACGAGTACCCTTGATAACAGGCAAGAGCGTCCCGCACCCACAGCGATTTGTCGCCGGGTGATGAGATAGTCCGCTCCTGATGGAAACATCAGGGTCAAGTGAATCCATTGGTCCCAGGTTCGAGTCCTGGTGGGCCCACCACATCGAATACCCCGTCATGCGAATGGGCGGGGTGACGGATCCGGGAGCTTCAACGACGATCATGCAAGTCAGATCGCATGCCTGAATTCAGCTTTCGTCCTCGTGACCGAATAGAACTCATCGGTTGGCTGTTACTAGTGTGTTTTGCGGCAGTACTACTGCTGTCCTCCCAGAGCGCGGCGAGTTTCTTTACTTATCTGCTCACTCTCCTGGTACTCGCAAGCTATCGAACCTGGCTCGATCTTGCGCGAAATGAACTCTTCATTTTGGTCGTCGGTCTGTTGCTGTACCTCTCGTTATCGGTGTTCTGGTCAGAGCCGTGGACATGGCGGGACTTTGGCTCAATGTTGGTTCGAACGTTACTGGTGTGCACCTTCATCATCGGTATGGCATTGGTTCAACTTCGCGGGCAGGTACAGCTCTGGCTGCGGCGTGTCATGGTGCTCGTCGGCGGAGGAACCGTGATTGTTGCGGTAGTTAACTATCTGATCTGGCCACCGGAAGGTGGTCGTCTGAATGGACTCGGGCAGCTGGACACTCATGTGGTTGCTGCGTTGGTGTACGGCTTTGTGTCCATACTGGCGTTGCAGATCTGTTTGCGTGAAACGGCGTTGCTGTGGCGCATTCCAAGTGGATTGACCATTCTCGTCGCGACCTATGCGATCTATGCGTCTGATTCGCGTAATGCCTGGGTGAGTTATGCCCTTGGTTTGAGCGTTCTCCTGCTTGCAGAGAAAATCCGCGACCGGGATCTGTTTCGCAGCGGTGTGATCATGGTCGGGATGGTCGCGGCAATTGCCCTGGCTTTTCTGTTTGCCAACGAGACTACGCAAGCATTGCTATTGCCACGAGGTACCAGTTTTCGGCCAGAGATCTGGGATCAGGCGATATCCCGAATCTTCGATGGCCATGCCTGGTTCGGTTTGGGCATCAATACCGATAACAACTTTGTGCTCCGAGATGACGTCGTCATCCTGCATCCGCACAACCTCTACCTGTCTGTGCTGTATCAGGGTGGGTTCGTGGCACTTGGAATGTTCATGCTCGTGCTTTGGAGAACGTTACATGAGTTACTCCTCGCCTATACGGAGGCGGACGCCAAGCTCGCGCTCGGCATACTTGGATTGGCGCTGCCCGCTTACATGCTGGACGGCCACGAACTCCTCGACAAGATTGGTTCGACGTGGTTCCTGATCTGGTTGCCAGTTGCCATCGCAGTCGGGTTACGCTGGTCTCGATCCTTGCAGGATCAGTGAAGCGCTTCAGAATCTGAGCAGTGAAGTTCTCAAGTCTTCGAGGTCAACGATTCCGACGGCGTTGAAACCAGTCATGTGACCGGCACACTCGCCGGGATTGAAGATCAGCGCATGACCATTCTGCTCATGTCGGTAGAGATGGGTGTGACCGTGGACGACCAGTTCATGATGATCGGCAAGCACGTCCCGCATCTCCAGCGGGTCATGAACGACGAGGATCGAACGATTGTGCCAGATCAGCTCAAGTGGTGGTTCGCAGAAAATGAACCCCAACTGTTCTGCTCGTGCCGACAGCGCTGGTCGCTCCCCAAGATCGTTGTTGCCCCAGACGCCATACACCGGCATCGCCAGATTCGTGAGTGCATCGAGTGTCTTCGGCTGAGAGATGTCTCCCGTGTGGATAACTCTTTCGACGCCAGATTCGTTGAATAGCTCAACGATTTGCCTGACGTTTTTCAGATTGTTGTGCGTGTCGCCAACAATACCGATTCTCATGGTGACCTACCTGGCGGATGAAAAAACGCCGGGACTGTGCCCGGCGTTTTCATTGGTTGCGAACTGCGTTCAAACCTTTTCGAGGATATGAATGCCGCAGGCGCTGCCGAGCCCAATGACGTGGGTCATGCCGATACGAGCGCCTTCAACCTGGCGTTTGCCGGCCTCACCGCGCAGATGGGTGGTCACTTCATAGATATTGGCGATTCCTGTCGCGCCAAGCGGGTGGCCCTTCGATAACAAGCCACCAGACACGTTGACAGGGATGCGGCCACCGAGAGCGACCTGACCTTCGTCGATCATTCGACCTGCTTCGCCGGGGCCACACAGACCAAGGTTTTCGTAGTGCAGGATTTCTGCAGTGGCAAAACAGTCGTGCAATTCAACGAGATCAATATCATCGGCGCCAAGTCCGGCCATCTCATAGGCTTTTTTCGCCGCCAGTCGTGTACAGGAATTGACGTCTGGCATGACCAGGTCGCGCTCCTGCCAGGGATCTGACGTCAGCACAGACGCGCGTATCTTCACAGCGCGCTTCATCAGCCCCAGCTCGCGGGCTTTTTTCTCGGAGCAGATGACTGCTGCGGCCGAACCATCCACGTTCACAGAACACATCAGCTTTGTGTTGGGATAGGAAATCATCTCGGCGTTCATCACCACTTCGAGCGGTGTTTCGATCTGATACATCGCCTTCGGATTCAAAGTGCTGTGGTGGTGATTCTTGACGGAAACCTTGGCGAACTGTGCAAAGGTGGTGCCGTACTTGCGTGTGTGTTCAAGACCGGCTTCGGCGAAAACCGATGGCATGGTCCCGGAGCCAAGTAATCCTTCCCGGGAGATTCCGCTGCCACCACCGGCACCACCAAGCAGACCTTTGCCCATCTGTTCGACACCGACAGCGAGGACCAGGTCGTAGAGCCCTGCCTTGACTGCTGCCCACCCTTCGCGAAAAGCAGTCGCGCCGGTTGCGCACGCGTTCGAGACATTGACCACGGGGATTCCGGTTTGGCCGATTTCCTGCAGGATTCGCTGGCCAACCATGCCGCTCGCCTGGCCGAGGTTTCCACAATACAGCGCTTCCATGTCATGGATGGTCAGGCCGCAATCGTCCAATGCCAGCAGAGCGGCCTGTGCGCCGATCTGGGGTACGGTTTTGTCCGGGAAACGCCCGAACTTGATCATGTCTACACCAACGACATATGCATCACTCATGACTTTCGTCTCCTCATGCGCTCTTGGGTTGGAAGAAATAGGAAATATACGAATTGCCTTCGCGATCCTTTCGACCCAGCGCATCTGCGTACACCACTTCGACGGGCATATCAAAAGCGATGCTCTGTGGGTCTGGATCGACGTTGATAAGATTGCCCTTCAACGCCGTGCCATCGTCCAGGTCAACAATTGCACTGATGTAAGGCACCGCAATGCCCGGGAAAGATCGATGGACGATCGAATAGGAATAGAGTTTGCCCGAGTTCGGGAGTCGCTTCGGAGCCATCTGATCACGAGCGCCACATTTCGCGCACACCTGCCGGACGCCAAGGAAAGTGGTTTTGCAGGCCCCGCACTGGAATCCCTCAAGATAGGGATCTCCACTGTCCGGGATCTTGAGATAACTGACGGCTGGTAGTGGCTTGTTGCTCACCGGACTCCCCCTGTTCTTTTTTACTGATAACCGTTTGGTGACGGCTGACTTGGATCAGAAACTATACTCCGGCGGAGGCAACGCGTTAAGACGCACTTTCTGGCGCCTCATGCGACCGTGACCTGACGGCAAATGGGGCGAACGCAGATGGCATCAGTCAACGTCACGCACGGTATCGCCAAGCTACGGATCAGGCTGCGTGCAATGCAGAATCTTCAGCTTCGGCAGTGACGCCTCAGTGGTTGCCCAACAAGTCTGCCAGCAGTTCGTTGACGGTTTTTGGATTGGCCGTACCCTTCGTCTTTTGCATGATCTGACCGACGAAAAATCCAAGCATCTTCGTTTTGCCGGCTTTGAACTGCGCGGCTTGTTCGGGGGCGCCGTCGATTACTTCCCGCACGATGCGTTCAAGTGCGGCGCGATCATCCATCTGGCGAAGGCCCGCACTCTCGATGATCGCATCGACGTCTTGTGATGGTAGTTCATGCGACTGATTCCAGAGTTTTTCAAACACGCTCTTGGCGGTTTTCGAAGACAGCGTATTGTCGCTGATCCTGATGATCAGTTGGCCAAGCTGTTCTGCCCGCACTGGACACCGTGTGATGTCCAGATCGTTTTCGTTGAGAACAGCGGATACTTCGTTGATGAGCCAGTTTGCGATCAGCCTGGCGTCGGCTCCGGTGTGAACCGCTGTTTCAAAGTAGCGAGCGACATCCGGATCTTCTGCGATGCTGGAAGCCAGGGCATCGGGGAGGGCAAGGTGTTCGATGTAACGTCGACGACGACCTGCCGGCAGTTCAGGCATGGTCTGGCGAACACTTTCTAGATAGGCAGCGTCGACCACAACTGGCAACAGGTCAGGATCGGGGAAATATCGGTAGTCGTCGGAGCTTTCCTTGACCCGCATGACCCGGGTTTCATTCTGGTCGGCATCGTACAGACGTGTCTCCTGACGAATCCGGCCACCGCTTTCGAGTACATCGATCTGTCGCTCGATCTCGTAATTGATGGCGCGTTCAACGAACCGAAAAGAATTGATGTTTTTGGTTTCGGTGCGGACTCCGAACTGGCTCGTACCAACCGGACGAACGGAAACGTTGGCATCGCAGCGCATGCTGCCTTCCTGCAGTTGTCCATCGCAGATGCCAAGACTGCGCACCAGAAAATACAGGGCACGAAAGTACGCAGCGGCATCGGCTGCGTTACGCAGGTCTGGTTCGGAAACGACTTCCAGCAGGGGCGTACCTGCTCGATTGAGATCGATGCCACTTTGTCCGGGAAAGGCGTCATGAATCGACTTCCCGGCGTCTTCCTCCAGGTGAGCACGTGTGATGCGAATGCTCATCGCCTCGCCTTTGGCGTTCTTGAATTCAAGCTTGCCGTTCCCGACGATTGGATGAGCGAACTGACTGATCTGGTAACCCTTCGGCAGATCGGGGTAGAAGTAATTCTTGCGCTCGAAGATGCTGGTCTCATGGATTTGCGCGTCGATGGCCAGACCGAACATCACCGCCATGCGCACTGCCTGTGCGTTCAGTACCGGTAACGTGCCGGGGAGGCCAAGGTCGACCGGGGCGGCCTGAGTGTTGGGCGCGGCGCCGAATGCCGTCGGTGCGGTCGAGAAAATCTTGCTGCGTGTGGCCAGTTGGACATGCACTTCCAGGCCGATGACCGCCTCCCACTGACCCATCAGAAACCCTCCGGACGTCGTCGGTGCCAATCGGTTGCAAGCTGATACGCAGCGCCTGCCGCGAGTAATACATCTTCACGAAAGTGTGGCGCGATGAGCTGCATGCCAAACGGCAGGTGGGCGATTTCCCCGCACGGAATTGTCAGCGCCGGTAAGCCGGCAAGGCTGATCGGCACGGTGTAGATGTCCTGCTGGTACATGGTCACCGGATCCTGGGTGAGTTCGTTGCGTTTGAATGCGGGGCCAGGGGTGGTCGGTGCCAGCAGCATATCCACGTCGTTGAATGCGGCCAGAAAGTCCTGCTGGATCAGACGGCGAATTTTCTGAGCTTTCTGGTAGTAGGCCTCGAAGTAACCCACCGATAGCGCGTACGTCCCGGTCAGGATGCGGCGTTTCACTTCTGCGCCGAACCCTTCGGAACGAGATTTTACATACAGCTCCCGCAGACTCGTTGCCGATTCAGATCGATGACCAAATCGCAGTCCGTCAAAACGCGACAGGTTCGCGGAGGCTTCTGCGCCCGAGAGAACATAGTAGGCTGCCACGGCAGCGTCGGTATGAGGGAGCGATACTTCACGAACCCGAAAGCCAAGGCGTTCAAATTCAACCCTTGCAGCATCCAGCAGCACCGCGCCTTCGCCAAGATGTTGGAAATATTCACGTGGCAAGCCGATCGTCGGTGTCTTTGGGAGCTGTGGCAGAACACCCTGTTTGAGCGCGGCGAACCAAGGTTCGTTGTTATCGATGCTGGTGGAGTCTGCCGGATCGAACCCGCCCATGAAGCCGAGCAGGAGCGCCAGATCTTCGACCGAGCGAGCCATCGGTCCGCCCTGATCAAGGCTGGATGCAAACGCGATCATCCCGTAGCGGGATACCCGTCCGTAGGTTGGCTTCAATCCGGCGATGCCGCAAAAAGATGCCGGTTGGCGAATTGAACCGCCGGTGTCAGTCCCCAACGCCCACGGTGAGAGATCAGCGGCCACCGCGGCTGCGCTGCCGCCCGACGATCCACCGGGTACACGCTCCGTGTCCCAGGGATTGCAGACTGCACCAAAACTCGACGACTCGTTGCTGGACCCCATGGCGAATTCATCCATGTTGGTCTTGCCAAGGATTACGGCGCCGGCGTTCGCAAGGCGCGTGGTGACCGTGGACTCGTAGGGCGCTATGAAGTTGGCCAGCATGCGCGAGCCACACGTGGTGAGAATTCCCTGAGTACAGAAAATGTCCTTGCACGCGTAGGGGAGTCCAGTCAGCAGGCTGGCTTCGCCACGCTTCCGGGAGGCATCCGCCGCGTGGGCGGCGCGCATCGCGTGGTCTGTGGCCACGGTGATGAAGGCATTCAAACGTGGATTATGGGCTTTGATGCGTTGCAGATAGTGCTGGGTCAGTTCAACGCTCGACAAGTTGCCTGCGGCAAGCTCGCGACCAAGTTCTGTTGCCGAGAGGAAGTTGAGATCAGTCATCAGTGTTGGACACGGTGAGGTGGCGCATGGTTTCGCTGGACTGGGTTATTCGATCACGCGGGGCACGATGTAATAACCATCTTTCACACTCGAGGTAGTACTCTGCATGAGGTCGCGGTCGATGTTCGGGTCGGCAGAGTCCTCGCGCAATCGCTGACGTGCATCCAGAGGATTGGCCATTGGTTGTACACCTTCGGTGTCGACTGCCTGCATCTGGTCGATCATCCTGATGATGCCTTCGAGGTCCCGCGCCGCAAGCGTTCGCTCGGCCTCGGGCAGTTCCAGAGCAGCCAGGAACAGCAGATGATCAAGATCAATACCGGCCATACACGACGGACTGAAAAAACGGGCTCGAAAGCCTAATTGATTGAAAGTGGTTTGGCCATTAGAGTTGCGCACGCCAACCGGCTTTGCACCCCCTTCGCTGCAGTAGTTCCTGCCGAACTCGAAAGCAGCAAACGAGCGACAGCACAATCATGTTCAAGTTCATTCGCGGGTTGTTCTCGCGTGATATCGCCATCGACCTTGGCACCGCCAACACGCTCATCTATGTACGCAATCAGGGCATCGTACTGAACGAACCCTCGGTGGTTGCGATTCGCACTCAGGGTAATCAGAAGACTGTCGCTGCAGTCGGCCTCGACGCTAAGCGGATGCTCGGCCGGACCCCTGGCAACATCACGGCTATTCGACCGCTGCGGGATGGTGTCATCGCCGACTTCCTGGTGACGGAAAAGATGCTGAAGTACTTCATTGCGAAGGTCCATGAAAACTCATTCATCAGGCCAAGCCCGCGGGTGCTGGTGGGTGTGCCGTGCAAGTCGACCGAGGTTGAACGACGGGCGATCCGCGAAAGCGCCCTGTCCGCCGGGGCACGCGATGTACGGTTGATCGAAGAACCCATGGCCGCTGCCATCGGCGCGGGACTGCCTGTGCATGAAGCGATCGGCACCATGGTGGTCGACATCGGCGGTGGCACCACGGAAATCGCCATCATCTCCCTCAATGGAGTGGTGTACTCCGACACCATCCGCGTAGGCGGTGATCGATTTGATGAAGCCATTGTTGCCTACGTGCGGCGTAGCCAGGGCAGTCTGATCGGTGAGGCGACGGCTGAACGGATCAAGCAGGAGATAGGTGCCGCCTACCCGCAAAAAGACGTTCTCGAAATCGATGTTCGCGGACGCAACCTGGCGGAGGGCGTGCCTCGCGCTTTCACGCTCAACAGCAATGAAATCCTGGAGGCGCTACAGGAGCCATTGTCGATGATCGTTCAGGGTGTGAAGTCCGCGCTCGAACAATGTCCTCCTGAGCTTGCCTCGGATATTGCGGAAACGGGGTTTGTGCTCACCGGCGGTGGTGCATTGTTGCGTGACCTCGATACCCTGCTATCCGAAGAGACCGGCCTGCCGGTCATCGTTGCCGAAGATCCGCTGACCTGTGTAGCGCGAGGTGGTGGCAAGGCCCTTGAGATGATGGAACTGCTGGGTAATTCAAACCTGTTCTCCGGCGAATAACTCATGGCGGCGATCATGATCGCTGCATGCAATCGTTGCGGGGAACAACATTAAGGCGCTCTTTGTCCGCGAGTCCGGCGCAGGGTACTTGTTGCTTGGCCTGGTGATCGTTTCGATGCTGCTGATCGGCCTCGCCCAAGCCACCCGATTGCTGGACCCGGTAAGGGGTTGGCTGTTGACACTGCTCACCCCGGTGACCGTGATCGCCGAGTCCCCCTGGTTGCTGGGTCGCAGCCTCTCGCAGACGATGGCGACGCGCGAACAGATCGATGCTCGAAATGGAGTGCTCGAGCGCGAGAACCTCGAACTATCTCATCTGGCACAGCAGTACCGTGTGTTGCGGGCCGAAAATGACCGGTTGCTGGCGCTGGTGGGCAGTCGTTCACGATTGCCGGCGGAGGTGCTGGCCGCGGAAATCATCGGCGTTGTCCCCACCGTCAACACACTGCAGGTCATTATTGACAAGGGTGTGAACGCAGGTGTTACCGAAGGCAATGCTGTCATCGATTCGGAGGGTTTGTTCGGGCAAGTCATCGAACTGGGTCAGTTCACCAGTCGGGTTCTGCTGGTCGCAGACAAGGACCACGCGGTTCCGGTCGAAGTCAATCGAAACGCAGTTCGCAGTGTTGCCGGTGGCAGTGGTCGTATCGACAGACTTGAGCTTGAGTTTGTTCCGGTGACCACCGACATCAAGGTTGGTGATCTTTTGGTGACATCTGGCCTTGGTGGTCGTTTCCCACGCGGTTATCCGGTGGGTACCGTTCAGGCGGTGAGCATTGATCCCAACGCCAGTTTTGCCGTGGTGACAGTGCTGCCGGCGGCTCAGCTGGATCGCTCACGACATGTGCTGGTTGTGGTTGGCGAACCTACCCCAACCACTCTGGAGCACACCTTAGTCCCGGCAGAGGCAATCGCGAACGAGGCACGCAGGACAGGCGATGGTCCTCGGGATGAAACCAGCAGTAATCCTGCGCCTTCGGCTGCAGCAGGGAGGGTCGAGTGAACCCGTTCCGTGGTGGCTGGTTCATCGCTTTTACTTTATTCGTTGCCCTCGTGCTGACCGTCCTGCATCTGCCGGAGTGGCTACCTCAGTGGCTGGGCTGGTTTCGTCCTCACTGGACCGTAGTGTTTGTGTTTTTCTGGGTGCTGCATCTGCCGCATCGGCTTGGTTTGATCTGGGCCTGGGCGCTTGGGCTGCTTGTTGATGTGTTACTCGCCGATCCGCTCGGACTCAACGCGATGATTCTGGCCGGGGTGACCTATGTCACCTGGAATCTCTACGAACGGCTGCGCATGTACTCACTCGTACAGCAATGTGTGGTCGTCTTTGCTTTGGCGGGTCTTGCGGAACTGGTGCGGGCCATTGCCCACCTGGTTCTGGCAGGTCGGGAGGTGTCGCCTGGTATTGTGGCCTGCGCCGTTGTCAGCGCCGTGGTCTGGCCATTCGCCAATGCGCTCCTGCAGCGGCTGCAACAACAGTTCCGTGTAGAGTAGGGTCTTCCAGAGCGCGACAAGTTGTTTGTTTGCGGCCGCGATCAGAAACGTAATACCCATGATCAACCTTGTACTGGCATCTAGTTCACCGCGCCGCGCAGAGTTGCTTCGGCAACTTCAGATCGAGTTTTCCATTTGTGTCGCCGAAGTTGATGAAACCCCGCTGCCAGACGAGCGGCCGGAACCGTATGTTCGCCGTTTGGCGCAAGCCAAGGCTCTTGCAGTGTTGCCGCTAGTCCCCAGCGACTCGCTGGTACTGGGTGCGGATACGGTCGTGAGTTGCCAGGATCAGCTGTTGACGAAGCCGCTGGACGCGGACCACAACCTTCAAATGCTCAAACGCCTCTCAGGTCGTTCCCATGAGGTGTTCACCGGGATCTGTGTTACCAATGGGTTCAACTGTCTGACCGAAGTCGTACACACGGAGGTCGAATTCGTTGCGATCGACGATGCTGCCCGGCAAGGTTATGTCCGGACTGGCGAAGGCAGTGACAAGGCCGGTGGGTATGCCGTCCAGGGAATCGGTGGAATATTCGTCAAACGGCTGGTCGGGAGTTACAGTGCAGTAGTCGGGTTACCACTGGCGGAGACGGAGTCGTTGTTGCGCAGTTTTGGTATGGACACTTGGCGGTCTCGTCTGCATGAAGTCTGAACTGCTGATCAACGTCACGCCGTTCGAAACTCGCGTTGCACTTGTGCTCGACGGACTGCTCCACGATTTGCAGATCGCTCGGGCCAGTGGTGGGAGTCTCACCGGTAACATCTACCTTGGCCGTGTCGAGCGGATCATGCCAGGCATGCAGGCGGCATTTGTGAATGTAGGTCTTGATCGACCGGGATTTTTACACGCGCGCGACCTGGCCAGACGCACAGACGATGACCGCACGAAAGAGCCGGATATCCGGGAGCGCCTGCATGAAGGCCAGCAGCTGCTGGTGCAGATCAGCAAGGATGCGATCTCGACCAAAGGGGCGCGCCTGACGACGGATATCGCGATCGCTTCCCGATACGCCGTACTGATGCCCTTCGACACTCACGTCGGTATTTCACAGCGCATTGAAGATGCCGCTGAGCGGGACCGACTGCGTGCGCTGATCGATGGCATTCGAGCCGAACACTCGATCAGCCTCGGGGTCATCGCTCGCACTGTTGCGGAGGGTGTTGATGCACAACACCTGGAAACCGATCTGGTTTATCTGGTTCGAGTGTGGCAACGATTACTGCAGCTCAAGGCGGAATCACCCTGCCCGTCGAGGGTATACGAAGAGTTACCGATTCAGATTCGGGCGATGCGCGACATTGTCCCTCCGGATATTGAAGGCATCACGATCGACGACCCGGACACCTATGATCGCGTGCGTCGGTTCGTCGACGAATTTTCACCGGAATTTTCCGATCGTGTCCTGCGGTACGCGGAGGCCCGACCTCTCTACGAGCGATTTGGCATAGAAGACGAAATTCGACGCGCACTGGATGCCAAGGTGCCGTTGCGATGTGGTGGTTCGTTAGTCATCGAGCAGACCGAGGCAATGATCACCGTTGACGTCAATACGGGTGCGAATCTCGGAACGAAGTCTCTGGAAGATACCGTGTTCCGCACGAACCTCGAGGCGGCGCAATCGATACCGCGCCATCTGCGGCTGCGCAACCTCGGCGGTATTGTCATCATCGATTTCATTGACATGCTCGATGAAGAACATCGACGCCAGGTGCTGCGCACGCTTGAACGAGCCTGTGAAGGGGATTCTGCGCGGACTCGGATCGAGGGGTTTTCGGCTTTCGGGCTGGTCCAGATGAGTCGAAAGCGGACACGTGAATCACTGGCACAACAGCTGTGTGCGCCGTGTGGGGCCTGCGGTGGAGTGGGGCTCGTCAAGTCGTCGGAATCCACGTGTGTGGAAATTCTTCGCAGTATCACAAATCACGCACGTCACCTGGGTACCTCTGCGGGCTGTGTCGATTACGTCGTGCGCGCCAATCAACTCGTCGTTGATCGACTACTGGAAGAAGATGCGCAACTCCTGGCGACCATCGCCTGCGATATCGAGCGGGTTGTACGACTGCAGGTAGAGCCGTGTTACTCGGCTGGTCAGTTTGACCTGGTCTGTATTCCGGTAAACCACTCGCCTCGGTGAGGGCTGCGATGTATCCGCTAGCTCGCTGGGTGCTCTTTCTTGTGAATTTTCTGCTGGTGCTGCTGGCACTGGTCCAGGTGACTGGACGTTTGCTCATGCCCTGGCTCACCAATGTCGAAGACAGGATCAATCTTCTGCTGGCCGATCAGCACATTGAAATTTCCGGGTTAGAGGGCGGCTGGTCACAACTCAATCCGGTTATCCGGCTGGCTTCTCTGCAGCTGCCTGCCGGTGAAATGAAAGGTCTGGTTCTGCAGCCAGACCTGCTTGAATCAGCGTTGCGCGGTTCGCTGGTGATGCGACGAGCGCAGGTTGATGGAGGGCATCTGGCATTGGCTCGAACAGAGAAGGGCTGGTGGTTGGCCGGGATGCAGCGGGGAAACCGGGCCGCACCGATTGATCTTGAAGAGCTGTTGCTGGAAAGCGATGAGTTGTCGGGAACCCTGCGCCTGACCTTTCTTGAGGCTGTTCCCAAGTCCATAGACACGCGGTTCGCAGGGGTCAATCGTGGTGGTCGTCATGCCGTCGACGTGCGTCTGACTAATGGCGAATGCACGAAATGCTCGCTTGAGCTTCGCATCGATCGAACCGACAGTGTGCCACTCCTGCGCCCGATTATTCATGACGGGTACATCGCCGTGCATGGGTTTGTCATTCCTGCACCACTGGTGGGTGGAGCATCCATTGACTTAGGGAAGATTGAAGGCAGCTGGCAGCATCGAGAGCAGAAGGGTCGCGGAGCCATCACGATCCGGGATCTGCGCGTCGCTGCTGATGGGTTGAATGACTTCACTTCCAGCGCCGACTTTCGTGTTTGGGTTGCTGATGATATTGGCGGCATAGGTGGTGATGTCTCGATGCAATCGGGAACCGACAAGATGAGCGTCGGGAATGTCAACGTCCACTATGCGGATCAGCAGGTACAACTCTGGATTGATCACCTCGACGTTGCCGCTGTGAACCAGTTTGCCGGCAAAGTGACCGAACCGACGGAGCGGATCAATCGGTGGTTTCAGGGGCTTGCAGTTCGCGGACAAGCAAACGATGTGTGGGCGTTTGTCAGCAGAAACGATCGTGATGATGGCCCGCCGTGGAATTTTGGCTATGGCGCCAGATTGACCCACGTGCATACCCGCGCTTTCAACGGAGTTCCCGAACTTCATGAAGCGGGTGCGGAAATCGTCGGCCATCGCCGGGGTTTTGCAGCGACGATTACCAAACAGGATTTCCGAGTTGCCTTTCCTGAAACGTTTGCTCATGGATGGAACGCAACCAACACGACAGGCACTGTGCAAGTGTGGATCCGTCCTGGGTACTCAGCAGTTCTCGGCCAGGACTTGAGAGCAACAGCGCTCGGGATCAACACGCGGGGCTCCTTTGCAGTGGCTAGTCCTGAAGCTCTGCCGCGTAAACAGATGACACTTCTGGTGACGGCTGAAAAGGCCGCAGTTCAGGCGGCGAAAACCTTTGTTCCGCGAACGTTGGACGAGGGACTGTTGCGCTGGCTGGATGAAGGGCTGTCAGCCGGCACGCTGACCGATCTGAATCTGGCGCTCCAGGGACAGTTGAAATCCGCAGGCGTCGACCATGCGCGGCGAATTGAAATACGGGCGGGTCTGAAGCGGGGGCGGGTTCGTTATCACGTGGACTGGCCAGTCATAGAGAACCTGTCTGGCGAGTTGGCGCTGCGTGGCAGCGATGTTTCATTTCTTGCAACCTCCGGAAAATCGATGGGAGTCGACTTGATCGGCAGCCAAGTGGATGTGCTGAACAAGGCTGCAGACATAACCATCGACCTCGAAGCCATTGGCGACGGCCCCGAGTTGCTCGATTTCGTTCGAAATTCGCCACTCATGGAACAGATGCGCTTCATCAAACCGGAGTGGGCGCTGGGTGGTTCGATTCGGTTGCGTGGGCGCGTCGACGTGCCGCTCAAGAGTCCGGTTGATTCGGACCGAAAAGCCCAGGCAAATCTCGAAGGGGAACTGGATGCGGTTTCGCTTGAACTCCCTGATCTGCGTCTGTCATTCGCTGATCTGAAGGGTGAAATTCAATTTGTAACACCCTTCGGGCTTACCGCTGAGTCGCTGACGGGGACCCTCTGGGGAGATGACCTGACGCTGGATATTCAGCCTGGCAGTGATCATCTGTGGTTCAAGGCTTCTGGCCACCTTCCCTATGACCGTGCGTTATCGATAGCAGGTCTTGCCGATCCGGGGTTTGCAACAGGGCGCACGAGTTACCACGCGGATGTCGGTATCGCCGTCCAGAGGGACGCAACCACAGAGATCAGCATTACCTCGGAGCTTGACGGTGTGACGCTGGACCTCCCTCGCGGCCTGGCAAAGGATGCGGACGAACTGACACCCTCCACCGTCGGCGTTCAACTACTGCCTGATTACTCTGCGATATCCTTTCAGTATCGAGACGTGCAGGGCTGGTTGCACGTCAAGGACAGTCCGTTACGTGGCGCCATAGGCATTGGCGCACCGCCCCCCATGATCGATCTCGAAGAAGACGTCGTCAGCATCAGTGGCCGATTGCATCGATTTCAGCTGACCGAATGGACCCGGTTGTTCGGGCGGCAAAGCGAGCCAGGAGGTGTTTCGGCTGCACGAGGTTTTGAGCGATGGCAGGTAGACGACCTGCGAATCGATCGTGCGCGTATTGGAGAACTTTCGTTTGACGATCTGATTGTCAGTGGTCAACCCACGAATGATCGTATCTCGTTTGAGTTCCTTGGTGACGACATCGAAGGGCGGGCCACATTCGGTGGTTCTGCGCCGATCGATATCAGTCTTGGCGTGCTGCGCTTTCCAGCGGCTGAACCACCGGAACCGGTCGATCCGAACATTCGAGTCTACGGCCCGCATCAGGACAAGGACCCGTTGTCGGAATCGCTGATTGCGGACTTGCCGGAAGCCAATGTCCAGATCGAACAGATCTATCGCGGCGAAGATGATTTTGGCAAATGGCGTTTCAATCTTCGCAAGCCTGCTGCCGACACAGTGCAGATTGAGGCGCTGGTTGCATCAGTGAAAGGACTGGAGATACAGAGCACTGCGCCGATGCTCTGGACCGCAACCGATGACATGAGCTCTTTCAAAGGTGGGGTGACCATGAAGGATCTTGCGCAGGTCCTGCCGCAGTGGCGCTACGCACCCAGCG
This sequence comes from Gammaproteobacteria bacterium, assembly GCA_031385325.1. Classification (GTDB taxonomy): domain Bacteria; phylum Pseudomonadota; class Gammaproteobacteria; order Pseudomonadales; family Azotimanducaceae; genus SYFY01. The sequence goes on along the minus strand of JANNBJ010000168.1, from coordinate 8,877 downwards.
TTGCCAGTGAGTCTGCGCAACTCACGGCGGATGTTCGCTGGTCGGGTTCGCCGTTGAATGTGACGATAAGCGGCATGGTTGGTGCGGTTGATTTTTCGGCCAGGAATGGCCGGTTTCTGGAGGTTGAATCGGGCAGTGGTGCAATGCGTATCATGAGCCTCTTCAGTTTCACTGCGATCATCAAACGCTTGAACTTCAACTTCTCGGATGTAATCGGCAAAGGCGTTGGATTCGAAACACTGGAAGCGGGCATCGATCTGCGGGACCGCATACTGACCTTCGTCAAGCCGATGGAAGTCCGGTCGACATCTTCGGATTTTCGGCTTGGCGGCCGAGTGAACATGGCAACCGGCGTTCTCGATAATGAACTCGTGATTACCCTGCCGGTGAGCAAGAACCTGCCGTGGTATGGTGTTTATATCGCGTTGGCCAATCCCCTCGCGGGTTTGGGTGTCCTCGTGGGTGAACGCATGTTGCGCAAACCACTCGAGCAGTTCTCGAGCGCCAAGTACACCGTTCACGGTACTCTGGCTGAACCGGACGTGCGGTTTGTCGAACTGTTCGATGCGAAGTTGACTGAACCCGTCGCGGTGATCACGCAACCGTCGGTTGCGCCGGTCGTGGCCTCGGATGAACCGGATTCTCCGGTCGATGGTGATTCGAAAGAAGCGAGGCCATCAGGCACCGGGAATGCATCTTCACAACAAGACGACGCACCGAAGTAGGTGCGGGGGTAGCCTTGAGTACGCTGATTGAATTGGTTTCGACAGAACTGCTTGAAGGGGCCGGTCTTTCCATGCCCGGAATTGAATCGATGCTTGGCGAGCTTGCTTCGCATCGTATCGATCTTGGTGAGTTGTATTTTCAGCAGCACCGGATGGAAGCCTGGTCGCTGGAAGATCGTATCGTCAAAGAAGGTACGTTTTCGGTAGATCGGGGTGTTGGCGTTCGTGCGGTGAGCGGTGAAAAGACCGGTTACGCCTATGCAGAAGATTTTGGTAGTGATGAAGTCCTGGCCGCCGTACGAGCTGCACGTGGTATTGCCCGCTCAGGCGGCGATGGCAAAGTGAAAGTGGGTGTGCCCAGACTTTCCAAGCCGATGTACGACGCCCTCGATCCGATACCGGGCCTCGACGAGCTGCAGAAAGTTGCCCTGCTTCGTGAACTGGATGCACAAGCACGATCGCTGGATCGACGAGTGAGTGAAGTCAACGTACGCCTCGGTGCCAGCTATGAGAGTGTTCTGGTCATCGCCACGGACGGCACACTCGCCGCTGACCGTCGTCCGCTGGTGCGACTCGACGTCTCCGTGATTGTTGATAGCAATGGTCGTCGCGAACGGGGCTCGTCCGGTGGTGGTGGTCGCTTCGATGTGAAACGACTGGTCGAACAGGGTAGCTACCATGTCAGCGAAGCAGTTCGCATGGCGTTGATCAATCTGGATGCACTGGCGGCGCCAGCCGGACCCATGCCGGTTGTGCTTGGTCCAGGCTGGCCGGCGGTGTTGCTGCATGAAGCGGTTGGACATGGCCTTGAAGGCGACTTCAATCGAAAGGGCACGTCCACTTTCAGCGGCCGCATGGGTGAGCTGGTTGCTTCGCCTCAATGCACGATTGTGGATGACGGCGCGATGTTGGGACGGCGCGGATCACTGACCATAGATGACGAAGGCACGCCGACGCAGGAAACCGTACTGATCGAAAATGGAATTCTTCGCGGCTATCTGCAAGACAAACTCAATGCGCGACTGATGGGCGTCGTGCCGACCGGCAATGGCCGCCGCCAGTCATATGCGCACATGCCCATGCCAAGAATGACCAATACTTTCATGCGACCTGGCAAGTACGACCCGGCCGAGATCATCGCGTCCGTGGACAATGGGGTGTATGCGGTGAACTTTGGTGGAGGGCAGGTGGATATCACGTCGGGACAATTTGTGTTCTCGGCAACCGAGGCCTATCTCATTCGTGGTGGCAAGGTTACGGATCCGATCCGGGGTGCGACATTGATTGGCAACGGCCCCGATGTCATGCGTCGGATCTCCATGGTTGGCAACGACCTGGCGCTGGATCGCGGTGTTGGCGTCTGTGGCAAGGACGGGCAGTCGGTGCCGGTTGGTGTGGGTCAGCCGACGCTGCGAATCGATGAAGTCAACGTGGGTGGAACCCAGGCTTGAGGCCGTTCACTCATGCTGTCGAAGCAGACGAAACAGTGCGCGTCGATGTGGGCGCGCCTGCGCATCATCAGTGGCTCTGGCAATGCGTCGGAGTAGGTCTCTCATCGCAACTGCGTCGACTTCGGGGTGCGCCTGGACATAAGCGTCCAGAGATTGTTCCCCTGCGATCAGGCGATCGCGCCAGATTTCGGCCTGATGATGTCGATAGATGGACTCGGCATCTTCCTGCAGGACATTGGCCAGCCTTGCCTGGACCGCAGTCTCGTCCGAATCACGCAACAACTTGCCGATCAACAGCGACTGGCGACGTTTTGCGCCGTGACTGGTAAAGCGCTGGTAGTCCGTAATGGCCTCATGTAATTCAGGAGACAGATCAAGGGCGGCCAACTGGGTTGCGTTCAGCTGCGTGAGCTGTCGGCCGAAATCCGTGATCTCCTGGGCGTTGCGTTTGCGAGCGGTTCTCGACGGAACGTCGTCGTCCGGCAGGTCAGTGTTAATCATCGTTGGGCAACATCTGGAAGGTCATGGATATTAGCGAAAAGCGAAGAGAGCTCGAAGGGCTGGTGGAACGAATTCTCGCCGCCGCGAAAACACAAGGTGCAACCGCTGCCGAAGTGAGTGCCAGTTTTGATACCGGCCTGTCAGTCAGCGTTCGTAACCAGGACGTTGAAAACGTAGAGTTCAACCAGGATCGTGGTTTTGGCATCACGGTCTATTTCGACCAGCGCAAGGGCAACGCAAGTACCTCCGATAGCAGTGCCGGAGCGATCGCCTCAACCGTTCGCGCGGCATGTGATATCGCTCGATTTACTGAAGCGGATGAATACGCCGGGTTGGCTGCGCCTGAGCTGATGGCCAAGGATTTCCCCGAGCTTGGGCTCTATCACCCGAGTGAGGTCGATACCGGCACGGCTGAAACCGCGGCACTGGCTTGTGAGGCGTCCGCGATGGCAGTCGACCGTGTCCAGACACGATCAGATGGAACGTCGTTGAGCAGCCATCGCATGTTACGTGTGTTAGGGAATTCCAATGGATTTATCGGCTCACATTGCGGGACGCGCTTTGGTCTGTCCTGCGTCATGATCGGTAATGCTGCGGATGGCTCAATGCAGCGGGACTACTGGTACTCGGTATCGCGGCGACTGGCAGATCTGGAATCGGCCGAAGCCGTCGGCCGCAAGGCTGCGAATCGGGTTCTGGCCCGCATGTCGCCGCGCAAGGCGCCAACCGGAAGTTTTCCGGTTCTCTATTCACCGGATGTGTCGGGTGGTTTGTTGTCCGGACTACTGGGTGCAATTTCCGGCGGATCCTTGTACCGAAAAGCGAGCTTTCTGCTGGACTCGCTTGGCAAGCAGGTTTTGCCGAAGGCCTACAGCCTGGCGGAATTTCCGCTCTTGCCCGAGGCGCTGGGAAGTGCCGCGTGGGATGGCGACGGAGTGGCGACCCGGGAGAAAAGATTTGTCGATGCGGGAGTCGTCGCGAGTTACGTGCTTTCTACCTATTCGGCGCGCCGCCTCGGGATGACCACGACCGGCAATGCGGGCGGAGTCCACAACGTGGAAATACTCGGCCCCAAGGTTCCACCGGCACAGCTGTATCGTCAGATGCAGCGTGGATTCCTGGTCACCGAATGCATGGGACAAGGTGTCAACATGGTGACCGGCGACTACTCACGTGGCGCGTCAGGGTTCTGGATCGAGAATGGTGAAATTGCCTATCCGGTCGACGAAGTTACCATCGCGTCGAATTTGAAGGACATGCTGCTGGCCATTGTCGGCGTTGGTGATGATGTGGATCTGCGAGGCAACGTTCGCAGTCCGAGCATCCTGATTGAAACGATGATGGTTGCCGGGGCTGGGTAACCAGGATCGCGGTCGTATCTAAAATCCCCTCATCCACAAACCTCTTATCCACAAACCTCTTATCCATAAACCCAGGTCGCCAGCCCGAGAAACGTGAAGAATCCGGTGACGTCGGTGAAGGTCGTCAGCACGACTCCGCCGGCGATGGCGGGATCGATGCCGAATCCTCGTAACAAGCCGGGCAACAACGTGCCCGCGAAGGCGGCCATCATGATGTTGACGATCATGGCGATCGCAAGTACCGCGCCGAGTCGGTAATCCTGAAAGACCATCGTTGTGGCCACTCCGACCAGTAGCGCCCAGAAAAAGCCGTTGAGTGCAGCAACCGTAAACTCACGGTTGAGCAGCCAGCGCAAATTCGCCCGCCCGACCTGTCCCAGCGCAATCCCACGGATGACCAGCGTCAGTGTCTGGGTGCCTGCAATTCCACCCATGCTGGCAACGATGGGCATCAGCACCGCGAGCGCGACCACTTTCTCGATCGTGCCTTCAAAGACGTTGATCACGGCCGAGGCGAGAAATGCCGTTACCAGGTTGATGCCGAGCCAGATCGCTCGTCTGGGGAAGGTCCTGCGCGCGGTGGCAAACGTGTCGTCTTCTGCGTCCAGGCCAGCCGGAGCCAGCACCGCTTCGTCGGCTGCTTCAATGATGACGTCGACGACATCGTCGATGGTGATGCGGCCAATCAGAACGCCCGCGTGATCGACCACCGCTGCGGAAACCAGGTCTTGTTCCGAGAACATTCTGGCGACGGCTGTGCGAGGCATGTCGACGATGATGGCCTCGGCCTCGGCGTTCATGATTTCGCGGACGTTTACGGACGGATCGGAAGTCAGGAGCTTGGTCAGTGGCAACATGCCGACGTATTCATCGCTGTCGTTTACCACGATCAGTGCGTCGGTGGGTTCGGGTAGCTCCTTGCGCAGACGCAGATAACGAAGCACAACGTCGGCTGAATGTCGTGGCCGCACGGTGACGGTATCCGTGTTCATGATCCCGCCCGCGGTGTCTTCCGGGTACGACAGCACGGCCTCCAGGCGCTGCCGATCACCCAGATCCAGGGCCCCGAGCACCTGTTGAATCATGGCCTGTGGCAATTGCTGCAAGAGGTCTGCGTAATCGTCGATTTCGAGTTCATCGGCGACAGCGACCAGCTCGGCCGTGTTCATGGTCTCGAGAAGTTCAGCGGACACGTCGTCATGCAGGTACGCAAGCACTTGCCCGGACAGGTCATCGTCGACCAGGTCCCAGATCAGTCTGCGCAGTTTTGGCGGCGTCGACTCCAGCAATGTCGCGATTTCGACCGGGCGCATCGACTCCAGCAGCAAACGAGTTTCGGCTGGTGTTTGTGGCATCCGACCATGCAGGACGTTACCAACCTGTTCTTGTAGTTCCGGCAATCGGTCGACTTCCGAGGCAGTTAAGGTTTATGGCACTGCAGGTAAGTGCCCCGCTGTTTTGGGCGGCGCGACGATCTTCTGCAAATCAATCCGGAGTGTGGTTAAACCAGATCAGCGACTCAATCAGGTTCGCCAAAACGATTGGCGATCAACGTCGTGATGGCGTCCAGCGCAGCGCTTTCGTCGCTGCCGCTGGTGCGCAGTATCAGTGCACTGCCAATCGGCGCCTCCAGCGCAAGCACTGTCATGATGCGTTTGCCATTGGCTTTCTGGCTGCCCTTCTCCAGGGTGATGTCGCTGGCAAAACCCTTGGCGACATCAACCAGCTTGGCAGCGGCGCGAGCATGTATACCGAGACGGTTGACGATCTGGACTTGTCGTTCTGCCATGGTGTGTGCGGGTCCGGACTGCTTGGCGAGGTACGTGGCCGAAGGCTAAGCCAATTCGCGATGTCGTACCAGTATGTCAAGTTCACGCGAGCCAAAGTGGAGCCCAAGTCGTTCGGCCAGATAAACGCTCCGGTGTTGCCCGCCCGTGCAACCGATGCACACCGTCATGTAGGTGCGGTTGTTCTCACCGAAACAGGGTAGCCAGCGTTCCAGGAAACCGGCGATGTCGTCGAACATTCGATTCACTTCGTCTTCTGCAGCCAGGTAGCTGATCACCTGTTCATCCCGCCCGGTGAATGGGCGAAGCTCCGGAACCCAGTGCGGATTCGGCAGGCAGCGAACATCGAATACGAAGTCCGCATCAACCGGCACGCCATGTTTGAACCCGAACGAGCGAAACAGCAGTGACATGCGATTCTGGGCTCGTCCGAGCACACGCAGGCGAATGAGTTCTCCCAGTTCCTGGGCCGAGAGGCGTGTGGTATCGACGGTAAGGTCGGCGAGATCGGAAAGTGACTCCAGCACCTCGGCCTCGGCTTCGATCGCCTGGCGCAGATCGGTGAACTGATCGGTCAACGGGTGGCGTCGACGAGTCTCGCTGAATCGTTTTACCAGTGTCGGACTCAGCGCATCGAGAAAGACGACCTGGCAGTCCACGTCCATGCGGTCGAGGGAAAGCAGAATCTCCGGGAAGCGTTCGAGGTCTCGACTGCGGGCGTCGATGCAGACGGCAATCGAGCTGTCCTTCTGACGCGGATCGCGCAATGCGTTGTGCACCAGCGACTGCAGGAGATTAACGGGAAAATTGTCGATGCAATCGAACCCGGCGTCTTCAAGCACCTTGAGCACTGTGCTCTTCCCCGATCCGGACCGACCACTGACAACAATCAGCTGCATGGTTATGTGCCTGCGACCAACGAGCCTTCCAGCAGTATCGCTCGCAATTCGGTTGCAGTTGCGGCAGCGCGCAAGCGTACGGTTGTGTGTTCATCTGTGAATGCACGCGAGAGGCTGGCGAGAACCTTAAGATGTTCGTTCGCTTCTGATTCCGGCACGATCAAGCCGAAGAGGAGATCAACGGCCTGACCATCCGGGGCATCGAACTCGATGGGTGATTGCAGGCGAACGAATACACCGGTGATCTGGTTGAATGAAGTTCGACAGTGGGGAATGGCGATGCCTTCGCCGAGGCCAGTGCTCCCCAGTCGCTCGCGTGCCTGGAGGGCACTGAAGACATCTCGCGCATCCAGTTCCGGATGCGCTTCGCACAGTCGCTCGCTGATCCACTCGAGCGCCCGCTTGCGGCTGTGGACCTCGACGTCAACCGCAGTGCATGCCGTCGACAGTATGTTGGCTAGATCAAACACGATACCGATTTACCCCCGGCTGTGATGCCGATTGACTGTCTTTTCCTTGTGTTTAATCAGTTGGCGGTCGAGTTTGTCCGCCAGCATATCGATGGCGGCGTACAGATCTTCCATTTGCGCATCGGCAAACAACTCACCGCCACTGACATGTACTGTGGCCTCAGCCTTCTGAATCATCTTTTCGACTGTCAGGACGACATGCACATTAGTAATGTGGTCTGAATGGCGCACCAATCGGTCCATCTTCTCTGTGACATAGTCACGTAGTGCATCGGTTACGTCGATGTGGTGGCCAGAAATGTTCAGCTGCATTGATCACTCCTTTGCGAGGGCTTGTTAGACATCTTCAAATAAGCCGTTTTCGTTCGTTGGAAGGCGGAATCCGCAAGGATTCCCGATACTTTGCTACGGTTCTGCGGGCCACTGTGATGTTCTGTTTGGCGAGCAGGGTTACTAATTGACTGTCGCTGAGAGGCTTGCGTGGACTCTCATCAGCGGTGAGTTTCTTGATCAGCGCACGAATGGCGGTACTCGATACTTCGCCGCCAGTGCTGCTCGCGACATGGCTTGAGAAAAAATACTTCAGCTCAAACACACCGCGAGGGGTGTGCATGTACTTGCGGCTGGTTACCCGCGAGATGGTTGATTCATGCATATCAACGACAGCGGCAATATCAGCGAGGACCAGTGGTTTCATCGCTTCCTCGCCGTAGTCGAAAAAACCGCGCTGCATCTCGACGATCTTGCTGGCGACCTTGAGAAGCGTGTCGTGTCGACTCTGCAAGCTCTTGAGGAACCAGCGAGCCTCCGTGATGTGTTCACGCAGGTAACTCGCATCGGCAGCGCTGGCGACACTTTTTGCCAGGTCAGCGTACTGTTCGTTGAGCCGGATTTTTGGCAAGGCGTCCGAGTTCAGTTCGACCACCCAGCGGCTTCCGCGTTTGGTCGTTGCCTTGCGAACGACAACATCCGGAATGATGTATTCCTCCGGCTCGGTTGTGACCGTAGCGCCTGGTCGTGGATTCAGAGACTGAATCAGTGCAATCACCTCTGCAAGCTCTTTCTCGGGCAGCTTTAATTTTGAGCAGAGCGCTGAAAAATCGTGTGCGGCGAGGAGATCCAGATAGTTGGCCACCAGTTCCAGCGCGTGATTGCGCCCTGGTGTTTCTTCGGTCATGGCCAGCAGCTGAATGGTCAGACATTCACGCAAATCCCGCGCCCCGACACCGATGGGATCGAAGTGCTGGATGAGCTTGAGTACGGCAACCACTTCCTCGACACCGACATCCGGATTTTCATCACGAACGGACTCGACGAGGTCTTCGACACTGATGGTGAGCATGCCGTCACTGTCGATCGCATCAATAAGCATCGTGGCAATGCCTTGGTCGGTCGGTGACACCGGCGTCAGGTTGAGTTGCCACAGAAGGTAGTCGTTCAGCGTTTCCCGGTAGGTGTTGCGATCTTCCATGTCCCAGTTTTCGCTGGATCCTGCTGGTGACCCACTGCTGTCGTAGACATCTTCCCAACGACTGTCGACCGGAAGTTCTTCGGGAAAGTCGGAACGATCGCTGTCGAGTAGCAAGTCAATGTCGACGACAGCCTCATCAAATTGTTGAGCAGACTCTTAAAGTTGAGCAGGCTCGACCACATCGACTTCCGACTCTTCATAATCGAGCAGGG